>CAYNQX010000024.1:19420-22824 GCA_964399495.1 uncultured bacterium
CTCGAGAAGGTGCCCTATCTCGAGTATCTCCGGGAGAGCGATCCCGTGCAGGGCGACACCCGGCGCGAGAACGTCGAGGAGCTGCTCAACGCCGCCCAGGCCTTCTTCGAGGCCCGGCTGGGCGAGGCGGTCTCCGCGCAGGGCAACGGCCCCGACGCCGAGGCGGAGCGCGTGGGCAGCCCCGGCTCCCTGCGCGACTTCCTCGCCGAGGTGGCCCTGGTGGCCGACATCGACAACCACGACCGGGCCGCGTCGGCCGTCACCCTGATGACGCTCCACAACGCCAAGGGCCTCGAGTTCGACAGCGTGTTCCTCGTCGGCGCCGAGGAGCAATTGCTGCCCCACGCCATGAGCGTGAACAGCGACGACGAGGGCGAGATCGAGGAGGAACGCAGGCTCTTCTACGTGGGCGTGACGCGGGCGGAGAGCCGCCTGTGGATCCTCCACGCCATGAACCGGCGTCGCTACGGCGACACCCTGCCGGCCGCCCCCAGCCGCTTCCTGGAGGAGCTGCCGGAGGCCTGGATCGAGCGTGAAGGCGAGGAGCACCTGAATCGCGCGCACCTGCCCAGCGGCAGCTACGGCGGCTGGGGCGGGGGCAGCAGCTGGGGCGGCGGCGCTCGGCGCGGAGGCGCGAGCCCCGGCCAGCGTCGCGACGCGCATCGCGCGCCCACCTCGCGCACCAGCTTCGACGCGGAGTTCAGCCAGAGTGCCGGGGGCGACGATTTCGCCGGCGAGTTCGATCAGGAGGAGGGCAGCCTGCGGGTGGGCATGCGTGTCCGTCACGCCAGTCTCGGCGTGGGTACGGTGCACAAGCTCGAGGGGGGCGGCGACGACCTGCGGGTGATCGTCAACTTCGAGGGCGTGGGCCCGCGCAAGCTCCTGGCCCGGGCGGCGGGCCTGCAGCCGGTCTGATCCGGAGCTAGCGCCCCTCGAACTCCGGCCGTCGCTTCTCCACGAAGGCCCGCTGGGCTTCCCGGAAATCCTCGCTGAGCCAGGAGCCGTGACGCTGCGAGGCGAGCTCGGCGCGCAGCGTCTCGTCGATGGACTCCACGGCCTCCAGCGTCTTCATCGCCCTTCGGGTGCCCCGCAGTGCCAGCGGGGCGCCCTTCGTCACCGTCGACATCATGATCGTGCAGGCATCCGCCAGCTTGTCGGGTGCCACGAGGCGATTGAGGAATCCGCCGCGGAAGGCGCGACGGGCGGAGATCGGTTCGCCCGTGAGCAGCATCTCACGCGCGAGGCCGGGCCCGAAGGCCATCTGGAAGCGGCGCATCCCCGAGAGGCTGTAGATCAGGCCCAGGCGTACGGCCGGCACCGCGAAGCGGGTGTCATGGACGCCCACGCGCAGGTCGGCGCAGCAGAGCAGCTCCACCGCGCCGCCGTAGGCGTCGCCGCCGATCGCCGCGATCACCGGGCCGGGATAGCCGGCCAACGAGGCCATGACCCGCTCGAAGGGCACCTCGGCGCGGATGTCGGGGTCGGCGTGGAAGATCGCCTCGGGAATCTCGTCGATGGGGTACCCAGTGCTGAAGTGCCGCCCCTTCGCCCGCAGCAGCAAGGGCGGCGCTTCGGCTGCGGCCAGCTCACCCAGGGCGTCCAGCAGGGCACCCAGCATCGCGCCGTCGAGCAGGTTGCTCGGTGGCGAGTCCAGCGTGAGGATGGCATGGTCGGCACGGCGTTCGATGTTCAGCGACATGTCCCCTGCTTACCACGTGAGCTTGCCGCTCGCAAGCGGAGCGATGCGTTCCGGCGGGGCACCCGGGAAACGGCGCGCAGGGGAGCGCATCGCGGAGTCAGGGACAGACGCTGTCGTTGAAGTACGCCGCGAAGATGCCGAAGTCCGCGATCCGCGTCGCGCCGTCCTCGTTGAAATCGTGACAGGGATCGAACTCGGAGGCGCCGTTGAAATCCGAGACGAAGCGAGCGAAATCGGGGAGGGTCACCTCCCGGTCCCCGTTCAGGTCGGGGCTGTCCACCGAGACGCAGACGGGATCTCCCTGGTTGAGCATGATGCCCAGGGCGAACACGTAGAGGTAGGTCTGGTTGCAGTCGATCCCCTCGTTCGCATCGCCGACGAGACCGCTGTAGATGGTGCCGCTGAAGGTCGTGGAGCCCGTGGCGTCGGTGCCGGCGTCGGCCTGGCTGAAGACGCCGTCGCAGGTGGCCATGATTCCGGGGCTGTCGAGCCACATGTCCGTGGCGGCGAGGGTGGTGATGGGTTCGCCGTTGTGATCGAGGATCTGGAGGTGGATCCGATAGTCGTTGGGCGCCTCTGCGAGCTCTTCCCCTCCGCCGGGAGCGATGGTGAAGCGCCCGCAGTTCTCCGCGCTCGCGAGACTCCAGATCTCCGGCGGCAGATCGGCGAGGGCCGGCGTCGCGAAGGCACAGGCGAGCAGCGTCAGGACGCGGACGCGGTTCACGGGGGACCTCCCGGATGACAGTTCGTTCATCGACGATCCTATCATCATCGGGGTTCGGATAGGGGGCAAAAAAAACGGGAGGCCGAAGCCTCCCGCTCTATCCTGCTACATGGGCATCAACGGATGCCCGGTTTTCGCCCGAGCTTCAAGTTTCGAATACCCTAGGGGCAGACGCTCGCATTGAAGTACGCGGAGAAAATCGCGAAGTCGGCGACCGAGCTCACTCCGTCCTCGTTGTAGTCGTGGCAGGGATCGCATCCGGACACGCAGTTGAAGTCGAACGCGAACTTGCCGAAGTCGGCAACGGAGACCGCGAGGTCGCCGTTCAGGTCCGGGCTGTCGAACGACACGCAGACAGGAGCGTTCCCGTTGAGGGGAATGCCCAGCGCGTAGACGTACAGATCGGTGCTGTTGCAGTCGACGCCATTGCTGGCATCGCCGGCCAGGCCACCGAAGATGGTCCCGGTGAAGGTGGTGTAACCCGAGCCGTCGGTGCCGGCGTCGGCCTGGCTGTGATTCGCGCAGGCGACGAGGTCGCCGGTGCGGTCGAGCCAGAGATCCGTGGCGATCAGAGTCGTCACGGGATCGTTGTTGATGTCATTCACGGTGACGTGAATGGTGTAGTCGTTCGCGCTCTCGATGAGAGTCTCACCGCCGCCCGGGGCGATGGTGAATCGGCCACAGTTGTCGGCCGAAGCGAAAGAGTTGTCGGTATTCGGGATACCAGCGCTCGCCATCGCGGCCAGGCCGAGAACGCACACGGCTGCCAAAGCAAGGGTGATGATATTCCTCTTGGCCATTCGAAACCTCCATAAAGGTAGACTCGGCCCCCGGTCGGGTGTTCACGCTAAGTGTTTGCTTCCCAAGGGGCTCAACCGGTCAAGCAGGGGTTGCATCCAGGATGCGGGCTTGCCTCCGCCCGCATCACCCATGAGCAGGATGAAGCGCATGGGGCGAAAGACAAGCGTGATTATACCGCGT
>CAYNQX010000024.1:22924-58430 GCA_964399495.1 uncultured bacterium
ATGCGCCGCCGCAAGCGGCTGGACGCCGCGAGCGCGCTGCTCTATATCCTGCCCGCCGCGCTGATCGTGGTCATCTTCCGCCTGGTGCCGATCCTCGCCGCCTTCACCTTCAGCTTCTTCGAGATCAAGATGGGCGCGCTGGTGGGCTTCGTCGGCGTCGGCCACTACCTGAAGCTGTTCCAGGATCCCACCTTCTGGACCTCCCTGCGCACCACCCTGTGGTTCGTGCTGGGCACCGTGCCGCCGGCGATCTTCGTCTCGCTCTTCTTCGCGCTGCTGCTCAACCAGAAGATCAAGGCGCTGGGCTTCTACCGCACGCTCTACTTCATGCCGGTGGTCACCAGCATGGTGGCCGTGGCGGTGATCTGGAAATGGATTCTCGAGCCGGAGATCGGCATTCTCAATTTCCTTCTGGACAAGCTGCACATGGGACGCCCCGGCTGGCTCGGCGAGAGCCGCGGCGTGTTTCAGCTCATGATCGACCCGAACGGCAAGTGGATGCCCGACTGGGCCGGCGGGCCGAGCCTGGCCCTGGTGAGCCTGGCGATCGTGAATACCTGGAAGGGACTGGGCTACAACATCGTCATCTTCCTGGCGGGTCTGCAGAACATCCCGCAGCAGCAGTACGAGGCCGCGCGCATCGACGGCGCCGGCAGCTGGGCGCTGTTTCGCCACGTCACCTGGCCGATCCTCAGCCCGACGACCTTCTACGTGTTCATCATGAGCACGATCGTGAGCTTCCAGACCTTCAGCCTCGTCTACCTCATGACCTCGCCGCCCGGCGGCCCCGAGGACTCGACGAAGGTGCTGGTGTACTACCTCTTCGACAAGGGCTTCACGCCGCCGGCCAGTCTGGGCCGCGCGAGCGCGGTGGCCCTGGTGCTTTTCCTGATCATCCTCACGCTCACCCTCGTCCAGAGGCGTGTGGCGGAGAAGCGGGTCCACTACTAGGAGCGCGGCGTGGATAGCAACGGGAAACTGGGTCGGCTGCTGACGCGCGGGAGTATCCACGCGATGCTCATCGTGGCGAGCCTCAGCCTGGTGATGCCCTTTTTCTGGATGGTCTCGACCTCCCTGAGAAGCACCATGGAGATCACCAAGGATCCCTACCGCTTCACCCCCGAGGTGCTCTCCTCCGGCTACGGCGCGCCGGGCACGCCCTCGGCGGGGGAGGAGCGCAACGTCTCGCGCGTCTTCGCCAACTACGTCGAGGCCTGGCAGAGCGCGCCCTTCGGACGCTACTTCTTCAACACCGTGTTCGTGGCGCTCTCCTGCGTGGTGGGCGTGGTGATAACGAGCGCGCTAGCGGCCTACGCCTTCGCGCGGATGCGCTTCAAGGGGCGCGACGCCATCTTCATGCTGTTCCTCAGCATGATGATGGTGCCCGAGCCGGTCTATCTGGTGCCGAGCTTCATCATCATCGCGCGGCTGGGCTGGCTCGACACCTACTACGCGCTCATCGTGCCCTGGACGGTGAAGGTGTTCTCCATCTTCCTCCTGAGGCAGCACTTCAAGACGATCCCCCAGGACCTCTTCGACGCCGCCACCATCGACGGCGCCAGCCGCTTCTCGATTCTCTGGACGATCGTGATGCCGCTGTCCAAGGCGATCCTGGTGACGATCGTGCTGTTCACCATCATCGGCTCGTGGAACAGCTTCCTCTGGCCGCTGGTGATGACCCACAGCCCGGAGATGCGCCCGATCCAGATCGGCCTCGCCGCCTTCTCCCAGGAGGAGGGCACCGAGTACGGCCTCATGATGGCGGCCACCACGCTCAGCGTCGTCCCGCTGCTCATCATGTACTTCTTCGCCCAGCGTCAGATCATCGCCAGCCTGGCCTCCAGCGGCCTCAAGGAGTAGGGATGCGCCGGCTTCTCTCCACGCTGCTGCTCCTCCTGATGCTGCTGCCTCTCGGTTCCTGCAGCAACGGGGTCGACGAGAACGTCGTCACCTTCTGGCACGCCATGGGTCGCTGGGAAGGCCACCTGCTCGCGATCATCGACGAGTTCAACGCGATGCACCCCGAGATGCCGGTGAAGGCCTACAACATGAGCCGCTACCAGGCGCTCAGCCAGAAGATCATCGCGGCCGTGGCCGCGGGCCAGCCGCCCACGATCAGCCAGGCCTACGAGGCCTGGACCGCCGAGATGATGGCCGGCGGCATCATCGAGAGCATCCAGCCCTACGCCGAGGGCCGCATGGGCACGGAGGGCCTGAGCGAGGCCGACTGGGCCGACTACCGCGAGGTGTTCCTGGACGAGTGCCGCTACGAGGGCCGGCTCTGGTCCTTCCCCTTCAACAAGAGCGTGCGCACCCTCTTCTACAACCGCGATCTCTTCGCCGAGCTGGGTCTGGACCCCGAGGCGCCGCCCGCGAACTGGGACCAGTGGCGCGACTACAGCGCGCGCATCAGCGCCGACCTCGACGGCGACGGACGCAACGACCGCTGGGGCAGCACGGCCCGCGCGTCGGTGACGGTGTTCGGCAACTTCCTCCTGCAGAACGGCGGCGACTTCTTCTCACCGGACGGGAATCGCAGCACGATCGCTGAACCCGAGGGTGTGGAGGCGCTGGAGTTCATGCACGAGATGTTCGGCCGGCGCCAGCTCGGCTACGCCACCTTCGACTACGCCTACCAGAACGAGTTCAAGGCGGGCAAGGTGGGCATGATGGAGAGCTCGAGCGTCTCGCTCTCCTTCCTGCGCGGCAAGCTCGATTTCGAGCTCGGCGTGGCGCCGCTGCCCGCGCGGAAGCGCCAGACGGCGATGATCCAGGGCACCAACCTGGTGATCTTCAAGAAGGCCACCGACGCGCAGAAGCGCACCGCGTGGGAGTTCATCAAGTTCCTCACCAGTACGGCCAACGCGACGCGCTGGTCCATCGCCACCGGCTACGCGCCCCTGCGCGCGAGTTGCCTCGAGCAGCCGGAGATGCGGGAACTCATGGCGGCCACGCCCGGCCTGGCCGACACCTACGGGCAGCTCGAGCGCGCGCACAGCGAGCCGCGCAACGCCGCCTGGTTCGCGGGGCGCAAGTACCTCGAGGAGGGGGCGATCCAGCGCGTGATGCGCGGTACGGCGACGCCGACCGAGGCCCTCGAGGACACCGCCCGCAAGATCGACGCGGAGATCGCCTCCGGGTTCTGATCGGAGGGGCATGCTCGTCGTCAGAGGATTGACCCGTTCCCCTCTCGGTCCCGTCGACCTCGATCTCGCGCGGGGGGAGATCCTGTTTCTCTCCGGTCCCTCCGGTTCCGGCAAATCCCTGCTCCTCCGCTCCCTGGCCGACCTCGATCCCCATGAGGGCGAGATCCGTCTCGACGGATCCGATCAGTGCGCGATTCCGCCGCCCCTGTGGCGCCGGCGCGTGGCCTACCTGCCGCCCGAGGCGGCCTGGTGGCTGCCGCGGGTGGGGGACCTTCTGCCCGGAGCGGTCGACGACGCGGCCTTCGCGAAGCTGGGGCTCGACGTCGATCTCCGGGCGGCCTCGCCCGATCGCCTGTCGAGCGGCGAGAGCCAGCGCCTCGCGCTGCTTCGGCTGCTCGCCCAGGAACCGGAGCTGCTGCTCCTCGACGAGCCCAGCGCCAACCTGGATCCCGACAGCACCGCGAAGCTCGAGTCGATGGTGCTCGCCCGGCGCGAGACGGCCGGCATGTCCGTGATCTGGGTGAGCCACGACCCGCTGCAGAGAGAGCGGGTCGCCGATCGCCACCTCGAGCTGCGGGGGGGAGGTTTCACGTCGTGAACTACCTGAGCCTTTCCCTGCTCGACCTTGCCCTCGCCGCCCTGCTCGTCGTCGCCCTCGGCGTGAGCAGCCTGCGCCTGGGGCTCGGCCTCGGTCGCTCCCTGTTCACCGCTGCCCTGCGCACGGTGATCCAGCTCTCCCTGGCCGGCCTCATCCTCCGGGCGCTGTTCACCAGCCTGCACCCGCTGTGGATCGCCGTGGCCGCCACCGTGATGCTGGGCGTCGCGGGACGGGAGGTGCTGGCCCGTCAGCAGCACCGCTTCCGCGGCGGCTGGGGCTACGGTCTGGGCGCGCTCTCCATGTTCATCTCGGCCTTCAGCGTCGCGCTGTTCGCGCTCGTCATCCTGCTGCAGGCCGATCCCTGGTACACGCCGCGTTTCGCGATTCCCCTGCTCGGCATGCTCCTGGGCAACACGATGAACGGCGTGGGGCTGGCGCTCGACCGGTTGAGTTCGGGAGCCGTGCTTCGCCGCAAGGAGATCGAGGGTGCCCTGCTCCTGGGGCGGGACTGGCGGGAGGCCGTGCGTCCCCTGCAGAAGGAGAGCCTGCGCAGCGGCATGGTGCACGTGCTCAACGCGCTGGCCAGCGCCGGTATCGTCAGCCTGCCCGGCATGATGACCGGCCAGATCCTCGCCGGCGCCGAGCCGGTGGAGGCCGTGAAGTACCAGATCCTGATCATGTTCCTCATCGCCGCCGGCAGCGGCTTCGGCTCCCTGGCCGCAGTGAGCCTGGGCGCCCGCCGCCTCTTTGACGAGCGGCAGCGACTTCGTCTCGACCGACTGGACCGGAGAACGCCATGAAGAGTTATCGACACGAGCTGACCTTCCGCACCTCCTCGCGGCGTGAGCTTCTCAATATAACGCCCGAGCTCGAGCACTGTCTTCGCGAGAGCGGCATCACCGAGGGGCTCCTGCTCTGCAACGCGATGCACATCACCGCCAGCGTCTTCATCAACGACGACGAGTCCGGCCTTCACGCCGACTTCGAGGAGTGGCTCGAGGGCCTGGCCCCCGAGAAGCCCCACTCCCGCTACCGTCACAACACGGCCGAGGACAACGGCGACGCCCATCTGAAGCGCACCATCATGGGCCGCGAGGTGGTGGTGGCCGTGACGGCGGGTCGCCTGGACTTCGGCCCCTGGGAGCAGATCTTCTACGGGGAGTTCGATGGCATGCGCCCCAAGCGGGTGCTCGTGAAGATCATCGGCGAGTGAGGCGCTAGGCACTGGCCCAATCCGCCGCCCCTGTCTATACTCTCCCGGTCCCGATACCGGATATCACGCAGCAGGAGGAACCGATGAGTCGCTCGTTCGATGAGATGCTGGACCGCTACGCCGAACTCGCCGTCAAGGTGGGCGTCGGCCTGAAGCCCGGGCAGCGCCTGATGATCCGCGCGTCCCTGGAGTGCGTGGAGCTCGTGCGCAGGGCCGTGGAGCACGCCTACCGGGCCGGAGCGACGCTCGTGGACGTTCTCTACGACGACGAGCAGGTGGGCCTGGCCCGCTTCAACCACGCGCCCGAGGCCTCCTTCGACGAGGTCTCCTCCTGGGCGGCCGACGCGCTCATCAAGGGCAGCGAGCGGGGGGACGCCGTGCTCAGCATCCGGGCATCGGACCCCGACCTGCTCAAGGGGCAGGATCCCGAGCGCATCGCGAAGGTGCAGAAGAACGCGCAGATCTACTCCATGCCCTTCGCCAGGCGCATCAGCAGCAAGGAGATCAACTGGAGCATCGTGGCCACGCCGTCGGCGGCCTGGGCCACGAAGGTGTTCCCCGATCTGGACGAGGACGCGGCGATCGAGGCGCTCTGGGATCGGATCTTCAAGATCTGCCGGGTGGACGCCGACGATCCCGTGGCCGCGTGGCAGGAACACATCGCGGCGCTCAAGGCCAGGCGTGAAGCCCTGGACGCCAAGCAGTACCGCGCCCTGCGCTACCGCGCTCCGGGCACGGAACTCGAGATCGGCCTGCCCGAGAACCATCGCTGGATGGGGGGCGTGAGCACCAGCAAGACAGGCGCTCCCTTCGTCGCCAACATTCCCACCGAAGAGGTGTTCACCCTGCCCCACAAGGAGCGCGTCAAGGGCACGGTGAGCAGCACCAAGCCCCTGTCCTACGCGGGCAATCTCATCGATGATTTCAGCATCCGCTTCGAGGCCGGCCGGGTGGTCGAGGTGAAGGCCGCCAAGGGGCAGGCCGCGCTCGAGAAGCTGGTCGAGACCGACGAGGGCGCCCGCCGTCTGGGCGAGGTGGCCCTGGTGCCCCACGGCTCGCCCATCTCCCAGTCGGGCCTGCTCTTCCTGAACACGCTCTACGACGAGAACGCCTCGAGCCATCTCGCGGTGGGCCGAGCCTATCGGATCTGCCTCGAGGGCGGCGCCGCGATGAGCGACGAGGACTTCGACGCCGCGGGGGGGAACGACAGTCTCACCCACGTGGATTTCATGATCGGATCGGAACTGATGGACGTGGATGGGGTTTGCGAGGACGGCCAGGTCGAGCCCGTCATGCGCGGCGGCGAATGGGCCTTCGAAATCTAGCGGAGCGGCTCATGCGACCGGCCTCCCATCCCGTTGAAAGGACCTGCATGCCCACGGTACGAGCCGTTCTCGGCCTTGCCCTTCTGATCCTGGTTCCCCTGGCCATGCCGTCGTCGTCGTCGGCGGCGGAGCCCGATATCCGGCTCTCCGCGAGGAGCCTCGACTTCGGGCGGGTGCCCCAGCACCAGGTCTTCCCCCGCGAGATCCGCATCGACAATCGCGGCGACGAGACCCTCGTGATCAGCGAGGTCTACACCTCCTGCTCCTGCACCGAGATCGCCCTGCGCGCCGAGACCGTGGAGCCGGGCGGCAGCACGGTGCTGGACGTCACCTTCCACAGCCGGGATCTCTCCGGCGAGAACAACAAGACCATCGAGATCTCCTCCAACGATCCGGACGAGTCCTTCATCGAGATCCCCGTCCTCGCCTTCGTGGCCGCGCCGATCCTCGTGACGCCCGCCGACCGGGTGCTCGAGTTCGGCAAGGTGAAGCGGGGGGACGGCGCGAGGCTGGAGGCATCGATCGTGGTGGAGGGGCGCGAGTCGCTCGCCCTCGATCTGGAGTCGGTGGACGGGGCGCGCTTCCGCGCCGAGATTCTGCCGGGCGCCTCGCCGCGCGAGGCCACGCTCGCCGTGAGCCTGCGCGAGGATGCCATCGCCGGCCCCTACCGCGGCATCCTGCGTCTGAACACGGACGATCCCCGCATGCCCTCCCTCGACTTCGAACTCTCCTGCGCCGTGCAGGGCGATCTCGCGACCAAGCCCTCGCGGCTGAACTTCCGTTTCGTGAAGCCGGGCCAGGCGCTGTCCAAGGAGATCGGCATCGCGGCCGCCACGCCCGGACTGGTCTATCGCGTGACCGGAGGCGAGACCGACCTGCCCGGACTCGAGGTCGAGGTGCTCGACGCGGGCACGAACGGCAGCGCCCGCCTGCGGGTGTCCGGAACGGCGGTGGCCGCCGACGATTCCCTGGCCACGGCCAATCAGGGGCGGGTGAAGGGCACGCTACGCATATTCACGGACCTGCCCGGCGAGCCGGAGCTCCGGGTCGATCTGCTTTACATGCTCCGGTGATCGGGGTGACATGCTGAAGGCGCGCGATCATCGACGAAGCGGGGCGGGGCGGGTGCTCCGCGAGGCGGGAGTGATCCTGACGGTCACCTTGATCCTGGCCCTGGCCGCCTGGCTCCTGCGCGATCCGCGCCTGCCCCTGGTCGCGGACGTCGGCGTCTACGAGTTCGAGATCGAGCATCCCCTGCTCACGGCCGATGAAGCGCTGCGCTTCTACGAGGAGGGCAGCCACCTGTTCATCGACACTCGCGAGCCCGCGCTGGAGGGCATGCCCCACCTCCCCGGCGCCATGCAGGTTCGGCCCGCGCGCTTCGACGACGATCTGCGCGCGATCATCGACTTCATCTTTCCCGAGGATCCCCTGATCCTCTACGGCGACGGGCTTCAGGCCACGGCGGCCGTGGCCGGCCGCTTCACCGAACGCGGCTACGAGCAGGTGAGCCTGCTCGGCGGCGGACTGAGGGCCTGGAGGAAGGCCGGCGGACCGGTGGAGGAACCGACGGGAGGGACGCGATGAAGTTCGAATGGACACGTCTGCCCCGGCCCCTGATCTGGCTGTTCGCGCTGGTGGTGGGTGGCACCTTCGTTGTCGCCTCCCTGGACAAGATCGCCAACCCCGTCGACTTCGCCCAGTCGACCTACCGCTACCGGATGCTGCCCGCGGGCCTGCTCCACCCCTTCGCCCTGTTCATGCCCTGGCTCGAACTGACGGGCGGCCTCGCGTTGCTGTGGCCCGCCCTGCGCCGGGGCGCCGCGCTCCTGGTGGGGGGCATGAACTTCATGTTCGTCGTTGCGCTGGGCGCAGCGCTGCTGCGCGGCCTCGACATCAGCTGCGGATGCTTCGGCGCAGGCGGGCACGGCGTGGACCTGAGCCTCATCGGCCGGGACGTCCTGATGCTGATCGCCTGCGTCCTCGTCATGGTGCAGCGGCGCTGATCCCGCCGAACGGCACGTCCCTTGCCAATCCCGAGCATCCCCCTCCTCCCGGTTCCACTGACGAGGAGGCTAGAGTGAGCATCTCCTGTTCGAAAGGGCGGGGCCTGGCATTGCTGGCGCCGCTGGTCCTGCTGCTGAGCCTGCCCGTGGGCGCGATCGCCGACGTGCAGTTGAACGAGGTCCTCGCCGACCCCGTCGCCGACTGGTCGGGCGACGGCGACACCGACTTCAAGAACGACGAGTGGGTGGAGGTCGCCAACCACGGCGACCAACCCGTGAACCTGACGGACTACTGGCTCTCCGACTCCGTCACCGATCCCTCGGTGCGCTACCGTTTCACGGGAGACCTGGCGCCGGGCGAGACCCTTCTCGTCACAGGGGCGACGGCCCTGGCCTGGCAGGCGGAGACCGGCAACGGCAGCGGGGCGCTGAGCCTGAGCAACAGCGGCGGCGAGGTGGCGCTGTTCCGCGACGGCCCGGACGGCACCGAGCTGGTGGACAGCGTGTCCTACCTGGCCTATCAGGTCGACAACGACCGCACCCTGGGCCGCGCCGACGTCCATGGCGGGGAGTGGATTCTCTTCGACGGGCTCAACCTGTACCACGGCAACCAGGTGCCGGGCTCCACCGGCTGCATGCCCTCGCCGGGCGAGGCCAACACCTGCGAGGAGGTGGCCACGGAGGGGTCGAGCGTGAGTCGCGTGAAGAACCGCTTCCCCGGCAACTGATCGTCTCGGCGCGCCGGCGGGTGGGGCTTTCCCCGCCCGCCGCGGCGCGTCGGCTCGCCGAGATTTCCGCAGCCCGATCCCGGCCTCCTGTGCTAGATTCCTGGCGGGAGGCGACCATGCCCAAGCGACGCGAAGTGTGCTGGCATCTCTACCATTGCCGGGACCGGAGCTGCCCCATCTACGGCGATCACGTCGTGGGCAGCCCCGACCTGATGATGGTCTCGCCCCGCGACGTGGAGAACTGGCGCCAGGGGATGCTGGGACCCGTGGAGGCCCTGGGCTGTCCCTATTTCCGCAGCCTGCGGGACCGCGGCAAGGGCCGCCGCGCCGTCGACCGCAACCTCGACCTGTTCCTGGAGCGCGCCCTGCGCCGCTCGGCCTCCTTTCAGCGCCGCCTGGCGCTGCTCGAATCCTCCGAGGACGGGCTGCCTCCGCGCTTCGACGAGCTGAGCCTCCTGGGCCAGTTCAGCCAGCTGATCCCCAGCCTCCACACCATCCGCGAGGTCTGCTTCGCCCTGCTCACCGTGATCACGGCCGGCCAGGGCCTGGGCTTCAACCGCGCCATGCTGTTCTGGAAGGACGACGAGGGCGAACGCGTCGACGGCCACTGCGCCATCGGCCCCGACAGCGACGACGAGGCCGGCCGCATCTGGAGCGAGCTGGCCGAGCAGGAACCCTGGCTCGACCTGCGCGAACTGGTGCAGCGGGGCCTCGCCGGCACGCCGGAGGACGAGCCGCTCTCGCGGCGCGTCCGCAGCATCTCCCTGTCGGAGGCGGAGGACGACAGCCGCCTCGCCCGCGGCCTCTGGGAGCGCCAGGAACTTCACGGCGACGCGCTCACCCATCCTGCCGACCGCGCGATCGTGGGCCATCTCAACCTGCAGCACTTCGTGACCCTGCCCATGGTGCGAGGCGACCGCAGCCTCGGCTTCCTGCTGGTGGACAACCGCTACTCCGGCGTCAGCCTGGCGCCCGAGCAGGTGGATGTGCTCCAGGTGCTCACCCGTTTCGCGACGAGCATCCTGGAGAACCTGATCCTCCAGGAGTCCCTGGAGCGCAGCCTGAGCCGCAGCCGTGCCACCGCCGAGGTGCTCACCGAGATCCGTCGCCGGGTGAATCGGGCGGAGAAGCTCGCGAGCCGGGGCGAGCTCTCGGCCGCGGTGGCCCACGAGATCCGCAATCCGCTCACGGCCATCGGCGGGTTCAGCCGCAGGCTGCTGCGCAGCGAGAACCTCTCGGAGGACGACCGCCACACCGTGCAGGTGATCACCGACGAATCCCTGCGTCTCGAGGAGATCCTCGGCCGGCTGCTCTCCAGCGCCCAGCGGGAGGAACTGCAGGTGCGCACCGTGAGCCTGAACCGGCTCGTGGGCGACATCGCGAGCCTGCTCAGGGACCGCGTGGCCGAGGCGGGCATCGTCCTCAAATCGGAGTTCACGGACGAACTGCCGCGCCTGACCGTCGACGAGCGACGGTTGCGGCAGGTGCTGCTGAACCTCGTCCAGAACGCCATCGAGGCGATCGGCGGCGACGGCGAGATCGTGCTCGAGACCGAGCGGGAGGGCAACTGGCTCCTGATCCACGTGGCCGACGACGGCTGCGGCATGAGCCAGGAGCAGCAGCGGCAGATCTTCCGCGCGTTCTACACCACCAAGGACGAGGGCACCGGCCTGGGCCTTGCCCTGGCGCGGCGCATCGTCCGTCAGCACGGGGGCGAACTCAGCGTGACGAGCACCGAAGGCAGCGGCACCCGTTTCAGCATCCGGCTGCCGCTCGACAGGCCGGCGCCCTCGCCGCGCGGCGCCCTGAACGAGGAGCAGCCCGCATGAGTCCGAGCGGCCGTCTCGCCGAAATCTCCGAGCTGATGAAGGGCTTCGACCGCGGGGAGAAGCGCGCGGCGGCGCGGCTGATCTCCCTGGTGGAAAACGAAGCGCCCGGCGCGCGCGACCTCCTGACCCGCCTGCTGCCTCGCTGCGGCGGGGCCTATCGCGTGGGCGTGACGGGACCGCCGGGGGCCGGCAAGAGCAGCCTGCTCGACCGCCTGCTCCTGGACTACCGCGGCCGCGGCCGCTCCCTGGGCGTCGTGGCCGTGGATCCCAGCAGCCCCTTCACGGGCGGCGCGCTGCTCGGCGACCGCATCCGCATGAACGAGGCCGCGCTGGACCCGGAGATCTTCATCCGCAGCCTGGGCAGCCGCGGCAGCCTGGGCGGCCTCTCGCGCCAGACCGAGGCGGTGGTGGATGTTCTCGACGCCTTCGGCAAGGAGCGGGTGTTCATCGAGACGGTGGGCGTGGGTCAGAGCGAGCTGGACATCGTGGAGAACTGCTTCACGACGGTCGTGGTGCTGGTGCCCGAGAGCGGTGACGGCATCCAGACCATGAAGGCCGGCCTCATGGAGATCGGCGACCTGTTCGTGGTGAACAAGGCCGACCGCGAGGGCGCGGACCGCCTGGTGAACGAACTGGACGCCACCCTCGAGGGCCGCGGCCCGGTGGAGGGCTGGCGGCCGCCGGTGCTGCGCAGTTCCGCCGTGAGCGGCGAGGGCGTGGCCGAGGTGGCCGAAGCGATCGAGTCGCACCGGGAGTTCCTCACGCGCGAGGGCCGGCTCGGCCTGCGCCGTCGGGAGACCCTGATGCACAGGCTGCGGGAGGCCGTGCAGGAGCGGATCGGCGAGGCGCTCTGGGCCGGCGGCGAGCGCGAGCGGGCCCTGGAGAAGGGGGTTGCCAAGCTCCTGAACGGCCAGCTAAGCTTCGACGCTCTCGTGGCTTCCGTGCTGCCGGAGCGGCTCGATATCCCGCGACGGCCCGCCCGCGAAGAGCCCGAGGCCTGATCCCGACCGTCAACGGAGGTTGTGACCATGGAGAGAAAGATCCGCGTTCTCGTCGCGAAGCCGGGCCTCGACGGCCACGATCGCGGCGCGCGGGTGATCGCCACCGCCCTCAAGGACGCGGGGATGGAGGTCATCTACACGGGCCTTCACCAGACCCCGGAGATGATCGCCGAGGCCGCCGTGCAGGAGGACGTGGACGTGGTGGGCCTGAGCGTGCTCTCCGGCGCGCACATGAGCCTGATTCCGAAGGTGCGCGAGCTGCTGGTGGCGGCCGGCGCGGAGTCGGTGCTGATCACGGGAGGCGGCATCATTCCGCACCAGGACGCGGAGAGCCTGACCGAGCAGGGCGTCGGACGCCTGTTCGGCCCGGGCACCGACACCTCCGAGGTGGTGGCCTACATTCAGGGAGAAGTGGCTCGACGTCGGGCCTGATCGCAGGAAACCAAGATCCGGAAGCCCCGTAGGGCTGTGAGGCTGGAGGAACCATGAACGAGAATCATGTGCTGATCGTGGGCGCGGGAACCATGGGCAACGGGATTGCCCAGGTGTTCGCCGCATCGGGATACGACGTGACGATGGTGGACGTGAACGAGCAGTTCCTCCAGCGCGGCGTGGCGACCATCGAGAAGAGCCTCGATCGCCTGCTGAAGAAGGAGAAGATCACGGGCGAGGACAAGGCCGCGATCCTGGGTCGCGTCACCACCTCGACGAGCGTCCCGGAAACGTCCGACGCCTTCATCGCCATCGAGGCGGCCACCGAGAATCTCGAAGTGAAGAAGAAGATCTTCGCGCAGCTCGAGGCCGCCCACGACGAGAACGCGATCCTGGCCACGAACACCTCGAGCATCTCCATCTGCACGCTGTCGGGACCCGTCAAGAATCCCGGGCGCGTCATCGGCATGCACTTCATGAACCCAGTGCCCATGATGAAGCTCGTCGAGGTGATCCGTTCCCTCGATACGAGCGACGCGGTCTGCGAGACCGTGGTGTCCATGTCGGAGAAGCTGGGCAAGGTGCCGGTGGTGGTGAACGACTACCCGGGCTTCGTGGCCAACCGCATCCTGATGCCGATGATCAACGAGGCGGTCTACACGCTCCAGGAGGGCGTGGCCGACATCGACGCCATCGACACCATCATGAAGCTGGGGATGGCCCATCCCATGGGTCCGCTGCAGCTCGCCGACCTGATCGGCCTCGACGTGTGTCTGTTCATCATGGAGGTCCTGCATCGGGATCTCGGGGACGGCAAGTACCGCCCCTGTCCGCTGCTCCGCAAGATGGTGGACTCGGGCCGGCTGGGCCGCAAGAGCGGCCGCGGCTTCTACGACTACGGTGGATAAGGAGAACCGATGAAACGCGCTCTGCTCTGCATCCTGCTGCTGCTTCCCGGCCTGGCCACGGCGGCCACGCTCGAGGGCGGCTACCTTCCCGAGACGCCGAGCTCCAGCGAGGTGCTGATCAAGAGCGCCCTGCTTCCGGGTCTCGGCCAGATCGAGCAGGGACGCACCGGTCGCGGCGCGATCTGGGCGGGGGGCGCGACCGTCCTCGCGCTGGCCACCTTCCATTCGCACATGGAGTACCGCAGCGCGGCCCAGGACTACAACAACGCGGAGGACCGCTACCGGTCCGCCATCGCCGAGGGCGACGCCGACGCGGCGCTGGCCCAGTTCTCCAGGATGAAACACCACAACGAACTGGCCGAGGACCGCTACGGCACCCGCCGGCTCCTCGAGATCACCTTGCTGACCTGGTGGGCGGGCAATCTCGTGGACGCCTGGCTCTTCGAGGACGGCGACGCCGCCGAAGGCCATGCCGCCCTGCCCGGGCGGATCGAGCCGGTTCTTCTGCGTGGCGAGGCCGCGGGCCTGGCCTGGACTCTCGACTTCTGATCCTCACCGTGAAGGAAGGCAGCATGCGACGCATTCTCATCGGCACGGCGCTCTTCGTCGCCCTGGCCCTGGCTCTCGGGGCCTGCAGCAAGGAGCACGGCGAACTGGTCGGCGACTTCCCCCTGCCGCGGATCGAATCGGCCCGGCTTGCGGACGCCCAGAGCGTCCAGCTGGAATGGAACGTACCGGACGCCGCCGGGGTGGAGGAGTACCGGGTCTACGTGGGACTCTACGCCAACCTGGGCTACGCCGTGCTGGACACGATGGCGCTGGAGGGCAGCACCACCGAGACCAGCTACCTGTACATCGATCCCGGGCTCGCCTTCGTGGACTCGGCGCTCTGCGCCACGGCCTTCCTCTGCGACTCCCTCTACAAGTACAGCTACTTCCGCGTGAGCGCCGTCCGCGGCGGCGTCGAGGGCGTGCCGGGGCCGAAGATCTTCCCGAGCTGGTAGCGGGCATCCGCTGGAACGCATCTTGATTATCAGACTCCCGTCGCGAACGCGGCGGGAGTTCTCGTTTGGAGCCCCTTGCCGCAGCGTCACTTGCGAAAGCGCGTCCCGGAGCAGGCGCCGACAGGTGGCGAGAAACCGAACATCCGGCCGCTTTCCAGCCAGGAGAGAGCCGGTAACGGAACGACGAGGGAGAAGCGATGTCCATCATCTCGAAGCACGCGGGGGGGCTGCTCACGGCCCTGCTGATGATCCTCCTCATCTCAACGGCGGTCGCCTCTCGCGCCCAGGAGGGCGAGTGGATCGACCTCGAGCCCCTGCGCGGCGGGGATTCCGAGGAGGCGGTGAAGCCCGATCCCACCGCCGTCCCCGAAGCGGAGATGCCGGACGACGCCGAACCGGCCCCACCGATGGAGTTCTTCGCCTATCCGGACCCGGATCCGGACCAGGACCCGGAGCTCGTGGTCGAAATCGCTTCCGAACCCGAGGCGAAGCCCGCCCCGGTGGAGGAGGAGGTGACGGCCGCCAACCCGCCGCCACTCAACCTGCCGCACCGCTTCCACTGGCAGGGCCGCGAGGCGCCCCTGGGCCGCGTGGGCTACGTGTACCTGGGCGACTACTACCTGGTGGAGGATCGCGCCTTCGAGAAGGCGGAGATGTGCTATCGCTACGCGCTGGAGCCCTGGCCGGACTGCGGCCCGATCCAGACCCGCCTCGAACTGCTCAGCCTGTTCACCGGCGACTGGGTCCGCGCGGCCGAGTCCATGCAGGTGGGCTTCGATGACGGCGTGCCGCCCCTCGTGATCGAGGACTACGGCATCGACGAGACCAGCCCGATCCTCTCGAACCAGCGCGACGAGGTGCCGCCCGTGCCGGCAATCCACTTTCGCCTGGCCCTGGCCCACGCGCGGCAGATCGACGTGGAACTCGACTTCGAAGCGGCCCGCGGCTTCCTGGTGGGACGCCTGCTCGCGCATCTCGGCGAGTACGACACGGCGATCGGCGCCCTCAGCGAGGTGGCCCTCGACGAGATGGCCGAGCCCTGGAACTTCCAGGCCGCGGGACAGCGCGCGGCGCTCTACCTGGAGCGCTGGCAGCCCGAGCTGGCCTACGTGAACCTGCTTCGCGCCAAGGAACTGGTGGGCGAGCACCCGGTGCTCATGGACCGCCTCGCTTCGCTCCGCGACGAGATGACCCTGCAGGTGGCAGGTGGCGGCGGCAGCGAGGTCGTGAGCGCCGTCGTGCGGATCCTGGCCAAGCAGGACCAGGGCCGCTGGATCATCAGCGCGCCCGAAGGGCGGCTGGGAGGCCTCGTGCGCGTGGCCACGGTGGCGGGTGAGAGCGCCGCGGGCGACGACTCGGCCCGGCCCCACCTGCTCTACCGCGGTCAGGAGTACTGGGTGATGGTGATGCCGCTGGGCAGCCCGGATCCGGGCTGGAGCGAGGGCTCACGCGTGACCTTGCAGGGCGGTTGAGCCGCGACGCACTGCCCCAGGGTACTCGACCCCGGGGGACAGGATTCGAGGATAACGAAGCCCGGGAGCCTCTGGCGCCCGGGCTTTACCCGTCTAGGGATTCTCGGGGTACTCCACGAGCTCCAGCAGCACGCCCTCGGTGTCCCGCGGATGCAGGAAGCAGATGTTCAGGCCGCCCGCCCCGATCGACGGCGGCGCCAGGGGCGTCACGCCCCGCTCGGCCAGGGCCGCCAGGGCGTCGCTCATGTCGGCCACCTCGAAGGCGGCCTGCTGGAGGCCGGCGCCGCGCTTCGCGAGGAACCTGGCGATGGGCGAGTCCTCGCCCAGCGGCGCGAGCAGTTCCAGGCGGCAGTTGCCCCCGTCCATTAGGATAACTTCCACCCCTTGAGCGGGCAGGCTCTCCCGCTCCGTCTCCACGAAGCCGAGTTTCTCCACGTAGGTGCGCCGCGCCTCGTCGAGGTCGGCCACGGCGATGCCCAGATGGTCGAGCCGGCGGAAGATTCCGCTCTCCAGCATTTCGGTGTAGCGTTTCGTCGCCATTGCTCCTGGGCCTCCTAGTTGCTGGGACGGTACTGACCGAAGATCCCGCGCAGCACGTCGCAGGTTTCCCCGAGCGTGGCGCCGGCGGCCAGGGCGGTCTTCAGAGGCGGCAGCAGCTTGTCGGTGCCGGTGGCCGCCTCGCCGAGGGCGTCCAGGGCCGCCTCGACCGCGTCGCCGTCGCGCGCCTCGCGGAAGCGTTCGAGGCGCTCCACCTGATTCTTCGCCAGCTCCGGGTCCAGGGCGAAGCTCGAGCCGCCCGACCCCTCGGCCTCCTCCTCCTCGAACCGGTTCACGCCGACGATGGTCTGCTCGCCCGTCTCGATGGCGCGCTGCGTGCGGTAGGCCGCCTCGCCGATCTTGCGCTTCTGGAAGCCGCTCTCGATCGCCTTCGCGGCGCCGCCCATGGATTCCACTTCCTCGATGAGCGCCCAGGCCTCCTGTTCGAGGTCGGAGGTCCAGCGCTCGATCAGATACGAGCCTGCCAAGGGATCCACCGAGTCGGCCGCCCCGCTCTCCTCGGCGATGATCTGCTGCGTGCGCAGCGCGATCCGCGCGCTCTGTTCGCTGGGCAGTGCCAGCGCCTCGTCGAAGCTGTTGGTGTGCAGGCTCTGCGTGCCGCCGAGCACGGCGGCCAGGGCCTGCATGGCGACGCGCACCACGTTGATCACCGGCTGCTGGGCCGTGAGCGTGCTGCCGGCGGTCTGGCTGTGGAAGCGCAGCTTCATGAGCCCCGGCGTCTCGACGCCGAACTTCTCCTTCAGGATCCGCACCCAGAGCCGGCGGGCGGCGCGGAACTTGGCCACCTCCTCGAGCAGGTTGTTGTGCACGTTGAAGAAGAAGGAGAGGCGGGGCAGGAAACTTTCCAAGGGCAGATCCGCGCCGCGGGCCGCCCTCACGTACTCGATGGCGTTGGCGAAGGTGAAGGCCAGCTCCTGGCCGGCGGTGCTGCCCGCCTCGCGGATGTGGTAGCCGCTGATCGAGATGGTGTTCCACCTGGGCGTGTTCTCGGCGCACCAGGCGAAGGTGTCGGTGATGAGCCGCAGGCTCGGCCCCGGTGGATAGATGTAGGTGCCCCGCGCGATGTACTCCTTGAGCACGTCGTTCTGAATCGTGCCGCGCAGTCCGTCGGCCGAGGCGCCCTGCTTCTCGGCGGCGAGCACGTAGAACAGCAGCAGCTGGGCGGCCGGCGCGTTGATGGTCATCGAGCTGCTCACCTTGCCGAGGTCGATGCCGGCGAAGAGGCGCTCCATGTCCTCGCTCGTGTCGATGGCCACGCCCACGCGCCCTGTTTCAGCGAGCGCAAGACCGTGGTCGGAATCGTAGCCCATCTGGGTGGGCAGGTCGAAGGCGGTGGAGAGGCCGGTCTGGCCGCGCTCGAGCAGGTAGCGGAAGCGGGCGTTGGTCTCGTCGGCGGAACCGAAGCCGGCGTACTGGCGCATGGTCCAGAGACGGCCGCGGTACTGGTTGGGCTGCACGCCGCGCGTGAAGGGCGCCTCGCCGGGCAGGCCGAGATCGCGGTCGGGATCGAAGTCGCCGAGGTCTTCCGGTCCGTAGACGGTCTCCACCTCGCGCCCCGAGGGCGTCTCGAAGCGCTGGCGGCGTTCGGGGTGCTTCGCCAGGTGGGGCTCTAGGGTGCTCTTCCGCCAGTCGTCGCGCCGATCGCTCACGGCTCCTCCCGGATCACCTTGGCCAGCAGCGCGCCGGCCTCGACCATCTGGCCGTCTTCGGCGAGGATCTCCTGGACGACGCCGCCCAGATCGCTGGCCAGTTCGTTCTGCATCTTCATGGCCTCGAGTACGATCAGCCCCTGGCCGCGCTCCACGCGTTCGCCCACCTCGGCGAGGGAGCGCACGACGATGCCGGGCATGGGGGCCTTGAGCTCGAACAGGCCCTCATTCATGCCCACGGGTGTCATTTGGTCCGCGACGGCCTCGAGTTCGTCGCGCACCTGCAGTTCGATCTGCTCGGCGATGGCGCTCACGACGAAACGGCCGCTGTCCCAGTCCTTCTCGACGAGGTCGACCAGGTAGGAGTGGTCGCCGACGATCAGCGAGAAGAGCTCGTCGCGCTCGACGACGGTCTGCTCGACGACGCGGGTCTCGCCGTCCACGGTGATGGCCCAGCGCTCGCCGACCTGCTCGATGCCGACCTCGCGCTTCTCGCCGCCGATGTTCACGATGTATCGGGTCACGCTCACGACTGGGACCTCCTCATCACGGCCTCGCGACGGGAGGCGAGACGCCAACGGCCGGGCGCGCAGTCGGCCTGGCCGCCCTGCTCGAAGTTGATGCGCCGGCTGTGCTGGTGGTAGGCCAGCACGGCGGCGAGCACGGCCACGTCCGGCACGCGCGGGTCGTGCTCGATCTGCGCGGGGTCGAAGTGGTCGTCGATGAAGTGGGTGTCGCACTCGCCGTCCACGAAGGCCTGCTGCTTCAGGATCCACTGGTGGAAGGGAATGTTGGTCTTGATCCCCGCCACCAGGAACTCCTGGAAGGCCTGGCGGGCGCGCTGGATCACGTCCTCGCGGCTGTAGCCGTAGATCACGAGCTTGCTCAGCAGCGGATCGTAGTACACCGACACCTCGTATTTCTCGTAGATGCCGCTGTCGTGGCGCACGCCGGGTCCGGTGGGCTCGCGCAGGCGCAGGATCTTGCCGGTGGAGGGGAGGAAGCCGGCCTCCGGGTCCTCGGCGTAGATGCGGAACTCCATGGCCCAGCCGCGGCGCGTGATCTCCTCCTGCTTCAGCGGCAGGGTGCCGCCCGCGGCCACGTCGACCTGCATCTTCACGAGGTCGGTGCCGGTGACGAGCTCGGTGATGGGGTGCTCCACCTGCAGGCGCGTGTTCATCTCGAGAAAGTAGAAGTTGCGCTCGGCGTCGACGATGAACTCCACCGTGCCCGCGCCGACGTAGTCGCAGGCCTTCGCGGCCTGCACGGCCATCTCGCCCATGGCCTGTCGCATCGCCTCGTCGACGAAGGGGCTCGGCGCCTCCTCCACCACCTTCTGGTGGCGGCGCTGGATCGAGCACTCGCGCTCGCCCAGGTGGATGCAGTTCCCGTGGGTGTCGGCCATCACCTGGATCTCGATGTGCCGCGGTTTCTCGATGTACTTCTCCACGAACACCGCGTCGTCCGCGAAGGACTTGGCGGCCTCCTCGCGCGTGGCGCGCAGGGCGCTCTCCATCTCGGCGGCCGAGCGCACGACGCGCATGCCCTTGCCGCCGCCGCCGGCGGCCGCCTTGATCATCACCGGGAAGCCGATCTCCTCGGCCAGGCGCCTCGCCTCGGCGGGGTCGCTCACGGCGCCGTCGGTGCCGGGAATCACGCGCACGCCGGCCTCGACCATGATCGCCCGGGCGCTCAGCTTGTTGCCCATGGAGCGGATCGCGCCGGCCGGCGGGCCGATGAAGATGAGGCCCGCCTCCGCCAATGCGTCGGCAAACTCGGCGTTTTCCGAGAGGAAGCCGTAGCCGGGGTGCACGGCGTCGGCGCCCGCCTTGCGCGCGGCGTCGATGATCTTGTCGATGCGCAGGTAGCTCTCGGCCGAGGTGGCGCCGCCCAGCGGGATCGCCTGCTCGGCGAAGAACACGTGGGGGGCCTGACGGTCGACGTCGCTGTAGACCGCCACCGCGGGAATGTCGAGCTTGCGCAGGGTGCGCATGACCCGCATGGCGATCTCGCCGCGGTTGGCCACCAGGACCTTGGTGATGGGTTCGGGCATGCTTCGCTCCGTCTACAGTGGGATGTTTCCGTGTTTCTTGGGCGGCACCTGCTGGCGCTTTCCGGCCAGACTCTGGAGACCCGCGATCAGCTTCTGCCGCGTCTCGCGGGGCAGGATCACGTCGTCCAGGAAGCCGGCCTCGGCGGCCAGGTAGGGGTGCGCGAACTGCTCGTTGTACTCCTCGATCAGCTCGGCGCGCCGCTTCACCGGGTCGTCGGCCTCGGCCAGCTCTTTGCGATAGAGGATGTTCACCGCGCCCTCGGCGCCCATCACCGCGAGCTCGCAGGTGGGCCAGGCGTAGTTGAGATCCGCGCGGATATGCTTGGAGCTCATCACATCGTAGGCGCCGCCGTAGGCCTTGCGCACGACCACGGTGAGCTTGGGCACGGTGGCCTCGCAGAAGGCGTAGAGCAGCTTGGCGCCGTGCTTGATGATGCCGCCGTACTCCTGGCCGGTGCCCGGCAGGAAGCCCGGCACGTCCTCGAAGGTGATCAGCGGAATGTTGAAGGCGTCGCAGAAGCGCACGAAGCGCGCGCCCTTGAGGCTGGCGTCGATGTCGAGAGCGCCGGCCATGGTCTTGGACTGATTGGCCACCACGCCCACGCTCTGTCCGCCCAGACGCGCGAAGCCCACCACGATGTTGCGCGCGTAGTCGGGTTGCACCTCGAAGAAGCTGCCGGCGTCGCAGACCCGCTCGATCACTCCGATCATGTCGAAGGGCACCTTCGGGTCTTCGGGCACGATGCTGTCCAGTTCCTCGTCCTGCCGGTCGAAGGGGTCGTTGCATTCCACCTTGGGCGGGTCGTCGAGGTTGTTCTGCGGCATGTAGCTCAGCAGACGCTTCACCTGCAGCAGGGCCTCCTGATCGCTCGTCGCCGAAAAGTGCGCCACGCCGCTGCGGCTGTTGTGGGTGCCCGCGCCGCCGAGCTCCTCGAAGGTCACCTCCTCGCCGGTCACGCTCTTGATCACGCCCGGGCCGGTCACGAACATGTGGCTCGTGCCCTCGACCATGAGAATGAAGTCGGTGATGGCCGGGCTGTACACCGCGCCGCCCGCGCAGGGGCCCATGATCACGCTGATCTGGGGGATGACGCCGCTCGCGAGGGTGTTGCGCAGGAAGATGTCCGCGTAGCCGCCCAGCGAGTACACGCCCTCCTGGATGCGCGCGCCGCCCGAGTCGTTCAGGCCGATCACCGGCGCGCCGTTCTCGATGGCGAGGTCCATGAGACGACAGATCTTCTGGGCGTTGGCCTCGCTCATGGTGCCGCCGAACACGGTGAAGTCCTGCGCGAACACGTAGACCAGGCGGCCGTTCACCCGACCGAAGCCGGCCACGACGCCGTCGCCCACGGGCTTGTTGTCGGCGATGGCGGGATCCGAGGAGCGGTGGGTCACGAAGATGCCGAGCTCCTGGAAGGTGCCGCGGTCGAAGAGCAGATGGACGCGCTCGCGGGCCGTGAGCCGGCCCGATGCGTGAATCTTATCGATTCGATCTTGGCCGCCACCGAGACGCGCCTGCTCGCGCTTGGCCTCGAGGCGTTCGAATTTCTTCTGGTGATCCATCGAAGTCCTTGGGAAAGGGTAAGATGCGGGCTGCCGGGTCGCACGCAGTCTAGCGATCCGAGCCTCCAGCGTCAAGACGGCCTGGCATCGATGGGGGCGAGAGGATATGATTCGGCGGCCATTCCCCGGCCCACGCAAGGACCCAATCACGACGGAGAAGATCCCATGCGCAAATCCATCATCGCGATACTCCTGCTCCTGGTCGCCCTGCCCGCCCTCGCGGCCTGGGACAAGGCGAGTTTCGAGGAGAAGTACGGCGAGACCTACGAGATCGAGGCGGCCGTGGCTCTATGCTGGGAGGTCGCGAACGAGAGCGAGGACATCGATCTGCTGCGCGCCGTGCAGGACAAGTGGGAGTCCCTCGATCCCGAGGGCGCCCGGAAGTACTTCGCCATGCGCGCCGAGCGCGAGAAGGACTCCGCCCGGGCCGCCTACCTGATGGGCCGCGTGTGCGAGGATCCCATGGATGCGATTCGCTGGGGACGCAGGGCCCTGGCCCTGGAGCCGGACTCCCATCACGCTCACCTGCTACTCGTGGCCACCTACTCGCGCAACATCTTCGACGGGGATGAAGCCTCCGATGAGTTGATGGCGGCCTTCGCCGCGGACGAGGGCGTGTTCGCCCGCTTCGCGGAGATCGCCGCCGACGAGCCCGGGGCGCAGCGACACCTGCTGAGCTACCAGCTCCACAAGGGCGAGCTCGAAGCGGCCCGCGCCACCTTCGCGAGCGCGAAGGAGAGCGGCGCGAGCTGGGCCGTGGACCGCGAGGAGGCGCGCATCGAGGCGGCGGCCGGCAACGTGGACGGGGTGAAGCTTCTCATCGCCGGCTTCATCGACGCCTACGTGACCGCCGGGCAGATCGAGGCGGACGAGCGCGACGCCTACGTCGACCACTACGTCGGCGGCACCCTGCGGGACGCCGGCGCCTACGAGGCGCTGCTGCAGGTGCAGCTCGCCCGCGACGTGCCCGAGAACGAGACGGCCTCCCATCTCTACGACATCGCCTGCACGCGGTCCCTGCTGGGCGACCCGGACGCGGCCTTGGCCACGCTCGTGAAAGCCGTGGATGCCGGCTACAGCGACACCAAGCACATGGAGGAGGACGACGATCTCGCCGCGCTCAAGGATCGCCCCGAGTGGGCGAAGCTGATCGCGGCCGCCGACGCCGCCAACGCGAGCGTCGTCGCGGAGCGGCGGGCGGCGATGGAGACCGAGATCTTCGTAAAGGAGGCGCCGGGCTGGACGCTGCGCACCGCCGACGGCGGGCAGCTCAGCCTCGCCGACCTCCAGGGGCAGGTGGTGATTCTGGATTTCTGGGCCACCTGGTGCGGGCCTTGCCGCATGGCGATGCCGGTGATCAGCGACTGGATGAAGGGCGAGATGCCCGAGGGCGTGCGCGTGTTCTCCGTCAATGTTTGGGAGCAGAATCCGGCGGGCGCGAAGTCCTACATTCAGCAGAACGACTACGCCATGGAGCTGCTCTACGGCGACAACGAACTGGCGAGCGCCTACGGCGTCCAGGGGATTCCCTACATCTGCGCCATCGACGGCGAGGGCAACATCCGCTTCGAGGAGAAGGGCTACTCGCCCGAGCTCGGGGAGAAGCTGGCCGCCTGGGTCGATATCCTGAAGCGCTGACGCCGGGCGCCGAGAGTTCCGACCGAAGAAAAAGGCCGTCCCCGGTTCGGGGACGGCCTTCTTGCCGTTGTCGGTCATGGATGTCGGGTCAGAGCAATTCCGCCAACTCCGCTACCTTTTCTTCGGCCGTCGACTTGCCCGGCGCCCGGTCGGCGCCCGGCTCCGACACCTGGAACTTGGCCACCATGTCGCTCAACGAGACCGCCTGGGCGGTCATCTCCTGGGTGGCGCTGGCCGCCTCCTCGGCGCTGGCCGCGTTCTCCTGGGTGATGTCGTTGATCTGGGCGATGGCGCCCTTCACCGTTTCCATGTCGCTCTGCTGGGTTTCGGTGGAGTCGCTGATGCTCTTCACGACCTCGCCGACGCGGCTCACCTGGGTGTTGATTCCCTCGAGCTTGTCCAGCACCTCGCTGCCCATGGCCACGCCCTGCTCGGCGCTCTGCTCCGATTCCGAGATGAGCGCCGACGTGTTCTGAGCCGCGTCCGCGCTGCGGATGGCCAGGTTGCGCACCTCCTCGGCGACGACGGCGAAGCCCTTGCCGGCCTCGCCGGCGCGGGCCGCCTCGACGGCGGCGTTGAGGGCCAGCAGGTTCGTCTGGAAGGCGATCTCGTCGATGGTCTTCACGATCTTCACGGTCTCGTCCGAGGAGGCCTTGATTCTCTCGATGGCCGAGGAGAGCTCGCGCATGCTGCTCACGCCTTCGGCGACCGTGCGGACGGTGTCGCCCGCGAGATCGCTCGCCTCCCGCGCGTCGCGGGCGTTGCTCCGGGTCACCGCCGCCACTTCATGGAGGCTCTCCTTCACCTCCTGCAGCGCGCCGGCCTGACGCGTGGCGCCGTGGGCCATGGCCTGCGCCGTGGAGTCGATCTCCCTGCTGGCGGTGCTGACGTTCGTGCTGGCTCCGTCCACCTGGACGATGCTCATCTCGAGATTCTCGACGGCGGAGTTGAGCACGTCCTTGAGACGGGCGTAGTCGCCCCGCACCTCGCCGGTCATCCGGGCCCTGAGATCGCGGGCCGCGATCTTCTCCAGGCTCTCGACCGCCAGCCCCACGGGCTGCAGCAGCGCGTCGAGGGTGCCGTTGATGCTCTCGATGATCGTGCGGTAGCCGCCGGCGTGCCGACTCGCGTCGGCGCGCTGTTCGAGGTTGCCCGCCATGGCCGCCTCGGCCAGATTGGTGCTGTCCTGAAGCAGCTGGTCGATCGCCGCGATGCAGAGATTGACGTTGTCCCGCAGGGTGTTGAAGTCCCCGTGGAAGTCCTCCTCGATGGGGGGCGGCAGCTCCCCCGCGGCGAGGTTCGCGAGCGCCTCGGCGTTCACGCGCATGGGATCGACCACCGCGTCCAGGGTCTCGTTGATCCCCTTGATGATGAGCCGGTAGTCGCCCTCGTGCGAACCGGTGTCGGCCCTGGCCGAGAGGTCGCCCCGCACGGCGGCGTGGGTGAGTTGATCCACCTGGTTCACCATGCCGGAGACCGCGCCGATGCATCGATTGAGGGTGCTCCGGATCTGATCGTAATCGCCCTGGAACACCTCGGTGATGGGCTCGGGCAGGTCGCCGCGACTGAGGCGGTCCACCGTTTCTGCCGCCAGCTCCAGGGGTTCCAGCACGGCGCTGAGCGCCTCGTTGGTGCCGGCCAGGAGCTCGCGATAGGCGCCGCTGAAGCGGTCGGGGTTGCAGCGGCCCTTCAGGCGCCCGGCCTTCATGTCGGCGATGGTGCGCGTGAGGTCCTCCTGCATGTCGACGAGGCTCTCCTTGACCGTCTGCATGGCCTGGCCCAGCCGGTCCTGGTCGGACGCGATCTCGATCTCCACGTCGAGCTGCCCCTGCGCGATGCAGTGGGCCGCTTCGACCTTGGCCTTGAGCGCGTGCTCCATCTGCTTGAAGGAGCGGGCGAGCTGGCCGACCTCGTCCTTGCGGTCGGCGCCCTCGACCTTGCTGTCGAGGTTGCCCCGCGCGATCTCTTCGGCGACCCGGCTCACCTGCAGGATGGGCTGGGTCAGGGAGCGGGTGACGAAATGCGCCACCGTCATCGCGGCAAGCAGGCCCAGCGTGATCATCATGCCCACGAAACGCAGATCCGCGTAGATCGGGGCCATGATCTCGCTCTTGCTCTTGCGCTCGTACAGGATGAACCGCTCCTCGGGCGCCCAGGTTACCGGCGCGAAGCTGCGATGGGCGAAGGCGTGGTTCTCGTCCAGGCCGGCCGTGGTCGCATCGGACACCGCGGCGATGGTCGGCAGTTCGCCCTTGTCGGCGAAGACGCCGTCACGCACCAGCGTGAAGCCCTCGTCCCGGAACAGGAACACGCCCTCCGCGGCGCAGAGTTCGATGGGCAGATCCATCGACACGCAGACGCTGAGCGCGGCTTCCTGGAAACCCAGGGGAACGTGGAGCCAGAGCGTCGGCTCTCCACGATCGGATCGCCAGTCCACGACGTTCAGGTTCTCCTCGATGGCCCGCTCGTATCCCGGCGCCGCGATGGGCCGCGCCTGTCGGCCGGCCGTTCCGGTTTCGCCGTCGTAGATCACCTCGAGGAGCGGCTCGCCGCCCTCCTTGGTGAGGACGATGGAGTCGAAGACCTGACGGCTCTCGGCCTCCTTGCGGAAGGTCGTGGCGAGCCGCCTGAGCATCGACGAGATCCGGTCCTCGTCGTTCTCCGCGACGCCCTCCAGCAGCCGTTCGATCTCCTTCACCTCGGAGAGGGCGGCGACGTCCAGGCAGACGCGGCCGAAGAAGCGCTCCACGGATCGACTCCGGGAGTCGACCCCGCGCGCAAGGCCGTCCTCGGCCACCGCGACCTTGTCCTGATAAGCGCTCCAAGCCTGGTACCCGCCCTGGAGCAGGGCGGGTACGAAGGCGAAGAGCGCAAGCAGCAGGTAGAGCTTCTTCCGCATCGTCATGATTTACGACTTCGGCATGTGGACGCTGATGCCGCCACGGACGTCACCGACGTTGTAGCCTTCCTTGGGATGGCCGTAGGGACCGTTCTCGCCCATGGGGACGCCATGGCAGGTGAGGCAGGCCTTCTTGATGTAGATGGGCTTGAGCAGGCGGTAACCATCGCCGACGGCCTCGCCGTAGCCCTGGTTCCGCTCCCAGCCCTCGCCCATGACCTTGTTCAGCGCGGCCTGCTCCCAGGCGTCGGGCTGATTGTACTCGTTGCGGGCGCCATAGCCGTTCTGGCCGGTGGTGGTCTGCTTGATCATCACACCGGTGCGGGTCTCGAACTCCGCGGCCACGAGGCGACCGAAGACGGCCGGGATGAACTTCTTCAGCTTCACGCTGCCGTCGGCCTCGGTGTTGATCTGCTTCTGGGACTTGGCGATGGTGATGCGGCCCGCCTGGAGCAGCGTGGCCAGCCCCTGGGCGATCGCGGCCTGGTCCGTGCCGAGCTTGCGCACGGAGAAATCGTCGCCGGCGATCTCGGTGAAGGTTTCGTAGGCACGCTCGTAGACGGCGTCGGGAGCCAGCCACTCGTCCTTGGTGCTGCCGTCGCTCTTCTGATTGATGAGAGCCTGGTTCTCGGTCAGCACGGTCTTCATGGCCGATTTCATCTCGCCGAAGTAGTAGCTGCCGGTGTTGGTGTCGCCGGCATGGGCGAAGGTGGCGAAAGTGAGCACGAGGGCGCACAGGGCCAGGGTCATTTTGAGGCGCATGATCTCTACTCCTGCTTCGAGTCAGAGGTGACCGTCTCCCCTTCATCGTTCAATGGGAGACAGGGTGCGGTCCGGCCGGGTGGAGTATCCGCCGGTCCTGGATTCCATCCGGTTTTCAGTACAGATCGCTCCGAAATTGAGGTTTAAATTCTGCAATCGTGTCGTGGATGGCCCTTAATCGCCTAACGTGTTATAATGCCGGGCGTTGGGTTGCCCGACATCCCGGGGAGAGCGAGCATTGACCACCACGACGATCCGCAATCTGACGTTCCTGACCCTGCTTTGCCTCGCCGTTCCGGTCGGAGCCGTAACCGTCGGCCCCGGTCCGGTGATCGGCACGGACAGGGCCGGCTGGGTCTTTCACGAGGAGTTCCAGGACTGGAGCCGGGATGATCTGCGCGCCCTCGACGATTGGGACGCCGGCGGCGACAACCTGAAGTTCTGGGACGGTCACGACGACGGCCGCGACCTGGTGGCTCTCTACTCCCGGCGGGAGGGCGGCACGCTCTTCCTGCGCGTCGACTTTCTCGACCTCCAGGCCGGCTGGCAGGGCAATCTCAACCTGCACCTCGCGATCGACTGCGCGGCCGGGGGCGCCGAGTGGTTTCCCGACTACATGGACTGCCGCACGGATTCCCCCTGGGAGCTCTGCCTCGCCCTCTACGCCGACGGCGACGTGGCCGGCAGCACCTACAACCTGTACGACACGGGCTACGGCACGGGCTGGAACGGCCAGTTCGGGGGCAGCTACTGGAGCACGGACCTCGACGCGGTCGAGATGGCCCTGCCGCTGTCGCTGCTGAGCGCGGCGGGCTGGGACGGCGTCTCGCCCCTGCGCTTCCAGGCGGCCACGACCAAGGACTTCGCCGAGGGCGAATGCAGCGGGGGCGGCGCCTCGAGCGACCTGGTCGACGCCTTCGTGGACGACGACCGCGGCTGCTCCGACGGCTCCCTGGACGGCGCTGTGCTCGAAGGCCAAACGGCCGGCAGCGTGCCCTACGCGACGATCGCCCACGGCAACCAGTCCCTGAACCGCGCCGACGAGCTGCGCATCCACGTGTACGACACGGAAGCGGTCACGGGGATCCCCGGCGGCACGGGCTTCATCCGCACCCTCGACACGCACCGCATCTTCGACGTGCCGCTGAACGTCCATGCCAGCGGCACGCTGCTGTCGGCGCTGGCATGGTCCGCCGCGCCCACGGGCGCGAGCGATCCCAGCGACGGCCCCGCCCTGCTGGCCGAGATCGCCGCCTTCGCCGACGCGGATCAGAACGACCGCCCCGGCGCGCTGATCGGCGGCGTCTTCGCCGAGGCCATCATGCCCTACTTCGAGGGCGACGCGAACCTGAGCAGCATGGCCGTGGCCGACAGCCTGCACGCCGCGATGTTCGGCCCAGGCCACCTGCCCGCCGACATGCGCGTGATGCACACCCCCGAGCGCGTGATCCGCTCGCTGTCGACGGGCCTGTCGCCCCTGGACGGCCACGGCTTCGAGGACATCCTCGCCGCCGGCTACGAGGCCACCTACCTGGACGCGACTCAGCACCTCCACCACTGGTTCTATCCGGGCGAGAGCCTCTGGCCCGACCAGCCCTACCGTCACCGCCTGCACCGCATAGGCGGCGTGCTATGCTTCTTCATCAATCACAGGGAAGATCAGTACAAGTTCTGGAGCCAGGACGGCGGCCTGCACACCGAGACGCGCCGCAGCCTGCTCGACAAGGCGATCGCGGACGATCACGAGATGGTGGTGGTGTTCGACGACTGGGAGGCCCTCGCGGGCAAGAGCTTCGGCGCCGAGGCCGGCGAGATGGTGCCCAACGACAATCCGATCCAGTACCAGCACTCGATCCGCTGGCTGGCGAACCATCCCTGGGTGGAGATCGTCTCCCTGAAGGACATACTTGCGCGCGCCGATGCCGACCCCGCCTGGATCATCGAGCAGGGCTGGCGCTACGACCTGGACGTGATGAGCTACCCCTGGCTCCAGCACGCCACCGAGGACAGCTATCACAACTGGTACTACAACAGCGCTGGCGGCGTGGCCGGCAACGAGCAGAGCTTCTACGACCTCGTGCCTGTGATCGAAGGCGAGCAGGGCGACTACCACGCCCGCGGCGTGGGACCCGAGGCCGACGGCCCGCCTCTGCCCAGTGGCATGATCCACGGCGATCTCAACACGCCCGGCACGCTGATGCACGACACCTGGGCGGCCATCGACGCCGCGCCGGCCGGCCGCCTGCGCTTTCTCGCCGAGGCCGCCTTCGCCGCCATGGCCTACGAGACCGCCTGGCACGAGGAGGACCAGACCGACTACAGCGACAGCGACGGCTTCGGCGACTGGCTCTTCCCGGACACGAGCTGGGACGGCCACAGCACCTGGGCCCTGCGCCTGCAGAACCACATCCGCGACGCGGGCGCGCTGGCCCTGGCCGCCGCCTGGGCCGATTCCGCCTGCGCGGGACAGCTTGCCGGCGCGACCGGCGCCTACGCCGCCGACCCCGACCTGGACGGCATCGACGAGTACGTGCTGCGCAACGACCGCGTGTGGACGCTCTGGCAGGAGCGCGGCGGACGCATGCTGCTGGCCGCCCGCCGCGACCTCGCCGCCGGCGACGGCCTGCTGCTCGTCGGCAACCCGCTCGCCAACCCCTCGGCTCCCGGCGAGGAGGAGTTCGCCGACGGTGCCGCCAGCCGCTGCAGCGGCTTCAAGGTGATGAACGGCGGCTACGCCGATTCTCACTTCGACGGGGCGATTCTGCCCGGCGGCCTCGCCTTCGCCTCCGGCGACGGCCAGGTCACGCTGACCCACGCCCTGCCGGCCGGCTCCGACACCCTGACCACCTCGGTGGGGGAGACCCTCGGCGGCGCGCTCTACCTGCGCCTGGGCATCTCGCCAAACCTCGGCGCGCTGCTGCGGCAGGGTCCGGCGGGACTCGCCCGCGAGCACGACGGCCCCGCGCCGGAGAGCTCGTCCTGGTACCGCCTGTCCAACGCGGCCGGTGGCGCCGTGACGCTGCTCTACGATTCGGCGGGCTTCGTCGCCTCGCCGCTGCACGCGGGCTTCGACCGCCGCGACCTCGCGCTCGCGGAGGAGGTGGAGCTCATGGGCGACGGCGCCTTCGCGTTTCGCACCGTCCTCGGCGGCGTGGACGAGGGCACCTCGGCCGGGGATGCGTCGCCGACGGCCACGCCCGCCGTGGCGGCCTCGCTGCTCCCGCCGCATCCGAACCCCTTCAACCCGACGACCACCCTGCGCGTGCAGGTGCACGCGGCCGCGCGGGTGGAGCTGGAGATCGTGGACGTCGCGGGACGGGCGCTGCGCACGCTGCACGCCGGCCCGCTGGTGCCGGGATTGCGCACGTTCACCTGGGACGGCCGCGACGGGCGCGGCGAACATCAGGCCAGCGGCCTCTACTTCGCGAGGTTGATGGCTGACGATCATGTGCAGTCGGAGAAGCTGCTGCTGCTGAAGTGAAGCCATCGAGATCAGGGAGTCCCGCATGCGACATGTCCTCTGTCTGTTCCTGCTTCTCTCCCCTTCCCTGTCCTTCTCCGCGGTGCATCACGTGCCGTCGGAGCACTCGACGATTCAGGAAGGCATCGATGCCTGCGTGGTGGGAGATACCGTGCTGGTGGCGCCGGGAACCTACTCGGGTCCCGGCAATCACGACCTGAACTTCTCGGGTCGCGATCTCGTCGTGATGAGTTCGGAGGGTTCGGACTCGACGATCATCGATCTCATGGGCGACGTGTGGAACGCGCACCCCGCATTTCGCTTCACCGGCGGCGAGAGTCGCCAGGCCATCGTGCAAGGGTTCCGGATTCACAACGGCTACACGGACCCTCAGGAGTTCCTGAGCGGCGGCATCCACATCGTCGACTCCTCGCCGACCTGCCGGGATCTCAGGTTCTGGGACAACGACGTGTTCTCGACCTACCCCGTCGCCGGTGGAGCGATCCACTCGGATGGGGGTTCACCGCGCTTCGAGGACTGCCGTGTGGCCGGGACTTCCCACGGGAGTGCCGTCGTCCTGATCGGAGGCGCTCCCGAGTTCGAGGATGTCTCCATTCACTCGAACTACGGTGCGTACCATGAATACCACTACGGCATCGGCATGACCTGTTCGAGTTCCGATGCGAGTCTCGTTCGGGTTCACTTCTACGAGAACGGGAGTTACTACGGATCCGGTGGTGGTCTCTACATCGGGGGCGAACCCTCTCCGACTCTGAGGGAGTGTTCCTTCGAGGCCAATGGCATCGCCGGGACCCTGCCGGAGGGGCAATGCTTCGGCGGAGGTCTGGCGATCGAGGGCAGTAGCCCGGAGATCGTCGATTGTACTTTCAAGGGAAACGCTGCATGGGCAGGCAGTGCGATCTCCTGCTACTCGGCAGCTCCTCGAATCCGCTCCTCTCGGTTCCTCGAAAACCGCTCCGACCATGCTGCCGTCTATCTGGTCGATACTCAGGCCGTGATCGAGAACTGCACGTTCCAGGGAAACGGAGCGGACTACATGGGTGGCGACTACGGTGGAGACATCAGGTTCGCCGGCGGCGGCGAGCCGTTGATCATGAACTCCCTGTTCCACGGGACGTGGAGTGGAGCCTCCCTTCACGGCGACTCGCTGCAGTTCCCTGCTGTCGAGTGCTGCTTGTTCCACGACAACGTCGATGGTGTCGTGGATGGTGGCATGTTGGATCCGCTCGGATCCTCAGGGAACTTCACCGCCGATCCTCTCTTCTGCGACCTGCCCGTCGGAGACCTGACGCTCCATGCCGAGTCTCCCTGCCTTCCCGGGGGGAACGCATGCAATGCGCTGATCGGAGCATTCGGCCACGGCTGCGGTGAAGCCACTTCGGTGTCGATACCGCCGAGCGCCTTCGCCGTGAAGGTTGCGCCGAATCCCTTCAATCCCTCCACGCGGATCCGGCTCACGCTCCCATCGGCCAGCCGCGTCTCGGTTCATCTCCATGACATCACCGGGCGGCACGTTCGTGCGTTGCTCGATGACGAGCCGAGGCCAGCGGGGGAGTTCGATGTCGTCTGGGACGGTCGAGACGCGTCAGGTCATTCCCTGGCGAGCGGCATCTACCTTTGCAAGGTCTCGGCGGGATCGCGAACGACAACCCGCAAGCTGACGCTCATCAAGTAACCGCCGTGTAGATCCCCCCGCGGACCTCACCAGGGCAGCGCGTCGAGATCCACGTTGCCCCCCGAGAGCACCAGGCCGATCCGCCGCCCCTCGAAACGCGCGGGCGCGCTCAGCACCGCCGCCAGCGGCACCGCGCCCGAGGGCTCCACGACCAGCTTCATCCGCTCCCAGATGAGCTTCATGGCCTCGACGATCGCGTCCTCCTCCACCGTGACGATGCCCGCCAGCAGGCGCTGGAGTATGGGGAAGTTGCGCTCGCCCAGGCTGGTGCGCAGGCCGTCGGCGATGGTCTTGGGCGGCAGGGCGGGCAGACGCTGGCCCGACAGCAGAGAGCGGAAGGCGTCGTCGGCCAGGGCGGGCTCGGCGCCGACCAGCTCGATGCGCTCGGAGAGACCGTGGGCGGCGATGGCGCAGCCGCTCATGAGGCCGCCACCGCCGACGGGGGCCATGAGGACGTCGAGGTCGGGACGATCCTCCAGCGTCTCCAGGGCCGCGGTGCCCTGGCCGGCGATGATGCGGTAGTCGTCGTAGGGGTGCAGGAAGGTGCCGCCGGTCTCCTCCCCGACGAGGCGGGCGCCCTCCTCCCGCGCTTCGAGAGTGGGGTCGCACAGGTGGATCCGGCCGCCGTAGGCGCTCACGGCCGCCTGCTTCACCCCGGGCGAATTCGAAGGCATCACGATGTGGGCCGGGATGCCGCGGATGCCGGCGGCCATGCAGAGGGCCGCGCCGAAGTTGCCGGATGAGTGCGTGAAGACGCCGCGGGCGGCGCGCTCCTCGTCCAGGGAGAGCACCGCGTTGAGGGCGCCGCGGATCTTGAAGGAGCCGGTCCGTTGCAGGTTCTCGCACTTGAAGTGGAGCTCGGCGCCGGCGATCTCGTCGAGGCCTCGACTGCGGAGCAGGGGAGTGCGGTGGATCCTGCCCTCGAGGCGTTTCGCGGCGGCCTGGATGGCGTGGAGATCGGGTTCGTGTTTCATGGGCAGCTCCGGGGCCAGGGTCCGGTGAGTCGGGAGCAGTGTAACCGCTGCGCCGCGACCTGGCGAGATCGGGATTTGGGGCCTCATCGGTACTCTGAGGGCTTGACCCTTCACGCGATACGCCATTTACTATGGAATCCGGATCCAAGGAGAGGGGCGGCGCCCCGGTGCGCCCCTGCGCGAGAGTGGCGGAACTGGCAGACGCGCAGGATTTAGGTTCCTGTGAGGAGACTCGTGGGGGTTCGAGTCCCCCCTCTCGCACCGCAGCATCGGAATTCATGGCCCTCCAGGCGAGGGCTTCGAGCTTCAGCGACAACCCAGAGGTTCAAGATGAGCAGCCAGAAGGCGGCCGCGGGCCACACGGAAGAGAACGGCAAATGCGACCACCCGCCGTTGGTGGAACTCCTCGGCGTCGAGGTGGAGGAGACGAAAAGCTGGGAGCGGGTGGTTTCCGTCCGCGTGCCCGTGGGCGAATGGGACAAGGCCCGGGCGAAGGTGCTGGTGGGCATCCGCAAGAAGGCCGACCTGCCCGGCTTCCGAAAGGGCAAGGTGCCGGCGAAGATGGTGGAGAGCCACTACGCCCAGGAGATCGCCTACGACGCCCTCGACTACCTGCTGCCCCGCGCCTGGCACCAGGCCACCCATGAGTTCGACCTGCCCACGGTGAACGATCCCGAGTTCTCCGATATCGACTTCGGCGGGGAGAGCGGCGAGTTCGCCTTCAAGGCCACCGTGCAGGTGCGGCCCGAGGTGAGCATCAGCGGCTTCAAGGGGATCAAGGTCACCTGGTACAAGGAGCCCGAGCCCGAGGGCGGCGTGGAGAACACCCTGAAGCAGATCCAGGAGAGCCGCGCCGAGTTCGTCGATGTGGAGCGCGAATGCGCCGACGGCGATCGCGTCACCGTGGATTTCTCCCAGATGGAGGAGGGCGGCATCCCCCTGGTGGGCACCGAGGTGAAGGGCCACACCTTCGAACTGGGCAACGCCTACGTGCTCGACGCCTTCTCCGACGGCATCCGCGGCATGAAGCTGGGCGAGGATCGCGTGTTCCCGGTGAGCTACCCGGATGACTACGACCAGGAAACCCTGGCCGGGCAGACCCGTCAGTTCAAGGCGACGCTGCAGAAGGTCGAGGAGAAGAAGCTGCCCGAGCTCGATGACGATTTTGCCGCTCAGGTGGGGGAGTTCGCTTCCCTAAAGGAGTTAGAGGATCGCATCTCCTCCAACATCAAGGCCGAGATCGACCAGCGGAATCAGGGTCGTCTGGAGACCGCTCTGGTTCAGAGCTTGCTTGCCGTCAACGAGTTCGAGATTCCTCCCGCCATGGTCGACAACTACACCGAGCATCTCATCGCGGATCAGGAGCAGCGCGGCGGCAACGAGATGGAGCCGGCCGAGCGGGCCCAGGCCGCCGAGCAGATGAAGCCCGGCGCCGAGTTCGCTCTCAAGCGCTGGTTCCTGCTGGACGCGATGGCGAAGCAGGAGTCGTTCGAGATCGGCGACGAGGATTTCGAGAAGCACCTGCAGGATCTGGCCGATGCCGAGGGCGGCGAGCTGGAGAGCATCCGCGAGAGCGTGGAGAAGGCGAACGCCGAGGGCCGGATCCGGGAGGATCTGATGCACCGGAAGGTCTTCACCTTCCTGCAGGAGAAGGCCAAGATCAAGGAAGAGGCGATTCCCCAGCCGGCGGAGCAGTCCTAGCGGATGGAGCTTCCCGGCGGGTTCAAGGATGACAGAAAGGACGGATCCATGGCTTACATGCCGATTCCGTACGTGATCGAGCAGACCGGGCGCGGCGAGCGCTCCTACGACATCTACAGTCGGCTGTTGAAGGACCGCATCATCTTCATCGGCTCACCCATCGACGATCACGTGGCGAACGTGGTGATCGCCCAGCTCCTCTTCCTCGAGGCCGAGGATCCCGAGCGGGACATCAACATCTACATCAACTCGCCGGGCGGCAGCGTCTCGGCGGGCATGGCGATGTTCGACACGATGAACTACATCAAGCCGGACGTGGCGACGATCTGCATGGGCCTGGCGGCCAGCATGGGCGCGTTCCTGCTGACCTGCGGCGCCAAGGGCAAGCGCAGCGCGCTGCCCAACAGCCGCATCATGATCCACCAGCCGAGCGGCGGCACCCAGGGCCAGGCCAGCAACATCGAGATCTACGCCAAGGAGATCCTGAAGACGAGGGATCTGATCAACAGGATCCTGGCCGAGCGCACCGGGCAGACCGTGGAGAAGGTGGCCGCCGACAGCGACCGCGACTTCTTCATGTCCGCGGCCGAGGCCATGGAATACGGAATCGTGGATCGGGTCATCGAGAAGCACGCGACCACCGAGGAGTCCGAGGACTAAGCTTCGGCTTGGCCGTGGAACCGATTTCGGCTATGTTTGTGGAAGCGCCGGGGGCCAATCGCCCCCTCGCTTCCCTTTTCCGTTCCCGACCCGGAAAGACGTGATCATGATCAAGTGTTCATTCTGTGGCAGAGGGCAGGACGAGGTGGCCAAGCTCGTAAGTGGCCCCAACGTCTATATCTGCAACGAGTGCATCAAGCTCTGCAACGACATCCTCGAGGAGGAGATGGT
>CAYNQX010000024.1:58530-65367 GCA_964399495.1 uncultured bacterium
ATATCTGCAACGAGTGCATCAAGCTCTGCAACGACATCCTCGAGGAGGAGATGGTGCGTCCGGCCATCTTCGAGGACGGCGAGTTCCCCAAGCCCACCGATGTCCGCGAGAGCCTCGACGGCTACGTGATCGGACAGGAACGAGCGAAGATCACGCTGGCCGTGGCCGTCTACAACCACTACAAGCGCATCCACCATCTCCGCGAGGCGGAGGAGGTGGAGCTGGACAAGAGCAACATCATGCTGATCGGTCCCACCGGCACGGGCAAGACCCTGCTGGCGCAGACCCTGGCGCATCTGCTCAAGGTCCCCTTCGCCATCGTGGACGCCACCACGCTCACCGAGGCCGGCTACGTGGGCGAGGACGTGGAGAACATCCTCGTGCGCCTGCTCCAGGCCGCCGACTACAACGTGAGCGCGGCGGAGCGGGGCATCGTCTACATCGACGAGATCGACAAGGTCGCCCGCAAGAGCGACAACCCCTCGATCACCCGCGACGTGTCGGGCGAGGGCGTGCAGCAGGCCCTGCTGAAGATCCTCGAGGGCACCGTGGCCAACGTGCCGCCCCAGGGCGGCCGGAAGCATCCGCAGCAGAAGTACATCGAGATCAACACGAAGAACATCCTGTTCATCTGCGGCGGCGCCTTCGACGGCCTGCACGAGGTCATCTCGAGCCGCGTCGGCGCCAAGAACATGGGCTTCGGCGCCGAGGTGCGGAGCAAGCAGGAGAAGGATCGCGACGATCTCTTCCTGAAGGTCACGCCTCAGGACCTGCTGCGCTTCGGTCTCATTCCCGAGCTCGTGGGACGCCTGCCCGTCGTGGCGCCCCTGCACGGCCTGGACGAGGCCGCGCTCGTGGAGATTCTCGTGAAGCCGAAGAACGCGCTGGTGAAGCAGTACCGGAAGCTCTTCGAGATGGAAGAGATCCAGCTGGAATTCGACCCGGGCGCGATCCGCGCCGTGGCGCGCATGGCCCTGGAGCGGGCCACCGGCGCGCGCGGACTCCGGTCCATCATGGAGGAGACCATGCTGGACCTCATGTACGAGCTGCCGAGCCGGAGCGGCGTGCAGCGCGTGGTGATCACCGAGGAGAGCGTCGCCGACGGCAAGGAGCCCAAGGTCTTTTACACTGACGAACAACAGGTGCGCGAAGCTTGATTCGTCGCACGTGCGCGGAAGCCGGGATCGCTCTTTCGGCGTCCCGGTTTTTGCATGGAGAAGCCAAGCATGTTTGAGATCGAGTATCAGGACAAGGTGATGCAGGTGGACGAGGTCACGCCTCTGCTGCCCCTGCGCGACGTCGTGATCTATCCCACCATGATCCACCCGCTGCTCGTGGGTCGTCCCGGGTCCATCGCCGCCGTCGAGGAGGCGATGCTCGCGGATCGCGTGATCATGGTCGCCACCCAGAAGGACAAGGACACCGACGAGCCCGCGCCCCACGACATCCACCGCACGGGAACGGTGGCGCACATCACGCAGCTGCTGCGCCTGCCCGACGGCACGATGAAGATTCTCGTGGAGGGCATCGCCCGCGCGCGGATCCGCCACTACGTGCAGACCGAGAACTTCTTCCGCGTGCAGATCTCGCCCCGCGAGGAGGCGGCCGAGGTGGACGAGGAGACCCAGGCGCTCATGCGCATGACCCTCGAGGTGTTCACCGAGTACGTGCAGCACCACAAGCGCCTGGCCGAGGCGGTGCTGGAGTCGGTGATCGGCATCGACGATCCCGTGCTCCTGGTCGACACCGTGGCCACCCACATTCCCGACAAGCTGGAGCTGAAGCAGACCCTTCTCGAGGAGGAGGAGGTCGCCTCCCGCCTGCGCATCCTCGCCCGCGTGCTGAGCGAGGAGGTGGAGATTCTCCGCCTGGAGCGCAAGATCGAGAGCGAGGTGAAGAGCCAGGTCCAGAGGAACCAGCGCGAGTTCTACCTGAACGAGCAGCTCAAGGCGATCCGTCGCGAGCTGGGCCAGGACATGGACGAGAACCAGGAGCTCGACGAGTTCGCCGCGGCCATCGAAGAGGCCAGCATGCCGGAAGAGGTGGAGGACGCGGCGCTCAAGGAGCTCGACCGGCTGGCGAAGATGCCGTCGATGAGCCCCGAGGCCAGCGTGATCCGCACCTACATCGAGACCATGGTGGCCCTGCCCTGGAAGAAGCGCACCCGCGACCGCCTGGACATCGGGCGCGTCCGCCGCAAGCTCGACGAGGACCACTACGGCCTCGAGAAGATCAAGGAGCGCATCGTCGAGTTCATGGCGGTGATGAAGCTCACGCGCCGCAAGAAGGCCAAGAGCCCGATCCTCTGCTTCGTCGGCCCGCCCGGAGTGGGCAAGACGAGCCTCGGGCATTCCATCGCCGACTCCATCGGCCGCAAGTTCCACCGGCTGAGCCTGGGCGGCGTGCGGGACGAGGCGGAGATTCGCGGACACCGGCGTACTTACATCGGCTCCATGCCGGGCCGCATCGTGCAGGCCCTCAAGAAGGTGGGCACGCGCAATCCCGTGATCCTGCTGGACGAGGTGGACAAGCTGGGCATGGACTTCCGCGGCGACCCCGCCGCGGCCCTGCTCGAGGTGCTCGACCCGGAGCAGAACCACAGCTTCAGCGACCACTACCTCGAGGTGCCCTTCGACCTGTCCGAGGTGATGTTCATCACCACGGCCAACACGCTGCACACGATTCCCGAGGCGCTGCGCGACCGCCTGGAGATCATCCGCCTGCCGGGCTACCTGCAGCACGAGAAGAAGGCGATCGCCCGCGGCTTCCTGATTCCCAAGCAGACCAAGGACCACGGCCTGAAGCCCGAGCAGTTCAGCATCACCGAGGCGGCCCTCGACCGCGTGGTGGAGGAGTACACGCGCGAGTCCGGAGTGCGCAACCTCGAGCGCGAGATCGCGCACCTGTGCCGCAAGGCCGCCACCCTGGTGGTGGAGAAGGGGCGCAAGAAGATCAAGATCGGTCCGAAGGATCTCGAGAAGCACCTGGGACCGCCCCGCTGGCTGCCGCAGGAGAAGACCCAGGAGAACGAGACCGGCATCGCCACCGGCCTGGCCTGGACCCAGGTGGGCGGCGAGACCCTGCAGATCGAGGTGCAGCTGATGCCGGGCAAGGGGGAGTTCATCCTCACCGGCCAGCTCGGCGACGTCATGAAGGAGAGCGCCAAGGCGGCCCAGACGATCGTGCGCAGCCGCGCCAAGCAGTGGGGCATCGCCGAGGACTTCTTCTCGAAGGTCGACGTGCACATCCACGTGCCGGAGGGCGCCACGCCCAAGGACGGCCCCAGCGCCGGCGTGGCCCTGACCACGGCGCTCGTGAGCGCGATCCTGCAGATTCCGGTGCCCCACGACGTCGCGATGACCGGCGAGATCACCCTGCGCGGCAAGGTGCTGGCCGTCGGCGGCCTGCCCGAGAAGACCGTGGCCGCCCTGCGGCTGGGTCTGCGCAAGGTGGTGCTGCCCAAGGCCAACGAGAAGGATCTGCCCGAGCTGCCCGAGCAGGTGCGCAAGGGCATGGAGCTCGTGTTCGTGGATCACGTGGACGAGCTGCTCGAGCACACGCTCATGGAGTCACCCGGCGCCAAAGGCAAGAAGCCGGGTAAGGCAGGCAAGGCCAAGAAGGCGCCCGCGAGCCGCAGCCGCGCGCCGCGGGCCCGGGCCTAGCCATACCGTCAACTTTTTGATTTCGAGGGCGACCTGACGGTCGCCCTTCGCTATTGTGGTGCCATGCCCCGTTTCCAGGACCTCATCTTCGAAAAGAGCGCCTTCAGCCTGAAGGACTGTCCGCCCGAGGACTGGCCCGAGGTGGCCTTTTCCGGACGCTCGAACGTGGGCAAGAGCAGCATGCTCAACCGCCTGTCGGGCCGGCGCAAGCTCGCCAAGGTGAGCCAGCGGCCGGGCAAGACCCAGTCGCTGAACTTCTTCCGCTTCGGCGAGGACAGCTCGCGCCTGGTGGATCTGCCCGGCTACGGCTACGCCAAGGTGCCCAAGGGCGTGGTGGACAGCTGGCGCCGCTTCATGACCGACTACCTGGAAGGCCGCGAGCAGATCGCGGGCATCGTGCAGCTCGTGGACTGCCGGCACGATCCCACCGCCCTGGACAAGCAGATGGTGGAGTGGCTGAAGCAGAGCGGCCTGCCTTTTCTGCTCGTACTCACGAAGAGCGACAAGCTGAAGCGCAGCCAGAGGCAGCAGGCCGTGGCCCGCGCCCGCAAGGGGCTCGACCTGGACCGGGAGCAGTCGCTGCTGCTGTTCTCGTCGGAGGCCGGCGAGGGCAAGGGCGAGGTGCTGGGCTGGATCGATCGCGCGCTCGCCGGCTGGGAGCCGGAAGAGACCTAGGCGATAGGGGTTACCCCCGCATTGACAGGCCCGGGAACGCCGTCTATGTTGGTGCGGCTTGGGCCGGAATCGCAAGACAGGACGATACGAGAGAGTGAGGAGAGCCATGAGCGCAGGGAAGGGCCACGCGAGCGTTGTCATCGGCGGCCAGTGGGGCGACGAGGGCAAGGGCAAGGTGGTGGACTATCTGGCGGCGCGGCACGACATCGTGGTGCGCTACCAGGGCGGCGCCAACGCCGGCCACACGATCCGCGCCGAGGGGCAGGAGTACATCTTCCACCTGATCCCGTCGGGCATCCTGCTCGAGGGCAAGGACTGCGTGCTGGGCGGCGGCCTGGTGGTGGACCCGCTCACCCTCGCCGACGAGATCCAGGGCCTCAAGCAGCGGGGCGTGTCCGTGGACGGACGGCTCTTCCTCAGCGACGCCGCGCATCTGATACTGCCCTACCACCGGCTCACCGATCGTCTCCAGGAGGAGGCGAAGAAGGGCAAGAGCATCGGCACCACCGGCCGCGGCATCGGCCCGGCCTACGCCGACAAGGTGAGCCGCACGGGCCTGCGGGCGGAGATCTTCCGCCTGGACGACGACCGCTTCAAGCGCCTCGTCATCGAGAAGACCATCGAGAAGAACAGGGACATCGACGCGCTCTATCATGGCGAGCCGGTGAGCCCCAACGAGACGGCCGAGAAGCTGCTGGCCGTGAAGAGCGTCATCGAACCGCTGCTCGTGGACGCGGCCGAGTTCCTGGGCGACGCCCTCGACGAGGGCCGCAGCGTGCTGCTGGAGGGCGCGCAGGGCACGCTGCTGGACATCGACCACGGCACCTTCCCCTTCGTCACCAGCAGCAACCCGAGCGTGGGCGGCGCGATCAGCGGCAGCGGCATTCCGCCCTGCTGGCTGGGCGACGTGGTGGGCATCTTCAAGGCCTACTGCACGCGGGTGGGCAACGGCCCCTTCCCGAGCGAGCTCAAGGACGAGATGGGCGAGAGCCTGCGCCAGAAGGGCGCGGAGTTCGGCGCCACGACGGGCCGCCCGCGGCGCTGCGGCTGGTTCGACCTGCCGGCGGCGCGCTACGCGATTCGCGTGAACGGCATCAACAAGCTCGCGGTGACCAAGCTCGACGTGCTCAGCGGCATGGGCGAGATCGGCGTCTGCACCGCCTACAGGGTGGGGGACGAAACGGTCGAGCGCTTCCCGCGCGACGCGGGCCTGCTCGACCGCGCCGAGCCGGTGGTGGAGATGATGCCCGGCTGGACCGAGGATCTCAGCGAGGCGAAGAGCTGGGACGACCTGCCCGAAGCCGCCCGCAAGTACATGGAGTACCTGAGCGATCAGCTCGGCGTGCCCGTGGGCTGGGTCGGCGTGGGCCCGGACCGCAAGCAGATCTTCTCGCCCCCGGGGGCGGAAGCGGACGGCGCTGCCTCGGCTTGACGCTCGCGAGTGTATCGCCTATTTTGGCAACGATTTTGGGCCGCTAGCTCATCCGGTAGAGCATCTGACTTTTAATCAGGTGGTGCCAGGTTCAAGTCCTGGGCGGCCTACCTTTAATTGATGAAGTACCAAGGGTTTGCCATTTCGGCGGACCCTTTTCTCATTGCGGCGAGGCTTCCGTGCTACCCCCGTGCTACTTCTGGTGGGGATTTGCGTAGCTGTTTGCGGAGTTTCCTGGGCCGACTTTGGGCCAAGCTTGATCCTACCCCCCCTCCCAGGGGGCACCCCTCGCGCAACCCATCAAGCCCCTTCTGCTGCGGCTGGTGTTTTCTCAGGCCCAGTGCACCATGGGCCTGCTTGCGAGTGAGAGCTAGGAGCGGGGAGGGTATGCTGTGTAGACACGGCCAAGTGGCTATTGTGGCACTTCAGCGTGCTTGGAATGGCTGATTGGAGGTGGAGTGGCCCCCTACCCTGACCCCCGACAATCTCGGCGATCTGAGGTGTGTTTTGGGCGAGTTTTGTGGGGTTTCCACCTGCTTCGCGCATTCCATGTTCTGAGCTGGCCGATGAAGCTAGGGACGGCCGATTCAACGACGAGGTCCGATCCTTAAGACACATGGCATTCCGATAGGCGATTACTTCCCCGGATAGTTTGAAACTGGCCATCCAGGTCCGTTACTCTGGTAGGCGCGTGCGGCGGAGTGAATCGCCCCGGGTTCTCCGGAGGCTCCGTTATCTGAGTCCGGCCACCCTGGCCTGACTCTCCTGCTCCCGATAGTGTACCTCTTCAAACTCCGCAGGCGGGACATTACCGATCGGCCCCAGCAGCCGACGGTTGCTGAACCAGTCCGCCCAGATCAATGTCTCGATCTCCACATGATCAACGTTACGACAAGGCCCGATCTGACGGATCGTAAGCTTACCCCCTCCGTGCTCCCTTGGTCGCCGACTGGATGTGCTCCGCGCGAACGAGGCTTCCCCGAACTCCGAATGACAGTTTTTTTTTTGTATGTCTGGCTAGATTCAACTCACAAGTGCAGCACCTCGTCCTGGACGAGAAAAGCCAAC
>CAYNQX010000025.1:0-4110 GCA_964399495.1 uncultured bacterium
GCGCGGATCTTCCGCTCCTCGCCGACGAGCAGGGGCTCCACCAGGTCGTGGTCGGCGGCGGTGGAGAGGGCCTCGAGCACCGGCAGCTTCTCGGCGCCGGCCACGGCCACCCGCTTGGTGGGGGCCTTGGCGACCTTGGCCAGGAGGGCGTCGAAGGAGTCGATCACGAGCCCGCCTCCCCCCGTCCGATGTCGCCGTAGGCGCGCGCGGTCTCCTCGCCGGCCAGCACCCGCAGGACACCGAGGGCCAGGGCCTCCATCTCGCGTTCCCCGGGGTAGACGAAGAAGGGCGCCAGGGTCGACAGGCGCTCCTCGAGGGCGTCCACGAGCAGGTCGCTCCGGCTCATGCCGCCGGTGAGGATGATGCCGTCCAGTTCGAAGGAGAGCGCCGCGGACATGGCGCCCAGCTCCTTGGCGATCTGGTAGATCATCGCCTCGAAGATCTCGGCGGCGCGCTCGTCGCCGCGGGCGATCCGATCTTCGATCTCGATCAGGTCGCCGGTGCCCAGGTAGCCGAAGAGGCCGCTCTCCGAGCGAAGCTTCTTCTCAACTGTGCTCCTGGTAGTTTTCTGGTTTTCTTGGCGTGGTCCGTATACCAAGTCCAGCACGCCGCGCAGAGGCAGGGCGCCGGCGCGGTAGGGGCTGAAGGGGCCCATGCCGAGGAGGGCGTCGTTCACGTCCACGATGCGTCCGCCCCTGAGGGCCGCCACGCTGATGCCGCCGCCGAGGTGGGCGGCGGCGAAGCGGGTCTCGCCCAGGGGCCGGTCGCACTCGGTCGCGGCCAGGCGGCTCACGGCCTTGAGGCTGAGGGCATGTCCCCGGCCCAGCCGCTCCACCTCGGGCACGCCGCTGATGCGGGCGGCGGGGTCGAGCTCGTCCACGGTCACGGGGTCCACCACGTAGGCCGGCAGCCCGCGCTCCTCGGCCAGCTCGTGGGCGATGAGGCCGCCGAGGAGGCTGGCGTGCTCGCCGTAGCGCGCGCTGGCGAGGTCGTCGAGCATCGCCTCGTCGATGCGATAGCTGCCGCCCTCCATGGGGCGCATGGGGCCTCCGCGTCCGGCCACCGCCCGGAAGGGCGGATCGCCGGCCTGCGCCAGGAACTCGCGCACGGCCGCCAGGCGGGCCTGGAGCTGATCGGCCACGCGCTCGCAGCCGGCGATGGCGGCCGGGTCGTGCTCGAGGTTCTCCTCGCGCAGGGGACCCGCCTCGCCCCAGAGGGCGAGCTTGGTGCTGGTGGATCCGGGATTGATGACGAGAACGGTATTGCTCACGACGACCTGCGCATTGCGGAGTGGCGACTCGGGTACGCCCACAATGTACGACGGGTCGGCGTCGCGTCAATGCGGCAGGTCGGGAATCCGGGGGTAAGGAAAACGGGTCGATACGGCGCTAGTGAGGCTCTTTCTGGAGCTCCACGGCCTCGACGTCCTGTTTCCTGGCGACGAGATCGCCCTCTTCCTCGCAGCGATCGGGCACGGCGCCGTTGGGGCCGGCGATCGGCAGGTAGACGGTGAAGGTGCTGCCCTCGCCGTACACGCTCTCCACGGCGATGCGGCCGCCGTGCAGGTTCAGGTAGTGGCGCACGATGTCCAGGCCCAGGCCGGCGCCGCCCTCGAGCATCGCCAGGGCGTCCTCGGTCTGGTGGAAGCTCTGGAAGATCATCTCCTGGTTCTCGGGCTTGATGCCGATGCCGTCGTCCGAGACGGCGATCATGAGCTCGTCGCCCTGGCGCTTGGCGTCCACCGTCACGGTGCCGCCCGGCTCGTTGTACTTCACGCCGTTGGTGAGGAGGTTCCAGATCACCTGCTGCACGCGGAAGGGATCCATGTGGGTCTTCGGCAGATCCTGCATCGCGCCGGTCTCGATCGTGATCTCCTTTTGCCGCGCGCGCACCTGCACGGTGCCGATGGCCTCCTCGATCACGGTCGCGGGGTCGGCCCAGCTCAGGTTCAGGCGGGAGCGGTCGTTCTGGAACTTGCTCAGCTCCATGAGATCCTCGATGAGCTGCAGGAGCTTGCTGCTCTGGTCGTGCACCACCTTGCTGAACTCGACACGGATCTCGCTGGGCAGGCCGGAGTCCATGAGCTGCTCGGAGTAGGCGATCACGGAGGTGAGCGGCGTCTTCAGCTCGTGGCTCACCTTGGCGAGGAAGTCGAGCTTCCGCTTGGTGTCCTCCATGAGTTTCGCGTTGGACTCGCGGAGTTCGCCGAGCAATTCATCGCGCTGGGTCATGTAGTTGGCGGCGATGCCGTCCTTGCCCTTGCCCACGATACCGACGAGCTGGCCCAGATTTTCCGCGAGATCGTCGGCGTGGCTCTCGTCCACCACGCACTCCCAGATGGTCTCGCTCACGAGCCCCAGCGTGAAGAGATTGTCCTCCATGGGCAATCCCTTCTCCGCGTTGCGACCGCTGGAGTAGTCGAGGAAGAAGCTGAACAGGTACTGGTCCTCGTAGCGGAGCGACTGCAGGATCGGATCGATGTGGCTCCAGGCGAAGGTCCGGAGGTCCTCGAACTCGAAATCGTCGAACACTGCGCGTCCCGAATTGCGAAAACGACGGGCGATCGCATCCTGGAGGTGCTCGACGTTTTGCTCGATGATCTGCAACAGGCTATTGCCGCTACCCATCCTGCAGTGGACCTTCCGTTTTTCGCGCCTGACGGCTTCGTCTCCGAAGGCCCCGTCGTTGCGCGTGCTTCCCTTTGATTTCCTGTCGTCGTCTCGATAGAGTGGGCGACCAGGGTTCGATGTGGAGGGTTTGCATCGGGCGTACCGAAATGGCCGGGAGGGTGCACAATGTCTGAACTGTCTCATACCGACGAGAAGGGCCAGGCCCGCATGGTGGACGTGGGCGGCAAGCCCGTCACCGCGAGAAGGGCGCTCGCCGAGGCCCGGGTGAGCATGGGCGAGGCCGCCTGGAGCGCCCTGTCGCAGAACCGGGCCGCCAAGGGAGACGTGCTCGCCGTCGCCCGCGTGGCCGGCATCTCGGCGGCGAAGCGCACCGGCGAGCTGATTCCCCTCTGCCACCCGCTCGGCCTGGATTCGGTGAGCGTGGAGTTCGAGCTGGACGAGGAGGCGCGCAGCGTCCGCGTGCTGGCCGAGGCCCGCTGCGAGGGCAGGACCGGTGTGGAGATGGAGGCGCTCACCGCGGCCTCGCTGTCGGCGCTGACCATCTACGACATGTTGAAGGCCGTCGAGAAGTGCATCGAGATCGGCGACCTGCGGCTGCTGGCCAAGTCCGGCGGCAAGAGCGGCGACTGGAGGCGGGAAGCGTGAAGAAGTACATCGAGGTGGAGGAGGCCAAGGCCCTGGTGGAGGCGGCGCTGCCGGCGCCGCGGCCCGCGGTTCTGCCCGCGGCGAAGGCCCTGGGGCGTATCCTGGCCGGCGACCTGCGCGCCACCGAGAACCTGCCGCTCTTCGACAACAGCGCCATGGACGGCTACGCCGTGCGCGCCGCCGACGTGGCCGGCGCCACGGAGGACGCGCCCGTCACCCTGCCCCTGGCCGGAGAGATCGCGGCCGGCGGCGATCCGGAGATCGACTGGCCGGCGGGCAGCGTCCTGCGCATCATGACCGGCGCGCCCGCTCCGGCCGGCTGCGACGGCGTGATTCCCGTGGAGGAGACCGAGGAGAGCGGCGGCAAAGTGATCTTTCGCGCCGACCTGTCGGCCACCGGCAACAACGTGCGACCGGCGGGGGAGGACGTGAAGCCGGGCGACCTCCTGCTGACGGCCGGCGAACGGGTGACGCCCGCCGCCCTGGCCCTGCTGGCGGCCCAGGGCGTCGTCGAGCTGCCTGCCTACCGCCTGCCGAAGGTCTCGTTCCTCGCCACCGGCAGCGAGCTCGTGGACGCCGCCGAGGCTCCCGGCCCCGGCGGCATCCGCAACAGCAACGGCCCCCTGGCCCTGGCGCTCCTGGCCGAGGCGGGCTTCCCCGCCCGCGATCTCGGCATCGGGCCGGACGACCCGGCCCGGCTCAAGTCGATCCTGGCCGAGGCCCTGGCGGAGAGCGACGTGCTCATCACGAGCGGCGGCGTCTCGATGGGCCGCTACGACCTCGTGGCCGACACCCTCGTCGAGCTGGGCGCGGAGTGGGTGTTCCACAAGATCCG
>CAYNQX010000025.1:4210-57520 GCA_964399495.1 uncultured bacterium
CCGGAGGGCTGGCGGGCCGAGCCGCGGCCGCCCCACGGCAGCCACGTGCTCAGCAGCCTGGCCCGGGCCAACAGCTTCCTGATGCTGCCGCCGGGCACCGGCGAGCTGGCGGCCGGGGAGCGCGTGACGGCCGGCCTGCTCGGTCCTCGAGGCTATTGACAGGGGGCGTGCCGTCGATAAGCTGGTTGAATGTATCCTTCCAACCGGAGGTGAGCATGGACTGGCATGAACTGGCGAAGCACAAGGTCACCCAGCTCCGCGAGATGGCTCAGGAGCAGGGGATGAAGGGCACCAGCGGCATGAGCAAGGATCAGCTGGTGGAGAACCTGGCCGAGAAGATGGGCATCGAGAAACCTCACCTGGTCGTGGACGACGTCGCGACCAAGACCACGATCAAGGCGCAGATTCGCGCGCTGAAGGCGAAGCGGGACGAGGCCCTCGAGGCCGGCGATCACACCGAACTGAAGAGGGTGCGGCGCGAGATCCACCATCTCAAGCGCAGGATCCACAGGATGGCGCATCTTACGCACTAGGGCTCCGCAGCTCCGCAAAAGCCCCCGGACGCTTCGCACGGACGTGAGGCGCTTTCCGGGGGCTTTTGCTCCGCTCGCTGGCGGTAGTACGCGATCTTCGGCGCTACCTCGGCGGCTTGCCGTTCCCTGCGCGGCCTGCCCAAGGATAGGACCGTCTCGACGATGAGCCAGAGGTCCAGGCCCAGGATGGCCATGGGCGGGATTGTCGAGGAGTCTGAAAGAGAGCGGAAAGTGGGGTCACAAAAAAAACCTGCAGGAGCTCAACGAATGCTGAGGCCCCCGCAGGAGGGTGAGAGAAAGCTCTACGCTATCAGAACCATGAAAGAGTGTCAAGCCCCTCGGGGCCAGTAGAACATCCGACCGCAGTTTTCGCACTGCAGGATTTTTTCACGGTTCTCGGAAGACGTGTAACTCGTTGGAATTACTGTGAAACAGCCCAGGCAGACGTCGCCGGTGATCGGCACGACCGCACGCCCGAGGCGTTTCGCGATCCTCTCGTAGCGGGTCAGCAGAGGCTTGCTGATGCTGCCGGCCAGCTCGTCGCGGGCCTGTCGCAGATCTTCCCCACCCTCCATGGCGAAGCCCATGGCTTCGAGTTTGTCGGCGTGGACCTTGTCTTCACTCTCGCGGATCATGGTGTCCAGGTCCTGCAGAGCGACCAGGAGGAGCAGTTCTTCATTCAAGCTGGCCACTTAGTCCTCTCCCAGGATGATCTTGCGGAAGTCGTCGTAACTCTTCACCTGCGTGAGCTTCTCGCGGGTGGCCTCGTCGCGGATCAGCTCCACCACCTGTCCCAGGGCGGGCAGGTAGCGGTTTTCCTTTTCGACGGGCGGGGCGATGAACATGAAGAACAGGTGCACCGGCTTGCCGTCGATGGCGCCGTACTCCACGCCCTTCTTGGAGCGGGCGAAGAAGGCCATCAGGGTCGGAATCGCCAGGGAGCGGCCGTGGGGGAAGGCGATGCCCTCGCCCAGGCCGGTGCTGCCCAGGCTTTCGCGGTTCTTCAGCATGCCGAGGATCACGTCCCGGTCGCGGATGACGCCGGCCTTCGCCGCGTGGTCGACCATTTCCTGGAGGGCGCCGTCACGGTCCTTGGCCTTCAGGTCGGCGATGAAGAGCTCTTCGCTGAAGAGCGTGATCAGTTCCTCGTGATTCATGGAATCGCTTCCTTCCTTGCCGCGAGCCTGCGCTGATTCGGTCGAGGATTTGGCCACGAATGGACCTCGTTGCTGAGGCGGGGCGAAGCCGGCATCCCGGGTTCACGAGCCGCCGAGCGGCGACTTCGCACGTCATGACACGCTAACAAATCACCTTGCGATGAACAAGAGGGGAAGGCGGACTTTCCGCTCCGCTGACCTTTTGTTAGGATAGCGGCATGGTCAAGGTGAATCCCAAGGGCGAGCCGGAGCGACTGGAGGGGCGGGTGATCCGCGCCGAGAGCGGACGTTTTCTCGTGGATGCCGGCGAGCACCGCGTGCCCTGCCGGCTGCGCGGCCGCATCCGCAAGGAGCGGAAGCGGCAGGTTCGCAACGTGGTGGTGGGGGATCGAGTCCTCATCCAGCTCACGGGCTCCCTGCCCCGGCCCGAGGACGAGGGCGTCATCGAGGAGCTGCTGCCCCGGGAGAGCCTGCTCAGCCGCGCCACGCCCGACGGCGGCCGCCGGGAGCAGGTGCTCATGGCCAACCTGGAGCGGGTGTTCGTGGTGATGGCCACGGAGGAGCCGGCCTTCAATCCGCGCCTGCTCGACCGCTTTCTCGTGGGCGTGGCGCACCAGGAACTGGAGGGCGTGCTCGTGCTCAACAAGTGCGAGCTGGTCGAGGTGCCGGATCTCACCGGCATGGTGACGCCCTACCGCGAGGCCGGCTACTCGGTGCTGCTCACCAGCGCGGAGACGGGCGAGGGCATCGATCGCCTCAAGGATGAGATGACCGGTCGGATGAGCCTGTTCCTGGGGCCGTCCGGCGCGGGCAAGAGCAGCTTGCTCCGGAAGATCCAGCCGGGGCTGGAAATCGCCACCCGCACCGTCAGCAGCTCCACGGGAAAAGGTCGTCACACCACGAGCTACACCGAGCTTCACGAGCTGGCCGAAGGCGGCTGGGTGGCCGACTCGCCCGGCGTGCGGGAGTTCGGGCTCTGGGGCATCGAGGAGCTCGAGCTGGCCGCCTGCTTCCCCGAATTCCGCCGGCACCTGGGCGCCTGCCGCTACCCCAACTGCAGCCATTCCCACGAACCGGAATGCGGCCTGCGGGACGCCGTCGAGGAGCACGCCCTCGACGCGCGACGCTACGAGAGCTACCTGCGTATCCTGGAGTCGATCCGAGAGGGTAAGCTGAGCTTCTGATACGCTCGGTCGGGCTTCGTCTCGCTTCACTTCGCCTCGGGGAGTAACTTCACCTTACCCCGAACCCGCGGCTCGGCTCAGAGGCGCTCGACCGAAGCCCTCCCTCGCTCGCGGGCTCGAACGACCACGGCCCCCGCCAAACCGTCGGGGGCTTCATCGTGCGAAGCGTTCGGGAGAGTTTGCGGAGCTCTTTACCAGGGTAGGTTGGCCACGAAGTGACCCCAGAGCTGGGCGACCTGGGTGCCGATGGCCGCCGCACCCTTCATCAGCAGGTTCTCGCTGCCGAGCAGCAGTCCCATTGCCGCGGCCGTCAATGTCGGCTTGACCGCGCGGCGGAGTGGGCCGGGCTGCTGCGCCTTGAGGGCATCGATGGGATCGCGCTTGATCACCTGCCGGTAGTGCTGCGGGTCGCCGAGGTAGTTCCGGAGCCGCTCCTCGGGCCGGTGGATGCCCAGCTTCTCCAGCACGCCGTGGATCTCGGCGATGAGGGCCTCTCCCCGGGAGTAGCGGAGGGAGCGGTCGCGCTGCAGGCAGGTCAGCACCAGCTCGTCCACGCAGGTCGGAATCGCCTCTCGCTGCGCGGAGAGCGGCTCCACGCGGCAGTGGAGAATCTCCCGGAACACCTCGTCACTGCTGCGTCCGCGGAAGGGGGTGTTGCCCGTGATGAGTTGATAGAGAACGATGCCGAAGGAGAAGATGTCGCTGCGGGCGTCCAGGGTCGTCCCCTGCACCTGCTCGGGCGACATGTACAGGGGCGTACCCGCGGGGTGGGAACCGGCGTCCTTCGTGTTCTGCGTGTCGATGAGGCGCGCCAGGCCGAAGTCGGCCATCTTCACCGCGCCCTCGCGGCTGAGGAGGATGTTGGCCGGCTTGATGTCCAGGTGGAGCACGTGGTGCTCGTGCATGTACACCATGCCGCGGGCCATGAAGTAGGCCATGGACAGGGCGACGTCCAGGGGCACGGTTTCGGCCCTCTCGATGAGATCGCGCAGGGTGCCGCCCCTGACGTACTCCATGACGAAGTAGTAGAAGCCGTCCTGCTGGCCCGCGTCGATCACCTGGACGATGTTCGGGTGCTCGAGCCGCGCCAGAAGCCGCGCCTCCTCCTCGAATCGCCGGCAGAACTCCTCCTGGGCCGAGAGCTGCCGGCGCAGCACCTTCACCACCACCTGGCGATCGAGGGAGAGCTGCTTGGCGAGGAAAATACGCGCGGCTCCGCCCGTGGCCAGGGGCTGCTCCATGGCGTACTTCTCGCCCAGGTGGACCTGAGGGATCGTCTTGTTGGGGCTTTCGGTTTCCATCACTTGCTACCAGAGTCAAAAGGCGTGCCAGGGCCTGATCGGGAGCCCCTCGGAATCCTCGGATCGCGTGAATCCGCATGGGGTCGCCTTGACGGGGCATCTTGCCGCGTGGTATTACCGCTCTGAGATCGGTTCCGTCCACGCAGTTCGCTGCCCGGGAGAATCACCCCACGGAGCCGTGCTCGGAAGTCTCTCATGACAGGAGTATGCCTTGCGTGTATCAGGGAAAGTGAAGTGGTTCGACGACGCCAAGGGCTACGGCTTCATCACTCGCGATGAGGGTGGAGACGTCTTCGTTCACTTCTCTCAGATCGAGGGTGACGGATTCCGTTCCCTCAGCGAAGGACAGGCAGTCGAGTTCGAGGTCACCGAGGGTCCCAAGGGTCCCCTGGCCACCGAAGTGAAGCTGGTCTGAGCCCCCCTGAAATTCCTCGCCGCCTCCGCGGCGTTACATCCTGAGGAAATCGTGCCCCGCCAGGATCACGTCCTCATTGCCGACCGGCTCGTGCGCCGGGAGGATGCGGTTCTGCCCGTCAGCGACCGCGGTTTCCTCTACGGCGATGCCGTGTACGAAACCCTCCGCGCCTACGGAGGGTGGCCGTTCCTGCTGCCCCAACATCTCCAGCGACTGCGCCGTTCGGCCGAGGCGCTCTACATGCGCCTGCCCTGGAGCGAGGCGGAGCTCGCCGAGCGTCTGCATCGTCTTCTGAAGGCCAACGCGATCGGTCATGGCAGGATCCGCATCACGGTGACCCGCGGCGATGGCGATCTGCGCGATCGTCCCGACGCCATGGGTCCGCCCACCCTGGTGATGACCGCCGACCCGCTCGATCCGCCCTCGGTCGAACTCTACGAGGCTGGCGTGGCGGTGGAGATCGCGACCCGCCTGCGCAATCTGCCCGGCGCGCTCGACCCGGCCGTGAAAAGCGGCAACCTTCTGAACAACCTGCTCGCGCGTTTCGAGATGAAGAGCGCCGACGCCTTCGAGGTGCTGCTGCCGAACCATCGCGGCGAGCTCAGCGAGGGCTCCCTCTCCAATCTCTTCCTCGTGGACGATGCGGGACGCCTCCGCACCCCCGGCGAGGAGAGCGGCATCCTGGCGGGGATCACCCGCGCCCTGGTGCTGGAGCTCGCGCGGGAGGAGGGCCTGGAGTGCGAGGAGGGCAGCGTCACGCGCGACGATCTGCTCGCCGCCGAAGAGGCCTTTCTCACGGCCAGCACCCTGGAGGTGCTCCCGATCACCCGGGTGGACGATCATCGGATCGGAGCGCGCGCGGGGGCGATCACGGGCCGGCTCCTGGCCCGTTACCGGGATCGGGTGCGCCGGGAGAGCGGCATCGACCCCTATTGAAAGCAAGACCTCGCCACCGGGGCGAGGTCCCGCTCACATGCCGGGGCGACTTGCGCGCCCAGGCTATTTCACCGGCGAAATCGCTAGTGGATCTCCTCGATCGTCGGCTCGCTGTTGTCGACATAGCAGCTCGACGAGGCGGAGTACGCACTCTCGTTGCCGCTCTCATCGACAGCCGAGATGCGATAGGAGAATTCGAACAGCCCGCTATCTTCGATCTGATCGACGAACCGAGCATTGTCCGCGGTGGACACGAGAGAGTAATCGTCGCCGGCCAGACCACGATAGACGTTGTAGCCGGAGAGATCGATCTCACTGTTCTCACGCCAAGCCACGGTGACCTGGTCGCCCTCAACGTAAACGCTGAGATCGACCGGGGCGGCGGGCGGAGTCAGGTCCTCGGACGGAGGGCTGACGGTGGACTTGCTGTCGCTCGAGCAACCGCTGACGGCGAATACGAAGAGCGAAGCCACGGCCAGCAGCAGTAGGATCCTGTGCATCGTTGCCACTCCTTTCCATCCTTCCAGGATGGGCGCGCAAAACCAAAAGTAAAAAGAGGCTGCGAGGAAACGGGAGGTCGTGTCATTGGAAGCAGGTCAGGTGTCCCCCGCAGCCGAATCGCCAGACAGCAAAGCACATACCAGGGTGTTCAATAGCTCGAACTCTCGCGTAAGGCATTGTATTGTGATAAGTTGCAGGTGCGCCGGGTTTGCCGAGGGGTGAGGGGAGCCCCGGCGGCGGGCTTGCGAACTGCAAGGCTCGCGCCGCAAAGACGACGATTCGCATGTCGAATTCCCGACCTCTCTCGCTTGACAAGCTCCCTGGCCCTGGCTTAATGTGCTATCCATCAATGACTTAAACGCCCCCTCTCGCATGCGGGGAAGGAGAGCCACGATGACCAAAGCCCAGATCGTCGAAGAGATCGTCCAGAAGACCGGTCTGACGAAGAAGGACGTGGCCGACGCCGTGGACCAGTTCCTGAGGGCGATCTCAGGAGCGCTGTCCGAAGGCAACCACTTGGAGATCCGTGGCTTCGGCACTTTCAAGGTGAAGCGTCGCAAATCCCGTATGGCCAGGAATCCCCGCACGGGCGAGCCCGTGCCGGTGCCCGAGAGGAACGTCCCGGTGTTCAAGGTGAGCAAGGAGCTCAAGGACCTGGTGGCCGCGGCGAATCCGATCCAGGAAGAGGGCGAGGGCGGCAGCCCCGTGCCGGGCGAGGGCGGTCACTAGCCGGACCGCGTCCGTTCCATCGATTATAGAGAAACGGGAGGACCGGCCGGTCCTCCCGTTCTCGTATTCGATGGGTTCGGCCCGCCCGAAGCTAGTTGTCGAGCAGTACCGAGATGGTGATCGCCGCCTCGAGGTGGTGGGTGAGCGTGCGCTCGTAGTAGGTGGCGCCCTCGTCGTGGTCCTTGAGGAAGGCACCGGTCCAGCCCATGTCTCCCCTGAAGTAGAACGGTCCGACGATGTTGCGCCGGAACGCCAGGCCCGCCTGGACGCTCGGATCGTTGTTGTATTCGATCGGAGTGTGGCGGTTGAAACTGCCCACGCCCGCGTAGCCCGAGATGAACATGCCCGTGGTGAGCATCACGTCGCGCGTGAAGTTGAGCTGGATCCGCTCGACATACTCGTCGGCGCCGAAGGGCACCCCCGGCAGATCGGCGGTGGTGGTGGTCCGCGAGTAGTGGAACTGGAAACCCAGCGCGGCCATGGTGCGCAAGTCCAGGCGCATGCCGTAGGCGAGGTTGCTCATGTATGAGGTCATGTTGCCATCGTAGGCGAGGTAACCCACGTAGGGCGCGATCTCGAGGCTGGGATACTCCTGGAAGGCAAGACCCGGCGACGCCATGGCGACGAGCAGAGTGATCCCGCAGAACAAGACGGCGAGCTTCTTCATGCAAACTCCTATCGGGATTCGAATCGGGACCGCGGAAAGCGGTGTCGTGGGGCACGCACGCAGGCACATTACTAGAGGACGCGGGCGAAATCAAGTATCAGTGGGCTTCCCGATGGACCCCGAGCGGCCGGCTTGCGGCACCCCAGGACCTGAAGTAGAATGCCGGAGTCGGAACCGGGCATCCTGCACGGGCCCGGCATGCACCGAGAAGGAGAGGCCATGAGCGACGACGCAGGCAAGGTCGATTTCGACCTGTTGAAGAAGGTGCTGGTGGAGTTCCTCCGCGGAGAGGTGGCCCGCGCCGGCCTGGATCGCGGGATCATCGGCATCAGCGGCGGCCTGGATTCCGCCCTGGTGGCGTATCTGGCCGCCGAGGCGCTGGGGCCCGACCGCGTGACCGGCGTGGCGATGCCCTATCGCAGCAGCTCGCCCGAGAGCCTGAGTCACGCCGAGCTCGTGGCGAGCGAGACGGGCATCGACTTCCGCGTCGTCGAGATAACGCCCATGGTGGACGCCTTTTTCGCCGGCGAGCCGGATGCCGACGGCCTTCGCCGCGGCAACCGGATGGCGCGCGAGCGCATGTGCGTGCTCTACGACCTCTCGGCGGCGCTGGGCGCCATCGTGCTGGGCACGAGCAACCGGAGCGAGATCTCCCTGGGCTACGGCACCCTCTTCGGCGACCTCGCCTGCGCGATCAATCCCATCGGCGACATCTTCAAGACCCAGGTGCGCGGTCTGAGCCGGCACCTCGGCGTGCCGGCGGCGATCATCGACAAGGCGCCGAGCGCCGATCTCTGGGCCGGTCAGAGCGACGAGGAGGAGCTCGGCTTCAGCTATGAACAGGTGGACCCGCTGCTCCACCACATGCTCGAGCTGGGCCTGAGTCGGGAAACCCTGATCGCCCGCGGCTGGGAGCCGGAGTTCGTGGATCGCGTGGCCGGCATGTACCGGCGCTTCGAGTTCAAGCGGCGGATGCCGCTCATCGCCAAGGTCTCGCATCTCGTCGCGGGGGCGTCGTATCCGGCTCCCCGGGACGCGGAGCGCGAATGAGCGGCGGCGGACGTCTCGTCCTGGTGCCCACGCCCGTGGGCAACCGGGAGGACCTGAGCCCCCGCGCCCTGCGCGTGCTGGAGGAGGCGGATCTCGTGGCCGCCGAGGACACGCGCCACACCGGCCGGCTGCTCAGCAGCTTCGGCCTGAAGCCGCGTTACCTCTCGTTCCACGATCACAACGAGACACGACAGAGCGAGCGGCTGCTGGCGGCGCTGGACGAGGGGCTCCTCGTGGCCCTGGTGAGCGACGCCGGCACGCCCGGCATCTCCGATCCCGGTTTCCGCGCGGTGCGGATCGCCCTGGAGGGCGGGCACACGGTGGAGGCCCTGCCGGGTCCGTCGGCCCTGATCCCCGCCCTCGTCGCGAGCGGGCTGCCCTGCGACCGCTTCTGCTTCGAGGGTTACCTGCCGCGGAAAAGCGGCCAGCGACGACGCGCCTTCGAAGCTCTCGTGGACGAGCCGAGGACGACGGTGTTCTACGAGTCGCCCCATCGCATCGCCAGGAGCCTCGGGGAGCTGGCCGACCTGATGCCCGAGCGGCCGGTGGTGGTGGCCCGGGAACTGAGCAAGCGATACGAGGAGTACTGGCGGGGCGGCGCGGCCGAACTGGCCGCCGCCCTCGAGGGGCGCACGGTGAAGGGGGAGATCGTGCTGCTGGTGGGAGGCGTCGACGCGAAGGGGCCTCCCCCTCGGTTGCCTTGACAGCCCCGGCACCCTGTGCTACCGTGATCGGCCATCGTAAGCCCCTCTGAACTGGAGAGTTATGGCGATCTTCAAGGCCTCGGTTCAGGCTCTGGCCCGCAGGATTCTCGACCCCCTGGCGGGCCTGATCCTGCGCATGGGTTTCAGTCCCGATGCCCTCACCCTCACCGGACTGGTGCTGTCGCTCTTCGCGGGGCTCTCCGCGTCGCGCGGCAACTTCGGCACCGCCGGCACCCTGCTCTTCTTCGGCGGTCTCTGCGACGTGCTCGACGGCAGCATGGCCCGCCGGGGCGGCAAGGCGAGCATGCGGGGCGCCTTCCTCGACTCCACTCTCGACCGTCTGGGGGAGATCGGGCTGTTCCTGGGCCTGATCCTGTACTTCCACGGGAACGCCCTGATGCTGTTCCTCACGGCGATGGCCCTCACCGGCTCCCTCATGACCAGCTATGCCCGCGCAAGGGCCGAGGGGCTGGGCGTGGACTGCAAGGTGGGTCTTCTCGAACGGCCCGAGCGCATGGTTCTCCTGATCCTGGGTCTCTGGCTGGCCCGGCTCCGGGTGGCGAACTTCGGGGTACTCGAGCTGGTGATCGCCGCGCTGGCGGCGCTGACCTATCTGACCACGGTGCAGCGGATCATCCATGTGGTGGGACGCACCGCCGTGCCGGGCGAGTGCGAAGGGCAGGCGTTGTCCGCCGATGATGAGGAAGAGGCCGAGACGCTCCAGGAGTCGTCGCAGCGCTAGGAACGTCGTCGGATTCCCCCGCCGGCAGCCGAGAGGATGGGCATGGCTCGGAAATTGCCAAAACCGGTGAGCGGCGGGCTCTTCATCTCCCTGGAGGGAGGCGAGGGCAGCGGCAAGAGCACCCTGATCGGGAAGATCCGGGATTTCCTGGAACGGAAGGGCCATGACGTCCTTATCACCCGGGAGCCGGGCGGTCCGCCCATCGCGGAAGCCGTGCGGGGCATCCTGCTCGATCCCGACCATGGCGAAATGGACGCCCTCACGGAGCTCTTCCTCTATCTGGCCTCTCGTCGTCAGAATCTCGTGGAGAGGATCCTGCCGCAACTCGAGGCGGGGGGCGTGGTGATCAGCGATCGCTACGCCGACGCGAGCGTCGCCTACCAGGGCGGCGCCCGGGGACTCGGCCTCGAGCGGGTGGACCGGCTGAACCGGGAGGCGATCGGCGAGAGCGAGCCCGATCTGACCTTCTTCCTCGACCTCGACCCCGCGGCGGGGCTGGCTCGGGGGCCGGGCGTCACGGACGAGGACAGGAGCGGCGGCGATCGGATCGAGCGGGAGGAGCTCTCCTTCCACGAAACCGTTCGCGCCACCTACCGTAACTGGGCGGAACGCCACCCGGAGAGGATCAAGGTGCTGGACGCCTCTCGCAGCGCCGAAGAGGTCGCCGAGGCGGCGCTCTCGGAGATTCGGAGCCTGCTGGCCGAGAAGGCCTGACCCGATTCGCCTTTGACCTCGCGAACCGCCCGGCCTTAGTTTTGAAGGACCCGCCCCTCACCCCAGTCAAGGGAGACAGCGTGCGCAGCCTCAAGAAGCAGATCCTGATCCTGGTCCTCGTCGCCGTCGCGAGTTTCGCGGCCGGAAGTTACGACACGGGATCCGCGAAGACCGACCGCGCGGAGACCCTGCGCAATCTCGAGCGCTTCAGCCGCGTTTACCAGAAGATCGTCTCCAGCTACGTCTCCGAGCAGGACAGCGACGAACTCGTGGACGCCGCCATCGACGCGATGATCGAGCAGCTCGATCCCTTCAGCATCTACATGGACGAGGACATGCTCGAGGACCTGCTGGTGAAGACCCGCGGCGAGTTCGGCGGCCTCGGCATCATCATCAGCGTGCGCGACGACTATCCCACGGTGATCAGCCCCATCGACGACACTCCCGCCGCGCGCCTGGGCATCCAGGGCGGCGACAAGATCGTCGAGATCGCGGGCGAGAACACCAAGGGCTGGAACGTGCAGGACGCCGTCGACCACCTGCGCGGCCCCAAGGGCACGCCGGTGGAGATCGGCATCCGCCGCTTCGGCGAGGACGAGGTGCTGCCCTACACGATCGTGCGGGACATCATCCCGGTGACGAGCGTGCCCTATCACTTCGTGCTGCAGGACGACATCGGCTACATCCGCGTGTCGAACTTCGCCGAGAAGACGGCCGAGGAGATTCGCGACGCCCTCGAGGAGCTCGAGGCCCAGGGGATCGAGGGCCTCGTGCTCGATCTGCGCAACAATCCGGGCGGTCTGCTCGAGAGCGCCAAGCAGGTGAGCGACCTGTTCCTGGACGCCGGGCAGATCATCGTGAGCACGCGCGGCCGCGACGGGCGCCGCCTGCAGGAGATCTACGCCAACTCGTCGGAGCGTCACGCCGAGGGCTATCCGCTGGTCGTGATGATCAACGAGAACAGCGCCAGCGCCAGCGAGATCGTGGCCGGCGCGGTGCAGGACTGGGACCGCGGCCTGGTGGTGGGACGCAACAGCTTCGGCAAGGGCAGCGTGCAGAGCATCTTCAACGTGTCCGACCGCGAGGCGCTCAAGCTCACCACGGCCAAGTACTACACGCCCAGCGGCCGCTGCATCCACAAGGACGAGAACGACGAGCGCTGGTCGCCCGACGATGAACTCGCCGACATGGGTGAGGCGGGGGAGGACGGCGAGCCCCATCCCGACTACGAGCTCGAGATGGCGCCGGAGAATCCCGTCGCGGAACTCGACAGCCTGCCGCTGTTCGAGACGCTCAAGCTGCGCCGGCCCGTGCGGGGCGGCGGCGGCATCATGCCCGACATCGTCCTGGCGCCCGATGAATTCACGGATACGGCCCTTGACCTCGAAAGACGCTCTGCCTTCTTTAATTTCGCCGTGGAGCTGGCGGCCGATCGTGAGATCGATCTCGAGTTCGCCGTGGACGATGCGCTGATGCAGCGTTTCCGCGACTGGCTCTCCGAGAAGGAGATCGAGATCGAGGACGAGGCCTACGCGGAGAACGACGAGTACATCCGCATGGCGATCCGTCGTGAGGCCTTCCGCAAGGCCCTGGGCGGCCCCGAGGCCTATCGTTCGACCCTCGGCATGGACCGGGTGCTGCAGGAGACCCTGCGGCTCATGAAGGACCAGGCCGACCTGGACGAGCTCTTCGCCGCGAGCGAGGATTTCACGGACGAGAAGGTCGAGGAAACCCACTAGCGTCGCGCCCTTCCGGGCCCGGCGCCCGGAAAGGCTCGATGTACAAGGCCACACTGATCTGCGACGCCGACACCGGCGTCCTGGCCGTCCGGGAGGACGACCACCCCGCCAACGAGCTCGCCCTCCGCGCCTGGCAGCAGTGGCGCGGTAAAGGCAGTTCCTCCGCGGGCTTCGAGCAGATCGACATGGACACGGTGGACGACTACATCCGCACCCAGTCCGTCGAGCCCTACTTCCCCGACTTCCACGACTTCATCTACGAGCAGCGGATCCTGTTCGGCGTCGTGACCCAGCGCATGGGCCGCATCGTCGAGACGATCCTGCGCCGCGAGGGCCTCGAGCGGATTCCGGTGTTTGCCAACCAGATCGAGGTGGAGCCCTTCACGATCCGCCTCCGCTTTCCCTACTTCAACGTTCTGGGCTGCCAGGACTGCCCGAGCTGCAATCTCTACCATCTGAAGCGCTTCCGCCGTCCCGGCGCGCCGCTGATCTTCGTGGGGGAGAAGGGCTCGGACGTCTGCACCGCCGCCTCGGCCGACCTGGTGTTCGCCCGCGGCGAGCTGCGCAAGCGCCTCGATGAGGAGGGGATCGCCTACGAGCCGATCGGCCACCTGCGCGACGTGGAGCGGATTCTCCAGCGGATGATCATGAAGGGTGATCTGGAGAAGCTACCCCGCAAGGAGAACGGCGACGCGGAGCCCTTCCGCTCGGCCGCCAACGGCGAAGGCTAGTCCACCAGCACCCGGGGCAGGTGCGCGCCCAGGCGCGACAGGATCTCGTAGTTGATCGTGCCCGCCCAGCCGGCCAGCATCTCGGCGCTCACCGTCTCGTCTCCCTGAGATCCGATCAGCACCACCTCGTCGCCGCGCGCGGCGCCCTCGATATGCGTGAGGTCGACGAGCGTGAGGTTCATCATCACGCGCCCGCGCACCGACGCGCGACGGCCGCGCACGAGGGCGTGGGCGGCGCCGAGACCGCGGTCGTAGCCGTCATAATAGCCAATTGGCAATACGCCTAACCGGGTCGGTGTCTCGGCGCGCCATGTGCAGCCGTAGCCCACGTAGCTGCCGGCCTCGACCGGCTTCACCTGGATGACGCGCGTCTTCCAGGTGAGCACGGGCTTCAGGCCGATCCGGTTCCGGCCGGCCGCCTGCGCGCTCACGCGGGTCTCGCCGCTGGGCCAGTGGCCGTAGAGGCTGATGCCCACGCGCAGCAGATCGTGGAAGGTCTCGGGGAAGAGGATCGACGCCGCCGAGCAGGAGGCGTGAACCATCTTCGGCCGCACGCCCAGGGCGGCGAGCTTCTCGCGCATGGCGGCGAACAGGGCCATCTGCCCGCGGGCGTAGGAGTGGTCGGTGGTGTCCTCGATGTTGGCGTAGTGGGTGTGGACGCCCTCCACCTCGAGTCGGGGGTTCGCGGCGAGTTCCGCGGCCAGCGTCTCGAGCTCGGACTCCAGGAAGCCCTGGCGGTGCACGCCCGTCTCGAGCTTCAGGTGGACGGGCACGGTGATGCCCGCCTCGCGCGCGGCGGCGGCGGTCTCCCGCAGACCCTCCAGGTCGAAGAGCGTCAGGCGTCCGCCGGCGGCGACGAGCTCGACCACCTGTTCGGCAGGCACGTGGGAGAGCACGAGCAGCTTCGGATCGTTCAGCTCCGGCAGCGCCGCGAGGGCCAGGGCCTCGTCGGCCGTGTGCAGGCCGAACCACTTCTGCCCCGCCTCGGCGAGCACGCTGCCCACGGCCTCGAGGCCGTGACCGTAGGCGTCGGCCTTGAGCACGGGCAGGAGTTCGCGCTCGCCCGCCTGGGCGCGGAAGTGCTCCCAGTTGTGGAGCAGGGCGCCGCGGGAGATTTCGATCCAGGTCGTGGGGCCGTCCATCTGCGCTCCTCCAGAGCAGCCCGAACCCGACGGGCCGGCTTGCGGCTGTCTCTACGCCGCGCGGGGATCCTAGCTCATCTCGCGTCGAAACAGAAGTGCCTGCAGGCATGCCGCCTTATTATGCTATAGTAGATGTGCATGCAAGAGGTGCGAGCTTTCTATTGAGTGAATGGCGGCCGGTTTCAGTCGCCGTCAAGTCGGTAGGTGACAAGGAGGAAACATGGCGAATCGTAGGTCGCACGTAATGACTCACGTCTCCGTAGTGGTCGCCTTTGCCTTTCTGACCATCGTGCCGTCGGCACGGACTCAGGACTGTCAGAGCTGGTCCGGCGGCCTCCGGTTGAATGCCCGGTTGGCCTACGACTACACCCCCAAGGCCGACATCGGGATAAAGGGAACGGTGGCCTACGCCGTCAAGGACCGAGTGGCGATCATCGATATCGAAGACCCGAGCAATCCGCAACCTTACGGTGAGATCGCCAGTGTCTGGCAACCCTGGAGACTCGACATGGCGGGTGATCTGCTCGCCGTCGCACTCGGAGACTACGGGATCGAGTTCTACTCCACGGTGGACCCCTGGGCACCCACCCTGGTCCACTATCTTCCGAGCGCGTACCGGACACTCGATGTCTGTGTCGTCGGCAACGCATGCTACAGGGGAAGCAGCATCGGACTCTGTTCCATCGACGTCAGCGATCCGGCCGCGCCTGTCGAGCATGCGCCCATCGACGGGTCCAGTACCTACTGGCGTGTCAGTCACCAGGATGGGTTCCTGTTCTGCGCGACGAACGACGGTCTCGTCATCTACGACCTCGACGACCCGATGGCGCCCGAGGAGCGCTTCCGCTGGAGCGATTCCGGCTCATATGTAAGCGCCGTGCCCATGGACGATCTGCTCTGCTTGGCTCGGGGCAACGACGGTTTCGCGCTGTTCGATATCACCGATCCGGGCTCGCCGGTGCTGCTCGGCGAGATGGGCGATGTCGGTGCGGCCCTTACCTCGCAGCGATCCGGCGACCTTCTGTACCTCGCGACCCATTTCAATCCGTACTCACTTCGAGCTTTCGACATCTCCGGCTCCGCGCCATGGCCGCTCATCGACACCGTGATCTCCGCCAGCCGTCCCGGGGCCATCGCACTCATCGATGACATCATCTACCTGGCTTCACAGGATTTTTTTGATGCCATCGATATCTCGGTACCCGCCAACGACGCCGAGGTGATCGGCTTCGATGATCACCCGTACTACAACTCACGCTTCGATGTGGTCGTTGGTGGTGGCTACGCGTATGCAACCAGCGATGGCCCCGAGTTCGATGGTGACGAGTATGTCGAGATCATCGACGTCGGCGATCCGACGACGCCGCATCTCGTGCAGACGCTCAACTTCTCCGGGGGAATGCCGTCGGCCTTGGTTCATGCCGGGGACTACCTGTACGTCGCCGATTCCGGAATCGACGTCGTCGACCTGACCGATCCACCCAACGCGAGCGTGGTGGGGCATCTGCAGACTCCATACGGGCCCTCCGGACTCGCCATGGCCGGAGATCATCTCTACATCACCAGCTACTATCATGGGATCCTGATCGCCTCCATCGCCGACGATCCGACCCAGCCCGTCCTGGTCGGAGCGATCGATCCCGTCAATATCGTAGGAGCGATCCAGACCGCGGGGGGCCTGGCCTATGTGATCGCAAACTGGGATGGACTGTTGATCCTCGATCTGGCGATACCGGACGCGCCGACCGTCATTGGTGAGCTGAGCGGACTCGGTGGCGCGGCAAGCAGCATCGCGATAAGCGGCTCGACGGTATACATCGACGGCGACTCGGAACTCCACGTCATCGACGTCTCCGATCCCAGTGACCCGATTCTGGTGGATACCGTGGAGATTCCCAATCCCATCAGCGAGCTTCTCGTCGTCGGAGATGTCCTCTATGTCTCTGCCCAGGGGGTGCATGCGCTGGATATCCGTGACCCCCGGCAGCCCGAATACATCGGCGACCTGGATCTCGAGGGGCTCTCGGCCGGTCTCGGGGCGGCGGGTGATTTCCTTTGCGTCGCTTCCGGCGGACGGCTGAACGTCCTTCCCCTCGACTGTCTCTCGGTCACGGGAGTATCCAACCTGCCCGAGACCCTGCCGGCCACGATGCTTGCGGCCTACCCCAATCCCTTCAACCCGACGGTCAACCTGGATTTCGATTTACCGGTCGCAGGTCATATCCGCCTGGAGATATTCGACGTGGCAGGCCGCCGCCTGCGTACGCTGCTCGACGACCGCTTTGCGGCGGGACCGCACACGCTGAGCTGGGATGGAAGGGACGACAGAGGAAGGTCTCTGCCGAGCGGCGTCTATCTCATCGATTTACGATCGGCCGCTTTCCACGCCAGGACGAAGCTCGCGCTTCTGCGCTGAACGTCGATTTCCCCGTGCCGGCTCGTAGTCGGTCTGCAACTCAGCGCCGCGCGATCGCATCGGCGTAGGCGATGACGCCGTGCACGTAGGAATCGATGGGGTTGTAGCGCCGGATCCCGCGTTTGCGACCGCGATAGCTCGTGTCGTAGTCGTGCTCGCGCAGGTAGTTCGCCACGCTCATGATCACGTCGGGCCAGTGCCGCAGGTCGATCACGCCGTCCCCGTCGCCGTCGATCGCGAAACGGAACGAGCTCGGCATGAACTGGGGGTAGCCGATGGCGCCCGCCCAGGATCCCTGCTGGGCCACGGGATCCTGACCCTTCTCCTTCGAGATGCGGAGCAGGGCCGCGAGGTTCGTGACGGCCCGGCCCTTCAGCTTTTCGAAGCGCCGCAGCTCCTCGGCCGTGGGTTCGGGGTCGTCGCCGCGCGCTTCCTCGAGGTAGAGGAGCTGGGCGAGCAGCACGCCCAACGTGGCGTGCTTGCCGTCGACGCGGCCCAGGCCCGACTCCCACATGAGAATCGACACGATGTCCTGCCTCGCCACGCCGAATCGCGCCTGCGCCAGCCGCAGCGTCGTCCGGTGCTCCCGCAGGAACTCGACGCCGGCCTGGACGCGGTCCTCGCGCATCAGGCGTCGGCGGTAGCGGGCGTGGTCCCCGTGCTGCCGCCGGATGCTGGCGGGATCGGCGTAGCGCATCAGCGCCTCGATGTCCACGCGCGGATCGGCCCGGTCGAGGACGGCGACGAACTCCTCGGCGCCCATGGGCGCGCCGCTGCCCTCCCCGCTCTCGAGCCGACGGAGAAGCTGCTCTACATGGGAGTTGGCGGGCTCGCCGCCGGGCAGGACGGCCTCGGCGGCGAGGGTCCACTCCGTCGCCGCGCTCGCGGGGAGCGTCGGGAGCAGCATGAAAAGGCCGGCGAGTAGGTAGCGGATCATTCCTGCGTTCCGAGATCTGGGGTTGCTGGATCGTCCGGGGTCTATACCACGATTCCCGGCAGGTTCCGAGCAATTCCGGTGCCGGGGCGGGAAATCGTCCCCCCGGGGGGACGGTGGGTACCGGCGGCGATAAGCTGCGTTCTCCCCGCAACTTGCGTCGAGGTTCGGCCATCGTTATCCTGATTCCTGGATTGGAGGAGTTCGTGCAGCACTCGCCCGAGAAACAGCAGCGCATCGAAGCCCTGCGCGCGGTCGCCCGCGCCGGCGGCGCCGCCTGCGCGCCCATGGCCGGCGTCACCGACCGGCCCTTCCGCCGCATCTGCCGGCGCATGGGGTCGATCTACGTCACCACCGAGTTCATCTCGAGCGTTGGCTTGATTCGAGGCCGCGAGAAGGTGCGCGCCATGGCGGCCTACGACGAGGAGGAGCGCCCCCTCGGCATCCAGCTCTTCGGCGCCGTGCCCGAGGCCATGGCGAAGGCCGCGCAGGCGGCGGCCGAGATGCGCCCCGACTTCGTGGACATCAACTTCGGCTGCCCCGTGAAGAAGGTCGTGCGCGCCAACGGCGGCTCCTCCTGCATGAAGGATCTCGGGCTGATGGAACGGATCCTGCGCGCGGTCGACGAGGCGGTCGATCTGCCGGTCACCGTGAAGATGCGCGCGGGCTGGGACGCGCAGAGCATCAACGCCCCCGAAGCCGCGGTCATGTGCGAGGAGGCCGGCGCCGCCTGGGTGGCCGTGCACGGCCGCACCCGCGCGCAGCTCTACTCGGGCAGAGCCGACCTGGGCGTGATCCGCGCCGTGAAGGAGGCGGTGAGCCTGCCGGTGATCGGCAACGGCGACGTCGTGGACGCCGCCAGTTACCGGCGCATGCTGGACGAGACCGGCGTGGACGCGGTGGTCATCGGCCGCGGGGCCATCGGCAATCCCTGGATCTTCGAGGAGATCCAGGCCCACCGGGAAGGCCGGCCCTGGAGCCCGCCCGGCATGGATGCGCGCATCGACCTGCTCGTGGAGCACATGCGCGTGCGCGTGGCGGAACTCGGCGAGCACAAGGGCGTGGTGGCCTTTCGCAAGCAGATGAGCCAGTACCTCCGGGGCATGCCGGGCGTGAGCAGGCTCCGTCCCCGCCTGTTCGCCCTCTCCGATCCCGACGACGTGGAGACCCTGCTGCGGGATTACCTCCGCGGTCTCGCCGCCTGAGCTCCGATTCGACAGCCCTTCCTTTCACCTCTATCCTTGGGAGATCGAGCCGGCCGACGGTCGACCACAAAAGGAGAGAGTGATGAAGACGTGTCGTGAGTGGAACAGCCTCGCCGGAACCCTGACCTTCGTGATCCTGTTCGGAATCTCTCTCGCCTGCATGCCGGGCAGTCCCATCGATGAGGACGATTCCGCCGCCGAGACCGAGCTCCTGCCCGAGGCGATCAACTTCGGCTTCGTCGAGGTGACCGGCTCCTCCAGCGAGACCATCGAAGCCCGCGTCGATCCCGAGACCGCGTCCTTTCCCCACGCCTACGAGCTGTCGATGCTCTACGACAACACCACGATCACCTTCGCCGGCGGCGCGACGAGCGTCACCGACACGCTCACCGAGGCCGAGCCCAGCGCCGACCACCCGGTGTTCTTCACGCCCCAGGAACCGGGCACATTCGTGGCCCAGGTGTGGGCGGAAGAACCGGGCGCGCGAACGCCCGACACCATCGACCTGATCGGTTGGGGCGTGGAGGGCTGCCGCTTCAGCCGGAACGAGATCTCCTTCGGCAACGTGGAGGTGGGCAGCGCCGCCGTGGACACCTTCGTGCTGCGCAACGCCACGGTGTATCCCCACCAGCAGGACGTGACGATCCGCATCTCCATACCGAGCTGCGGCGACGTAGCGTTCCTGGTCGAGGACAACGAGGTGCACGACACGATGGAATGGACCCTCGCCGCGGGGCAGACGGCCATCTGCACCCTACAGTTTGCGCCGACCGTCGAGGAGATCTACCTCTGCACCCTGCAGACGATTGAGGAGTCCTACTGCGGTCCTCTCGTCGTCGAGGGCATCGGCGTGACCGATCTCGAGAGCGAGTGGATGGCCTGCGAGTCGGGCACGAGCGCCGACCTCCACGCGATCGACGGCGCCGCGGACGGCACCCTCGTCGCCGTCGGCGACGCCGAAACCGTGCTCTTCGCCGCTGTGTCTTCGCCCTGCGTCTGGGCGCCGGGCCCGGCGCCCGATCTCCAGTCCGGCACCGCGTCGCTGCGGGCCGTCTGGATCCTGGACCTGGGCAACGTCTGGGTCGCCGCCAACGGCGCCGGCACGCGCTACATCATCGCCCGGAACGACGACGTGTGGAACATCCATGACCAGACCGTGCTCGTCGAATCCTACGACTGCGGCTGGGGCAGCTCCTACCAGAACATCTACTTCGCCGGCATGGGCGTCGCGTCCGACATGCCGAACGGCAGGCGCTTCGACGGCGGCGGCTGGAACGACGTGATCATCGACATGGGCATGTCCGAGGTCACCGGCATCGGCGGGAGCGGCTCCCAGGACATGTGGGCCGTCCTCGACCAGCCGTCCTACAACCTCTGGCACGGCGCGGGCGGCGTGTGGGAGGACCGGTCGGTGCCGTGGATCGGCGCGGGACTTCAGGACGTCTGGGTGGACGCCGCCGGCGAGGCCTTCGCGGTGGGCGACGGCGGGGCGATCTACCACTACGACGGCAACGTCTGGGCCGATCAGTCCCTCACCGTCGACACGCCCCCGGATCTGTTCGCCGTCTGGGGTCTCTCGCCCACGGACGTCTACGCCGTGGGCGCAGGCGCAGCGATCTACCACTATGACGGTGCGAGTTGGAGCCGGGAGGATCAACCGGCCGGCGTCACGGCCGCACTTCGCGACGTCTGGATGAGCGCGAGCGGTGATGCCTGGGCGGTAGGCGATGGAGGCGTGATCCTCCATCGCCCTTGATCGGGTTCGGCGCGAGGAGCGCCGATGATCAGTACATCGCCTTGATGGCGCCCCAGCTGCTGTCCCGCACGAGGGTATGTCCGGTCTCGGTGACCACGTCCAGTTCACCCGTCACGAAGTCGGGACTGGGGTTGCCGTCTTCATGCCGCACGATGCAGACGGTGCCCCAGTCGGGAGACATCCACTCGTAGGCCCAGTTCTCCTCGGTCTCACCGGGAATGCCGCCGTCGTAGTGGGTCGTGACCCGGTGGAGCTTGAGGCGCAGGCAATCGAGGGTGCCGGCCGATGTCGTCACCGCGCCCCAGGCGTCCGCGTGATAGTTGCGGACGTCGACTTCCGCGATTTCGCCCCCGAAATCGTAGTGGGTGATGGTCGTCGACCACTGGGCGCCGTAGCTGATCGGGCTGATGAACATCGGGCCCGTGCTGTCGACCTCCATGAGCCAGGTCGTGCCCGGAGGGTCCATCCAGTATGCGGATCCCAGCGGGTTCAGGCCGCTTCCATCCAGCAGGAAGTATTGGTAGAAGGCTCCACCATCAAAGGGGATCTGCTGGCAGACGTTGGCCGTGGGATAGTTCTCCCCTCCGGGCGACAGGCTCGGATTCACGTAGGTCACGATGAGGTCGAACTCGGTGGGGATGGCGCTGAAGTCCCAGGTCTGGCCGCCGCCGGCCGGCCCGGGAGAGATGGCGACCGGGCCCGAGGTGCCCTCGAAGGTCCACGTATCTCCCAGGGACATCTGGAAGCTGTTGAAGTCCAGGACGACCTGGGACAGAGCCGTCGTGGGCAGGAAGAGCAGCATTGCGATCGCAAGAGAGGATCTGACGGTGTCTCGGCGGGAGCGCATCATGATTCTCCTTCTCGACGGAAGTGCTGGTGTATGGCCTGGATCGCCAATACATGAGTTTACGCTCCTAAACGCATGATCGCCACCGGATTCATTGGCGAGACCGGCATCCGCTTCGAAAGCAACGGTGGCTTTCCGCATACAAATGGGCCAATATCTTCCACGCAAGCAGCAGGCATGAGCATCGGCGGATCGCTCCTCAGATTGGTCGGTTCCGCGGTCTTCCCCCATTTCCGAGAGAATCCAAGCATGGACGAGAAGCGTATCCGTGATCAGCTCGAATCCCTCGCCGCGGGCGAGACCGGCGTGGACGACGTGGTCCGCGCCCTGGCCGGGCTCGGCACCGAGTCCCTGGGCGACGCCCACGTGGACCACCATCGCGCCCTGCGCACCGGTTTTCCCGAGGTGATCTACTGCGAGGGCAAGACGCCCGCGCAGGTGGCCGACATCACCGCCGCCCTCGACGCCCGCGGCAGCCGCATCCTCGCGACACGCTGCGACGCCGACCACTTCTCCGCCGCCGCCGAGAAGACGCCGGGCCTCGTCCACCACGAGCGCGCGCGGCTCTTTCTCAAGGGACAGCCCTCCCGCGACGACGCCTCCGGCCGCGTGCTGGTGATCAGCGCGGGCACGAGCGACATCCCCGTGGCCGAGGAGGCCGCCTGGACGGCGCGCATGGTGGGCGTGCACGTGGAGACCCTCTTCGACACCGGCGTGGCGGGCATCCACCGTCTCGCCGAACACCGCTCGCTGCTCGACTGGGCCGACGCCATCGTCGTCGTCGCCGGCATGGAAGGCGCCCTGGCCAGCGTGGTCGGCGGTCTCGTGCGCGTGCCGGTGATCGCCGTGCCCACGAGCATCGGCTACGGCGCGGCCTTCGGCGGCCTGGCCGCCCTGCTCGGCATGCTCAACTCCTGCGCGGTGGGGGTGAGCGTGGTGAATATCGACAACGGTTTCGGCGCGGGGCTGGCCTCCGCCCGCTACGCCCGCGGTCTCGGCGAGGCCGTGGAGGCCGAGCGAGGTGAGTCGTGAGCCGCATCCTCCTGATCGACGCCCCCAGCGGCATCGCCGGCGACATGTTCCTGGCCGCCGCCTCCGGCCTCGGCTTCGACCTGGCCGAGCTCTCCGCGGCCCTGGCGAAGGCCGGGCTGTCGGTGAGCCTCGCGGCCGAACCCGTCATGAGCCACGGCATGGCCGGCCTGCGCCTGCGCGCCGACCTGCCCCCCGAGGAGACGCAGCCCCATCGCGGCCTCGCGGACTGCCTCGCCTTCCTCGATCGCCTCGAGCTGCCGCCCGTCGCCCGCGAGCGCGCCGGGAGCATGTTCGCGCGTCTGGCCGCGGCCGAGGCCGCCCTGCACGGCTGCACGGTGGACGAGGTGCATTTTCACGAACTGGGGGCGCTCGACTCCCTCATGGACATCGCCGGCGCCGCCCTGGCCCTGGAGCGGCTGGACGTGACGCGCGTCCATCTGCGCGACCTGGCCCTGGGCCGCGGCAAGGTGGACACCGCCCACGGCGAGTTGCCCGTGCCCGCGCCGGCCACCCTGGCCCTGCTGGCCGAGAGCCGTCTGCCCCTGCGCGAATCGGGCGGTGGCGGCGAGCGGGTGACGCCCACCGGCGCTTTGATACTGGCCGAGTACGCGGAGCCCGCGCCGGCGGGTCTGCGCTGGCGTCCGCAGGCGAGCGCCTACGGCGCCGGCACGAAGGAGCTGCCCGACCGCCCCAACCTGCTGCGCCTCACCCTGGCCGAAACGCCTGATGCGGTCGAGGGCCTGATGCGCCGCGAGATGCCGGTGATCCGCTGCACCGTGGACGACATGAACCCCGAGCGCTGCGGCTACCTGATGGAGCGCCTGTTCGAGGCGGGCGCGCGGGACGTCCACTACCGCCCCCTCCAGATGAAGAAGAACCGGCCCGGCCTCGAGATCGAGGTGCTGGCCGACGAGGAACGGCTCGAGGCGGTGACCGGCCTGATCTTCCGCGAGACCAGCACGCTCGGCCTGCGCATCTGCCGCGAGGAACGCCTGGAGCTGCCGCGCGAGATCGAGAGCGTCGTCACGCCCCACGGCGAGGTGCGGATGAAGGTGGCCTCCCTGCCCGGCGGGGAGAGGCGCGCCGCGCCCGAGTACGAGGACTGCGCGCGCCTGGCCCGCGAGACCGGGCTGCCCCTGGCCGAGATCGAGGAGGCCGCCCGCGCGGCCTGGAACCAGGATGCACCGCGGTGAGCCTCGCGCGCCTCACGACCCTTTCCCTTCTCGCGCTGTCGCTGACCCTGACGGCCTGCACCCCCAAGACCCGAGCGCCGGACCCCGAAATAGATCCCTACGCCCTGCCGGGCGACGTCGCCGACCGGCCGGACGGCGTGGAGCACCGGGTGGCGGCCGGCGAGAGCTGGGAAAGCCTCGCCGAGAACTTCTACGGCGACTCCGGCCGCGCCGGGCGCCTGAAGCGGGCCAATCGCAGGCTGGGCCTGTCGCTCGAGGTGGGGGGCACGGTGTTCGTCCCGATGGACGACAACGAGCGGCGCGCCTTCCGCAAGCGGGCCCGGGCGCGGGCGCCCTACAACAAGGGGCTGGAGTTCGCCCGCGCTCGCCGCTACCCCGAGGCGATTCTGCAGTTCGAGGAGGCGATCCGCCTCGATCCCCGCCTGGCGCGCGCTCACTACAACCTGGGGCTCGTCTACCGGCACGGTGGGCGGCCCGCGCTGGCCGCGGCCTCCCTGGAGCGGGCCTGCGCGCTGAAACGTCGCGACGGCGACTATCTCTACGCCTGGGGAGCCGCGCTCTCGGAACTGGGCGAGACGCAGGCGGCGGAGAAGCGCTACCGTCGCGCGCTGGATGCCGACCCCGAGCACCTGCCCTCCCTCTTCGCCCTGGCGCGCGCCCTGGAGGATCGGGGCCGGAAGCGCGAGGCGGCGCGCTACTGGAGCCGCTACCTGAAGCTGGAGCCGGACAGCGCCCGCGGTCGCGAGGCCGCCCGGCGTCTGGGGCTGAGCCCGTGAGCGGCGGGGAGCCTCTCGTCCTGGCGCGGGGGCTGGGTCTTCGGCGCGGCGGCCGCTCGCTGCTGAACGAAATCGACTTCGCCCTGCGTCCCGGCGAACGATGGGTGCTCTGGGGCGCCAACGGCGCGGGCAAGACGAGCCTGGCCCGCGTCCTCGCCGGCCTCCGGCAGCCCGACGCCGGCGAACTTCACTTCGCGCCCGAACTCTCGCCGCCCCTTCCGCTGCTCTTCCAGGATCCCGACGCCCAGCTGGCCGCCGCGACCGTGCGCGACGAGGTGGCCCTGGGCGCGCGCGGCCCCGACGAGCCGTTCATCATGGACGCCGACGAGGGCCCCGCGGGCCGACGCCTCGCCGCGGCCCTCGCCGACTTCCGTCTCGAGCACCTCTCGCGCCGGAATCCCCACTCCCTGTCGGGCGGCGAGAAGCGCCGTCTGGGGCTGGCCGCCCTCTCGGTGCTGGAGTGCCCCGTGATGATTCTCGACGAACCGGAGCTGCACCTGGACGACCCCTCCTGGCGCGCCGTCCGCGAGCGTCTGGATGCGTGGCATGCCGCGGGAGAGGGCCGTCGCTGCCTCCTCGAGATCACGCGGTCGGCGGAGCGGGTGCCGAACGCCGACGGCCTCGCCGTGATGCACGAAGGCCGCCTCATCGCCGCCGGCCCGCCGCGCCGGATCTACGAATCCCTGCGCGGCGGCGACCTGCCCTTGCCCCGGATCGAGCTCTGGGAGCCGGAGCCCGTCCCCGCGCCGAGCGCCTGCCTGCCCCTGCCCGACGAGCCGCCCCTGCTCGAGGCGCGCGAACTGCGTCTGGATCGTCCCGGCGGCGGCGAGCCCGTGCTGCGGTCGGTCGACCTCGATCTGCATCCCGGCGAGCGGCTGCTGCTCACCGGCGAGAACGGCAGCGGCAAGAGCTCGCTGCTCCTGCTTCTCGCCGATCTGGCCGACGCCGATGCGGGCGCGCTGATCCGTCGCCCGGGCCTGATCACGGAACTGGCCTTCCAGGATCCGGAGCGGCTATGCTTCGCCGAGACCGTCGGCGAGGAGGTGGCCCACGGCCTCCGCCGTTCCGATCTCGACGCCGACAAGGTGGACGAGAGGGCGCGGAGCGCGCTGCGCAGCCTGGGCCTCGATCCCGAGCGTTTCGTCGCGCGCGATCCCTTCACGCTGTCGGCCGGCGAGTTGCGGAGGCTGGCGCTGGCCTGCGTGATGGCGCCGCGGCCGGACCTGCTCATCCTGGACGAGCCCGCCGCCGCCCTGGACGAGGAGGGCCGCGCCCGACTGCGGGAGTCGCTCGAGAGCTGGCCCGGCGCTCTGCTCTGGGCCGACTGCCGGCCGCCGGCGGGTTTCGAGGGCTTCTTCCACCGGCGACTGGAGCTTGCCGGTGGCGCGCTGAGCGAGACAGTCCGATGGGAGGAAGACGTGGAGCCGCTGAAGTGAAGAGAAGACTCGGCAGAGCGCTTCGCTATCTCGCCTTCCTGCGCCGCGAATACCGGCGCGACCGCTGCGGCCAGGCCGCCGCCTCCCTGGCCTTCGGCACCCTGCTCAGTCTCGTGCCCCTGGTGGCCCTGCTCGCCTGGCTGACCCGTCCCTTCCACAAGCTCATCACCGACCCGCTCGGGGCGCTCGCGCCCTTCTTCACCCCGACGTCGCGCCTGCAGGAGATCATCCAGGCCAATGTAGAACGCTATGCGGACAACGCCGGGCGGCTCGGCGTGGTGGGGCTGGTGTTCTTTCTCTTCGTCGCCTGGGGCATGCTCTCGGCCATCGAGGAGGTCATGAACGACATCTGGCACGTGCGGCACCGTCGCGGGCGGGTGAAACGGCTGGCGCGCTTCTGGGCCGCGGTGATTCTCGCGCCCCTGCTGTTCCTGGCCAGCGCCGCCCTGAACCAGAGTCTGGAGCGGGCGCTGATCTGGCAGGGGCTCATGGAGTTGCCCTTCACGAGCTGGCTGCTCGCCGATGCGCTGCCCTTCCTGCTCATGTCGGCCTCGGCGGCCCTCGCCTACTGGATCCTGCCCCACACCGGGGTGAAGGCGAGGGCGGCGGCGGTCGGAGGGCTCGTGGCGGGGCTGCTCTATCACGGCGTGCGCGGCGTCTTTGCCTTTTACCTGAGTACAATCGACACCTACGATCGCATCTACGGGCTGCTCGGCGTGATTCCGGCATTCCTGATCTGGCTGTTCCTGGTGTGGTCGGTGATCCTGATCGGCGCCGAGGTCGCCTTTTCGCTGCAGTATCCCTGGGACGAAGAACTCCCACCGTGACGTCACGCACGCACACTCCCGCTCCTTTCGCGTTCCGAGGCAGTCGCGGAAGTGTGCGTGCGTGACGCCGCGGGTCCGTTCACTGGCAGGATGCGGTAGGCTATGGTAAATTGTGAGCCTTGAGCTTTACGGGAGGGCGAAAGCATGGACACGGTGATCGAGAGTATTCGGGCGGCTTCGGGGCGGCATCGGGAAGAGCTGCTGGAGCTTCTGCGCATCCCCAGCATCAGCGCGGATCCGTCGAAGAAGGCGGACATGGAGCGCACGGCCCAGTGGCTGCTCACCAAGCTGCAGGCCATGGGGATCCGCAGCGAGATCATTCCCACGCCGGGGCACAGCATCGTCTACGGCGAGTACCTGCGCGCTGAGGACGCCCCGACGGTTCTCGTGTACGGGCACTACGACGTCCAGCCCGTCGACCCTCTCGATCTCTGGCTCAGCCCGCCCTTCGAACCAGAAATCCGGGATGGTGCGGTGTTCGCGCGCGGGTCGTCCGACGACAAGGGGCAGGCGCTCTGTCACCTGCTCGCCGCCGAGGCCTTTCTGCAGACCGAGGGCGCCCTGCCCGTGAATCTGAAGTTCCTGCTGGAGGGCGAGGAGGAAGTAGGCAGCCCCAATCTGGGTCCCTTCGTTCGCGAGAACCGGGAGAAGCTGGCCTGCGACGCGGTGATGGTGAGCGACAGCTCCTTCTTCGCCCGCGGCGTGCCGAGTCTGGTCTACGGCCTGCGCGGCCTCTGCTATATCGAGGTGATCGCCCACGGCCCCAACCGCGATCTCCACAGCGGCAGCTTCGGCGGCGCCGTGCCGAATCCCGCCGACTGCCTGGCCGGCATGGTGGCGGCGCTGCACGACGCCGACCGCCGCATCGACGTGCCCGGCTTCTACGACAAGGTGCGCGAGCTCTCGCCGGCCGAACGCGAGGAGTACACGAGGCTGCCCCACGACGACGACGCCTACAGGGCCGACCTCGGCGTGGACGCCCTCATGGGCGAGGCGGGCTTCAGCACGCTGGAGCAGCTCTCCGGCCGACCGACCCTCGAGGTGAACGGCATCTGGGGCGGCTACACCGGCGAGGGCGCCAAGACGGTGCTGCCGGCCGAGGCGGGCGCCAAGCTGAGCTGCCGCCTTGTGCCCGATCAGGACCCCGACGAGATCGCCGACCTTCTCGAGAGGCGTCTCACCGAGCTGGCGCCGGCGGGCATCGAGCTGGAGTTCATCCGGCACCACGGCGGCAAGCCCTTCCTGGCCGAGCCGGACAGCCCATTCGTGGAGGCGGGCAAGGCGGCCCTGGCCGCCGCCTTCGGCAAGGACCCCGTGCTCACCCGCGAGGGCGGCAGCATTCCCGTGGTGGAGACCTTCACCACCGAGCTGGACGCCCCCTCGGTGCTGATGGGCCTTGGCCTGCCCGACGACAACCTGCACTCGCCGAACGAGAAGATGGACCTGGAGCAGTTCCACAAGGGAGTGGAGGCGGCGGCCCACTTCATGGCCCTGGCGGGGGCTCTGCGCAGCAGCTAACTTATGCCGACCGCTACACGGGAGGATGACGTGCTCAACTTCGAGCTGAACGAGCAGCAGCAGATGATCCGCGACATGATCCGCGACTTCGCCCTGAAGGAAGTGGAGCCGATCGCAGCGGAGATCGACGAGACCATGGAGTTCCCCGAGGCGAACATCCAGAAGCTCGCCGAGCTGGGGATCCTGGGCATGACCGTGCCTGCGGAATACGGCGGTTCGGGCATGGATCATCTGAGCTACACGATCGTGGTGGAGGAACTCTCCCGGGTCTGCGCCAGCCACGGCATCACGGTGGCCGCGGCGATCAGCCTGGGGATCGGCCCCATCCTCGCCAACGGCAGCGAGGAGCAGAAGAAGAAGTGGCTGCCCGACCTTGCCGCGGGCAAGTACCTGGGCGCCTTCGGTCTCACCGAACCCGGCGCCGGCTCCGACGCCGGCAGCCCCCGCACCACGGCGGTGCTGGACGGCAACGAGTGGGTGATCAACGGCACCAAGCAGTTCATCACCAACGCCGGCCACTCGGGGCTCATCACCATCACGGCCAAGACCGACCCCGAGGCGGGTCGCGGTCGCGGCATCAGCGCCATCGTCGTTCCGGCCGACACGCCGGGCTTCAAGCTGGGCACCAAGGAGGACAAGCTGGGCATCCGCGCCAGCGAGACCTACGAGCTCATCTTCGAAGACTGCCGCGTGCCCGCGAACAACCTCGTCGGCGAGCTGAACACCGGCTTCGGCACCTTCATGCGCACGCTCGAGGGCGGCCGCATCAGCATCGGCGCCATGGCGCTGGGTATCGCCCAGGGGGCCATGGACAAGGCCGTGCCCTACTCCCTCGAGCGCGAGCAGTTCGGCAAGCCCATCGCCAAGCACCAGGCCATCGGCAACATGATCGCCGACATGGCCACCGAGATCGAGGCGGCGCGACACCTGGTGTACAACGCCGCGCGGCTCAAGGACGCCGGCAAGCCCTTCGGCAAGGAGGCGGCCATGGCGAAACTTTTTGCCAGCGAGGTGGCATCCAAGGCCGCGAGCACGGCGATCCAGATCCACGGCGGCTACGGCTACACCAAGGAGTACCCGGTGGAGCGCTACTACCGCGACGCCAAGCTCTGCGAGATCGGCGAGGGCACCAGCGAGATCCAGCGCATCGTGATCGCGCGCAAGGTGCTCGACGAGTTCGCCGGCTAATCGAATCGAGGAGGAGTTCGTTTGCTGAAGTTCGCCATCTTCATTCTCGTCTTCATCGGCCTAAGGCTGCTGCTCGACCGCTACGGCGGCGGTGGTGGCGGCGGCGGTGGTGGCTGAGGCATCTAGACGCCGCGGTCGCGGCGATGAGGTTTACACCCGGGTGGACGGCCGCCCGGGTTTTTCATGCACCCCGGACGGCGTTCATGTAGCGGCGCAGGAGTTCAGCGTCGAGGCGATCTTTCCGCCGGAGGCCGCTGCAGACGTCCACGCCGTAGGGGCCGACTCGTGTGATCGCCTCGACGACGTTGTCGGGGCCCAGACCGCCGGCGAGGATCACGGGCACCGGAGCGGCCTCCACGATGCGGCGGCTGAGTTGCCAGTCGTGGGTCTCGCCCGTGCCGCCGAGGGTCCGGCGGGCGGCGTCGGGCGCGCCGGAGTCGAGCAGGAGAGCGTCGGCGCCCAGTACCGACGCCAGGGAGAGGGCACGGTCGATGCTCGCCTCGCCCCGCACGTGGACGACCGGATAGATCCGCCGCTCCGGCATGAGCGCTCGCAACGCGGGGAGCTCGGGCTCCGGCAGGGGCGCGCAGAGCTGGACGGCGTCGCAGCCGCATCGCTCGCCCTGCGCGGCGATCTCCGCCGGATCCGTGAGGCTCGTGAGGAGCACGCTCTCCACGCTCGACGGCAGCTCCGCGGCGATCTCCGCGATCCGTTCCTCGGCGATGGGACCCGGGCCGCTCGGCATGGCGGAGACCAGGCCGACGGCGTCCGCGCCCGCGTCCAGCGCCATGCGAGCCTCCTCGATCGAGGCGATGCAGCAGATCTTCGTCCAGATACGTTCTCCCACTGGAACCTTCCGATCGGTCTTTGGTGGAATTCGATCTCCAGGCTATCATGAAATCACCAACCTTCCGTAAACAGCTTTCCCGCGCCAGCCGTCAAGGGGACGAAACGAGGAGATGCGACGGTGACAGGCGAACGGAAACATCGGCAAGACCTTGACCGCGCTCGACGCGCCTTCGCGGGCGACGAGCGGGCCTGGCGGGAAATCTACGACGAGACCTGCCAGAGCCTCTTCAGCCTGCTGGCCTTCCAGGCCGGCGATCGGGACGCGGCCCTGGACCTCTTGCAGGAAACCTACGTGACGGCCCTGCGCAAGCTCGACCGCTATCGCGGACAGGGACCCCTCGGGGCCTGGCTGCGGCGGATCGCCCTGCACAAGGCGCTGGACTGGCGGCGCTCGCTGGCGAGCCGAGCCAGGCACACCCTGAAGCTCGCCACGGAGTCCGAACGCGAGGCGCCCCCGGCGCCGTCCGGGCACTTCGACGGAGAGCGCGAGGCGTTCACGGAGGCGCTCGGGCAGCTCTCGCCCAAGCAGAGAGCGGCCCTGATCCTGAGAGAGATCGAGGGGCTCGACTTCGACGAGATCGCGGAGACCCTGGGTTGCCGTCAGGCGACCGTGAGAGTGCATCTGCACCGCGCGAAGGAGAGCATGAAGCGGCTGCTCAGCAGCGGAGAGAGCCCCGTCTTCGCCGAGGAACTGGAAGGATGGCAGCCATGAAACAGCGCTTCGACAAATACGCGCAGCGCATGAACGAGGGCGAGAAGGAACTCGTCTGGCGTCAGATCACCGCCGAGAACCAGCAGGAGAGGCGCCGTCGCCGTCAGTTCTGGACCGCCTTCGGCGCGTCGGGCGCGGTGGTGACCGCCGCCCTGGTGGTGATCGTGATGCTCAGCGGCGAAGACCCGCAGGAGAAGATCCAGAAGATCGCGATGAGCCCCGAGCCCCGCGGCGAGATGACCATGGACAAGGCACCCGGCACGATGGGGCTGTCGGACGTGCAGCCGGCCCCGGGCGTCCAGCTCGAGAAACCGGAGGGCGCATTCGACGAGGAACTCGTCGTCGAGGCGAGCGCACCGCCCGAGTGGGAGCTCGCGTCCACCCGGGGGGACAAGTCTACCCGGGTAGACTCGCCGGACCGGACGGAGACGGCCGCGGGCGCGACTCCCGAGAAGGTGAAGGCCGCGGCCCCGGCGGCGCCGGAGGACAGCCCCACCGTCGCTTCCTCGCAAATGGCGTCCCGGGGTGCGGCGGCCGTTTCGGACGACGTGAAAGCGCCAGGAACGGCGAGCGAGTATGGAAGAGAGATACAGGTTCTCGCTCTGACCGATGCCAGGATGGACAGCTCCGACGTCACCATTCTTGTGAACGGCGTCGTGGCGACGATCTACGGGCGTGTTTCGCATCCGGAGACAGGTCGGCCGATCATCGGTGCGCGGATCGTCGTGGAGGGCACGAAGTATTCCGCCCTCAGCGAGGAGGACGGTGGCTTTTCCATCGTCCTGCCCACCGACATCTACACACTCACCGTGAGCGCGATCGGCTTCGATGCCGTCAGCCTCGAGGACCTCGATGCGACGCTGCCGGAGCGCCAGAGCCTTGTGTTCGCGATGAGGAGCACGTCCGGATTCAACGAGATGGAAACCATCGTGGTCGAGGGCGAGATGCCGAAGGTAGACGTGAAGAGCTCTTCGGTGTCGCGACAGAGGGATTCCAAGAGTTTGAAGCCCTTCGCCGTGGATAACGTCCAGGAGGCGATGGCCCTCGACTCCGGCGTCAAGGGGAAGTCCGGCGAGGTCCACATTCGCGGCGGCCGCAGCGGCGAGGTTTCCATGTTGACCGACAACGTCCCCGTGAACGATCCCCGGGGCGGCTCGCTCAGGCAGGAAGCCCGGACAACGAGCGACATCTCGCTCATGAGCTCAGTCCCCCCGACTCGAGAGAAGAAGGCGCGCGAGGAGCATACCGCCCTGTACCGCGGCACATCAGTCCACCGCCGCGGCTGCTGGATCCCGCCGGACTACCACGAGCCCAACGGCGAGCCCTTCGACGCCATGTACTTCCGCAACTACGGCACGAACCCCTTCGTGATGACCGAGGAGGATCCCTACTCCACCTTCGCGGCGGACGTCGACGAGGCCTCCTACACCGTGATGCGCCGCTACGTGAACGACGGCCATCTGCCACCGTCCGAAGCGATTCGAGTCGAGGAGTTCGTGAACTACTTCGACGCCGGCTATCCCCGCCTGCGTCAGGGCGACTTCGCGCTGCGGGTCGACGGCGCGCCCTCGCCCTTCGGCCAGGGCTACCATCTGCTGCGCCTCGGCGTGCAGGCGCGCGACATCGATCGCGACGAGCGCAAGCCGGCGAACCTGGTGTTCGTCATCGACACGTCGGGCTCCATGGGCCGCGAGAACCGGCTGGGCCTGGTGAAGCGTGCGCTCCACCTGCTGCTCGAGGAGCTGCGCGACAGCGACACCGTGGGCATCGTGGAATACGGCAGCCGCGGTCGCGAGGTGCTGCGGCCCACGAGCGTGGAGGATCGCTGGCGCATCGTGCGGGCGATCGACGGCCTGCGCACGAACGGCAGCACCAACGCCGAGGAGGGCCTCGATCTCGGTTATGCCATGGCGAGCCGGATCTATGATCGGGAAGCGATCAACCGCCTGATCCTCTGCTCCGACGGCGTCGCCAACACGGGCGAAACCCAGGCCGAGCGGATCCTGGACCGCGTGCGCTACGAGTCCGACCGCGGCATCCACCTGAGCACGGTGGGCTTCGGCATGGGCAACTACAACGACGTGCTCATGGAGAAGCTCGCGAACAAGGGCGACGGCAACTACCACTACGTCGACCGGCTCGACGAGGCCGAGCGGGTGTTCCGCGAGAACCTCACCGGCACGCTCCAGACCGTGGCGCGCGACGTGAAGATTCAGGTGGAGTTCGATCCCGAGCAGGTGCTGCGCTGGCGTCTGCTGGGCTATGAGAACCGCGACGTGGCCGACGAGGACTTCCGCGACGACACCGTCGACGCCGGCGAGATCGGCGCGGGGCATACCGTCGTGGCTCTCTACGAGGTGAAGCTGAGCCGCGAGGCGGCGCGCTACCCCGACGGCCGCATGGGCCGCGACGGTCGCGACCCGCTCCGCCTGGGCGAGTTCCGTCTCCGCTACGAGTACCCCGCCGGCCACGAGCGCGCCGGCGAGGTGGTGGAGATCGACCGGGCGCTGAACACCGCCGCGCTGAGCCGCAGCTTCGAGCGCGCCGGCGTGAGCTTCCGCCTGGCGGCGATGGCCGCCGAGTACGCGGAAGTACTGCGCGGCAGCTACTGGGCGAAGGGCAGCCGGCTGGGCGACCTGGCGCGCGAGGTCGAATCGCTGGCGACCGAGCTCCGCGGCGACGAGGACCCGCACGAATTCGCCCGCCTCGTGAAGCGGGCGGCGCTTCTCGAGGGACGCCGCGACCGCGACTGAGATCGACGAGGAAACGACACGAGCAACCCCGGGCGCCGTTGCCCGGGGTTTTTGCGTATCCGCTCGAAACAAAGCCGCGCCTGCATCGAATAGCTTTCAGACGGATCAGTAGAGTGCCCGTATCCAAATCACCGCAGAGCCGGTCCACCGCCCGGCTCCCTCTTTTCCGGAGGCTCCGCCATGATCGAACTCGGAATCCTTCTGATCCTCCTGGTGGGCGCGGGCCTGGCGCTTTCGCTCCTCTTCACGGTGTTGGGTCTCGTTTTCAAGGTGATCCTGCTGCCCTTCCAGGTGGGCTTCTGGCTCCTGAAGGGCGTGCTCGGTTTCGCCCTCTCACTGATCGCGCTGGTGTTGCTGCTGCCCCTGTTCGGCGCCGTCTTGCCGGTTCTCCTGGTGATGTTCGCACTGCCGCTGGCGGTGATCGGACTCATCGTCTGGCTGGTGAAGCGCACCGCCGCCGCGGGCGCCTGATCGATCGACATCGCCCCGCCGCTCGCCGTCGGCGCGCGAGGTGACCCCCAGGGCGCAAGGCCCAGACGGCCCACTCGATCGGAGAGAGGAATCCCCCCGGTACCAACCGGGGGGATTTTACATTCTCCCCCTTGCCCGGGATACAGAAGTATAGTATATTCGCTTCGCTCCTCCCGCCGAACTCGTCCCCCGCCCCCGGGGGCGTGTCCTTTCCGACGACACGGAGGCCATCATGAAAGACGCGATCCATCGCTGCGAATGGGCGGGCAGCGACCCCCTGTACATCGACTATCACGACCGCGAGTGGGGGGTGCCGGTCCACGACGACCGCCTGCTCTTCGAGTTCCTCGTCCTCGAGGGAGCCCAGGCGGGCCTGAGCTGGATCACCATACTCAAGAAACGCGACCGCTACCGTCAGGTCTTCGACGGCTTCGATCCCGAGAAGGTGGCTCGTTTCGACGAGAAGCGCGTGGCCACCCTGCTCGACGATCCCGGCATCGTGCGCAACCGTCTCAAGGTGAACGGCGCCGTGAAGAACGCTCGCGCCTTCCTGGAAACCGCCCGGGAGTTCGGCAGCTTCGACGCCTACCTCTGGCGCTTCGTGGAGGGCAAGCCCATCCAGAACCGCTGGCGCAGTCTCGCCGAGATTCCGGCGGAGACGGAAATCTCCCGCGCCATGAGCAAGGATCTGAAGAAGCGGGGCTTCTCCTTCGTCGGTCCGACGATCTGCTACGCTCTCATGCAGGCGGTGGGCATGGTGAACGACCACGTCGTCACCTGCCCGCGGCATGGGGAGCTGGGAGGCTGAGCCGAATTCCCTGGCGGGTCCACGCGAACCGGCACTAGAATCGGAGCGCGTGCAACCTGATCCGGGAGGCGGTCATGCGTCTGTTGATTCTCGGCGGCACGGTGTTCCTGGGGCGCCACCTCGTGGAGTGCGCCCTGGCCAGGGGCCATTCGGTGACCCTCTTCAACCGGGGGCGGACTAACCCGAACCTGTTCGAGGGTCGCGAGGGCGTCACCACGATTCTCGGCGATCGCGACGGCGGCCTGACGGCCCTGGGCCTCGATCCCTGGGACGCGGTCATCGACACGAGCGGTTACCTGCCGCGGATCGTGGGCGCGTCCGCCGCCTATCTGGCCAGTCGGGTGAAGCACTACACCTTCATCTCGAGCATCTCCGTGTATGCGAACTTCCATCCTCCCGGACCCCAAGAGGGCTCTCCGCTGGCCCTGCTGGCCGACGAGCGCACGGAGACCGTGGACGGCGAGACCTACGGCGGCCTCAAGGCCCTGTGCGAGCGGGCGGTGGAGTCGGCCCTGCCGGGGCGCGGCCTCGTGTTGAGGCCTGGGCTGATCGTGGGACCCGACGACCCCACCGACCGCTTCAGCTACTGGCCCCTGCGGCTGGCCCGGGGCGGGGAGGTCCTCGCGCCGGGTCGGCCCGATGCGCCGGTACAGGTGATCGACGTTCGCGATCTCTGCGACTGGACGGTGCGTCTCGTCGAGGCGCGCGCAGTGGGCGTGTTCAACGTGACGGGGCCCGCCGAACCGCTCACGCTGGGCGGACTGCTCGAGACCTGCCGCGAGGTCGGCGGGGCGGACTCGCGCTTGGAGTGGGTGGATGAGCCCTTCCTCGTGGAGCAGGGCGTGACCCCCTTCACCGAGTTGCCCTGCTGGGTGCCCACGAGCTCCGAGGGGATCCATCAGGCCGGAATCGGCCGTGCGCTCGAGGCCGGACTCCGCCTGCGTCCGCTGGCCGAGACGGCCGCCGACACGCTCGCCTGGCGCGGGCCTCTGCTGGAGGCGCGCCCGCTGCGCGCGGGCCTCGATTCGGAGCGGGAGTCGGAGCTGCTGGCTGCGTGGCGGAAACACGGTACCGGATTTGATTCGTAATCCCGAACCTGATAAACTCATCGAGCCAGGGAGAATAGGCCTCTTGTCGCCTTGAGCCGTTGCGCTCGCCGAGATGCCTTCACATCAGACAGCTCAGGAGGACACTGATGAAGAAACTGCTCACGACACTGGCCCTCGTGGCCATCTTCGCCGTGCCGGGCTTCGCCCTGGACATCAGCGGCAGCTTCGTGAACGTGGAGCCCTTCGAGGCCGAAAACGGCACCACGGAGTTGTGTTTCTACGTGTACAACGGCAGTGAGGATTTCGAGTGGGTGGCGGACATCACCATCACCCTGCCGGCCTGCATGACCATTCTCGATCCCCCGCCGGCCAGCGCCACGCCCGAGGACGGCACCTCCTTCAACGTGGCCCCCGCCTTCGACGGCTACGGCACCAACGTGGCCCACTGGTACGGCACCGATGCCTACGGCTTCGGTTTCCTCTATGGCCTGAGCGGCGGCTACTTCTGCGTGACGGTGGAGATCGACTGCGCCTGCGACAACGTGTTCCCGATCCACTGGGACATCGCCGGCGACGGCTACTCCGGCGAACCCCATCTCGTCAACGGCGAGAGTCCGTTCACCGTGCTCTGCAGCACGTCCACGGACCGGAGCAGCTGGAGCAACGTCAAGTCGCTCTACTAGGCGAACGCATTTCCCGGTTTTACCCTGCTTCCCCCGGCTTCGGCCGAGGGTTTTTCTTGGCCTCTACTCGAGGGTCCAGACGGCGTGTCCCGCGCGATCGATGAGCATGAGGCGCTCGCCCTCGGAAACCAGGGCCACGCCGAGCGCGAAGGCGCTGCCGGCGTCGAAGCGGTGTTCGATGACGGTGCGTCCCTCGCGGTCGATGTAGCCCACCTTGCCGCCGAGGCGCACGGCGGCGAGGCCGTCCGCGAAGGCGGTGCCCTCCTCGTAGCGACAGGGAATCGCCAGTTCGCCGTCGCGGCCCACGTAGCCCGTGCGGCCTTCTTCGACCACCGGCGCGAGGCCTTCGGCGAAGGTGCCGCCCAGCGCGAAGCGGGGCGGAATCACCATGACGCCGGCCCTGTCGACGTAGCCCACGCCGCGGCCGTCCAGGCTGGCGGGCGCGAGACCTTCGCCGAACTCGCCGCTCCAGGCGAAGCGGGGCGTGACGACCCACTCGCCCGCGCGATCGATGTAGCCGCCCATGCCCGCCTCGATCGCCATGCAGAGCCCTTCGCGAAAGGCGCCGACGCCCTGGAAGTTCGCGGGAATGACCGTCTTGCCCGCACGATCGATGAAGCCGATGCTGACGCTGTCGGTGGAGACCGGCGCGAGCCCTTCGTCGAACTCGCCGGCCCATCGCCACACGTGCGGGAGGATCTCCCGGCCCTCGAGGTCGCGGTAGCCCCAGCGGCCGCGCTCGTTCCGAAACGGCACCGGCGCGAGGGCGGACTCGAGTTCGGCGGGGGGCAGCGGCGCGTCCGAGTCGAGCAACAGGGGGTAGCGGCTCAGGCCCAGGCCGCGGAGGGCGAGCTGGCGGGCGGGCAGGCGCGCGAAGATCGCCCGGACCTGGTTCGCGGGAAGCTCCCGCCGCGCGAGAAGCAGCAGGCCGAGGGTCGTGGAGTCGCCGCGGGCGATGGAGCTTGCGCTCTCGGCGAAGGGGTCGGATTCGATGTAGGAAACCTGGTAGTCGACGACGAGGGTGTGCCCCGGCGTGGCGGCGGCGGGGGGCAGCCGGCCGTCGGGGGCGAATAGCAGATGCCGGTTTTCGCCCTGAAGCAGGACCTCGCTTCCCGGGCGGCGGCGGGCGACGGCCAGCGCCTCGCCTTCACGCGCATGAACGCTCAGGAGCGCGCCCGTACTGAGCCGCCCCTCGTCGTCCTGGGGTCCGAAGACGAGCAGTTCGAGGCCCTCGAGGGCCCGGAAGAGTTCCCGCTCCCGCGTCTCGACGGGAACCAGGGCGGGATCCCAGGCCAGCCGGCCCTGGCGATCCACGAAGTTGGGACCCTCCGTGGTGAGCACCGGCGCCCAGCCGGCCTCGAACTCGCCCGCCTCGAGAAAGCGCGGCTCGACGGCGAGCGCGCCCTGCCTGTCGACGTATCCCCAGCGCGCGCCCAGAAGCACGGGCGCGAGGCCGTCGCGGAAGCGTCCCGCCTGACGGAAGCGCGCGGGAATGGCGAGGGCGCCTTCGGTGTCGATGTAGCCCAGGAGCGCGGAGCCGGAGGGCTTCACCGCGGCCAAACCCTCGCTGAACGGCAGCGCGTAGTCGAAGTGCCCCGGAAGGGCGACGCGACCCTGGCCGTCGAGGTAGCTGTAGCTGTCCCGGGAGCTGCTGTAGGCGCTCACGAGTCCCTCGCTCACCACCCAGCCCAGGCGCTGGCTGCTGTCGAAACGCTCGCCGCCAAGGGGATCGATGACGCGGTGGTCCGCTTCGTTGTAGCCGATCACGGCGAGGCCCTCGTTGAAGGCGCCGAGGCTCCTGGCGGGGCGGGAGAGGGTGATACGGAAGACGCCGTCGGGGCCGATGTAGCCGTGACGATCGCCCTCGATCACCGGGGCGAGCCCCTCGTTGAAGACGCCGGCCGTATGGAAGCGGGCGGGCAGGGCCACCCGGCCCGCGCGATCGAGGTAGCCGAAGAGGCGGCCGGCGGGCGTGTCCTCCGCGAACAGGGCGAGGCCCTCGCTGAAGTCGTGGAGCTCGGCGTAGCGGGGCGCCAGGATCCAGCGGCCCGCGGGATCGATGAGGCCGTAGCGAGTTCCGTCGCCGGAGTCGAGGCCCACGACGGCGCGGCCGCCGTGGAAGCGGCGGGCCTCGTGAAAGCGGAAGGGGATGACCACCTCGCCCCGATCGCCGACATATCCATTCAGACCGGCGAGGCGCGCGGGCAGGGGCGAGCCCGCGTCCGCGGCCAGGGCGGCGGGGGAGCTCGTCAACGTGGGCAGCAGTGCCAGCAGCATTGTCAGGATCGGGCGCATGTGGGCTCCGTGGAAGTGAGCGGACTCGCTGACAAATACCTTGTCAGGAGGCACATGGCAAGGTAGTCAATCGGAGAGACGGCCCGGCGCCCCGCCGCGGCCGGGAAAGGCGCCCCGGTGAAGTTCACGCCGACCGAGATTCCGGATGTGGTGATAATCGAGCCCCGCGTGTTCAGCGAGGAGCGCGGCTTCTTCATGGAGACCTGGCAGTCCCGGAAGTTCGCCGAGGGCGGCCTCGACCTGAACTTCGTGCAGGACAACCACAGCAAGTCGCGCCAGGGCGTGCTGCGGGGGCTTCACTATCAGGTGGAGCAGACCCAGGGCAAGCTGGTGCGCGTGACGGCCGGCGAGGTGTACGACGTGGCCGTCGACCTGCGGCGCGGCTCGCCCCACTTCGGCAAATGGGTGGGCGTGACCCTGAGCGAGGAGAACAAGCGGCAGCTCTGGGTGCCGCCGGGTTTCGCGCACGGATTCTACGTGACCAGCGACACGGCCGAGTTCCTCTACAAGTGCACCGACTTCTACGCGCCCGAACACGAGCGCTCGATTCTCTGGAACGACGCCACGCTGGGCATCGACTGGCCGCTGGTGGGCGGCGCGGCGCCGATTCTCTCGCCGAAGGACGCGGCGGGTGTGGCGTTCGAGGGGGCCGAGGTGTTCGAGTAGGGCGAAGCGCCGACAAAGACCTTGCCCTCTCACGGTCGAGTGCTATTCTCGCGCCGAATTGCGGAAACGACACAGTCTAGTTGCGCGCGGCGCACCCTCCTGGGGAATGGTCTTCATGCGGAATGGAAGCCGAAGTCTCTCTGCACGCCTGCTGCTGCTCGTCATCCCGACGCTCCTTCTCGGACTCCTGTCGCCGCCCGCCGTCGTGGGCGCGCAGCAGGTTCCGGACGAGCTGATCGAGGAGGCGGTGAGGCAGAGCGGTCTGTCGAAGGAAGAGCTGATGCGCCGCTACGGCAAGGAGGCCGGAGTGGTGGGGACCGAGACCATCGACCCTCCCGGCCGCACCGCGCTGCCGAGCGCCGATCCCGTGGTGGTGCTGCCCTTCGACTCCGAGCTGGCGGCCATGGAGGCGGCCACGGATCTCGCCGAGGCCCGGACTCCGGATCCCGCCGCCGGCATCTTCGGCGCGGCGTTCTTCCACGGCTCGCCCTCCCTGTTCGCGCCGGCGACCTTCGGGCCCGTGCCGCGCGACTACATGCTGGGACCCGGCGATCAGGTGGTGATCGACGTCTGGGGCGAGGTGGAGTTCCGGCACGAGCGCATCGTCGAGCGCGACGGGTCGATCATCCTGCCCAAGGCCGGGCGCGTGTCCTGCGCCGGCCGGACTCTCGAACAGGTGACGGCTTCGGTGCGCGAGGCGCTCAGCCGCAGCTACTCGGGCATCGCCGCGGACGGCGAGGGCGGCAACACCTTCGTCGAGGTGAACCTCGGCCGCCTGCGGGCGATCCGCGTGTTCGTCGTGGGCGAGGTGGCGCGGCCGGGCGCCTACGAGATGAGCAGCGTGGCCACGGTGTTCACGGCCCTGCACGCGGCCGGCGGCCCCGGCGCGAGCGGCTCCCTGCGCGACCTGCGGGTGATGCGCGGCGGCGAGCAGGTGGGCAGCCTCGATCTTTACGACTATCTGTTGACCGGATCGCGCGAGGGCGACGTCGTCCTGCGCGAGGGCGATACCGTGTTCATGCCGGCGCGCCGGATCACGGTGCGCGTGAAGGGCGCGGTGCGGCGGCCCATGGCCTACGAGTGCCTGCCCGGTGAAGACGTACGAACCCTGATCGAGTACGCCGGCGGGTTCACTCCCGAGGCGGAAACGAAGGTCGTTCACGTCGACCGTATCCTGACCCCCGCCGAGCGGATGCCCGACGCTCCGGACCGCGTGCAGCGCGACCTGGATCTGCGGCTGAAGAGGGTGCATGCCCTGCGCGACGGCGACGTGCTGACCGTGGACAGGGTCGGCGAGCGCCTGGAGAACTGGGTGCGCGTGAGCGGCAACGTGAAGTCGCCGGGGCGTTACGAGTTCCGTGCCGGGGAGACCGTGAGCGGTCTCGTGGCGCGCGCGGGCGGCCTGTGGAGCGACACCATGCTCGACCGGGCCGTGATCGACCGCATCGATCCCGACGGCGTCTATCGCAGCACCGACGTTCATCTGGGCGCGGCGCTCCGCGGCGAGGCCGACGACGTGGTACTGCGGGAGCGCGACGCCCTGCGGATCTTCTCGATCTGGGACCTGCGGGACAGGTACGAGGTGTCGGTGAACGGCGCCGTGCGAGAGCCGGGCGCCTTCGACTATCGCGAGGGGATGACCCTGCACGAGCTGATCCTGAAGGCCGGCGGCCTGACCGATGCCGCGGACATTCTCCACGCCGAGGTCTCGCGGCTGAGCGAGGATGCGCTGACGAACCGCGACCTCTCGGTGGAACCTGCCAAGACGGTGGAAGTGATTCACGTGGAGCTGGGCGAGGACTGGCTGAGCAACGGGCATCGCTTCGAGCTGCAGCCGAGGGACCGTGTGGCGATTCGGAATATGCCGTGGTGGCAGCTGCAGCGCACCGTGACCGTGCGGGGCGAGGTCGGCTATCCCGGCCAGTACGCCCTGGAACGTCCCGACGAGAGACTGAGCTCGCTGATCGCCCGCGTGGGCGGTCTCAAGCCCACGGCCTTCGCGCCCGGCGCGCGGATCGTGCGCGGCAAGGACGGCGTGGGCAACGTGGCCCTGGATCTCGAGGAGGCCCTGGCGAAGCCGGGCAGCGACCAGGACGCCATCCTGGTGGCCGGCGATGAGATCCTGGTGCCACCGACGCCCTACACCGTGAAGGTGACGGGCGCGGTGGGTTTCTCGACGAGCATCGTCTGGGAGTCGGGCGCGAGTCTGGGCGACTACGTCGCGCGCGTCGGCGGCTACGCCGACAGCGCGGATCGCTGGAAGACCTACGTGGTGTATCCCAACGGCATGTCGAAGCAGATCCGGCGGTTCTGGATGGATCCAGAGGTGATGCCGGGGTCGGTGATCGTGGTGCCGGAGGAGGTGCCGGAGGATGGTGTCGGTAAGTTGGAGACCATGAAGGAGATCGCTTCCATCGTGGCCAGTGTGGCTACGGTTTGGTTGGTTGTTGATCGGACGCAGTGAAGCACTGCCAATTGAAATGTTAAGGAACTAGCATGGCACCCCCCCAGCCTCAGACCTTGCTGCACTCAATGCTCAAGTCATGGAAGCCCATATTGGTTCTTACGCTAGTTGGGGGAGTATTGGGAGCTCTAGTTAGCTTGGTCGTCCCACCTGTCTACGAGTCGAGTGTAACCTTGTTACCCCAAAGGGATGACTCATCAGCGAATACCCTGATGAACCGCCTGTCTGGAATCGTTGGGATGTCTGTGAGTGATGACGATACACTGGAGGATCTCTACAGGACGATTCTCCATTCGGATCGGTTGCTGACACCCTTGTTAAGCGAGTCTTGGCCGTCATCAGTAAGCCCAGAGCCTACATCACTTTACGCAGCGCTAGGGCTGTCTACTGGTGCAACTGACCGTGATACGCTGGAGACGATGGCCAAGGCTGTGGAAAAGCTAACCAATACTGTTGTCCAGTTCGAGCGAGACAAGTCGAATGGGTTTATGAAGCTCAGTGTTGAGCTTAAACACGACCCAGTGTTGGTGCAGGCTGTGGCATCCCGCCTTGCTTCAGATCTCGATAGTTTTCTGGCCGACTATCATTCACAGCACACTTCAAGGCAGAGGCTTTTTGTCGCGTCTCGACTCGACACAATAGCATCCGAACTCAAGCTTACGGAGCAGGTGCTAGCTGATTATGTGGAATCAAATAGGATGTACAATGACTCTCCTGAGTTACTTCGCAGGTACGAAGAACTCAAGCGTAGAGTACACGCAAAGCACTCGGTTTGGGTGGAGTTGAGCGGGCAATTGGAAATGGCACGGATTAAGGAGCACGATCGCCAATACCGGCTCAATGTCCTTGATCTAGCTGATCTACCAGCACACCCTGTTAGCCCAAAAGCATCCATCTACGGCTTGATGGGGGCCCTCCTAAGCCTCTCATCGGCTATGGTCCTCGTAGCCAATGGGATTTCTCTGCCGGAGTTTAGGATGGGCCGGCAAGGTAATGCCGACTAATTCAAGAGAAGGTAGGACCGAGAACTCTAGAGTCGCTGGCCCCGGAGCCAATGGGCAAGCTTCTAGTCTTCCGAATATCAACCGCAACGTTGCGATTAATCTGATCGGTCGCATTGCACCGCTAGGTGTCGGACTATTTACTATTCCAGTGATCATCGCCAGTCTTGGGATTGAGCGCTTTGGTGTACTGACGATTGCCTGGATGGTCATCGGGTATTTCAACATGTTCGATGTTGGTCTCGGACGTGCCATTACAAAGGTAGTGGCCGAGTATCTAGCTACCGACAGAGAGCAAGAGCTCGGACAGATAATTGGAAGCGGTATCGGGGCAATGCTAGTCTTCGGGGGGGGTGGTGGAGTACTTGCATGGATGATCAGCCCTCAAATTGTGCACAGTATCTTGAACATACCTGAGGGTCTGACTGATGAAGCGGTAGGCTCATTCAAGCTCTTGGCAGTGTCCGTGCCGATTGTAGTCGTATCTATTGGATTGCGTGGTGTGCTTCAGGCACAACAGAGATTTGGTGCAGTTAATGCAGTCCAGGTACCTGTTGCATTGAACACATTCCTCGGCCCGGTCTTTGTGTCGCTCTATACCACCGACTTAAGGTACGTAGTTGGATGGTTAGTGGCTGGTCGGTGTTTAGGAGTGGTAGGCAATGCTCTGCTCGTTCTTCGAGCGATGCCGACGAATACCGTTTGGAGAATCCATGGACACCATGTAAGGAGCCTGGTCAAGACTGGCGGCTGGATTACCGTTAGCAACATTCTGAGCCCGATCTTAGTCTATGCGGACAGGTTCATCATCGGTGGCACCATGACGATGGCAGCAGTAGCATTTTATTCAACCCCCTTTGAGGTGGTTTCCAAGGTGTTGCTGATATCGGCTTCGATATCAACGGTTCTGTTCCCTGCCTTTAGCGCGGGCCATGCAGCACGTGCAAAGAGCAATATCAAGCTGTACTGGAAGGGGCTAGATCAGATTCACTTCCTGGTTTTTCCTGTCTTGATGCTAGGCGCCCTATTCTCATTCGAAGGACTGAATGTATGGCTAGGTGTGGAGTTTGCGCAAAACGGGGCCATTCCCCTTTCGATCTTGTGCTTCGGAGTATGGATGAACTCGTTGGGATCTATACCGTTTGCGCTTATTCAGGGGACAGGTGGAGCAAAAACGACAGCGCTCATACACGCAATCGAAGCTCCAGCCTATCTGTTGGTCTTGATGTATATGACAAGTCGTTATGGCCTTTGGGGAGCCGCCGCTACGTGGTCTCTTCGTGTTTCAGTTGATGCGGTAGTTCTGCACGTGCTTGCGTTAAGGCGGTTAGGCTCAAGTACCGAAATGCGTTGGATTGGCAACACCCTGATGGCTGCTGTAGTAGTGCTCTTCTTGGTGATGCAACCGAGTTTTTGGCTTAAGGTCTCTCTGTATCTTGCAATCTTGGGGACTCACCTGGCGGTGCATCGCGCAGTGTTGAGAGCTGCAATTGGGGGGGGGCGCCCTGGTCTGTTTGTGGGCCAGGAGTCTAAGCCATGATTATAGCAGCCATGATCATCCTGGCGTTGAGTGCGATTGCACATTGGTTCTCCGAAAGAGATGCCTTGTATCCTCCGGTTGTGTTTTCGTGCCTTTGGATTTCGATTCTTACATTGGTGGCTGTATCTGATGTTTACGATTCTGTTGGTGATCAAGTACCCGTAATCATTTCTCTCGGAGGGGTTTGCTTTGGGCTGGGGTCGATGGTTGGGTCTCAGCCGAAACTGGCATCTCTTTTCAAGCCTGGGAATGATGCTGGTCATGGCGGGTTGAGTGCTTTCGCAGTAGTGGCTGCAGCCCTCGGCCTGATGTTAGTGCCGCTAATTGTGTTGAAGATGAGGTCGATATCTAGTGATGTTGGAATTGACAATGTCATGCTGGCGCTAAGATATGAGTCCGCCAAAGGGGAAGGTTCGGGGTTGGGGCTCTTGGCCTATCCTATCGCTTGGCTAACATTCGCATCAATCGCCGCTGTTGCGCATGCCAATGAGACGGTTAAAGCTAGGATAGTCACGTGGATCCTCATCACAATAGCACTTGTGTGCCAAGTGCTGTCGGCCTCTAGGACGGGGGTTGGAATCCTGTTGTTTGGGCTAGCAGGAACGTATGCTATGAGGGTCAGGAAGGTCTCGTACCGCGGCGCATTGAGTACAGTCTCGATTTTCCTTGGGGTGTTTGTCGCAATTGGATTTGTGCTGGGGAAGGCAAATGTGGAGGGCCTCGACACGCAATCCCCAGTATCTGCGGTGGTGTTGATGGCAAGGCACTACTTCGTAAGCGGTCTATTGGCTTTTGACCACGTTGTACAAGATCCCGCTGCGTTTAAAGATGGATTGCATAGCCTCAGGTTTTTCGCGGTCATGCTGGACTTGCTTGGAATGAACGTTCATGTGCCAGACCTAGTCCTTAAATACGTTTGGACTCCCTTCCCGACAAATGTATACACAATGTACTTCCCTGCATATGTAGACTTTGGCTTGGCGGGTGTTGTCGTGTACACAACTCTCATTGGTTGGGTATCAGGTGTATTCTATCGATCTGCAAGGTCAGGGTCGATGTTCGGATGCGCAATGTTCGGTGTGGTGTTTGCGAAACTGCTCGTGAGCGGCATCACTGAGCATTTTGTCATGTCGATAAGTTACTGGATTCAGGCAGCGATTGTGTTTGCGCTAATGACAGGGATCCGCAGGGATGTTGAGCATGCCTAAAGAAGAGGAGGCCACTTCGGTGGGAGCAAGCCGCCCCACGCTTCAGATCGTCATTGTGAACTGGAAATCTGGCAAGCTACTTCATGAATGTTTGGAGTCAATCTATGCCTCAAGTGCTAGTAGCTTCATCCTGGAAAAGATCACCGTCGTCGACAATGACTCCAGCGATGAATCGATTGACGGTATGCATGATGCCCACATTCCAACAGAGGTGATCAGTCCTGGAGGCAATATCGGTTTTGGGGCTGCGTGTAACCTGGGGGCGGATCAGTCCGAAAGCGATATGATTCTTTTTCTCAACCCTGACACCCTTGTCGAGGCGCGGTCTCTTGATTCGGCAGTTCAGGGCTTCCTGGGCTTCGATGAGGGCCGTCTTGCTGCACTAGGTGTTCAACTATTCAACCAGCAAGGACAGCTCGAGAGGACTTGCTCTCGGTTACCAACGACTGCGACAATGCTCAGCCGGTCGTTAGGGCTCAGTAAAGTCTTCCCTTCTGTGTTCAGAGGGCAGTATATGCTGGATTGGGATCATGAACGCACCAGAATCGTCGAGCAAGTCATGGGCGCTTTTATTTTAGTGCGTAGGTGCACATTCGTAAACATTGGCTGCTTTGATGAGCAGTACTTCGTGTATTTCGAGGAAGTGGATTACTGCCGAGTGGCCTCGGATCGTGGATATGATGTTGTGTATTTGGCGTCAGCAAGTATCACTCACCAAGGTGGAGGGGCGAGTCAAAGGGTGCGGTCAACTCGCCTTTTCTATTCTCTTCGAAGTCGACTGCAGTACTTCAAGAAGCATCACCGTCTGTTGTCGTTCTGGCTAGTTGTCTTATCTACAACACTGGCAGAGCCATGGATTAGATGCCTGGCCTCAATTGCAAGGGGGAGGTTCGCAGAGCTCCCTGAAGTGGTCTCCGCCTATCGAAGGCTGTATTGGACACTGCTCTCACGAAACGGTTGGGCGATCGAATGAGAGTCCTATTCCTGACAAAGTACAGTGAACTCGGCGCCAGTAGCAGATACAGGACGTATCAGATGTTGCCGGGATTGGCGAGAGCCGACATCGTTGGAGATGTCATGCCCTTGCATGACACTGAATACCTGCTTAGGCGATATGGTGGGCGCCGAACCTTCATCATGAGAGCCAGCCGTGCATTGGTGTCGCGGGTATTGAAGCTGAGGCGCGCTTCCTCATATGACCTCATTTGGGCAGAGAAGGAGTTCCTGCCTTGGGTGCCAACAGTCCTTGAGCTGTTAGCATGGCCCCGGACAACTCCAGTAGTTCTCGACTATGATGATGCGATTCATCATCGATACGATTGCCATCGAAGTGCCATTGCTAGGCGGGCTCTTGGCTCAAAGATCCCTAACCTGATGTCAACTGCGGCATGTGTGATCGTTGGAAATGAATACCTAGAGGGAATGGCTAGAGAGTCTGGAGCTAGGAAGGTAGTGCAAGTCCCAACGGTTGTGGATATTGGTTCATACCGCAAAAAGAGAAACTACCAAGCTGATATCTTGCGCGTGGGTTGGATTGGGTCACCCATGACCTCGCACTATTTAAAGCAGTTAGAGGGTCCGCTTTCCCGGCTGGCGGGTGAACACCCAGTAGAGCTTCATGTCATAGGTGCGTCGATGAGCAATATGCCGGGTGTTCGTGTGCGAAACTTTCCTTGGTCTCTCGAGACTGAGGCAGAACTCCTTCGAGGCTGTGATGTCGGAGTCATGCCTCTGCCTGACTCACCGTTTGAACGTGGAAAATGTGGTTTGAAGCTGATTCAGTACATGGCAGCTGGATTGCCCGTAGTCGGAAGCCCAGTGGGAGAGAGTTCAAAGATTATTGAGGATGGTAAGAATGGCTTCTTGGCAAGGTCAGAGCAAGAGTGGTTTGAGGCTCTGCGAAGACTGGGAGTTAGCCAGGAACTGCGTGCTGAGTTTGGTCAGGCAGGTCGAAAGCGAGTTGAGCGAAGCTACTGCATAGGCGCCATCATGCCTAAACTGGTTGAAGCCCTGAAAGAGGTCCGCTCAGAGGATTTGCAGCGTACGATGTGGAGATAGGTAATCGCGATGAAGTATGAAGTTGTGCAGATGTCAAAACGGCATGCGAAAGATGTTGCTGAGTTGCATGCTATGGCATTACCTGAGGGATTCTTGTCAACGCTCGGTTTGAGGTTCCTTGGGGATCTGTATCAGCTCATTCAATCAAGCCCGTGCGCCAACGTATGGGTGGCCGAACTTGAGGATGGGCGATGCATTGGATTCCTCTCAGGGACTGCGAACGTCAAAGCGTGTTACAGTCATGTGATTCGAAGAGGGTGGGCGAGGCTTGCTATAAGCGCGCTTATGCAGGTGCGGCGGTTGGAAGTGCTGAGGAGAATTTGGGAGACAGTTATGTACCCCAATCACTCGAGTTCCTCTGGCTCCCCCGACAGAAGCGATGCGATAGTGCCTGGGGAATTGCTGTCTATTGCGGTGTCGGCTGAGGCAAGAGGGCTAGGCGTTGGCCGAAAGCTTGTCGGCGCCCTCGACGTTGAGATGAATCGCTGGGAGTATCGGCATAGTCATTATCGCGTCGTAACGGATGCTGCGGATGCCAAGTCAAACACATTCTATCAATCGCTAGGCTTCATCTATGCTCATGATTTCATGCATCATGGCAACAAGATGTCGTGCTACTTGAAAGCGGCGGGGCAATCCCCCTGAAAGGTGTCACTGATTGGATCCTGTATCACCAAGTGGCTGGATTGAATCAAGGCAGGTTTTCCCCTTCATCAAGGGGCGTGTAGCGCTCTATGCAATCTTGCGTGCGGCAGGAATTGGGCCGGGCGACGAAGTCCTTGTGCCTGGCTTCACTTGTTACGTCGTCCCCGCTGCCGTTGGGTATACGGGTGCAAAGCCGCTCTTCTACGATATCGAACCTGCTACCTATAACGGAGATCCTCACCAGGCAGCTGCGCTAATCACCCCCGCCACCCGAGCTGTTATTGTTCAGCACACTTTTGGCATGCCGATGGATCTTGGCGCTCTCCCAGAAATCTGTAAGCAACGGAAAGTTATTCTCGTCGAGGATTGCGCTCATGCGATGGGTGCAGAGACACCGGCGGGTCCAGTGGGAACGTTGGGTGACGCCGCCTTTTCCAGTTTGCAGTGGTCAAAGCTTGCCACGACCGGGCTTGGAGGTTTAGCCCACGTCAGCAATGCAAGGCTCGAATCGAAATTGAGCGAGGTGTTCAGGGATGAGATCCGTGAGCCAGGGGCGCTCAAGTCTTACAAGTTGGCGATACTCTCGTCTCTCTATAATCGTTTCTTCAGGCCAAGTTGGTACTGGAGGATTAGAGGTGTATATCACTGGCTATCTGAGCGAAACGTACTGTACGGCTCATCGACAAGTTCGGAGTTCACTGAACCCAATATGCCGGCCAATTATCGGGAGCGATTTGGCGCCCCCCGTGCAGGTCAACTCAGGAGGGTACTAGCCGAACTGCCACTGCAACTCGACCATCGGAAGCGAATTGCCGGGATCTATTCCGATTGGTGCCGTGAGAAGGGCCTTTTCATGCAGAAGACGCCCCCGGGTTGTCGTTCGGCACACCTTCGTTTCCCTCTATTGGTGGAGAGACGAGATGAACTGCTTGCGGCCGCGCAAGCGGAGAGAATAGAGATCGGCGATTGGATGAATGCACCTTTGCATCCGCAGGAGGCTACTGAACGTACTTTCGGCTATAAGCGGGGAATGTGCTCAATTGCTGAAGCGGTCGCTGCACGGGTAATCAACCTGCCAACACATCGCCATATCGATGAAGATGAGACGGAGCGTATTCTTGGGTTTCTGGTAAGGCATGAGGACCAAATTGCCCGACACCCGATCAGGCTCACAAGCCCATCGCAACTCTGAGGCATTCATTTACCATATGAACATTGAATCGGGATTCTGCAAGATCTCGTGAACATGTACCCATAGTGCGCATTCGTGCAGGATCATCACAAAGTTCGACCATTGCATCGGCAAGCGCATCAACATCCTGCACAGGCACAAGTAAGCCATTTTGGCCCGGGGTTACCGTCTCCCGACACCCTGGTGCGTCTGTCGTGATTATTGGCCGCCCTACTGCCAAGGCCTCTAAGATGGAGCGTGGAACGCCTTCTCTGTAGTATGTGGGAAGGCAGTAAACGGAAGACTCACCAAGATGATCCCGAACATCCTTGCTCGGCCCTAGGTACTCCAGAATACCCTCCTTACACCATTCCTCCATCTCTTCCTCTCTGATCGCAGAGGGATGTGATTCGTAGTACCCCACAACGCGAAAAACCGCATCGGGATAGAGTCTCTTAACCTTGCGAGCGGCCTCGGCGTAGATCTCGATACCCTTTTCTCGGATCAGGCGGGCAATGCAAAGGAAATGAGGTTTGGGCCTGCTATTGAGTGGCGTGTGAGCGAAGTGCTCGAGGTCGATTCCTGAGCCATTCACCAATGTCACCCTTCGGGGGTCCACGAGGTTTCGAACCTCGAACAGAGCTAGGTCGTCGGGATTCTGGAAGAAGACGTTGTCGCAACCGCATAGCGCCAGTCTATAGAGCCGGCTAACCAAGGCCGTGAGAATCCGGCGCTTCAGACTTAATCCCTGGAAGGCCATGCCAAGGCCGGTGATGAGGGCATGGACGTGAGGTACGCCTTCCTTTCGAGCTGCTAGGCAACCGTAGATTACAGGCTTGATCGTGTAGGCCAGAACATGATCTGGTTGCTCTCTGCGGATTATACCTCGAAGTGCAGACAGAGTACGAAGATCGCGGATTGGATCCATTCCAGCACGATGAAGGGGAAACTCGATGTGACGGATACCAAGTGCATCCAAGCACCGGACAGTTTCCTCGTCAGGATCCGGAGAGCAAGTGAGGACCTCATGACCCAAATTCCGAAACAACCTTAATAGGGCACCCCGGAAGTTTACAAGAGACGGCGTGTAACTGGCGACGACAAGGATGCGGGCCATGGCTACATAGCCCCGCGGCCGCTAAAGACCACGGGTACGGTCCTGAAGAGCGTCAGCAAGTAGTTCCGGATGCCATGATGCAGCACCCAGTATTTGTCGAGTGCAACCGTCCGACGAACATCATCGACATCGTTGTCGTATCCATTGAGGATCTGCGCCAACCCGGTGATGCCGGGGCGAGTCTCATGACGTTCCTCATAGTCGGGGATCCGCTTCTGGTTGAGTATCGCGATCGCCGGAATCTCGGGTCGCGGCCCTACGATGCTCATCTCCCCCTTCACCACGTTGATGAACTGCGGGAGCTCATCGATGCGCGTGCGACGAATGAACTTGCCGATCCTGGTCACGCGCGGGTCATCACTGGAGGCCAGCTGAATCCCACCCCGATTTGCATCGGCGCACATACTCCTCAGCTTGAACATCCGAAATGTGGAACATTCCCGACCGGCGCGAACCTGGACGAAGAATGGGGAGCCAGGCGACTCGAGCGGAATCAGAATCGCGAACAGAAGCAACACCGGGGTGAGGATGATGAGGGCGGCCAATGAGAAGATAATGTCCATCGCCCGGATTCCCGTTTCCCGAGTGGTACGACGGAATCGGCTGCCGAAGGGATAGCGGTACAGCCAGGTCAAGCGAGGGTTCTCGTCAAGCTGGCTGAAGAAGAATGCGGCCGGCCTGGATTGGTTGGTGCTCTCCAGCGTGCCGCCGTAGAAGCTGTCGACGAATTCGGGAGCCAACTCGGTACTCTGAGCCAGGTCGGATGTCATTTGAGCCATTCACGTTCCTCCGGAAACAACCGTACATTCACATCTGCGCAGAGGTCTTGACTGCAGGCGCATCTTGGATTGGCCGAGACGTTTCTTCTCGGCGACCCCGGTACTCAGACACCTGCTCGCACAGCCATCGATACGCACTATCCTCGCTGCTCCACTTGTCGCCTCGCTCCAGCTCCTCGATCAACCGCCTCACCGCATTCACGCTCATGTCCCGCGAAGAGATCACATAGATCGACTCGTAGCAGCTCCGCTCCTCCGCGTCTTCGATGATCAGCTCTTCCTTGATCTTTTCGCCCGGCCGCAGTCCTGTGAACTCGATCGCCACGTCCTCGCCTACCTTCAGGTTGAACGAGGAGATGAGCCGCCGCGCGAAGTCCGCGAGCCGCACGGGCTGCCCCATGTCGAGGATGAAGATCTCGCCGCCCTTGGCGAGGCTGGCGGACTGCAGCACGAGCTGGGCCGCCTCGGAGGTGTGCATGAAGAAGCGCTCGATGTCCGGGTGGGTCACCGTCACCGGCCCGCCCGCCTCGATCTGCGAGATGAAGCGCGGCAGCACGCTGCCGTTGGAGCCGAGCACGTTACCGAAGCGCACCGCGCTCACGCGTGTGCGGCCCCGGAAGAAGGGGAAGGCCGACACGTTCTGGCAGATCAGCTCGCACACCCGTTTCGTCGCGCCCATCACGTTCGTGGGGCGGACGGCCTTGTCGGTGGAGATGTGGAGGAAGTGCGGCACCATGTGCTCGCAGGCCAGCTCGAGCAGGTTCATGGTGCCGGTCACGTTCGTCATCAGGGTTTCCCTGATGTTGCCCTCGGCCATCGGCACGTGCTTCACCGCGGCGGCGTGGATCACCAGATCGATATCCCGATCCTCGAACAGGTGGCGGAAGTTCTCCGGCTCGCGGATGTTGGCCAGCACGGTCGTGAAGTCGGTGAAGCCGTGATCCTCCAGCCAAACCTGGATCTCGTGGAGATGGGTGTCGTACTGGTCGAGCAGCAGCAGGTGCCGCGGCGCGAAGCGCGCGAGCTGACGCACGAGTTCCGAGCCGATGGAGCCGCCGGCGCCCGTCACCAGGATCACCTTGTCCTCGACGAACTTCTCGATGCGCGGCAGGTCGATGTCGCGGATCTCCCGGCCGATGAGCGCGCTGAGCAGGTCGTCCGAGAGCTGCTTCTTGAGCGGCTTGCCGGTGAGCAGCTCCTCCACGGCGGGGAGGGCCTGCACCTTCACGTCGTACTGATGGATTTCACGGGCGATGGACGCCTGCTGCGACGGCGACAGCGAGGGGATCGCCAGGTAGATCTCGTCCAGGTTCAGGGTGTCGATCCAGTAGCCGAGATCCGACCGACTGCCGAGCACCTTGACCCCGGGATAGATTTCCTTGCCCGGCGTCGCCGCGTCGTCGAAGAATCCGACGAGCCGCCGGTCCCGGCCGTTGTTCATGATCTCGTGCGCGAGCAGGCGCCCGGCTTCACCGGCGCCGAATATCGCAACGAGTCGAGGTGAGGTCATGGAGCTCATGAGTTCACGGCTCCAGTGAACCGTCCCTGCCTTGGGGAGACGTGGGACATGTGGGACAATCCTCCATGATCGTCAGGCGACTTCCCTGTTGCCGGCCGCGGATTAAAGCAACAAGTGCAACTCCTGTGACTATACCAACTCGATTCCCG
>CAYNQX010000026.1:0-43175 GCA_964399495.1 uncultured bacterium
AGGCGGTTCACGAAGATCCGCTCGCCCTCGAGGATCGTGGGGCGCATGGAGCCGCTCGGCACGTCGTTCCAGTCGGCCACGGCGGAGCGGAAGCTGGTGGTGACGCCGGCCACGATCAACAGGAACAGGATCCAGTGGCGCCACACGTGATACAGGCGGGCTTTCCAGGTGGGCTTCATCGCGGACCTCGCTGTTGGGGGGACGGCGTGCTTACGTCCTCGCGCGGGGGAAGTTCCGCGGGCGGGACAGCCCTCGGTCTTTACCACCGCGTGGCGATGGTCTAGAGTCGGCCGTCCACTCCGCCGAAAGGAAGCGAGCCCATGCGTCGCGTCATCCTGGCCCTGCTGCTGATCCTCCTCGCTCTTCCCGCCTCCGCGGCGAAGCTGCCCGACTTCGCGAAGCTCGCCGCCGACATGGAGGAGCAGCTCCGCGCCGACCGCCGCTGGCTCCACCAGCACGCCGAGCTCAGCCTGCGGGAGACCGAAACACAGATCTACCTGCGCGGAGCGCTACGGCGAATCGACGGCCTCGAGCTGATCGAGGGCGAGTGGGGTACGGGTCTCGTCGCCATGATCGAGGGCGGCAAGCCGGGACCCACGGTGGCCTGGCGCGCCGACATGGACGCCCTGCCGCTCACCGAGGACACCGGCCTGCCCTTCGCCTGCGAACGCGTGGACACGCTGCGCGGCGGGCGCGTCGCGGGCGTGATGCACGCCTGCGGGCACGACATGCACATGACCATCGGCCTCGGGGTCGCGCGCGTGTTCTCCGAGCTGCGCGCGAAGATGCCCGGCCGACTGCTGCTCATCTTCGAGCCGGCGGAGGAGATCGGCGCCGGCGCCCTGCAGCTGCTCGAGGCGGGGCTCTTCGAGGGCGACCGCAGACCCAAGTGCGCGCTGGCGCTGCACGTGCATCCCACGCTCACCCTCGGCACGGTGGGCGCCTGCCCCGGCCCGGCGACGGCCAACGTGGACGGCTTCCACCTCACCGTGAAGGGCGACGGCGGCCACGGTGCCTATCCGCACCGGGGCACGGACCCGGTGACGCTGTCGGCGCGGATCATCCTGGCCCTGCAGAGCCTCGTGTCCCGCGAGATCGACGTGAACCACAACGCCGTCATCTCCGTGGGCCGCATCGAGGGCGGGGCGAAGAGCAACGTGATTCCCGACGAGGTCGTGCTCGAGGCCACGGTGCGCAGCCACGACGATGAAACGCGCGAAGCGCTCAAGACCAAGATCGAGCGCACCGTGATGGGCCTGGCGGCCGCGGCCGGCGCTCCCGAACCCGATCTCCAGTACTACTACGGCACGGCGGCCGGCACCAACGACCCGATGCTGGTCGATCAGGTGCGCGCGGTCGTGCGCCGCGAGCTGGGCGACGAGGCCGACGTGCTCTACAAGCCGGGCATGGGGGGCGAGGACTTCGCCTACTACGGCCGCAAGGTGCCGGGTTTCCAGTTCCGGCTGGGGGTGGTGCCCGAGGGCGCCGAGCCCATGAGCCTGCACCGCGCGAACTTCAACCCCGACGAGCGCGCGCTGGCCCTCGGCGTGCGCGTGGCCTCGGCGGCGATCTGGGACCAGATGCTGAGAGGCGAGTGATCGCGACCATGCAGATGACCCGGCTGGACTACGATTCCCTCGACTCGGCGGCGCCGCTGCCCCTGCCGGCGGAGTACACGATCCGGCCCTACGCGCCCGCCGACTGGGACGCCTGCATCGACCTCATGCTCGCCTGCCCCGACCCCGCCTACGACGCCGGCCCCTGGGACCGCGATCTCTGCGTCCGCTCCATCGAGTTCGCCGCCGACGAGGGACACGACTTCGCGGGCGGTCGCGGGCAGCTGGTCTACGCGGGGGAGAAGCTCGTGTCGATCGCCCTCTGCTCGGCCACCGGCTATCTCAACCAGGTCTACACGCTGGCGGAACACCGCCGCCGCGGGCTCGCCTCTGCGGCCATCACGCGCGTGCTCGTGGCGCTGCGCGAACAGGGCGTGCCGCGCTGTTTCCTGATGGTGTTCACGGGCAACGAGGTGGCCCGCCGCTGCTACCAGCGCCTGGGCTTCCGGGAGTCGGCCGGACCCTAGTCGATCCGCTTCAACTCCAGATGTTCGTAGCAGGCCCAGTCCTTCCCCGGCCAGGCCAGGTCGAAGGTGCTGCCGGCGCGGTCCTCGCCGATCGGCCAGTAGCGGATCCGCGCGCGGGTGCCGGGCGGCGCGTTTTCGACCGCGGTGGCCTCGAGCGTGAGCGTGTCGCCCTCCACCGATACGGTGTAGTGGTTGACGAAGCCCTCCACGTAGAAGCCCTTGGCCGCCAAGCCCTCGCCGCTCGTGTGGTAGATCACCATATCCTGGTGCGTCTCGAATTCCAGGCTGTCGTCGGCCGGCGGGAAGGTGGCCCTGCCGTACTCCACGAAATAGCGGCCGGCCATCTCGTAGCGGAAGATCTTGTGGGCCACGTTGCGGCGGTCGGGGAACTGGCCGAGGCCCTGCCACTCGCCCTCGAGCCAGGCCATGGGGGCGAAGCGCTCGGGGCCGGTGACCGCGAGAGCGGAGCTGGCGACGAACAGTATCAGGACGAGGCTAAGCGTCTTCATTTGCGGACTCCTTGATGAGGGCGATGCCCGCGGCCAGGGGGGGCAGTACGAGCACGGCGAGAAGCATGAGCCGACTCGGGTCCGTCGCGGGAAAGGCGAAGTGGTTGATGAGAATCAGGAACACGACCACGAAAAGGTAGAGCCCCGCCACCTGCGGATAACGGCGGCTGATGGCGATGCCGAGCAGGAAGCCCGCCGTGAAGCGCAGGTCCACGAGGAAGTGCCAGAGATCGGGCAACTCGTCGAGAGCGGCGCCGACCGCTCCGATCACGGCCATCGTCCCCAGAATTGCCGCGGCGCCTCTCCTCGCGCCCCAGTATTCGAGCAGGTAGCTGCAGAGGTAGGTGAGCAGCATCACCAGGATTACCGTGCTGAGCGGGATCACGGGCATTTCGCTGCTCATTGGCGGGCCGTCGGGCCAGGGCTTGAAGTGAATGAGAAGGAGAATGGTCACGCCGCCGGCCAGGAAGGCGCGATGTCCGGCCCGACGGGCGGCGCCGGCCTGATACTCGTCCTGGTCCTTCAGCACGCCCAGCTCGCGGAGCACGCCCGGTCCGAACAACCCGATGACAATTAGCAGGCTGGAAACACTGTAGATGACCTCGTGTTGCGCGGGGAACGCCAGGGACAGGAACTGTGTCGCTACTCCCAGCATCACGATGCCGAACCCGATCCACGCGCTTCTCGGCAGCCCCCAGAGCATCCTAGTCGCCATGTCCGTCCTCCAGTTCGAAGAGCTCCTCCACCGCCACGCCGAAAACCTTCGCCAGTTGGAGCGCGAGCGCGATGGAGGGGCGATAGCGCCCCCGCTCGATCGAGAGGATCGTCTGCCGCGTCACGCCCACCCGCTCGGCGAGGGCCTGCTGCGTCAGGTTCGCCGCCTGCCGGTGGCGCTTCAGATGAACGAGGATTACGGCTTCGCTGGACATGGCGGGAGTGTACAGTTTGCTTTACTATTTGTCAAGCGTGCTGGACATCGAGCTCGAGTCCACCCGGGTGGACTCAGCGCGCCTGGAGCCTGTAAATGGTTCCGTCGCCGGTGCATACGAGGATCTCGCCGGCGTGGTCGTGTCCGAAGGAGGTCACCGGCCCGAGCTTCTTCGCCACGACCTCGTGGCGGTCCTTGGCGGGATCGTAGGCCCACACCTTGCCCGCGCACCAGTCGGCGAACAGGTACTTGCCGACGAGGGCCGGCATCGCCGCGCCGCGGTAGAGATAGCCGCCGGTAATCGAGCAGCCGCCCGTGGCGTGGGCATATTCGTACACCGGGTCGACGAGTCCCGGCCGGTCGCAGTCGGTCGGCGGGTCGAAGCAGTGGGCGCCCTCGCGCAGGCGCCAGCCGTAGTTCTCGCCGCCGCGACTCGCGGCGGGCTGGAAGTTCACTTCCTCCCAGGCCTTCTGGCCGACGTCGGCGATCCAGAGGTCGCCCGTGTCCGGGTCGAAGCTGAAGCGCCAGGGGTTGCGCAGGCCGTAGGCCCAGATCTCCGGTCGCGCGCCTTCCACACCCACGAAGGGGTTGTCCGGCGGGACGGCGTAGGGCTGGGCACCCTCCACATCGATGCGCAGCAGCTTGCCCAGGAGCTGGGAGAGATCCTGGGCGCGGTCGTCCGGGTCGCCCTTGTCGCCGCCGTCGCCCATGCCGATGTAGAGAAAGCCGTCCGGGCCGAACTCGATGCAGCCGCCGTTGTGGTTGGTGTAGGGCTGCTCGACCTTCAGCACGAGGCGCGCGCTCGACGGGTCCGCGCGCTCGCCGCTCTCGGCGCGGTACTCCACCACGCGCGTGTGGCCCCGCGCGTCCGTGTAGTTCACGAAGAAGCGACGGTTGGACTCGAACTCCGGATGGAAGGCCATGCCCAGCAGGCCGCGCTCGCCGCCGCCGCGCGCCGACGGATCGAACACCTCGGCGCTCAGGTCGAGGAAGGGCTCGCCGGCCAGCGCGTCGCCGGTGGCCACGCGCACGCGCCCGGACTGCTCGAGCAGGTAGAAGCGCTCCGCGTCGCCCGGGGCCTGAAGCAGAAGCAGAGGGCGGTCGAGACCCTGGATGAAGGGCACGGCCTCGTGCGAGCCGCCGGCCGGAGTACAGGCTGCGAGAGAGAACAGGACGAGGATGAGAAACGATCGGCGCATCGGGGCTCCTTGGCTGCGGGGTTCCGTCCAGGAAATCAGGCCCGCCCGTTTCTGCCAAGCAGAATGCTGCCTTTGGGTTTGTGATGTGCCCGCGCTCGGCTTACAATTGAGGCGATCGTATCCCCCCAGCCCCACCCGGGAGGCCGCCTTGTTCCTGAAGGCCCGTCATCATCGTCTGCTCCTTGCTCTCGTCCTCGCGCTCGCGGTGATGAGCCTCCACTGCGCGCTCCCGCCCCTGGAGGAGGAGGAAGAGGAGGATCCCGGTCACGGCCTGAGCTTCGAGGGCGATATCGAGGCGACGCCCGCGGGCTTCTTCGTCGGGGACGTCGTGGACCTGGTCGTCCGCGGCCCCGTCGAACTGCAGTCCGGGTGGACGATGACGTCCATGTGGATCTACTCGGTCACCGCCGCGGGCGACAGCCTCGAGAACATCGGCCGCGCGCTGGACAACGGCGACCTGGAGTTCTACGCCGACGAGGTCGGCGGCGACGGCACCTACTCGGGCATCGTCCCGAATCTCAACTTCACCGAAGCCCAGACCCTTTACCTGCGCATGCTGGGCATCGCGCAGAACGGTGAGGGCGTCACCCGCAAGGTGTGGTCGTCCACCCGGGCCGTCCCGATCGCCGAACCGGCCGAGCAGGACGACCTCGACCGCATCGTCTTCGACATGGGCACGCTGGAGACCGACTTCGAGACGCTCGTCGACGGCGGCGCCGATCCCGCCGATGCGAGGAACCAGCTCGCGGCCTGGCTCGCCGGCCGGCCCGGGGTGGAGTCGGCACAGGTCGGGCCGGACGGCAACACCGTCTGGGCCGTCTACACGCGCGGCCTCGTCGCCGGCGCCTACCTGACCGCCTACGACGACGGCCCCGTGCTCGGCGGCTCGGCCCGCTCCGCCCGCTCCGCGGGCGGAGAGGTCGTCGATCGCGGTCTGGCCTCCTACCCGACGCCCTTCCGCGCCGCGCGCAGCCAGGACGAGGTGCAGACCAACCGCGCGCTCGTCCTCAGCCCCTTCCACACCTGGCTCGAGGGTCTGTCGGGCGATCCGAGTCCGGCCATCGCCGCGCGGCTCGACGAGGCCGAGTGCCCCACCTTCGAGGTCGAGCTGCTGCTGGACGCCGAGGCCGACGTCGCGGCCTTCACGCGGCTCGACGGATACGGCGCCCTGTGCATCGTCACCCACGGCACGCGAACCCTCGACGGCCGATCCTGTCTCGTCACCGGCGAGCTCGTCGACTTCTCGACCCTCGAGGAGTGGTACTGGCACCTCTACGGCGACGACGCCGACCTGGCGATTCTCAGCGTGGACGGCGCGCTGCACCTCTGCGCGACGGACGCGTTCATCGCCGGCCACAACGACAACTTCCCCAACAGCCTCGTCACCCTGGGCGCCTGCCAGAGCATGACGCTCGGCGGCCTCTCGGGCACGCTCAGGGCCGCCGGAGCCGGCTACATCTGCGGCTTCGACGGGGCCGTGGGCGTGGAGTACGGCACGAACGCGATCCGGCAGCTCTGGGAGAGCCTCGTCATGCATGGCTTCGCGGCCGGAAGCGCCCACGACGCCGTGAGTCCACAGAGCGACCCGGGCCACGAGTTCGCCACGTTCCTCGAAACCGGCAACCGTCTGCTCTACTTCAGCGAGAGCCTGACCAACGGCGACTTCGAGCAGGGCAGCCTGGCCGGCTGGGCGGCCGCCGGCGACGCGCGGGCGATCGTCGAGCTCGGCGAGACCCAGCCGCGGGGCGAGTCCATGGCGATCATCAGCACCGGCCTCCTGGGCGGCGGCATCGACTTCGGGCGCATCGAACAGCAGCTCTGCCTCTCTCCGGCCACCGATCGCCTGGAGCTGGACTACGAGTTCTATTCCGAGGAGTACCTCGAATTCTGCGGCGGCAACTACCAGGACCACTTCGAGGTGGTCCTGATCGACGCCCTCGGCGCCGAGGAGATTCTGTTCGGCGGCGCCATCGACGACTTCTGCGATATCGTGATTCCCTCCGAGGCGATCTTCGACGTGGGCCCCTTCGGCGAGCCGGGCGATGAGTACTACGATCCGGTGGGCGTCTACCGCACGGGCTGGACCGCGCTGAGCCTGCCCCTGGGCCACCACGCGGGCGAGACGGTGACCCTGATCATCCGGATCGCGGCGGGGGGCGAGCTGCCCAACTACCACTCGGCGCTGCTGCTCGACGAAATCCGCGTCATCGAGAACCCCTAGCCGGGAACCCCGCGCGCGCCCGGAACCCCGACGAGGCGAACTTCCTTGACCCCTCGGCTCCCTACCTTTACTCAGGGGGGAGCCTGGAGGGCGCATGGATCTCGGTTTGAAGAACAGGGTCGCCTGGGTGGCGGGATCGTCGAAGGGGATCGGCTACGCGGTGGCCGAGACTCTCGCGCGCGAAGGCGCGCGGGTGGCCCTGGGTGGGCGCGACGGTTCGCGTCTGGCCGAGGCCGCGGGGCGGATCGGAGAGGCCACCGGCGCCGAGCCCTTTACCCACGAGCTGGACATGGCGAGCGGCGAGTCCATCGCCGCGTGGGCCTCGGCCTGTCGCGCGGAGCTCGGCGCGGCGGAGATTCTCTTCGTGAACTCCGGCGGCCCGCCGGCGGGCACCCACGGCGATCTCGACGGGGCGACCTGGCGCGCGGCCGCCGATCTGATACTGCACGGCGCGGTGAGCCTGAGCCGGGAGGCGATGGCCGACATGAAGGCCGCCGGCTGGGGGAGGCTGATCTTCCTCACCTCGGTGAGCGTGCGCCAGCCGATCGACGGACTCATGCTCAGCAACGCGCTCCGCGCCGGGGTGCAGGGCTACATGCGCACTCTGGCCACCGAGCTCGCGCCGCTCGGCATCACCGCCAACTGCGTCGCGCCGGGCTACACGCGCACCGAGCGCCTGGGCGAGCTGGCGGAGAAGCAGGCGGCGCTGCGCGGCATCTCCGAGGGCGACATCGAGGCGGCATGGCTCGGCGACATCCCCGCCGGCCGGCTGGCCGAGCCCGGGGAGATCGCCGCCGCGGCGGCCTTCCTCGCCGGCGAGCCCGCCGCCTACATCACGGGACAGATGATCACCGTGGACGGGGGCTACGCCCGTTCGCTCTTCTAGAATAGAGAACGAGGTCGACGATGAAGAAGCTGCTGCAGTCCATCACCCTGATCTTCGCGCTGCTTTCGGTCGCGGGCGGCGCCCTGGCCGTGGACACCTGGGAGCCCTATCCGGTCGGGCTGCGCGCCTTCGAGTTCTACGGCATGCGCACCGGCTTCGGCAACGAGGCCGACGCCGACAAGGGCTACGGCTTCGTGGCCGGCCCGGCCGTGGGCTTCGGCGACCGCGGCCACGCCTACCTGTTCACCGGCGTCTCCAGCACCGACGAGCACCTGGGCGGCGTCGACTTTCTCACCGTGGGCTTCTTCCAGAACCTCATCGATCGCAGCATCGACCTGGACTACTGGCTCGAAATCGCCACCTTCGGCCCCGGTCTCGCCATGGCCTCCCGCAGCGGAGGCCTGGAGCTGAACTTCGACGCGCCCAACGGCGGCCTCTTCGGCCGCATGGCCATGAGCTGGGAAAACGACGGGCTCGACGCCGAGGACAAGGCGATCATCGGCACACGCCGTTCCACCACCGCCGGCATGTACTGGCAGGCTTCCCCGCTGGTCCAGCTTCTCGGCGAGATGCGGTATGAGAGCACGAGCGGCTACGATTCCATCGAAGACGAGTCGCGCATGACGAGCTGGGCGCTCGGCTTCAACCGCATCGTGAGCGAGACCACCGAGATCATCGTCGAGGTGCGCTCCAACGAGCCGCCCGAGGGCGGCGATCGCAGCTGGGACGTGACCATGGGCTGGGTGGTGGTTTGGTAGCATGAGCGAGAGAGGCGGCAAGCTTCGCTCCATCCTGAGCGACACGATGTACGTCGCCTTCGGTGTCTATGCCACCCAGTTCTTCTCGCTGCTGATCAACCTGATCCTCACGCGCAAGCTGGATCTGGACAACTACGGCATCTACTCGGTGCTGCTGGCCGTCTACGGCATCTCGACGCAGCTGTTCTCCATGGGCGTCCAGCCGGTCGTCATGCGTTTCCTGCCGGAGCTGCTCACGCTGGGCAACCGCTCCGGCGCCCTGCGCCTTAAGCGGCTCGCCGCCCTGTCCCACCTGGCGGCGAGCCTCGTCATCGCGCTGCTCGCCTGGCTGCTGCGCGAGCCCATCGCGGCCTGGCTCAACCTGCCGGAGTTCGCCGGCATCCTGCCCTACTTCGCCCTGTTCACGCTGTTCAAGTTCGAGGCCGCGGTGTTCGAGGAGATGCTGACGGCCCACCGCAGCCAGAAACACCGCAACCTGGTGCTGGCCGCCTTCCAGGCCCTCAAGTTCGGGCTGTTCTGGCTGGCGCTGCCCCACGGCGGTTCGGCCACCACCGTCATGCTCTACCTGGTGGTGAGCAACGCCCTGCTCGCCGGCGTCTTCCTGGCGCGGGTGCTGGGCCTGAACCGCGACATCCCCGACGAGACCACCGACGCGCTGCCCTGGCGCCGGATCCGTCGCTACGGGCTCTTGCAGTACACCACCGGCGTCACGCTGATCGGCCTGTTCCCCGAGATCGACGTGCAGTTCATCTCCCACTTTCACGATCCCGCGCAGGCGGGCCTCTACCGCTTCGCCACCACCATCGTCATGTTTCTGGCGAACCTCGTGCCCATGTCCTTCCTGCTGCAGGTGCTGGTGCCCGTGTACGTGAAGGAGTGGACGCGGAACCGCGACCCGTCCAGGCTCCTGCGCGTGTTCCGCTTCTACAACAAGCTGGTGAACCTTTTCCTCGTGCCCACGCTGCTCGGCTCGCTGCTGCTGGCCGAGCCGCTCATCGCCCAGGTGTTCGACCCCAAGTTCCTGCCCGCGGCCACGGCCTTCCGCATCTACTTCCTGGGCATGTACGTGTTCTTCTTCTGCAACACGGTCAGCTTCATCCTGGTGATTCTCGAGCGGCCGGAGATCACGCTCTACAGCCGCATCTTCATCGTCTACAACATCGCCATGGACATCATCCTGATTCCGCGTTACGGCATCGAGGGCGCCGCCGTGGCCACCGGCAGCGCCATGGCCATGGGTTACACCTTCACCTACCTCATGGCCAAGCGCATCGCGCCGGTGCGGATTCCCTGGGTCGCGACGCTGCGCACCTTCGTCTACGGCGGCGTCATGCTGGCGGTGATCTGGCCGCTCAAGGGCTGGATCGGCGGCATCCCGAGCCTGCTCGCGGTGGTGGCCCTGGGCGCGGCCGTCTACCTGCTGCTGGCCTGGCGGCTGCCCGTGTTCACCACGGAGGAGCGCGAGGTGCTGAACACGGCCCTGAAGCGAAAGATTTTCCCCGTCTGATCCGGGCTCGATTTCCCGGGCTGCCCCGGGCTTTCCAATGCTTCCTCGCCGCCCGGAGCGCCGGTTTCCATTGCCCCGGGGGATCGTCTATAATTGACCGATGTTGCGCCCTTTCGCCCCGCGGCGAGGCGCGAGAACGGAGTCATCATGTTCCAGACGGCACGTCGCAAGCGATCTCGGCTCCCGGCGATTCTCGTCCTTCTTCTCGTCGGCATCATGGGGGCGACCTGCGCCCTGGCCGACGGCCTGCGCTTCGTCGACCCCTCCGGCAGCGACCTCAACAGCGGCCTCCGCCCCGAGACGCCCTGGCGCACCCTCACCTGGGCGGCGTCCGTCTCGCCCAGCAACACCACGATCCGCGTGCAGGCGGGGGACTACCGCGAGGACACCGCCGGCTACGGCTACCTCTACATCGACACGGAGAGCCACAACCTGGACTTCGTCGCCGATGGGCCCGTGCGCATCCTCGCCGACGTGCCGGACGTGCGCGTGCTGCACCTGGCCTCCACGCGATCCATGTCCTTCACCGGCTTCCATTTCGAGTCCGCGGACTCCTGCGATTTCGTGGTGACCGGCGACGCCACCGGCAAGCGGTTCATCTCCTGCACCTTCACGGGCAGCTCCAACTGGGCGGTGAGGCTCACCGGCGGCGGCGGCTTCCTGGTGGACTCCTGCGACTTCGGCCTTCCGTCGGCGCCGCTGGAATCCTACGGCCTGCACCTGTCCGACAGCGTGGGGGCGACCGTCGTCGACTCCCGGTTCCGAACGGTCGACGCCACCTGCCTGCAGGTGGAGCGCGGCAACTCCCTCGAGATCGTCGGCAACCGGTTCGGCAGCGCCGAGGAGCCCCTCGCCCTCGGGAGCTTTCTCGCCCTGCGCAGCATCGACTGCAACCCCGTGCTCATGCAGGCCAACACGATCCACCTGACCTCGGGCCACGGGCTCATCGTTCTCCCGAACATCGTCGATCTCACCGATGTGTCGGTGCTGGACAACCACGTCGTCTTCACAGAGACGACCACGCGCCTGGGCATCTCGGTCGGCTCGAATCTGCCCACGGAGGCCCGGCTGATCGGCGCCCGCATCCAGGGCAACCAGGTCGAGGCGCCGGTGGGCTCCAGCACGAACAGCAACATCCGCGTGGGCTTCGCGGAGCAGGGGCTGGTGACGGACAACGTGTCGACGGGCGGCGGCAACGGCCTGGTCCTGTGGAGCTGTGACGGCGCCCTGGTGAGCGGCAACCATGTCGTCGGCGCCTGGCAGGCGGGAATCATGGACAGGGGCGGCCACGACGGGGATTACCGGGAGAACCTGATCCAGGCCGGCACGGGCAGCTGTGTCCGGATCCTGAACGACCCGGGCAACGGCCGCGAAGTGGACGGATCCCAGTGGTGGCACAACGAGTTCCAGCCGACCCAGGCCGTGTTCAGCATGGCCGACCCCGTCGAGCCGCTGCTCAACGGCGTCCACGCCGACCGCAACCTCTACCGTCTGGTGGAACACGACCAGCTGCTCGCCCACGCCCCCGGCGCGATTTTCGACTTCTGGGAACTCCGCGATGGCTGGGGCTGGGAGGCCGGCGGCGAGGTCGAGGTGCCGGGCCACGCGCCTCTGGTCATGGACGAGGCCTGGCAGCCGAGCGCCGTCCAGGCGCGGCTGAACCTGGAGTTGAGCGAGCGCGCGTCGGGCTGGCTGGCCTACGGTGCGGCCTCGCCCACCGACACGGTCTTCGGCGGCGAGACGATGCACCAGGACCTGCTCGTCGAGGGCCTCACGCCCGCCACGAACTACGTGTTCGAGTACCGCTTCTGCGACGACGACGGCTGCGTGAACTCCCAGGCCGGCCTCTTCACGACGCTGGACGAAACGGCCGCCCCCGAGCTGCCCGCTTCGCCCCTGCGCCTTTCCGCGCCCTACCCGAACCCCGCCAACCCGCACAGCAAGCTGCGCTACACGATCGCGACCGACGGCCCCGTGCGCCTGACCCTGCACGACGCCGCCGGCCGCGAACTCCGCACCCTCGCCGAGGGCCGACGGGCCGCGGGAACCCACGAACTCACGATCACGGGACGCGACGCCGACGGCGCGGCCCTGCCTTCGGGCGTGTACTTCGTGCGCGTGGAGAGTGGCGGGGAGGCCTTGAGTCGGAAGTGGGTGCTCCTGAAATAGCTCCGGTGAGCGTCGTCGGGCTTCACCTCGAGCTCGCAGGGTGAGCCCTCAGAGGCGCCCGAGCGATCGCCCACCTCCGCTAGCCAGCTACGACCCTTGCCGATACCGGTGGGGGTTTTACACAACGAGTCCCCCCGGGTGAACGAAGCTGGCAATTCGGTGCAATCCCTCGGCGGAGCAAACTCTTCCGAAAAGCGCCTCACGTCCGTGCGAAGCGTTCGGGAGAGTTTGCGGAGCCATCACGTCCGTGCGAAGCGTTCGGGAGCATTCGCGGAGCCCCTCCGGTGAGCGTCGTCGGGCTTCACTTCGAGCTCGCAAAGCGAGCCCTCAGAGGCGCCCGAGCGATCGCTCACCTCCGCTAGCGAGTTCGCACGGCTTTGAGGATCGTCGCCGGCGCGCTCCCCGTCCACTCCCTGCCGTCCCAATCCCCCCAAGCCTCGATCTCCGCGAAACCCGCCTCGGAGAAGGCATGCTCCTGTTCCTCGCGGCACAGGGGTCGCAGGGGAATCGTGTCCTCCAGGTCGAGATCCGGGCCGGTGAGCGAGAGCCGGAAGCCGAGTCGCGCCGGCGCCTCGGTGAAGTCGTAGTCCCGATCGAAGCGCAGCGAGCCGCCCTCGCCGTCCGGCACGTGCTTGGGCGCGAAGGGGCCGCGACCCTCGGCCAGCACCTTGTCGAAGTTCACCGTCTGGGTGAGCAGCAGCCCGCCCGGCGCGAGCAGACCGGCGAGGGCGCCCAGGCCGGCGGCCAGCGCCTCGGGCTCCACCAGATGCGCCAGCGTGTTGCCGAGGCAGAGCGCGGCGTCGAAGGGGCCATCGGCGGCCAGCGCTTCCGCGGCGGTCTCCAGAGTCGACACCGCCACGGGAGTCTCGTCGTCCAGGCGTTCCCGCGCGCGCTCGGCCATCTCCGGGTCGGGCTCCAGGCCCGCCGCCTCGAAGCCCCATTCCCGCAGCAGTTCGAGATGGCGACCCACGCCGCAGCCCGCGTCCAGCACGCGCCGCGCGCCGCCGGCCTCCAGCGCCTCGCGCAGGAACTTCGCCTGCGTGTCGCTCACGGGAAACAGCAGGTCGTAGTGGGGGGCGATGCGTCCGTAGATATCCATGGGCCGCACCCTAGCCTCGCGGATGCGAGAGGGGAAGGGCTTTCGGCGCGCGCCCCCGCCTGCTACGCTAGGGGGCCGAACCCTCCACCGCCGAGGAGCAGCGATTTCATGAGCACCGTGCCGCGCGTCACCCGCGAGCAGGCGGTCCGCCTGTGGCTGAAACGCCAGGGTCTGCACCGTCCGCGCGGGCAGCGCTTCACACGCGGAGCGCTGGTCGATCACCTGGAGCGCGCCGGCGCGCTGCAGCTCGACAGCGTGAACGTGGTGGACCGCGCCCACTACCTCACCCTCTGGAGCCGCTTCGGCGCCTACGACAAGGCCCTGCTCGACCGCTGGATCTACGGGGAGGGGCTCGCCCACGAGTTCTGGGGCCACGTGGCCAGCCTGCTGCCCATGAGCAGCCTGCCCATGAGCCGCCGCTTCATGCGCGACTGGAATCCCAGCGGTCAGTGGTGGGAAGACCGCCTCGCCGGCGGCAAGGTGACGCGGCGAGTTCTGAAGCGCATCCGGGATGAGGGTCCGATGGAGAGCGCCCAGTTCGAGGCGGACCCGAACGGCAGCGGCGCCTGGTGGGGCTGGAAGGACAGCAAGATGGCCCTGGAGTGGCTCTGGCGCCGGGGCAGGCTGGCCGTGCGCGAGCGGCGTCATTTCCGCCGGGTCTACGACCTCGCCGAGAACGTCTATCCCGAAGGCCCCACGGCCACCCGCCGCGCCTACGAGGAGCGCTGGGCCCTGGACGGCCTCTCGGGCAACGGCGTCGCGCCCCTGACCCATCTGCACAACTACATGACCGCGCCTCACCCGAAGGTCGCCACCCGCAGGGAGGTGATGGCCCGCCTGCTTCGTCGCGGCGAGGTGGTGCAGGTGGAGCTGCCGGGTTTCAAGGATCCCTGGTACGCGCGTCCCGAGATGCTCGAGGGAATCGGCAAGCTGCCCAAGCCGCGCGGCACGCATCTGATCTGCCCCTTCGACTCGCTGCTCTGGCAGAGGCGCCGCGCCGAGGAGCTGCTGGACTATCACTACCGCGTGGAGATCTACGTGCCGCGTCCCAAGCGCGTGTTCGGCTACTATGTGCTGCCGATTCTCCACGACGGCCGCTTCGTCGGCCGCCTCGACCCCAAGTTCGACCGGCAGGCCGGCGTGCTGCGGATCCACAACATCTACGTGGAGGAGGGCGTGGACCCGAAGGGGCCCTTCCGCGCGGGGCTGGGCGAGGCGTTGCGCGACCTGGCGAGCTTTCTCGGAGCCGGCGATCTCGAGCTGCCGCGGGGCTGGCGGGATCTGTCGCGCTGATCCTGGCACGACCTCTGCAGTGACCCGGGCAACCCGACGACCCCGACCAGGAGGCCCCTCATGCGCTTCGCGGCCCGAACCCAGAGACGCATCGTCCAGAGTCTCGCCGCCCTCATTCTCGCGGGAGGCCTCGCGAGCGCCTTCGGCGGCTGCGCCGGCACCGTCTACGTGCCCTCGCCTCCGCCCGCGCCGCGGGTCGAGGTGAAGACGCCCCGTCCCGGCCCGAAGTTCGTATGGGTGGAAGGCCACTGGAAGTGGAACGGCCGCCGCTACGCGTGGGTGGAGGGCCACTGGGTCAAGAACCGCAAGAAGGGCGCGTGGGTGAAGGGCCACTGGGTCAAGCGCCCGCGCGGATGGGTCTACGTGCCGGGTCACTGGAAGTAGACCGGATTCAAGGGCTTGCCTCTTTCGGCCCCGCCCGCCCGTCGATGAGTCGTACGCGACCCGCGACTCCTCATTGACCGACGGGCGGGGCTCTTGTATTGTGCTGCCATGGTTCCGAGCCGAAGGGCCTGCCTGCTTCCACCCGACGATCGGGAGAGGCAAAGGGCCCGAGGCCGACAGGGTGACGCTGGAAACGGAGTCGCCTCCCGTACTTGGAAAGGAGCCCCATGGCCGCCGGTCCCCTCATCGATTCCCATCAGCGACGCATCAGCTACCTGCGGCTGTCCGTGACGCCCTACTGCAACTTCCGCTGCAGTTACTGTCAGCCCGACGGCCCCGTGCTTTCCGAGGGCCCGCGCGACGAACTCACGCCGTACGAAATCGAACAGCTGGTCTCCCTTTTCGCGCGGCAGGGCGTGAGGAAGGTGCGCCTGTCCGGCGGCGAGCCGACCTTGAGAAAAGAACTTCTCGAAGTCGTCGAGCGCATCGCGGCGATTCCGGGCATCGAGGATCTCAGCCTCTCCAGCCACGCCATGTTCCTGGCGCCCCTGGCCCGCCCGCTGGCCGAGGCGGGTCTGAAGCGCGTCAACGTGAGCCTGGACACGCTCGACCCCGAGCGTTTCCGTCGCATCGCCGGCCGCGACGCCCTGGATCGCGTGCTCGAAGGGATCCGCGCCGCCCGCGAGGCCGGGCTCGGGCCGATCAAGCTCAACGTGGTGCCGATGCGCGGCGTCAACGACGACGAGGTGGCCGCGCTCCTCGCCCTGGCGCGCCGGGAGCAACTGGTTCTACGCTTCATCGAACTGATGCCCCTGGGCGTGACGAACGGCGACTACGCGGCCCGCCACATCGACGGCGAGGGCGTGCTCGCGCTGCTGGCCGAGCACGGCCGCTGGACGGCCGAGCCCCGCGACATCGCCGACGGCCCCGCGCGCGTCTACCGCTGCGAGGAGAGCGGCCAGAGGGTGGGCCTCATCGACCCGCTCGGCCCCAAGTTCTGCAGCAACTGCAACCGCGTGCGGCTCACCCATCGCGGCGAGCTGCGCAACTGTCTCTTCGGGCAGGGGAACATCCCCCTGCGTCCGCTGCTCGCCCACGCGGACTGGGAGCTCCGCGTCGAGGAGGCGCTGCACGAGGCGATCCAGCTCAAGCCCGAGAAGCATCGCCTCGAACAGGGCGACGACGGCGGCCTCTACTCCCTGGCGAACGTGGGGGGCTGATGATCGTCGAGTGCCTGACCGTGGGCCCCTTCCAGGAGAACACCTGGGTCGTGGGCGACCGCTCCGGCGGCGAGGGTTTCGTCGTCGATCCCGGCGGCGAGAACGAGCGCGTGCTGGCCCTGGCCGCCGAGCACGGGCTCACCCTGCGGGCCATCCTGAACACTCACGGGCACGTCGATCACATCTCGGGGGCCGGAGAGCTGGCCGAAACGCTCGGCATCCCCTTCCGCATGCATGCCGACGACCGCTTTCTCGTGGAGCACGCCGACGAGGCCTGCGCCATGTTCGGCCTGCCGCCCATCGTCAAGCCCTCCCTGGACGCGCCGCCGCTTGTCGACGGCGAGGAGATAGTTATCGGGGAGCTCACGGTGAAGGTGATCCACACACCCGGCCACTCGCCCGGCGGCGTCTGCCTGCTCGTGGGGGGGCACCTCATCGCCGGCGACACGCTCTTCGCGGGCTCCATCGGCCGCACCGACCTGCCGGGCGGCGACATGACGACCCTGATGGATTCGATCTTCGATAAGCTCATCGACCCGCTGCCGGCCGCCACCGCCGTGCACTGCGGCCACGGCCCGGACACCTCCCTGGCGGAGGAGGCGGCCAGCAACCCCTTCCTGCTCAGCTGGAAACGCCGATCCTGAACTCCGCTGATCGCCCGAATCCATCGTGGCTCCCCACGCATCGAATCTGATATAATTGAGCCGACCGCTGGCCCGGGGCACTCGCCTCGGGTTCGCGTTTCTCCCCATGCCCCGCCGAACCCACGAAAGGTCCCGCCCATGATGCGTCCGTTCGCCGCCGCCCTGCTGCTGTTCGCCCTTGCCGCGCCCACCCAAGCTCTGGTCGAGAGTGAGGCGCCCGAGACCTATTCCCACCTGGAGAAGGAACTGCCCGGCCGCGTCGTCGCGCCCGTGTTCCCCCGCGCCGAGGGCGCGGACCGCGCCTTCTCGCTGAGCGACCGCCTGGGCGGCCGCTGGAGCCTGCGCGAGAACCCGCGCACCGGCACCGCGCACCTGGCCTGGGGCAGCGGCGTGCCGATGTCCGCCGCCGCCGGCGCCACCGACGCCGAGCTCGAGCGTCTGGCCCGCGAGCTGGTGGACGATCTGCCCGAGTTCTTCGGCGTGAGCGCGAACGAGCTGCAGCTCGACGTCGTGCGCCGCCAGAGCGGCAAGAGCGTGGTGTGGTTCCGGCAGATCGCCGGCGGCGTGCCCGTGGAGGGCGCGCGCGCCCACGTGCTGTTCCACGATTCGGGACGGCTCATGGGCCTGGGCAGCGATGCTCGCCCCGGTCTGAACCCGCGCGCCGCCTCGAACCTCGACCGCGCCACCGCCGTGGCGCTGGCCCGCGCGGACCTGCCCTTCGTCACCGCCTCCGACGAGGTGGTGATGAGCGAGCGGGTGATCGTGGAGCTGGACGAGGGCTTCGGCCGCGAGAACCGCATGGCCTGGCGCGTGGTGATTAGCAGCGAGACGCCGCCCGGGCGATGGAACACGCTGCTGGACGTCGACACCGGCGAGGTGCTGTCGCGCCACAACGAGATCTGCCTGGCCAACGTGACGGGCAACGTGGCGGGCGACGTGCACGTGACCGGCTACTGCGACGGCGACACGCCCGGCACGGCCTTCCCTCACATGTTCCTGGACATCGACGGCGGCGGCAGCGGCTACAGCGATGCCGACGGCAACTTCGACCTGTACCATTCGGGCAGCTCCCCGGTGACCGTCACCGGCGCCCTGCGCGGACCCTGGCTGGACGTGGACTTCTACCTGAACTCCAATCCCGAGGGCAGCGTCACGACCGTGCTCACGCCCGGCGTGCCCGGCGAGGTCTACTGGACCGACGCCGAGGCCCGGAACGACGAGGTGGACACCTTCGTCCACAGCAACGTGATCCACGACTTCATGAAAACCCTCGACGCCGGGTTCACCGGCCTCGACTACGTGATGCCCTGCATCATCGACCGCACCGACGGCTACTGCCCCGGCAACGCCTGGTGGGACTACTACGGCATCAACTTCTGCCGCGAGGGCAACGGTTTCGCCAACACGGGCGAGATCGGCAACGTGATCTTTCACGAGTACGGCCACGGCATCACGACCCACGTGTACGGCGGCCCCAGCGGCGCCCAGCCCAGCAGCGACCTGCACGAGGGCAACAGCGACATCGCCGGGCTGCTCATGGACGGCGTCTCGGTGGTGGGCTACGGCTTCTACCTGAACAACTGCGCCAGCGGCATCCGCAACTCGAACAACAACCTCCAGTACCCGGGCGACATGGGCGGCAGCGGCCACTTCAACGGCCAGATCCTCGCGGGCGTCTTCTGGGACGCCTTCGACGCCCTCCGCTCCACCTACGGCGAGGAGTACGCGCGCAACGCCGTGGGCCAGGCCTGGCACGACGGCCGCATGCTCAGCCAGCCCGACAACTTCCCCGACCAGGTGTACTGGACCTTCGTGGCCGACGACGACGACGGCAACCTGGACAACGGCACGCCGCACCACGCCGCCTTCGCGGCGGGCGCCGAGCACCACGGCTTCGACTATCCCGAGGTGATCTTCGGCGTGTACTTCGTCCACACGCCTCTGAGCGACACGGACGACGAGGACAACCCCTACCCCGTGCAGGCGCAGATCACCTCGACGGAGGCCGGCATCGACCCGAGCACCGTCGTGCTGCGCCACCGTCTCCAGGGTGAGCTCTCCTGGAACGAGATCACGATGACGGACGACGGCGGCGACAGCTACAGCGCCGCGATTCCGCCCTATCCGGTGGGCAGCCAGGTGGACTACTACCTCTACGCCGAGGACGCCACCGGCCTCTCCGGCAGCGAGCCCGACTCCGCCCCGACCGTGCCCTTCACCTTCTTCGTGTCCTGGCTCATCGATCCGCTCGAGAGCGACGCGGGCTGGACGGTGGATCCCGACGGCACCGACGGCGCGCATGCCTCGGGCGTGTGGGTGAACGTGGACCCGGTGGGCTCCAGCGCCCAGCCGGACGGCGACCACACCGGCGACGGCACGCACTGCTGGGTCACCGGCCAGCACGTCGAGGGCGAGCCCGCCAGCAACGACGACGTCGACTTCGGCCGCACGACGCTGATGTCGCCGGTCTACGACCTCACGGGTGCCGCGAGCGCGTCGATCCGCTACTGGCGCTGGTACTCCAGCGACAGCAGCACGGACGAGTTCGACCTGTGGCTCTCCAACGACGGCGGCGGCAGCTGGACCCGCGTCACCCACGACGCCGGCTCCACGAACGGCTGGATCAACGACCTCCACAACCTGGCCGACCACTTCGCCGCGCCCGGCCTGCTGCGCCTCAAGTTCTCGGCCGAGGACTACGGCGCGGTGAGCACCATCGAGGCGGCGATCGACGACATCTCGATCCTGGCGACCTTCGAGGATCTCACGGGCGTCGACGACGGCCTCGCGGTGGAGTTCGCCACGGAGCTCGAACAGAACTCGCCGAATCCCTTCAACCCGGTCACGGAGATCCGCTTCGGCCTGGCCGAGCCCGGCCCGGCCCGTCTGGCGGTGTACGACGCCCGCGGCCGCCTGCTGCGCGTGCTGGTGGACGGTCACCAGGAGCCCGGCGAGCAGCGCGTGACCTGGGACGGCCGCGACGACGCCGGCAAGGCGCTCGCGAGCGGCGTCTATCTGTACCGCCTGGAGACGCCGGAGCGGACGGTGTCGAAGCGGATGTTGCTCATCAAATGATGCTCCGGTGAGGGCCATCGGGCTTCGCCTCGCTCGCAGACTCGCTCCGAGGCGCCCGAGTGACCCTCACCTCCGCTCGCAGCTTCGAACCCCCGCCGACATCGGCGGGGGTTTTCGTATCCCCCCGGGGGGATGATGATCGCGATTGGGTCGGAGATCCCGGCGGAGCGAATACGCCCGATAAGCGCTTCACGTCCGTGCGAAGCGTTCGGGCGCTTTCGCGGGACTGTAGGTTCCTCTCCTGCATCGCCTTTGCCTGAGTCTTCCCAGGTATGGTACAATCTGTAAGTTCATTACTATGCACCTTCTGCTGGTCCCACTTCCGGTGAAAGACGTTTTCATCGCCTGCCCCCGCCCCGAACCGCCCCTGCGGTTCTCTGCGACAAGGAGCGCATCCCTATGACAAGAAGGATACTCGGACATCTCGCGGTCACGCTGCTGACCGTAACGGCCCTGCTGGGCGCGGCCCTGCCCGCCGCCGCCATCACGGCCGCCTCCCAGAACGATCTCCTCGAGATCGATCTGCCGAGCTACCGCCACGGCGCCGACCGGAACTACAGCGCCGACATCGGCAAGCTCGAGACCTCCCACGCCCTCGAGGCCCGCTACGGCTCGCCGTGGTCGGTCTACTCCTGGAACGGCATGAGCGGCACGCCCCGCCACGTGTTCGGCCGCAGCGTGCAGCTCACGGGCTCCCTGCGCAGCGCGGACGCCGTGGAGACGATGGCGCGCCAGGTGATCGTCGACAACTACGACGTACTCAGAGCCGACGTCGACAACCTGCGCCTCGAGTCCACGCCCCACGCGCTGGGCAAGTGGGTCGCCCACTTCCAGCAGACCTACCAGGGCATCGACGTCTGGGGCGCCAAGGTGCGCGTGGCGCTGTCGGACGGCGGCAAGCTGATCGTGATGGGCTCCGACTACTTCGACGACATCGAGCTCGACGCCAACCCGAGCATCGCCGCCGGCACGGCCACGGCCATCGCCACCGGCGACCTGACCTTCAACCCGGACAAGGATCGCGTGGAAGGCAACCCCGAGCTGCTCATCCTGCCCGTTCCGGTGAGCTACGAAGAGGCCGAGCACCATCTCGTCTGGCGCATCACGGTGCGCACGGACAACCCCCTCGGCCGCTGGGTGACCCACGTGGACGCCCACAGCGGCGAGATTCTCTGGCGCTACAACGACATCCACTTCGCCTTCGAGGGCGACACGGAGAACGACGCCCAGATCTACGGCGTCTGCGACGGCGTCACCACCACCAACGCGCCCTACCTCGACATCAACGTGAGCGGCGCGGGCAGCACGACCAGCGACGCGGACGGCAACTGGTACATCGCGGGCGGCGGCGGCACCGCAACCGTCACGGCCGGCCTGAACGGCCCCTTCGTGACCGTGCAGAACTACAACGGCGCCGAGGCCTCCTTTATTGGCGGCGCCACGAGCGGCGTGCCCTTCACGGTCGACTTCCAGAACGGCAACTCGCGTCAGGACGAGCGCACGACCTTCGACGCCGTGAACGACGTCCACGAGTTCTTCAACCTGTTCGACCCGTCCTTCGGCTACAGCAATGCCCACATCAACGCCTACGTGAACCGCAGCGACGGTTACTGCCCGGGCAACGCCTGGTGGGACGGCACCATCAACTTCTGCGCCGCCGGCGGCAGCTACGACAACACCGGCGAGCTGCAGCAGGTGGTGCATCACGAGTTCGGCCACGGCGTGCAGAACTACATCATCGGCGGCCAGGGCAACGAGGGCCTGGGCGAGGGCAACTCCGATATTCTCGGCAACCTCATCACCCAGGATCACATCATCGGCCGCGGCTTCTACGTGGGCAACTGCACCAGCGGCATCCGCAACTCGGTGAACACCCTCCAGTACCCCGGCGACCTCAACGGCAGCGTGCACCACGACGGCCAGATCATCGCCGGCTTCAACTGGGACGCCATGGTCCTGCTGCAGGCCATGTACGGCGGCGGCGCCTGGAACTCCGCCGGCACCATCATGAGCGCCGAGCGCTGGCACTTCGGTCGCGTGCTCATGCAGCCGACCTTCCAGGACGACCAGGTCTTCGCGACCTTCTTCGCCGACGACGACAACGACAACATGGACGACGGCACCCCGCACCACGAGATCTTCTGCGAGGCGGCCACGAACCACGGCTACGACTGCCCCGAGATCCTGGTGGGCGTGTTCATCAGCCACGCCAACATTCCCTACGCCACCAACACCGCGATGGGCTACAGCATCGACGCCACCGCGCTCTCCCTGGGCGGGGGCAACATCGATCAGGGCTCCGTGGAGGTGTCCTACCGCGTGGACGGCGGCGCCTACAGCACCGTGCCGATGACCTACGTCGGCGGCGACGACTACACGGGCACGATTCCCGGCGTGCCCTTCGGCAGCGTCGTGGAGTACTACATCCAGGCCAGCAACGACCTGGGCGCCTCGGGCACGAGCCCGAGCACGGCCCCGGCCGCGCTGCACTACTTCCAGGTGGACGACGAGTTCGTCGACGAGATGGAGTTCCCGACCGCCTGGAGCGTGGGCACCGGCGCCGAGAACAGCGCCTCGACGGGCAACTGGGATCTCGGAGATCCCGACGCCACTTCCAACACGAGCGGCAATCCCGTCCAGCCCGGCGACGATCACACCGCCCTGGGCACGGACTGCTGGGTGACTGGCTACACCGGCGGCGGCAGCGGCGGCGCGAACGACGTGGACAACGGCACCACGACGCTCTACTCGCCCCGCTTCGACCTGATCGGCGCCTCCGATGTGTCGATCAGCTACTGGCGCTTCTACACCAACGACCGCGGCACCAACACGGACGACTCCTGGGTCGTGCAGCTCAGCAACGACGACGGCGCGAACTGGATCGACATCGAGAACGCCGCGACGCTGCCCTACGCCTGGGAGCAGGTCGTCGTGAACCTGGCCGACCACTACGCCGAGCCGGGCATCGTTCAGATGCGCTTCATCGCGTCGGACACCGGCAGCGGCTCCCTGGTGGAGGCACTGGTCGACGATTTCCTCCTCATGGGCACCTTCGACCTGACGGGCCTCGACGATGACGGCATGAGCGTCGCCTTCGTCACGGACCTCAAGCAGAACAGCCCGAACCCCTTCAACCCGAAGACGGAGATCCGCTTCAGCCTGGAGCAGGCCGGCCACGCCAGCCTCAAGGTCTACGACGCCTCCGGCCGCCTGGTGAAGAACCTGGCCGACGGGCAGATGGACGCCGGCGAGCAGATCGTCACGTGGAACGGCATGGACGAGGGCGGCCACCGCGTCGCCTCGGGCGTGTACTTCTACCGTCTCGTCTCCGGCGAGCAGGTGATCAGCAAGCGGATGGTGCTGCTCAAATAGCTCCGCATACTCTCTCGGACGCTTCGCACGGACGTGAGGCGCTTTCCGAGCGAGTTTGCTCCGCGCTAGTGAAAGCATTGAAGCCCCCGTCGATATCGGCGGGGGCTTCTCTTGTCGTCCACCCGGGTGGACTTGCCCTCCGCTTCCCGACTTGGGGGCGGGTGTTTTCGGTTGGCGATTCGGGGCCCCTCCCCTAGATTCGCCCCATGGATACGACCCTGTTCTACCTCGCCATCATCGTCCTCGCGCCCATGATCGCCAGCTTCCTGTCGGTGGTGATCCACCGCGTGCCCAGGGGCGAGGGCATCGTGATGGGCCGCAGCCACTGCCCGGCCTGCGACCACGTGCTGGGACCGTTCGAGCTGATCCCGATTCTCGGCTGGCTGATATTCGGCGGCAAGTGCCGGCACTGCAAGAATCCGGTGCCCTTCCGCTACCTGCTGCTCGAGCTGCTGCTGCCCGCGCTGCTGCTGCTGGCCGCCTGGCTCGCGGGCGGTCCGAATCTGCTGTTCGCGCGCAACGCCATCTTCATCGTGCTTTTGGTTATTCTTAGCTTCATCGACCTGGACACCATGGAACTGCCTCACCGCTTCACGCTGGCCGGCGTGGCCTCGGGGCTCGTGTTCTCGCTGCTGGGGGTGGGGCCGCCCTGGCAGAGCGCGCTCGTGGGGCTCGGCGCCGGCTACCTGATTCCGCTGCTCCTGAGCCTGAGCTACAAGGCCTTCCGCGGTACGGCGGGCATGGGGGGCGGCGACTTCGTCCTGCTGGCCATGATCGGCGCGCATACCGGGTTGCCCGGCGTGCTCGTGGCCTTTCTCGCGGGCGTGTTCAGCGGTTCGATCGTGGGGCTCATCATGATGAGCCGCATGCGCCGCGGCAAGATGGGCCAGCTCGCGATCCCCTTCGGTCCCTACCTCGCCCTCGGCGGCCTCGTGGCCGTGTTCTGGGGCCCGGTGATCGTCGACACCTATCTTCGGATCTCAGGCCTCCGATAGTGGCACCGCGAACGAAAGCCCCCGCAATCCTGCGGGGGCTTCTACTTACTTGGGCGTATCGAATCCGAGCTAATACAGGGCCTTGATCGCCGACAGCGCGTCCAGGTGCTCCACGCCCCGGATCGTCGGGATGCTGGTGTTCGTGTCGTCCACGAAGACGGTCACGTTCACGCGGTTCTCCAGGTGGCCGCTGCCGCTCGTGTTGCCGCCGAACCAGGCCGCCTGCCACACGTAGGTGCCGTTCACTCCGGGAGCCGTGGCGTTGAGGGTCGTCGGGAACTCGATGTCGTCCGTGCCGCCGTCATCGCCCGTGCCGGTGGGGCCGGTCGCGATGGCCTGCACCACGTTCGCGTCATCGTAGAGGATGGCGCGGATCCAGCCGTACTGCTGCCCGCCGTCCAGGGTGATGGAGAGAGGATCGCCGGGCGCGTAGACGTCGGCGCTCGTGAATGCGGAGAGCGAGCCCCGATGCTCGTGGCAGCCGTTGCAGGTGGGTGTGTCGTCGGAATGGCAGCCCATGCAGCGCGAGTCGAAGAGGTTCGGATAAGCGCCGGCCGGCATGGCGACGACCAGGATCAGCAGGGCCGCGAGCAGCATTCGCGTCGTCTTCATGTGGACCTCCCAGGGGTGAACAATAGTAACCGGTAACAAGACATTGAACTCTAGATAATAGGTTTGAATCGGCGGTCTGTCCAGGCCTGGACTGTATTATCTCAGTGATTGAATGGGATCGTGGAGAGGGGGGCGTCAGGGCGCGTACAGGTAGATCCGCGCGGTCCGGTTCTTCGGCCCGTTCCAGAGCGGATACTCCTTCAGGAGCGTGCAGTCCTCGCGGAAGAACTTCCGGAACAGCCCGTCGTGGTCGAGCTCCTCGATGAGCACGTCGTTCACCACGTACCAGGTGCGCCCTTCCGGCTGCCGCCACTCGGGCTTGAGCTCCCACTGGATCATCGTCTGCAGCTTCGTGCCGTTGAGCAGCGCCGGCTCCTCGCCGAGGTAGTAGCTCACGGCCTCGCTGCCGCCGCCGATGATCTTGTCTCCGTCCTCGCGATGCCGCTCCACGTAGTTCACGGCTTCCTTCCAGCGGATCCGGTCGCCGTGGTGCACGGTGAAGTAGAGCGCCGTGCCCTGCAGGTAGAACGCGGCCAGGAGCAGGCCGGCCGTCACGGCCAGGCGCCGGCTCTCCCAGTTCTCGGCCAGGGCCAGACCGGCCAGCAGGAAGAAGAAGGGCAGCGCGAAGAACACGTAGTAGCTCGTGGCGATGATCTTCATCGTGGCCAGGGCCGCCAGAAGCGCCGGCGTGAAAGCCATGGCGGCGAGGAACAGCGTGAAGCGCCGGCGAACGCGGTCCCGAGTGCCCAGCCCGAACCAGAGTCCGGCCAGCAGCGCGATCCCCACGGGCAGGCCGATGCGATAGGCCAGGCCGCCGAGCAGCACGAGCGGGTTGTCGCCGTAGTGGCGCGGGATGTCCACGAAGCGGTCGCTGAAGGCCATCATGCGCCCGATGGCGAGGAGCAGCGGCAGGATCAGGGCCACCTTGAACACGAAGATCCGCCGCCAGGCGAAACGCCGGTCCTTGGCGTAGCCCGACAGGCGCGCGAGGAACGGGTAGGCCATGAGCGCCGGCCAGGCCAGGATCAGCGTGTACTGGGTCATGAGCCCTGCGAGTCCCACCACGACGATGCCGGCCAGCCGCGCCTCGCCGCCGTCCTCCCACCAGTCCCAGGCCAGGCGGGCGAGCAGGATCGTCCACACCATGAGCAGCGTGTAGTAGCGGGCGTTCTGGCTCCAGAACAGATGCCAGGGGCAGAGCGCCAGCAGCAGCGCGGCCCAGAAGGCGGTGCGCTCGCCGGCGGGTTTGCGGAACATGAGGTAGGTCATCGGCACGGTGGCCACGCCCAGCAGGGCGGGCAGCAGCCGCAGGGCGAACTCGCCGGTGCCGGCGATCTCCACCATGAGTCGCTCGAGCCAGAAGAACAGGGGGTAGGCGTCGGTGGGGCGCTTGCCGCTCAGGTACTGGGTGAGCCAGAGGGTGTTGCCCTCGTCGATCCAGAGGCTCCACTCGCCCAGCTTGAAGAAGCGCAGGGCGGCGGCGATAAAGGAGAGGCCCGCGGCCTTCACCCAGATTCGCTCGCCCAGCTTCAAGCTTGATCCCGCTTGGGCTCGAAGATGGCGCTCTTCACCAGGCCGAGCTTGTGCAGGGCGAAGCGCACCAGCGTCTCCAGGGTGAGCAGGCCGTACTCGGTGCTGCGGGAGAAGTTGATGCTGCTGGCCTCCTGCATGTAGCGCACGGGCACGGGCACGTCGCCCAGCTTGAAGCCGAAGTACACCGACTGGGCCAGGAACTGGCTGTCGAACACGAAGTCGTCGCTGTTCCGCTCCCAGGGAATCGTGTCCAGCACCTCGCGGCGGTAGCCACGCATGCCGGAATGGAATTCGCCCAGGTTCTGCCCGAGCCAGAAGTTCTCGAGAATCGTGAGCAGGCGGTTGGCGATGTACTTGTAGGTGGGCATGCCTCCGTCCAGAGCCTCCCGGCGGGAGCGGATGCGGTTGCCCAGGATCACGTCCACGGTGCCGGAGCTGAGCAGGCCGGCGATGTGGGGCACGAGCGTGGAGTCGTACTGGTAGTCCGGGTGGATCATTATGACGACGTCCGCCCCGCGCTCGATGGCGGCGCGGTAGCAGGTCTTCTGGTTGCCGCCGTAGCCCTTGTTGGTCTCGTGCTCGATCACCGTGATGCCCAGCTTCCTGGCCAGTTCCACGGTGTTGTCGCGGCTGCAGTCGTCCACCAGGATGATCTCGTCGACGGATCCCTCCGGGATATCCGCCAGTGTTCGCTCGAGCGTGGTCTCGGCGTTGTAGGCCGGCATCACCACGATCACCTTGTCCCTGGACATGGTGCTCCTTCGGTCAGGGGTTCACCTTCGCCCGCGAGTAAGCAGAAAATACACCAACCCGGCAAGAAGAATGAACCAGTAGTTGATGAAGCGATCGAGGAAGATCGCGCTTCCGCTCAGTGTCGCGGCGATTCCCATGCGGGGGAACAATTCCGTGAACAGAGCCTCCACGGTGCCGAGCCCGCCGGGGGTCAGCGGCAGCGTGGTGACGATCGCGGCGGCCAGGGCCAGAAACGCCACGCGCACGGGCTCCACCAGGGCGCCCACTGCCGCCAGAACGCACCAGAGACGCGCCGCCTCGAGCACCCAGAGCAGCAGGGTGCTGAGCAGGAGCAGGGGCATCTTGCCCACGCTCCGGAAGAGGCCGTGGCTGAAGTTGTTCAGGTAGGTGGCGAAGCGCTCGGGCAGCAGCCCGGCCACCCGCTCGCGGAAGAGGGCCAGGGCCACGAGGCCGAGCACGAGCAGGCCCGCCAGGCCGAGTCCGCTGTAGACGATGTTTCCGAACACCGGCGGCAGATGCTCGCGGAAGCCCGCGAGGAAGATCCAGGCCAGCAGGGCGATGAGCGTGATGAGATCGAGCACTCGCGCCGTGAAAATCGTGCCGCCCACGCGCACCAGGCTGAGGCCCTCCTCCTGGCGGAGCAGGTAGGCGCTGTACAGGTCGCCGCCGCGCCCCGGCAGGGCGCAGTTCACGAACCAGGCGCGGAAGATGGTGCGCATGACCTGGCGCAGCCCGACCTCGTCGCCGGCGTTGGCCAGCAGCACCTGCCAGCGCCAGGCCCGCAGGGGCAGGCTCAGGTAGAAGAGGCCGAAGCCGAGCAGGTACCAGCGAAAGTCCGAGGCGCGGATGCCCGCCCAGACCTCCTGAAAGTTCAGATTGCGGGCCACGTAGACGAGGGCGACGATCGCGATGCCGAAGCTCAGGATCGTCTGCAGCCGCCCCTTTCTCAGAGCCGGGCCGCCCTCTTGGATCTCCTCGCCAGTGGCCATGGCCGGCTACCTCTCCAGATAGGGGTCGAGTTCGGGCAGGGAGCCCGCGTCGGTGTCCCAGAACGCGCCTTGATTGCCGAAACCCGCGCCCGGGCTACCCGGCGCGGGCAGGGTTCTCCAGTGGGTGTCGGCCAGGAGGCTGTCGGGACTGAAGCGATCCTTTTCCTCGTCGCGCCGTTCGTAGCGGTCGTGTCCGCCGGCGTCGATCAGCAGGCCGATGGAGAGGGATTCCCCGTAGTAGGGGGCCGTGGCCGGAGCTTTCTCGTAGTAGTCGCGCGTGTCCGAGGCGCCGAGGCCGAGCTGGCCGGCGTCGAGGCGGTAGGTATCGTCGCCGGCGAGGTCCAGCAGGAACGCGTTGCTGCGGATCTCGGCCAGGCCGAGGCTGATGATCTTCGCCTGGTAGATATCGTCGCCCGCGGTGTCGATGAGCAGGGCGTTCGTGTAGTCCCAGCCGAAGGCCAGTGCGGCGCCGGCGTTGCCGAACAGCAGGTGCTGGTCGTCGCCCCCCTCGTCGAGGATGGCGCCCACGCAGAAGTGCGCGCCGCTGGCCTGGGTAAAGTAGACGCTCTCGTATCGGTCGTCGCCGTCGCCCTCGTACATGAGGCCGATGCCGAACCAGTAGCCGCAGCCCAGGCTCCAGTTGCCGCTGCGATAGCGATCGGCGCCGTGGATGTCGATGATCGCGCCGAGCCCGCCCGCCCAGCTGTGGCCGTCGGAGCCGTCGCCGCGGCGGCCCATGCCGGCGCCCTGGGCGGCGTTGGCCGCGATTTCGTGGTCGCTGTGGTAGTCGGCGCGGCCGGCGACCTCGGCGTAGGGTTCGGCCGTGTACTCGTCGTCGCCGCCCCAGGAGGCCAGCACGCCCACGCCGCCCACGCCGCCGAAGCCCTGGCCCTCGCCGAGCAGGTAGTAGCGGTCATCGCCCGCGCCGTCCAGATGCACGCCGCAGCCGAAGTAGCCGGCGCCCTGGCCGCCGCTCTCGAGCTTCCAGTCGTCCTTGCCGGCCAGGTCGGCCAGCAGGCCGATTCCGAACTGGCCGTAGCCCTGGGCGCGTTCGGTCGCGGTGTATTCGTCGTCGCCGTCGACGTCGAGGAGAGCGCCGATGCCGAGGAGGCCGGCGCCCTGAGCGCCATCCCTCGATGCGTAGCGGTCGTCGCCGGCCAGGTCGAGGCAGGCCGAGAGCGGCAGAGCGGGTCCGCGGCTGCCGGCGACGGGGCCGCGGTAGGTGTCGTCGCCGCCCAGGTCGAGCCAGAGCAGGCAGCCGTCCGCGTCGTGCTCGCCGCGATCGGTGCCGCTCACCACGACGCGGCCCAGGGGTGTGCTGGCATCGAGCAGCACTCCCTTGCCGCGGCGGGCGCTCTCGGGCAGGGCGAGGAGCGCGAGGCGGGCGTCGTCCAGGTGCTGGGCGGTCTTGAGGGCGCCGTAGGCCAGAGACTGGCGGTCCCAGAGGCGTGCGAGGTCGTCGACTTCGGGGTGGTAGGTCTCGCTTTCGCGCAGGTCGCCGCTGCCGAGGGCGAGCACGGCCTCGAGCAGTTCGCGGTCGGCCAGGCGGAACGAGAGCCGACTCCAGCGGGCGGCCTCGGCCAGGCCCAGCACGAGTTCGGCGAGAATCGGCCGCAGGGCGGGATCGAGCGCGTCGATGGCCTCGTGCAGCTCGCGGTCGGGGTGCTCCTCGGGGCGGTCGTAGCGGCTGCCGAAGCTGTGGGCGCGGGGGCCGTCGCCCGCTTCGCGTTCGAGGCGGGTGAAGGCGCCCTTCAGCGGGGTCTCGGGGTCCAGTTCCACCACCGCGTTCGCCGAGTAGCTGCGGAAGCCCGGCGCGAACTTCTCGACGGCGAGGAAATAGGTGAGCTGGTAGAGGGCGTCGGCGTTCTCGGCGAGATTATCGGGCGCCAGGTAGCGTCGCACGGGATCGGCCAGGCCGTGGATGAAGCGGGGCGTGGCCAGGGGGCGCGCGAAGAGGTCGTCGAAGGCCGGGTTCAGGTGCGGAATCGTCGAGGGCAGGGGGAAACGGGTCCAGGAGCTTCGCGGTCGGTAGCCCAGGTCGTCCCTGTCCAGGCCGAGGCGGGCGAGGGCCTCGCCGATCAGGTCGGGGCCGCCGTCGACCGTGGGCGACGGGGTCTCCGCGTGGGCGCCGGCCCCGACCCCGATCAACAGGAGGGCCAGGGCCAGCGGGAGCGGAAACCGGGGGCGAAGGCGGCGCATCGGTTCCTTCCCGCTAGGGCAGTTCGGCGATGAAGAGTTCGTTGTGTCCGTCGACCTTCGCCGTGAAGGCGACGCGCTTTCCGTCGGGGGAAACGCAGGGATTGATGTCGGACTTGCTCATGTCGAGCCAGGGAGTGAATTCGCCGCTCTCCAGGTTCACGCGGCCGAGGCTGTATCCCTCCAGCGGGGCGTCGAGCTTCAGGTAGGCCACCACCATCTCCCGTTCGCCCGGAAGCCAGTCCTGTCCGTTGATGAAGTAGCCGGGGAACTCGAACTCCTCCCGGAGGGAGGTGATCTTGTTGTCGATCACCTGGATAAAGCCGCGCCGGCCGCTGCGCACGGACCAGGCTGTCTTGCGGCCGCTGGGGCTCGCCATGGGGCGCGAGTAGGAGAGACCCGCGCGATCGCCGGCGTCGATGATCGACTTCAGGCGGTCGCCCTCGCGGGTCACCTCCGTCGGGGCGCCGAAGGGGATGCCTTCGGTGGTGGTGGTCATGTAGATCTTGCGGCCGGAGTGGCTCCACACGGGGTCGCTCTCCACGTCGTGTCCCGAAGCGGTGGTGAGCTTGGCCTGTTCGCTGTCTTCGAGTCGCATCACCCAGACCTTGCGGCCCGTTCCCGCCGCGGTGCGCACGAACACCATGAACTTGCCGTCGGGGGAGATGTCGGGCTTCTGCGCGCTCTCCATGGGCAGGCTGACGGGAGTCGTCTCTCCCGTGTCCAGGTCGATGCGGCGCACCTCCTGCAGCGACTTTTCGCGATAGCCCAGGTAGAGGGCCTTGCCGTCCGGGGACCAGGAGCATACGCCCTCGTCGCCGGGGGTGTTGGTGACGCGGGTCACGCCTTCGGGCAGGACGAACTCGGTGGGCTCGGGGTTCTCCTGGGCGTTCGCGTCCTCGCTCATCTGCCTGGCGCGCCAGGCCATGAGCTGCAGGGGGCTCATTTTCGTCGTGTCCGGCATCTCGTCTGCCGTGGCGACCACCGCGCAGGGCGCGATCACGAGAAGGGACAGTGCGATGGCCAGTATCCTGGCCGGGTGTTCGGCGGAGCGGAGCATCTTTCACCTCGTTCTGCGGGGCTTCAGCCGGGGGATCCCGGGGCTTTCCCGCGAACCCTAGCACTGCCCCCCCGGGCCTGGCAAGCAGGGGCCGATTCAGGTGGCATCGCCAGGGGGAATCTCCTATAGTGTAGGCACTCACCTTTTTCAGATTCCCACTGCACATCGAGCCATGACGGCTGCACTGAGTGAATGATCGGAGTGTGCAATGTCGGACCGTTACAAGACCCTCTTCGATGAGATCACCGAGACTCTTCGCGAGGACGTGAAGCGCGGCGGCGTCGAGATCGACCCGCTCCAGTACGTCGAGGACGAGGTCAGTCGCTGGAAGGCGGCGCGCGAGAGCGATGAAGGCATCTGGTTCTCCCTCATCATCCAGATGTTCCGATTCGGCTTCTCGAACTACAATTACAATCACGCCCGGCAGATCCTGCTCAAGGAGAACCTGGGCGACTTCGAGGCCCTGGCCGCGCTCGACGAGAAGGAGAAGCGTAAGCTCGCCGAGAACGAGGAGCTGGGCCTGAACCTGCAGCGCGTGCGCTCCGTGGCGAAGAACGCCCGCACGATGCGCATGCTGCAGAACGACTTCGAGAGCGTCGTGGAGTTCGTGGCCTCGTTCGAGAGCGAGGAGGACCTCTCCGCGGGCATCGAGGAGATGTTCAGCTACGTCAAGGACGACGGCGCCGTCGAATTCACCCGCGAGATGGGCTGGAAGACTCCCGGCAGCACCTCCGGCGTGCGCCGCGTGCTTTCGCGCATGCGCGATCTGGTGGACGGCTCCATCGACGTCGAGGGAATCCGCGAGTCGATCGCCAAGATGGCCGAGGCCAGCGGCAAGGACGAGGAGACGGTGGACTTCCTTCTCCAGCTCTTCGCCGGCGGCGACGATCGCATCGGCCTATCTCCGATCTGCGACGTGAATTTTGCCTGCTACCGTTGCCGAGTGAGCGACGAGCAGTGTGCGGAGCGCCGCTACGAATTCGGCACCGCCCGCGAAATCGTGCGGGAGGAGCAGGAGTAAGCGGACTTCCCCGTTCGCCTGCTCCCTTCCATGACCCTCTCCGCGCCGGGCCGGTCGCGCCCCGGCTCCTGAGAAACATCACGCCACTATGGGATAGCCCCTGAAGCCCTGCCGACGGCTTCCGGGGCTATCCCGCGTTTAGGCGTCGAAATCGTTCGATTTGTCACTCGCCTTGCTCCACGGGCGGTGATGATCCAACACTACGACATACGGAAGCGCCGCATCGGCATGAGCACCCAGACACCCGAGATCCTACGGGTGGATGCGCTGGTGCTGCCCTGGTCGGAACCGGAATCCGAACATCCGGAGAGCGCGGTTCTGGCGAAGGCCGGCGATGTGGTGCGCGAGGAGATCGCCGAGTACCGCGGGGAGCGCGAAGTCATGCTGACTTCGGGCGGCAGCCTGCCGACGCGGTTCCTCTTCCATCTGAGCCTGCCGACCGAAGGCAAGGCGGACCTGCGCACCATCGAGATGCGATTCCGCGACTGCTTCTTCCAGGCCAGCGTGCTCGGCATCCAGGAGATCGCCATCTCGCTGGGGGATTTCTCCCACCACGTCGAAAGCTTCTCGGAGCTCGTCGGCCGGATCTGGGACACGAGCCGCGAGTTCCTCGCGCGGGAGAAGGGGCCCCAACGCCTGATCCTGCTCGTGGACGACCGCGATCTGCGCGGCCAGTACCTGCGCCATTTCCTCGACCGCAAGGAGGCGGAGGATCGCAAGTGGGAGCGTCTGGACGGCGCCCACGCAGTGCCGAACACGCCCGACATCGAGAGCAAGCCCGCGCCCAACTTCCTGGACGACACGCCCCGAAGGGTGCTCGCCACCGAACAGGTGCTCAACCTGGAGCTGGACGGTTCGCCCGGCGACGCGCGGTCCGTCGAGGAAAGACTCGAGGCGGCGCTCGAATCGCTGATCGAGGACTACCAGGCCGGCCGCGCTCTCGCGGAGAGCCTGGATCGCCTCACCCCGACGATGTCCGCGGTCCTGGCCGAGAGCATCGCGGCCCGCGAGGACGGGGAAACCACACTGTCCGAACAGCTCCGCGTGCTCGGCAATCCATTGGTGATGCGTTTGCCGTGGGAACTGCTGCGAGCCGAGGGCGAGACCCTCTATCTCGGCGAGACCCACCTCTTCACGAGGGGCACCAACTTTCTCCACTTCCGGCGGCGGGGAAACCCGACTCCCACGGACCCTCGCAGGGTGAGCCTGCGCGTGATGGGGGAGACGCCCCGGGCCCAGGCGCTGGCCGGCGGACTTCAGGAGCTGGTGATCGCCAAGGACCTCGATGTCCAGTGGAGTCAGGAGTCGAGCGCGGCCGTGAGGCTCGTCCACTGCCTCGACCAGGGCACGCTCGAGAGCCTGCTCACCGAGGACGACCCGGCCTGCGAACTGGTGTTCGCGGACCTGCCGCCGGGCGAGTCCGGAATGGACGCCGGCGTCATCGCCGAGACCGCGCGACGCCTGCTGGCGCAGGGTTGCCGTCACGTGCTGGCGCCCCTGGCGCCCTTCCGCAGCTCGACCGAACGGGACGCGTTCCGCGCGGCCTTCTACGAACGGATCCTGAGCGGCGCGAGTCCCGGCGATGCCCTGCGCTACGGACAGCGCGTGCTCATGGAGGCCCACGGCGCCGCCTCGGGCTGGTGGCTCTACCGACTCTACGGCCAGACGGACGCGCCGCTGCTGCCCGCCCGGCCCCGTCAGCGGACGGAGCAGCTGTACCCGTCCCGCTGACGCGAAACGAATTCCTTCCCTCCTCCCCAACGAGCCGGGGCCTTCGGGCCCCGGTTTTTTTGCGGGGTCACGGAAAAAGGCCGGGGCAGTCGCCCCCGGCCTTTTTCGATCGTTCCCCGACGCGCCGGGGATCGACGGTGCCTGTCACCTCTCGCCCGCGGCGGAGGTCCGGCTCGAAGGTTCTATACGACCTGTTCCACCACGCCCGCGGCGGAGTCCACCGCCGTCATCAGTTCCTGGGCGTCGTAGGGCTTCTCGAAGAAGGCGAACACGCCTTCTTCCTGGGCCTGCTTCCTGAACTTGGGGTCCTTGGCGGCGGTGATGATGATGAAGGGCACGCCCGCGGTCTGGGGGAGATTGCGCAATCTCTCGAGCACCTTGAATCCACCGCCGCCCGGCATCATCAGGTCGAGGATGATCACGTTCGGCTCGAAGCGGGCCGCCGCGCCCACGGCCGTCACGGCGTCGTAGGCACACTGGCACGTGTAGCCCTTCGCCATCAGCCGGGTGGTGAGGGCGATCGCGATCTTGCGGTCGTCCTCGACGACGAAAACCTTCTTCATACGAGGGCCTCCTCGGGGGTCGGTTCGTGGGTCGCCTTGACCCGGTCATGGATGGGTATCGTGAAGGTGAAGGTGCTGCCCTTGCCGACGATGCTCTCGACCCAGATCTCGCCTCCGTGCATCTGAACCAGCTCCTGGCAGATGTGCAGACCCAGTCCCGAACCCTTGTTCGTGACGCCCTCGTCCTGCCGAACCTGATAGAGGCGATCGAAGAGCTTGTCCTGCTCGTCCAGGGGCACGCCGCAGCCCTCGTCACTGACCCAGAACATGACGACGTTCTGGGACTCCGTGTCGCTCCGCGCGCCGATGACGATCTTGCTCCCCTGAGATGAAACGTTGACCGCGTTCTGGGCGAGGTTGCTGATGACCTGGCGGATCCGCTTCTCGTCGACCTCGAGCTCCGGCAGGTCGCCTTCGACCTTCAGCTGGAGTTCGAGCCCGTTCTTCTTCATCATCGGATCGAGGGAATCCACGATTCGATGGAGAAGGTCGAGGGGATCGACTTGATGGGGCTCGATGCTGAGCTTCCCGGTTTCCAGCCGTGTCGTATCGAACAGGTCGTTGATCAGCAGCGAGATCTGCTCGCAGCTTTCCTGCGCCAGCAGCAGCTTGCCCTGTTCGAGGTTCACGGGACCCGCGAGGCCTTCGACCGTGATCGAGATGAACTCGAGGGCGGACGTGAGGGGCGTTCTCAGTTCGTGAGCGAGAACCTGGTAGAACCGGCTGATCTCCGCGTTGCTGCGCTTCAGCTGGGTGTTCCTGGCCACCAGTTCGCGGTGTTTCGTGCTCAGCGCCTCCCGCAGCAGATTCTTCTCGCGGGCGTTGACGATGATCCGCTTCAGGCTCGCAGTGGTGAGCGATCGCTTGCAGATGAAGTCGGCGGCTCCCTTGCGAATGGAATCCACGGCGACTTCGGCCTCTTCGTTGTCGGTCACGATGATGATGGGTTTCGTGTATCCCGCTTCCCGCGCGTTGTCCATCAGGTCGAGGCCGGACCGAGCGCCCATGTTCAGGTCGAGAAGCACGAGATCCGGTTCGATGTCCACGATGGCGACGAGACCTTCGGAGCCGTCGGCATGGAAGTGATACTCCACCTCCCACTCGTCGATGCCCTCCAGGTGTCGCCCGATCAACTCGCCGTCTATCGGATCGTCATCGATCGCCATCACGATGATCTTTTCCGACATACTCCCCTCCTCTTCGTGCGATCAGGGTGCGGTTCCGGTCGACCCTCCGCGAGGGTGATCGCGCGGCAACCGAGTCGGTGATACCGTTCCCCATCCCTACCCATTAGAATCGACCTCTCGCCGATGCCGCTTGAGGTCTGTTCCGCGGCTTCACGGAAAGACCTCCTGATTCATGTGATTCCCGCCGGGAATCCTGTCGCAGGCGACCCAGTACTCGAGGACGCGACGCATCAGATCATCGAGCTCGTTGATGTCGTGGGGCTTGACGAGATACGACTTCGCGCCCATCGAGATGCAGTTCAGGATTTCGTCGGGGTGGGCCGACGTGGAGAACACCACGACGACGATGTGCTCCGAGTTCGGCACATCCCGATGCAGGGCGGCCAGGAACTCGCGTCCATCCATTCTGGGCATGTTGAGATCGAGCAGGATGAGGTCGGGTGTGGGATACCGAGCGGGATCCCGGAAGGGCCCTCTGTTCAGGACGTAGTCCCGGGCCTCCTCGCCGTCCGCCGCCGTCCTCACGTCGCAGCGGATACCCGTGTCGGCGATGGCGCGTTTCGTCAGCTCGAGATCGCCGGGATCGTCGTCGACGATCAAGAGCAGGGGCGTGTCGTTGATGGCTTCGGGCATCACGCTCCGATCCTTGCTGGGCCACGAGGGGCAGTGCGACGCGATAGGCCCTTCTTGGCTCTCGATGGGCGCCCTTCCGTGGGATCGTCCATGCTCATCGGCAGCTCTTTTGGAAGCATGGCAGGTGCCAATTCCTGAAACAGTATGATCCTCGATCGGCACTCCGGAGGCCCTTCGTGAAACCGGGCGAACTCCACGCCAGGATCGGGCCAGTTCGCCCGTTCATTGACACACCGCCTTGCTGGGCAGAACGACGATCTCGAACCAGTACCGTCCCAGGGTCTGGACCAGGGACAGGAACTCGTCGAACCTCACCGGCTTCGTGATGAAGGAGTTCGCGCCGAGATCGTAGCTCCGCAGAATGTCCTGCTCCTGTTGCGAGGTCGTCAGGACGACGATGGATGTCCTGTTGCGGCTGGGATGCGTCTGGAGTTCCTCCAGGACCTGCCGTCCGTCGATCTTGGGCATGTTCAGGTCGAGCAGAACCAGGTCCGGCCAGGGGGAGTCCTCCGGATCCCTGAACTTGCCGCTACGGTACAGGTAGTCGAGCGCTTCCTTCCCATCGTGCACGATGATCAGCTCGTTGCTGATCTTCCACTCCTGGAGAGCGCGGCGCGTGAGCTCCTGGTCTCCTGGGTCGTCCTCGGCCAGCAAGATGATCGCGGGCCTGGATCCCTTCATCACGTCCAACGGTGTTTCCTCCCTCCGATGTCCCGGGCGATCGTCGTCTCGTCGATACCGTCGCCACTCGTTCCCCGGCCTCTCCCGCGAGGTCCGTGTCGAATCCCGCTTCCGTCGATCCGATCACGTTTACACCTCGACCGGTTCCTCCTCGTTCACCTCCGCGGCGGATTCGGAGTCGAATCCGGCGGTGGCGTCCCGGTCGATCTCCCGATCCGCGATGGTGAACCGGAAATGCGAACCGACTCCCGGTTCCGATTCGCACCACATCGATCCGCCGTGGCGCTCCGCCGTATTGCGGCAGATTGCCAGGCCGATTCCGCTGCCCTCGTACTCCGAGCGGCCGTGAAGCCGTTTGAACGGGACAAACACCTGGGTGAGGTAGTCCGAGCTGATTCCGATGCCGTTGTCCTTCACGCCGAATACCGCCCGCGAGCCCTGTTTCTCGACGGTCAGGTGGACTTCCGGAGTCTGGCCCTCGCGGGTGAACTTGACCGCGTTGCCGATCAGATTCTGGTAGAGCTGGGTGATCATCGTCTGGTCGCCGTACACTTCGGGCAGCGGATCTCGCGTAATCTTCGCGCCCAGCTCCTCGATCTGGATCATGAGCGAATCCAGCGCCTGGTCGACGCACTGGTCCAGGGGAATCCACTTCCGCTGCATGGCGGTTCGGCCCACCCGGGAGAGAGCGAGCAGATCCTTCACCAGCTTCTGCATGCGGGTCGCCGCGTCGCCGATGTAGAACATGTCCTGCTTCGCCCGCTCGGGAACATCGTCCCCGATGTCCTTTTCGAGCAGGGCCACGAAGGACGACATCTTGCGCAGGGGCTCCTGCAGGTCGTGACTGGCGACATAGGTGAACTCGTCGAGCTCGGCGTTGCGCTTCCTGAGGTCCTTCGTGATCCGCTCCAGCTTCTCCGCCGCGATCGAGGCGTCGCGATCCATCTCGGCCCGGACCTGGACCTTCATCAGACCGAGAATCAGCCCCGCGAGGACGCAGTGGTAGCTCACGATCTTGAGCAGATGGAAGACGTCGAACGTCCCGGCGAAGGGAGCAGTGGAGTTCGACACGAGGACGGTCTGACAGAAGAGGCCGACGATGATCGACAGCACGAGCCAGTATTCGAACGGGTCCTCCCGCCATTTCCCCTTCTTGAGGTATCCCACGAGGGCCAGGCCGAAGAGCAGGCCCGATACCAGCTCCAATGGCCGTCCGAGGACCTGCGGGGGGAAGTAGATGCGCGGCAATGGCAGATAGCTGAACACCGCGACGGCACCGAGGGTGAGTCCGCCGACCAGTGAGAAGACCACCCACGGGTGGATGGCTCCCCTCTCTCCGAGCCGGTCCTGGCGGTGCCAGGCCAGTAGGCTCATGACCATCAGCCCCGCCAGGAAGATCCGAGAGGCGTTCCAGCTCCATGGGATCAGATGCGGTGACGACGAGGAAAGCTGACCGGCGAACCAGCGGCTGCTGGCCAGGGCGTGATAACCGTCCAGCAGCGCCGTCCCCAGGAACGCGGCGCCGATGAAGAGAATCGTGTTGTCCCGTTTCGCGATGTATCGGATCAGCGCCAGCGCGCCCACGGTCAACGCCAGCAGCGCGGAGATGACCTCCATGACCGTGTGGAGATCACGGCCGCCATGCCACGAATGCGATCTGAGCAGGACGAAGGAAACGAGCAGACCCGTGGCGAGGGCGAAGTAGGTGACGGACTTCACCCTTGCATTCGGTCTCTTGGCCGCGGGATCCATCTCAAGTTCCTGTTCGTGGCTCTCGTGCACGTGGGTCCGACTCTCCATTTCCTCTCGGTGCCATGTCCGGTATCCGAGCTCCCTCGGAGTCACTCGGTATTCTGGAAATCGACAACCTTTGGGGGAATCTTTACAGATTTTTTACATTTACCTGCTGCTATCGACGCGATGGGAAGCGTGGAGGAATCGGGGTGCGTTCGAGAATTCGGTGCCGTGCACAAGATGGTCTCCCGAGGGCGAATTTCCTCAAGTCGAACCCTTGGGGCCGCCGATAGAAAAGCGTATCGACTCCAAGAGGCGAAACGAGATGATGAGTGTGTGTGAGGGGAGTCAACCTGGTGATGGGATCGAACATGCCCCCAAAGGGACGTAACGACGGGAAGAACGCTCGGCGATTCTCCGGGAGTATCCAGGTCAAGACCATCGCGCTCGTCGCAGGTGTCGCCTGGACTGTGATGGTCTGCGGATCTCTCTACTGGAACAAGCTTCGCCTGATGAGCGAGGTCCGCGCGCTGGCCCAGGCTTCGGCGCGAACCCACCATGAGCGCGATCTCGCGGTGCGCGATTGGGCGGCCGACCACGGCGGCGTCTACGTGCCGATCAGCGAGACCACCCAGCCCAATCCGCATCTGGACCACATGCCCGGCAGAGATATCGCCGGGCCTGAAGGCCGACCCTACACGCTCATGAACCCCGCCTACATCATGCGCCAGCTCAACGAGAATCCCAGGGAGCACGAAGCGAGCACCGCGCATCTCACCAGCCTCAACCCGCTGCGTCCCGCCAACTCTCCGGATTCCTGGGAGCGGAGAGCGCTCATCCGGCTCGAGCTCGGTGATGCGGAGTTCAGCGAGTTCACCGAGGAGAACGGCGAACCGATTCTCAGGATGATGATGCCCATCGTGACGAAGCAGGGCTGCCTGAAGTGTCACGGAAGCCAGGGCTACGAGGTGGGGGATCTGCGCGGGGGGAACGGGATCACGGTGCCGATGGCCCCGCTCATCGCGGCATCGGACAAGCACCTGGTCTTCATCGCCGGCTGGCATGGCCTGTTCTGGCTGCTCGGCATCGCGGGCATCGTCATCGGCAGGCATGTGATGCTGAAGAGCATCGCCATCATCCAGAAGTCCAAGAGCGATCTCACCGCCCACAGCGAGGAGCTGTACAGGACCAACGTGGAGCTGGCGCGCAGGAACCGGGAGCTGGATGAGTTCACCTTCATGACGAACCACGACCTGCAGGAGCCGCTGAGGAAACTCGTATCCTTTACCGAACTCCTGCGGCGCGACCTCGGCGACGACCTTCCCCAGGACTCGGAGGAGTACATCGGCTACATCCAGGGTTCGGCGTTCCGGATGAAGGCCCTGATCAACGACCTGGACGATCTCTCGCGCTCGAGTCGATCCACCATGGAGTTCGAGCACCTGTCGATGGCGGACTGCGTGGGCGGCGCGCTGCGGTCATTGAACTCGGAGATCAAGTCGAAGGGGGCGGTGATCGAGCAGGATCACCTGCCGGATGTCTGGGGCGACCGTACGCAGTTGACGAAGCTCTACCGAAGCCTGATCAGCAACGCCCTCAAGTTCGTGTCGGAGGAGCGGCCGCAGATCCGCGTCACCGCCGAGTCCCACGACGGCGAGTGGGTGTTCGGCGTTCGCGACAACGGCATCGGCATCGATCCCAGGTACGCCGAGCAGATCTTCTCGCCCTTCAAGCGCCTGCACTCGGTCACCAAGTACAAGGGAACGGGAATCGGGCTGGCCATCTGCCGGAAGATCCTGGAGCGTCATGCCGGTCGAGTCTGGGTGGAATCCGCGGAGGGCGAGGGAGCCCATTTCCGCTTCACGCTCGGAGGTCGACCTTCCGACCCGAGGCCGATTCGCGATGAGGGTGGCATCGACGCCGAGAACCGACGCGTCAGGGAATACCAGATCTAGACGGCCGTTCGGCCTACCGAATCGTACGAGAAAGGCCGGGATCCCGAGGATCCCGGCCTGATTCTTACCCGAGGGCGCCGATGCGTTACTCGGCTTCCTCACCTTCCATCTGGGCCATGAAGGCGCCCATGATGTCGTCCATGTCGGGCCGGCCGATCTCGTCCAGCTCGTAGGTGACGCGGGTGGAGGGGTGCTTGATGTCAATTATACGTCGAAGGTCGATGGGGGTACCAATGACCACGGCGTCGCACTCGGTGGCGTTGATGGTGGCCTCGAGGTCCTTGATCTGCTGGCCGCCGTAGCCCATGGCCGGCAGCAGGACGCCGATGTCGTCGTAGTGGTCGAAGGTCTCGATGAGCTTGCCCACCAGGTAGGGACGCGGATCCACCGGCTCGCAGCCGTTCTTGAAGGCGGCCACCATGCCGGCGCCCATCTTCATCTCGCCGTGGGTCAGCGTGGGGCCGTCCTCCACCACGAGCACGCGCTTGTCGGCGATGACGTCCGGGTCCTCCACGGTCACCGGGCTGGCGGCGTCCACGATCACGGCCTCGGGGTTCAGCTCGCGCACCGCGCCGCGCAGCTCCTCGATGTCCTCCAGGCTCGCGCTGTCGATCTTGTTGATGACGACCACGTCGGCCTGCAGCAGGTTGGTCTCGCCGGGGTAGTAGCCCGTCTCGTGACCGGCGCGGAGGGGATCCGCCACGGTGATGAGCAGGTTGGGCAGATAGAAGGAGGTGTCGTTGTTGCCGCCGTCCCAGAGGATGACGTCGGCCTCCTTCTCGGCCTCGCGCAGGATCGCCTCGTAGTCGACGCCCGCGAACACCACGTGGCCGTCGGCGATGTGCGGCTCGTATTCCTCCATCTCCTCGATGGTGCACTCGTGCTTCTCGAGGTCCTCGAGGCTGCCGAAGCGCTGCACGGCCTGCTTGGCCAGGTCGCCGTAGGGCATCGGGTGTCGGATGGCCACGACCTTCTTGCCCATGTCCTTGAGAATCTCCATCACCTTGCGCGTGGTCTGGCTCTTGCCGCAGCCGGTGCGCGTGGCGCAGATGGAGATGACGGGCTTCGTGCTCTCGACCATGGTCTCCTGGGTGCCGATGAGCTTGAAGTCCGGGCCCATGGCGTTCACGAAGCTGGCGGCGTGCATGACGTGCTCGTGGGTGACGTCGCTGTAGGCGAAGACGACCTCGTCGACCTCGTGCGTGGCGATGAGCTCGCCGAGCTCCTGCTCGTCGTGGATCGGGATGCCCTCGGGGTAGAGCTCGCCGGCCAGCTCGGTCGGGTAGCGGCGTCCCTCGATGTCGGGGATCTGCGTGGCGGTGAAGGCGATGACCTCGACGTCCTCGTTGCCGCGGTACACGCAGTTGAAGTTGTGGAAGTCGCGGCCAGCCGCGCCCATGATGATGATCTTCTTGCGAGCCATGGATCGCTCCTTGGTATCCGAGTCGCGTCCGCGCGGCGGGATCGCAGGCGCGGGAAGACCCAGGCTGTCATTCGGCGTAACCTCAGCATGATAAGAGAGTTGGGTCGGAAGTCAAGATGGCCGGGTCCTGTTTCCGGGCCCTTGCGCCCGGCCTCCCGGCGGGCTAATGTGTCGCCCATGCGCGATATCCTCACGGGCTACTCCAAGGCCCTCTACTCCTCCTGGTTCTACTACAAACCCGCCCGGCTGCTGCTGGACGCTGGGGAGGGGATCATTCACTCCCTGGGCAAGAAGATCTTCGGCATCCGCCAGGTGTTCCTGACCCACGGCCACGAAGACCATATCGCCGGCCTGCCCAGCCTGGTGAACCTGCGCAACCTCAGCAACGGCGACCGCGAGATCCCCCTGACCGTTCACTACCCCAAGGGCGACCCCTTCATCGGGCACCTGCGGGAGTACCTGGACAAGAAGCAGAAGCATCGCCTCCAGTACGAGATGACCTGGGTGGAGGTGGAGCCGGGCAACTCGGTGCCGGTGGACGTGACCCGCCGCGACACCCGCGTCACCGCCTTCCCCGTGAAGCACACCCGCGGCTGGCAGGCCGTGGGCTATCGCGTCGAGGAGAAGCGGCAGGCGCTGCGGCCGGAACACGCGGACGCCGCGCCCCACGAGGTGAAAACCCTCATCCGCGATCTGGGCAAGGAGAAGGTGCTCGAGACGGTGTGGCATCCGCTGCTGGCCTACACGGGCGACACGATGCCG
>CAYNQX010000026.1:43275-55014 GCA_964399495.1 uncultured bacterium
GCTCTGGATTCCGAGGAAGTCTGATTACAGCGTGACGATCGTCCCGCCCTCGGCCATGGCCAGGAAGGCCGTGGCGCCGCTGATGCCGTCGGTGGCCGCTTCCACGGCCTCGTGATCCAGACCCAGCATCTCCACCGTGTTCGAGCATGCGAAGAGCTGCAGGCCGCCCTCGCGAAGGGACTGCAGGGTCTCGCCCAGCGCGGGCTGGCCCTTCAGTGCTTCGGCGGCCGCCTCGCAGCCGGCGGGTAGGGGCGCCTCGTCCAGAGTGCCCTCCGCCAGCCGTCGCAACGGTTCCCAGGTGACGAACACCCGCACGGTCTTGCCCAGGGCGAGCGCACTGGCCCCAAGATTGACGGCCGAGAGCACATGCTCACGGCCGCCGTTCAAGAGCAGGATGTTCAGGCTGGAGGAGTCGTTCATGCTTCCCCCGTGCGATCGAAAGAGGTCTTCGGTGAGCGCTTCACGTCCGTGCGAAGCGAACCGAAGACCTCTTTCGATCAGATGTTTTTCAATACGGCGCTCTGCACCGTGATGTAGTGCAGGTTTCCGGTGGTGACGATGTTCGTGTCGCGCCGCTGCTCCCGCGGGTTGCGGCGGTTGCGCATGGGATAGGGTCGGCCCGCCAGGCGCATGTCCACGATGGCCCGCTCGCCCTTGGCGGCGGCCATGTCGAGGATCTCCTGGATCTCCGGCTTCACGTTCTCCTTGGGAATCGCGAATCGGAAATCGTCGGTGCCGATGAGGTAGCGGTCGAGATCGATCTCGAGGCTGGCCGTCACGCTCACCGTCTGCCCCAGCATCCAGCTGAAGGTGGCCTCCTCGGCGGGATCGGCGTCCTTCACGCGGACGTAGGCGCCGCGGGACTCGGTGTCCAGGGCGTCCACGCGGTTGGGCGGCGCACCGGCCACCGGCACGCGGCCGAGGTAGTGGAGCTCGCCCTTGGGGGTGACCAGCTCGTCGCCCACCAGGACGCCGACGATGGCCATCTTGCCCTGACGCGTGTCCACGCGGATCGTCACGGGGGCATTGCCCTTCGCCTCGATCGACGCCTTCAGGTTGCCGATGCCCTCGATCTGCACGTAGAGGCCGCCCTTCAGGATGACCCGGTTGCCGCGGATATAGAGGGGGCTCTTGATCTTGAGCCGGGAGCGATGCGTGAAGTCGGGCTTGATGAAGTAGGCGAAGAAGCCCTGGTCCTCGTGGGGCTGGTCGACCGTCTTCATGATGGCCTGGAGGCTGCGGTCCTGGTAGTGGTCGGCGCGCTGCAGGTAGACCAGACGGCCGACGATGAGCAGCAGCACCAGCACGCCGAGACGCAGCGCGAGGCCCTTGAACAGCGCGGACGGTCCTTGACGGAAGAAGGGGAGGTTGGCCTCCATGATATGGCCCAGCTCCTCGGCGAAGCTGTCATCGAAGGTCACGGCCTGCTTGGCCTCCTCCGTGGTCGGCACGGCCTCCTCGCCCGCGGTCACCTGCACGCCGGGCTCCTCGTCGAGGAGCTCGCGCAGGCGCACCAGGCGGCCCTTGCTGCAGGAGAAGCAGATCTCCCCCGCGCTCGACTTCGTGAGATCGAAGTACTCGTCGGAGCGCAGATCCTCGTATTCCTCCATGCGAAGCAGTGCGTCGCTGGCGGAATCCAGGTTCAGCTTCTGCTTGAGCCGCTTGACGTCCTTGCCGGAGAACCCGGTGACTCGGACCTGGTAGTTGGGACCCTCATGGTAGATAGCGATCCGCATACGGGACTCGGCCATCGGACGTACCTCCGCCATCCGTTAATCGACAATTCAAGGGGCATTTGGGGCTGTGGATGCCATTGAGCCGGGCCAGTCTAGCCCAGGGTGGGTTCGAATGCAACCGGATCGGTCGGAATTTAGGGTCTGGGGGTTACGATGCGCAAGGACTTGTCCGCGAATGTCTTGTCCTGAGTTCAAGCGGCCCGATTCGGCCGGGGTTGAAGCTCCGACGCGAGGCCTCGGCGCCGGGTGGCCCGCCTTCCTTCCGGGAGCCGGGGACCCGACGGAAACGCTCCGGTCCGGAATGATCGACGTGGCCGAGCCCCGGATCGTTCGAAGTTGATGACACATGATATCGCTCGCAAACCTACGCGCCCCCTGCTTGAAGTCAGATATATATGGCGCCCGCATCCCGTTGCCGTTTCAGTGCTTGTGGGCCCGATGAGGCATTTCGCCCGCATTTTACGGCTATTTACATCTACGGGGTAGACCCTCGAAGTACCGCTCTGGTATACTACTGATCACTTACGGGCGAATCGCTCCTGTCTTTGACATCAAGCCAAGTTCGGGCAGCGCTTCATCTAAGTCTGACATCATTTGAATTCCTCAAGGAGAATTCCCATGCTGAAAAAGCTACTCGTTGCCGCCGCCATCCTGGCGCTGGCCGCCCCGGTTTTCGCTCTCGGCACCTCGAAGGACGGCATCGTGACGTCCGAGCACGCCACCAACCCGGTTGAGCAGTCCGGCGTCCGCGCCGACGTTGAGTTCAACACCGGTGGCGCGATGAACCTGGTTCCGGATGCGCTCGGTAGCGCCACGGGCTGGGCCTACTTCTCGGCTCACAACTACACCAATGGTGGCGCTGCGGCCCTGGGTCTGATCGATATGGCGTTCCCGACCTGTGAGAACAGCACCGATCCGATCGCCCTTCCGGTCCTGTGGTTCGTCCACGCGTCCACCGGCGACATCGTTGCCGACATCGGTGATCCTTACATGGCCACCTTCGACCACTCCGGCACCTTCTACCCGACCAACGCCATGGACAGCCTGGCGGGCGACCTCGTCTACGACGCGGTCGACGCGAGCGGCTACTCCCTCGCCGTTGGCGCCTCCATGTGGTGGGGCTATGAGAACGCCGGCCTGCAGGGCATGACCTCCTACGTCGTCGAGCAGACCTTCGGCTACTGGGTCAGCTTCTGGGACGATGACACTGCCTACGGCCGCACGGCCCTGATGCAGTTCACTGGCGACTACGGCACCACGGCCACCGAGGCTGCCACGATGAGCCAGGTCAAGAGCCTCTACTAGGAACTCCGTTCCGAACGAGATTCTTGCATAGAATCACAAAGGACTCCGGCTTCGGCCGGAGTCCTTTTTTTCGTGCCCTGGTTTTCGTGAACCTAATCGTCGGTCTTGGGCTTGTCCTTGATTGCGCCCGTGGGGAGCACGTAGCGCTCATACACCCAGAAGTCCTTCAGGTTGGTCGCGGTGGACTCGAGGTGCAGGAGCCCCACTTCGTCGAGGACCATCTCCCAGTACTGCTCGTCGAGCTGTCCGTCACTCTCGGCGGTGACCTTGATGGTGACCGAGCTCCTGCTCGTCGCCTCGACCTGGTAGTCCATGTCCTTCGTGTGGCGCCCGCGATAGTAGGTGATCAGAGAGTCGGCGAAGACGAGCTTCATCGTCTCCGCGTTACCGACGATGTAGCTCTTCAGATATTCCGGGGTGTAGCCGGAGTAGTCCGGGTCGGCCAGGACGGTCTCGATGCTGCGGTCGACGTTCACCCGCCACTCTCCGTAGATGGGGGCCATGGGGTCGCTCTCCGCGGCCGCCAGAGCGGCGGATCCCGCCGTCAGGCCGGCGAAGACGATCGTGGCGGAAGCAATCATGCGGGGAAGTCGCATCCTGTTCTCCTCGGAATGGGTCGGTGAAGCAGGGTCAACACTACTCGGGGCCCCGGGGTTCCGTACATCTCGAAATGGTGCCGGATCTGTCCACCGCCGGGTCGAGGTTTCCGGGTCAGGAATCCCGCTCGACGGAGCAGCGACCGCTCCAGTACCAGATCGCCTCGGCGAACTCCCTGGCGCTGTAGTCGCAGGGAGTTCCGCCGGGCTTCGACAGCATGTTCCGTGCCATGGTCAGGGGGCGCATGGGCTCGTCGGCCACGGGGCTGGCCTGGACGCTGACGATCTCCCAGTCCCGGTCGCCGCTGCGCGTTCCGCCGTTTTCCAGCAGCGTGCCTGCGCTGTACAGCACCACCATGGCGTGCAGGGCCGGCTCCGGCTCGCCGGCCGCGCTCACCTCGATGAAGCCGGCCTCGTGATCCTGGCGCCGGTTGAAGCGAGCGTCGAGCGCCGTCTCCTCGTTCACCTTCACGGTGCCGCACACGAAGCGTTCGGGCGGCAGGGGCACGATGACCACCTGCGACAGATCCTCCCGGCCATGACCCGGTCGCCGCTCGCCCCAGTGCTCGGCCACGAGCGCTTCCAGCTCCGCTTCGTCGCCCAGGAAGTAGCTGTGTCCCTTCCCGGGCAGGTAACGCTCGCGTGCGAACTCGCTCCAGCCGATGCTCGGTGTCTTGCTGCTCAAGGTGCGCCTCCTTCAGGAAACGAGTCGACGGATTCTCTCGCCGATACGCGCGCGCAGGCTCCCGCGCCGCCTCAGTGCCCTGCGCAGCTCCGGCAGCGCCGCGCGCATGGCGGCCTCGCCGGCCTCCCGGATCTGGTCGGCGGCCGCGAAGTTGGCCCAGTGGAACTGGCCCACTTCCGGCGTCACCACGAAGTCGGCCTGCTTCAGCACCATCCGGTTCAGACGCATGCGGGCGATGGCGTCGCTGCGCAGGAGCGTGTCCAGGCCCGTCTTGAACTGCTCCTTCTCCGGCATGAAGGAGGGAATGTCGATGGCGATCACGAACTCCGCGCCCAGCCCGCGCGCCACGTTCACCGGCACACGGTAGGGCCCGCCCCCGTCCACCAGCAGCTGGCCGCCGAGGGGCAGCGGCGGGAACACGCCGGGAATCGCGCTGCTGGCGTAGATGGCGCTGGTGAGGAAACCGTGGTCGAAGATACGCGGCTGGCCGCTGAACAGGTCGATCGCCACGCAGGCGAAGGGCAGCTTGAGATCCTCGATGTTCTCCACGGTGAACAGCCGCCGCAGGGGGCCGAAGAGCGCCTCGGCGTCCTGCTGGCTGGGGGAGCTGAAGGTCTTGAAGGTGAGGATCTTCCGCTGCACGGAACGGCGGAACTCGCTGATGCGGCCGCGCTCGCGATCGAGCTCCTCATCCTCGACGAAGGGCTCCCAGGACGCCATGAACTCCCGGTCCGAGGTGTAGGCCCAGAGACGACGGGTCAGCTCGGCCACGTCGCAGCACTCCGCATAGAGGGCGCCGATCATGGAGCCCATGCTGGTGCCGGCAATATGGGAGGGCGCCAGGCCCTCCTGTTCCAGCACGCCGAGAACGCCCACGTGAGCCAGTCCGCGCGCGCCGCCGCTGCCCAGGGCTACTCCTATCCTGGTCTCCACCATTACTCCCGTTCTTCTCGCCACTTCTGTATGAAGGGCAGGATGTGTGCGAACCCAAGGTCGTCGAAGAGCGACTCGCAGCGACTGCGGTGGGCTCCGTCGACGGTCAGGTCCGACAGCTCTCCGCCCAGCGGCAGGTCTCGCTTCAGGGTTACCAGTTCACGCGACAGATAGGCGATTTCGCGGTGTTCCGCCAGCTTGGATCCGAGGGTCTTCGCCCCGCGGATCGGCAGTTCCGCGATATTGTCCAGCGATGCGTAGACCTCGTCCAGATCGGCGTGTTCGGCCAGCAGGGCGCTGGCGGTCTTGGGGCCGACGCCGCGCACGCCGGGCACGTTGTCGCTGGCGTCGCCGGTCAGCGCCAGGTAGTCGATCATCTGCTCGGGGCGCACGCCGAAGTGCTTCGGCACCGTGCGAGGGGTGAAGCGCCTGCTGCGCGAGGGATCGTGGACGCTCACCGACTCGTCCACGAGCTGGGCCAGATCCTTGTCGCCGGAGATGATCCGCACCTTGAAGCCCTCCGCGCGGGAGCGCTCGGCCAGGGTGGCGATGACGTCGTCCGCCTCGTAGTTCTCCATCTTGAAGGTCGCCAGGCCCAGCGCTTCGGAGATGCGCTCGCACTGGGCGAACTGGGGCACCAGGTCCTCGGGCGCCGCGTCGCGGTTGGCCTTGTAGTCGGGAAAGATCTCGTTGCGGAAGCTCTTGGGGCCGGAGTCGAACACGATCGCGATGTGGCTGGGCTCCTCGCGGTTCATGAGCCGCAGCAGAAAATCGAGAAAGCCGAAGCTGGCGCCGGTGGGCTGGCCGTCCGCGCCCTGGCGCGCCTCGCCTCCATACGATGAAGAGTAGTAGGCCCGGAAGATGTAGGCCATGGCGTCGACGAGGATCACGGTGTCCGGCACGAGGGCTCCTTGCGCAAAGGGACGGCCCGACTTGGGCCGCCCCCATCCTAGCAGTAGATCCCCGGGAGGAAAAGCCGCTACTGGTCCAGCATCCACCCGCCGATCCGGAACTCGCTGGCCTCCGGCGTCTGGGGGTTGCCGTCCACGTCGTACTCCGTGGTGATGTCCTCGCGATGGACGAGCCCCACGCCGGGGCAGAAGAAGTTTCGCTGGTCCCCGCTCTCGAGCGGCGCCCAGTCGCCCTCCCAGAATACCCGCATCAGGTACTCGAAGCGCACCTGGGCGCAGTCGGGGAAGGCCGAGTAGGTGCTACGATCAATGTAACGGGTCAGGGTTTCGGACTCGCGACTCAGGGCGAGAGGGTCGGGAGAGTAGTCCGCCACGTCGACCACCTCGCAGGAGTAGTTCACGCGGATCGTGTAGTCGCCGGTCATGAACTCCGTGCTGTCGCTCCAGGCGCTGCCGGCCTGCAGCGGGAAGCGCAGCCACTGGAGGGGGGGCGTGAACTCGGAGGCGTCGTCGCCGTCCACGAAGCCGGTCCAGGACAGGAGGTCGCCGGAGCGCAGGAAGTGGCGGATCTCGCTGATCTCGTCGAAATCGTCCCAGACCTTGTCTCCCGGCACGTAGCGGATCATGTCGAAACGGTTGCCCAGCGAGTTCTCCAAACGCACCACGAAGCTCTCTCCCACGTCGTAGTCCACGTAGAACCATGCGTCGCCCTCATGGACGGGAAAGATCTCGGATCCTCCCGCGGTCGTGATCGAATAGGGCGGCGTGTCCTCGCCGACCAAGCCCTGCAGGTCCTCGAAGGTGCCCAGATCGAACCAGAGCTCCTCTCCGGGCGGCAGACGTCGGAGTCTGAAGATGATGGCCGTCTGGTCTTCGTTCAGTTGCATGCCGTCGACGATCAGTCCGAAGAACCTCATGTCGATGCCGTCGAATCCGGACATGTCCACGATCGGTTCCGAGAAGGTGACGACGATCTCGCCGAGGTCGCGGCTCACGTTCCGAGATCCGCGGGGCGGATCGAAGGAGACGGCGTAGGGCCCCTCGTCGTCGGCGCCGATGCCCGTGGTGAAGCCGAACACGTAGTCCTCGCCGAGAGTCTGGCCGTCGCCGCCTCCCTCGGCCGTTCCGGGAATCGTGATCGAGTAGGTCGTCAGTGCGTCGAGATCGTCGAGAAAGTCGAACTCGAGGAAATTCCAATCGTGGGTGAGCGTGTAGCCGACGGGCGGATCCACGACGATGCCGGCGGCGGTGCTGCCCTCGTCCATGGCCTCGGAGAACTCCACCCGGATCCGCGCGTTCCGGGGCACCTCGTCGGCGCCGTCGGCGGGAATGGTGGAGAGCACGACCGGATGGGACGGCCGCGTGGTGAAGGTGGCGACGAACTCCCCGGCCATCGGCTCGCCCCCGCTGCCGGTCGCGCCGGCGCCCACGGTGACGGTGTACACGGTCTCGTCCTCGAGTTGATCCGCGGGCTCCAGTTCGAGGAGCTTGCCCATCCAGGTCGCCGTGTGGGGGACGAGCGCCCTGTCCGGAGTGCTCAGGGTGAGCGCCCCCTCGACGCTGGCCCTGTCCATGTCGGTGTTGAAGCGCAGGTAGATCCTGGACCAGGCTTGGACATGGATCGCGCCGTCCGCCGGCGAGATGTCGATCACCTCGGGAATCGTCGGCTCCGACGGGCCGCTGGAGCCGCCTGTCGAGCAGCTCGCCAGCGCCAGTGCGAGGGAGGTCAGGGCCAGGGTCGCGAGAAGAAGAGCCCGCATCGGTGTGCCTCCGGGTCGAGGATTCACGCTCGGAACGTCATGATCTGTTCGGCGTCAGTATCGATGCTCGACGAGGCCGTGGAAAGCACGAAGTCCATTGAAAAGGATCGGGGGCGACGATCGTCGCCCCCGACCGGCAATGCGATTCCTCGGGTCGAAGCGGCTACTGACCCACCAGCCACCACGAGAGGTGGGTATGCGTCTCCTCGGGCTCGACGCCGCCCTCCTCCAGCGTGGTCGAATGGCGATAGACGAGTCCGACGCCCTCGCAGTAGTAGCTGATGTCGGTGCCCTCCTCGGCCGGCTGCCAGGAGTCGCCGTCGAAGATCTCGATCTCCCAGTCCAGCCGCACCTCGGCGCAGTCCGGGTAGTAGCCGGTGATGTCCCGGTCGCGGCCCAGGCGCCAGCCGGGACGTTCGTCCCGCAGGTGATCCTCGATGTAGTAGTCCGTGATGCTCAGCACCTCCCCCGTGTAGGTGATGCGCGCGGAGTTGCCGTCGAACTCGCCGCCCGTCAGGCCGCTCCAGGAGCGCCCGGCGGTCAGGGGGAAGCGCAGCCAGGTGACGGCGGGCGAGAAGACCACGGGGTCGTCCGATCCATCCCACTGGCTGATCAGGGTCAGTTCCGTGCCGCTGCGGGTGTAGCGGGACACGTGTTCGAGGATGGTGTACTCGTCCGGAATCCTGTCCGAGCTGTAGCTCGCCATGTCGAAAGCGCCGCCGGAGAAATTCTCCGCGCGCGTCAGGTAGGACGCGTTGCCCCAGTCGTCCTGTTCCCAGTACAGCCACCAGTCGCCGTCCGCGGCCGGATGCAGATCCGCCACGCCCCCGACGGTGAAGGAGTACTCGGGCGGGTTGTCGCCCACGTTGCCCGCCAGGTCGGTGAGCGCGCCGAAATCGATCGACAGCTCGACACCGGGGGGCAGGCGGAGCAGGGGCAGGGTGAGGACGGTCCGCTCGTCGTTCATCGTCGGGCTCTCGTAGACCAGGCCCTCCAGGCGGAGATCGAGGCTCTCGATGATCGCCCATTGAACGACCGGCTCGGAGAAGGTGACGGTGATCTCGCCGATGTCGCGGCTCACGCCCGTGGCTCCGTCGGGTGGATCGAAGGAGACGATGCTCGGGCCCTCGAGGTCGGGTCCGGAGCCGGTGTTGAAGCTGAAGACGTAATCCTCGCCCAGAGTCTCCCCTCCGAATATCGCCTGGGCCGTGCCCGGCACCGTGATCGTGTAGGTGGTGGAGGCGGTGAGGTCGTCCTGGATATCGAGGATGAGCTCGCGGTTCTCGAAGCTCGCGGCGAAGAGAACGGCCGGGTCGACGGTGAGCCCCGTGAAGGTGCTGACCTCATTCATCCACTCGGAGAAGGAGATTCTGGGGTCGACGTTCAGGCTCACGCCCGTGGCGCCGTCGGCGGGGAGGGTCGAGAGCACGACCGGACGCGTGGGGAGCGTCGTGAAACTGGAGACGAAGGGTTCGGCCAGCGGCTCGCCCGCGCTGCTCTCCGCGCTGATGCCCACCGTCACGGTGAAGGTGGTCTCGTGAGCCAGATCGGAATCGAACTCGATATTCGCGACGTTGCCCATCCAGAACACCGTGAAGGGCAGGTTCTCGCGGAGCTGTGTCGTCACCGAGATGGCCGCCTCGACGCTGGCCTCGTCCATGGCGGTGCTGAAGCGCAGATGGACGTCGGACCAGGTCTCGACATGGATCGCCCCGCCCTCCGGCGTGATGCCGAGCACCTCCGGCGCCGCGGGCGGCGAGGGGTCGTCGGAACCCCCGAAGAGGCAGCCCGCGAAGGCCAGGGCCATGGCCAGCAGGATGAGGCCGGGAACGAATCGTCGATGGAACATGGATCCTCCCTGGGCTTGCGTGACGGTTGCGGGCGTCGATGAAACCGCCCGCTACTGGCCTACGATCCACCTGCGGACGAAGGTCTCGCTGATCACGGTGTCCTCCGGGCCGCCTCCGATGGGCCATTGTGCGTCGTGGCGATAGACGAGGCCCACGCCTGGGCAATAGAAGTTGTGCTGCATGCCGCCGTCGGTGAGCACCCACATGTCTCCGGAGGGCACGCTGAGCGTGTAGGAGAACTCCACGTGGATGCAGTCGGGGTACACGTAGTCGTCGGGGAACTCCCGGCCGATCCCCCAGCGGTCGCTGATTTCCCTCATCGCCACGGGCGGCTGGAAATCGATCACGCCGACGATCTCGAATTCGTAGTCCACGTTCACGGTCGAGAACCCCGAATGGTAATCCGTGGATCCCTCCCAGGTGCTGCCGGGCGTCGGGGGAAAGCGGAACCAGTCGATCGGGGTGGTGAACTCGGCCGAGTAATCTCCCTGCTCCATGCCCAACCAGGCGATCGCGTCCGCGCTGCGGCGGTAGTGGCGGACCTCGCCAAGGAGATCGAACTCCTCGAACTCCCTGGCTCCCTCGAAGTAGTCGGCCATGTCGAACTCCTGTCCCGACCTGTTCTCCACGCGGACCAGGTAGTTCAGGCCCATCTCATCCCCGATTTCGCGGTACTCCCATAGGTCGCCCTCGTCCGCGGGGAAGTAGTCGGGTTCGCCCGTCACCGTGAAGGAGTAGGGGGGCGGGTTCTCGCCCACGTTGCCGAGCATGTCGGAGAAGGGACTCGGGTCGAAGCCCAGCTCCACGCCGGACGGGAGCCTCAGCATCGGAATGGTGAAGGTCATGCGATCGGGGCTCAATCCGGGGTCCCCGTAGACGAGTCCGAAGATGCGCAGGTCGATGCCTTCGAACAAGGTGAGCTCCTCCACCGGTTCCGAGAACCTGATCACGATCTGACCGATGTCGCGAGCCACGTTCGTGGCGCCGTTGGGCGGATCGTAGGAGACGACGCTCGGGCCTTCGAGGTCGAATCCACCACCGGTGGTGAAGCTGAACACGTAGTCCTCGCCGAGGGTCTCGTCGCCGACCAGCTCCTCGGCGCTGCCGGGCACGGTGATCGTGTAGGTGGTCGAGGCCAGCAGGTCCACGTCGAAGTCGAGCTCGAGGTCATAGCCGTTGAAAGCCAGGATGTGCGGGTCGGGCGGGTCCACCACGATGCCGGCGAAGGTGCTCGCCTCGTCCATCGATTCGGAAAAGCGGACCATCGGGATCACGTTCCTGGGGATATCCGTCGCGCCCGCCGGAGGGTAGGTCTCGATGACCACCGGGTGGGTGGGCAGGGAGGTGAAGCTCGAGGTGAAGGCCTCGGCGAGGGGCTCGCCCTCGGCGCTGAGCGCCTGCTCGCCCAGGGTGACGGTGTGCACCGTGCCCGGTTCGAGATCGATGTCGAACTCCAGCTCCAGGATGTTCCCCATCCAGAAGGTCGAGTAGGCGAGGGCCGCCTTGTCCGGCGTCGTCACGCTGAGCGCGTCCTCGACGCTGGTCTTGTCCATCGGTGTGTTGAAGCGCAGGGTGACGTCCTGCCAGAGGCGCACGTGGACATCGCCGTCGTCGGGAGTGATGCTGAGAACCTCGGGGATCGTGGGCTCGGAAGAGGAGCCGTCCTCGCCGAGGCCGCAGCCGACGAGCAGCAGCGTCAGGGCCATCAGGACGGGTGCCGTGAAACGGAGAGCTCGCATCGGAGTGCCTCCAGTTCAGGGGTTCATGCCTGTGGGCTTCGCGAGTTGCGTTCCGTCAGTATCGATGTCCGACGTGGTGGAGAAAAGGACGAACTCCATTCCGACCAAAGAAATCGGGGGCGACTTCCGCCGCCCCCGATCCTCGATTCCGATATGCTGCGGTTAGCTCAGTTTGTCGTCCACCACATGTAGATCTCGGTGTCGCTGACATGGTGCTCGGGGAA
>CAYNQX010000027.1:0-21952 GCA_964399495.1 uncultured bacterium
CCGGCGATCTGCACGGTGTTCAGCGCCGCGCCCTTGCGCAGGTTGTCGGAGACGCACCAGAAGTTGAGGGCGTTGTCGGCCGAGAAGTCCCGGCGGATACGACCCACGTAGGTGGGGTCCTGGCCCGTGGCGGTGATCGCCATGGGGTATACGTTGTTCTCAGGATCGTCCTGCACCACGATGCCCGGCGCCTTCTCGAACAGCGCCTTCACCTCGTCCACCTCGAAGGGCTTCGCGGTTTCCACGTTGATGCTCTCGCTGTGGCCGCTCACCGCCGGCATGCGCACGGTGGTGGTGGTGATGCGGATGTTCGGGTCGAGGATCTTGTGGGTCTCGTCGATCATCTTCATCTCCTCCTTCGTGTAGCCGTTCTCGGTGAAGGAGTCGATGTGGGGGAGGCAGTTGAAGGCGATCTGGTGAGGGTAGACCTCCACGGGCAGCGGTTCGCCGGCGGCGAAGGCCCGCGTCTGCTGAAGCAGCTCGTCCACGGCCGCCTGGCCGGAACCGCTCACCGCCTGGTAGGTGCTCACCACGACGCGCTTGATCTCGTAGGCCTCGTGCAAGGGCTTCAACGCCACGAGCATCTGGATCGTGGAGCAGTTGGGGTTCGCGATGATCCCCGCGTGGCCCGCCAGCGCGTCGGCGTTGACCTCGGGTACCACGAGCGGCGCCACGGGGTCCTTGCGGAACGCGGTGCTGTTGTCGATGCACACGCAGCCGCGCTTCACGGCCTCGGGCGCGAGCGCGAGGGCCGCGCCCTCGCCGGCGCTGAAGATGGCGATGTCGATCTTGTCGAAGTTCTCCGGCGCCGCGGCGACCACGGTATGCGCCTCGCCGCGCCACTGCACGCTCTGGCCGGCGTTCTCCGGCACGTCCATCATCACGAGCTTGCCGATGGGCAGCTCCGAGTTCTCGAGGATGTCCCGCATCTCGGTGCCCACGTTGCCGAGGGCGCCGACCACGGCGAAGGTGTACTGCTTCATCGCGCGCTCCTTTCGATGGCGAGCAGGTCGGTGAGAATGGAGAAGCCGGTCTCCACCCGGCCTGCGCCGGCGCCGACCACGGTGACCTTGCCCATGAGGTCCGTGTCGAAGGTGATGGCGTTGGTGGGTCCCATCACGGCGGCCAGCGGATCGGCCAGCGGAAGGGCGACGGGCTTCACGCTGGCGTCGAGATCGCCGTTCCGCTTGCGCTTCACGGTGCCGATCAGCTTCCAGCGCTTACCGGCCTTGGTCGCCTTGGCGATGTCCTCGGCCTTGATCTTCGTGATGCCTCGACGCTTCACGTCGGCGGGCTTGATCTTGGCATCCATGAACATGTTCGCCAAGATGGTCACCTTGCCGGCCGCGTCGATGCCCTCGACGTCGCCCGTGGGATCCGCCTCGGCGTAGCCCAGCTTCTGGGCCTTGTCCAGGGCGGCCTCGTAGCTCATGCCGCCCTCCATCTCGCTGAGGATGTAGTTGGTCGTGCCGTTCAGGATGCCCTGGATGCTGGTGAAGCTGCAGCCGGCCAGGTCCTCCATGCCCACGTTCAGCACCGGCGTCCCGCTCATGACGGTGCCCTCGATGCGGAACTGCGCGCCGTGCTTCGCCGCCAGCCGCGAGAGGCTGGGGTAGGCGAGGGCGGCGGGGCCCTTGTTGCTGGTCACGACGTGTTTTCCCAGCTTCAACGCCTCTCGACAATGATTGACGGCCGGCTGCCCGGTGGCCAGGTCGGTGAAGGCCAGCTCCACGACGGTGTCCGCGTTGCTCTCGCGGATGGTGGTGAGGGCGTCCCAGCCCTTCACGACCTTGGCGCCGCGGTAGGCTTCGAGCGAGCCCTTCTCCTTCAGCGCCTTCACGAGCCGCTTCAGGTCGAGGCCCTCGGGGTCGTAGACCGAGCCCAGCTTGAAGTCGCTGACGGCCACCACCTGAAACTCGTAGCCCTGCTTCCGCTTCAGTTCCGCGCGCTTGCGGATGAGGATCTCGGCGAGGCCCTGCCCCACGTTGCCGAACCCGATCAACGCGATTCTCTGCATCCCAACCTCCGGTGAGCCGTGACGGCTAGGAACCCTCCGGCAAGGGCAGCCGGGTGTTCCGCTTGAGCGTGGAGAGAACGAAGGAGGACTTCACCTTGCTCACGGTGTCGATGCAGGTGAGCTTATGCAGGAGGAAGTCCTCGTAGTTCTCGATGTCCGGGACGACGATCTTCAGCAGGAAGTCGCTCTCACCGGTGAGGTGATAGCACTCCAGCACCTCGGGAATATCCAGGATCACCTGACGGAACTCCTCGATGCTCTCGCGACGGTGGAAGGTGAGCGACACGCTCACGAACACGGCCGTCTTGAGGCCGAGGCGGGTGCCGTCCACCTGGGCCGCGTAGCCCAGGATGATCTCCCGTTCCTCGAGCTTGCGGATGCGCTCCAGGACGCTGGGCGGGCTCAGACCCACGCGCTCGGCGATGCGAGCGTTGGGCAGGCGCCCCTCGGCCTGGAGAATCTCCAGGATCTGCCGGTCGATATCGTCGATCTTCGTGATAGTCATGCCGCCAGAATAGGCAAGGCCGGGTCGCGATGCAATCAATCCGAGGCGAATGAGGAGAAAATCCTAAGAAGTGAAGCCAGGGCTGCCGGAAGACCGAATCTTCAACGGTTTACCTTGGGGCCCCGCTAGAGGTTGCGGAGCCGCTGCACGTCGTCGCGCTTGCCGAAGACGAGGATGCGATTGCCCTCGTCGAGCTGCGTGTCCCGCTCGGGCAGGAAGTAGCGCTGCTCGCCCTTCGCGCACTCCCGGCCGGTGCTGATGAGCAGCACCTGGCAGCGGTTCTTGCCGCGGAAATCAAGCTCGCCGAGGTTGCTGCCGCACATGGCGCGGGGCACCTCGATCTCCTCGAGCACGTAGCCGCCCAGGGTCTCGGTGACGCGCCGGCTCGCCGAGGCCTGGATGCGCCGCGAGGCGCTCTCGGCGAGGTCGTCCTCGACGATCGCCTGGTTGTAGGCCTTGATCACCTCGTGCCGCACGAGCACGCCGATGGGGCGCTCGGGGTCCTCCGGGTCCATCACCGGAATCTCCTCGATGTTCTGCTTGCCGAACACGCGCATGGCGAAGTCGAGGTCGTCGTCGCCGCGCAGCACGGGCGGGTCGTCCATGGTGAGGTCCCTGGCGATCAGCACGTTGCCCAGCAGCTGCACCTGCGGCAGGGCGCGCTTCACCTCGTCGAGCGTGAGCAGGCCGACCAGGCGGCCCTCGGCGTCCATCACCAGGCTTTCGTGGTGGCTGCTGCCTGCCAGGTGGCTCAGCACCTCGGTGAGCGGCGCCGCCTGGCTCACCGCGTCGTAGTGGCGGTGCATGACGTCGCCCACCTTGAGGCGGCGGAGCACGTTGAAGTCCTTGCCGCTGAGCAGGTCGATCCCCTGCCGCGCCAGCTTGAAGGTGTAGATGGAGTGGCGCTGCAGCTTCTGGCTGAAGAGCGTGGCCAGGATCACGGCCAGCATGAGCGGCAGGATGAGCGCGTAGTCCCGCGTCATCTCGAAGATCATGATGATCGCCGTGATGGGCGCGTGGATCGCCGCCGCCACCACCGCGCCCATGCCCACAAGGGCGTAGGCGCCGGGCTCGGCCGTCCAGGTGGGGAACCAGCCGTGGAACAGGTTGCCCAGCACGCCGCCGAACATGACGCCCAGGAACAGGCTGGGCGCGAAGATGCCGCCGGAGTTGCCCGAGCCCAGCGTGATGCTGGTGGCGAACACCTTCACCAGCAGCAGCAGTCCCAGCGTGCCCAGGACGAGATGGCCGTTCATGGCGTCGGTGATGGCCGCGTAGCCGTTGCCCAGGGTGTGGGGGGCCGCCAGGCCGATCAGGCCGATGCCCAGCCCGCCCAGCGCCGTGCGGAAGGGGCTCCAGATGGGCGCCTTGTCGAAGAGATCCTCGGCCTTGTGCAGCACCTTCATGAAGCCCACGGCCACCAGCGCCGCGCCGAAGCCCAGCAGCGCGTAGAGCAGCAGCTCGCGGCCGTCGGTGAGGGTGAGCCCATCGGGAATGTGGAAGGCGGGATCGTTGCCGCCCTCGGCGATCTGGCTCACGAGCGTGGCCACGACGGCCGCGGCCACCAGCGGCGCGAACTGCGCCACACCGAAGTCGCCCAGGATCACCTCGGCGCTGAAGAAGGCGCCGGCGATCGGGGCGTTGAAGGTGGCCGCGATGCCCGCGGTCGCGCCGCAGGCCACCAGCGTGCGCATGCGCGCGGTGTTCAGCTTGAGCAGCTGTCCCAGGGTCGAGCCCAGGGCGCTGCCGATCTGCACGATCGGGCCCTCCCGGCCCACCGAACCGCCGGTGGCGAGACAGAGCGCGCTGGCGAGTGTCTTGCCCAGCACGGTGCGACGGGGAATCTGCCCGCCCCGCAGCGCGACCGACTTCATGACCTCGGGCACGCCGTGCCCCTTGGCTTCCGGCGCCATGTAGTGGATGACGAGACCGCCCAGGAAGCCGCCGAGCACGGGAATCCCCAGCTTCAGCCAGAGAGGCGCCTCGGTGAAGCGGCCCACGAAGTCGTCGGCGCCGCCCCAGGCGAGGCCGCGAAACAGGTCGATGAGGAACTGGAAGAACAGGTTGCCCAGGCCGCCGAGCACGCCCAGCAGCAGGGCGAGGAGCATGGTGAAGCGGTAGTCGTGGGAGCGGAAGCTCACGAGCAGGGACTCGATGCGCGTTCGAATGTCGATGCTGGACCTCCTCCCCGCCTCATATCGGGCCTTCGTGGGCAACCCCGAACTCGGGGCGGGCTCAAGCTAGCAGCGAGTTCGCGGACGCGCAAGCGATCGCTGGCATCTTCGTGGACGACTTAAATATTACTCATTGACTATATAGCTAGAGATTAATATAGTGCGCCTGGGAACGTCTCCCGCTTTGATCGCAGGAGATGGTGAGAGAAACCGGGGGGAGGCGCTTGCCTCTCCCCGGCACCTTCGCGAGGGACGATGGCCCCGAAACCGAGATCCGAGGCGGCGCTGCAGGAGCTGGCCGCCTACTTTCGCCTGCTCGCCGAGCCCGCCCGCCTGAAGATCGTCGAGGCGCTGGCGGGCGGCGAGCTCAGCGTGCTGCAGGTGGTGGCCGCCACGGGGCTCAAGCAGGCCCACGTGTCGCGACAGCTCGGACGGATGCACGCCGAGGGGCTTCTCGGTCGCCGCAAGGAGGGGACGCGGGTGTTCTATTCCCTCCTCGATCCCGGACTCGATCAGCTCCTGCGCGGCGCGGAGCGTTCACTGAAGGCGCATCTGCGCGGACGGCTGGGAGGGCTGGACCGATGAGGTTCACTTGCGATCGCGTGGGGGAGTGTCGATAATGCGCTCCATGCCCAAAGGCCCCACGCCATCCCGATCCTCCGAACAGAGCGGAATGCGGAGAACCATCGAGGGTTCCCTGCACCTCTTCTCCGGCCAGCTCTTCCGGCTGCTGGTGAACTCCATCTACTTCCTGCTGGTCGTGCGCGGGCTGGGCGCCGAGGACTTCGGCCGCTACTCCGCCGTGCAGGCCCTGCTCACCGCGCTCGTGCCCTTTTCCGCCCTGGGATTTCCCGTCCTCGCCATCCGCGCCATCGCCCGCGATCCGCAGCGCCGCGCCGTCATCTGGAGCGGCGGGTTGCGCGTGATCCTGATCTTCGGCGGCGGCATGAGCGTGCTGGCCACCTTCCTCGTGCCGCGCGGTCTGGGCATCAGCTTCCCGATGCTGGCCCTGATCCTGTTCGCGATCTCCGAGCTCATTCTGTTCGCGCTGGTCTCCCTGATCACCGGTGTCCTGCAGGGAGACGAGCGCCTCGATCGCATGGCCCGGGTGCTCGTCGGTCTCAGCACGGCGCGGCTGGCCATGGTGGCGATTCTCTACTTCGGGCCGGGGCTGAACCTGGTCAACTTCGCCTTATCCCACATGGCGGGCAGCCTCCTGTGCGTCCTCGGCGCACTGCGCGCCTACGGCCGCGGCTGGGCCTGGCCGCCGGTGGCGGCGGGCAAGGGCGCCATTCGCGAGGGGCTGCGCGACGGCATCACGATTTCCCTGGCGGCCTCGGGCCGCGGATTCCTGATGGGACTCGGCAGCATGCTGCTGCCGGCCATGGCCGGGCTCACCGAGGCCGCCCAGTACAGCGCCGGCTATCGCGTGGCCGCCTTCACGCTGGTGCCCCTGCAGTCCTTCATGGCCGCCCTCTACCCGCGCTTCTTCCGGCGCGGCGCGAACTCCATGGCCAGCGGCCTCGCCCTCTGGCGCCGCAGCGCTCCCCTGGCCCTGGCCTACGCCATCCCCGTCGCGACGCTGCTCTACTTCGCCGCGCCGCTGCTCGAGCCGATCCTCGGCGACGAGTTCGCGGGAGCGACGCCGGTCCTGCAGACCCTGATCTGGATACTGATCATCCAGGCGCTCTACGCGCCGCTGGGCGACCTGATCTCCGGCGCGGACCACTTCTCCTATCGCAGCGGCAGCATCATCGTCGCGCTGCTCTGCAACCTGGGTCTCAATCTTTGGTTGATTCCCGACTTCGGCTGGCTCGGCGCGGTGCTGGCCGCCTACGGTGCTCAGTTCCTGTTGCTGCTGTTCTATGCGGTGAAGGTGGCGAGGTTGAGTCGCGTCGAACTGAACGCGCGAAAGGCCGATGAAGGGCTCCTGGAATGAAGGCCGTCGCGGGCATCGTGAAGAACCCCTTCGGTGGAGGGCTGGAATCGCCGAGCTCCTGAGAAAGCTGATCTCCGGCAAGGGCCTCTACGCCGGCCTGGCGCGAGGCGCGGGCGCCGTGTTCGCGGTGCACGTGGCCGGCACGGCGCTGGGTCTCGTGGGTCAGGTGGTCCTGGCCCGGTGGCTCGGCGTGGCGGACTACGGCACCTTCACCTATGTCCACGCCTGGGTGCTGCTGCTGGCCAACGTGGCCGGCCTGGGTCTCACGCCGGCGATCCTGCGCTTCCTGCCGGCCTACACCGCCCGCGGCGAGGGGGCGCGCTACCGCGCCTACCTGCGCCACGTGAGGGTCTGGAGCGTGGGCGCGGCGGTGCTGATCGTGGCGGCGCTGATCCTGCTGGCCACCCTGGGCGCCCTGGGGCGCTACGGCATGGCCTGGCGCTACGGAGCCTGGCTCGTGCTGGCCTTCGCGCTGCTTAACATCAACATGCAGGAGGGGCGCGCGCAGGGGCGCGTGATCCTGGCGATGGCTCCCCAGGGCCTGCTCATGCACGGCACGCTGCTCGCCGGCGCGGGACTGCTGCTGATGCTGCGCGGATCGGTGGACGCCCGCACCACCTTGGCGGTGTTCTCGGTGGGCATGATCCTGGTGGCGTTCGTGCAGGGGGCGATGCTGCGCGGCACGCGGCCCCGCCTGCCCGAGGGGCCGGAGGCCACGGGCCTGAAGGCGGAGTGGTTCCGAGTCGGGCTGCCGCTCTTCCTGATTCTGGTGTTCATGTACCTGCTCACCAAGACCGACGTGCTCCTGGTCGGCAGCATGCTGGGGCAGGAGGCCGTGGGCATCTACGGGGCCGCGAGCAAGACGGCGACCATGGTGAACTTCGCCTTCTTCGCGGTGAACGCGGCCGGCGCGCCGCTGGTCTCCTCGCTCTTCGCGAGCGGCGACGTGGAAGGCCTTCACCGTCTCGTGCGCCGCACCAGCCACTGGGTGTTCTGGCCGGCTCTGGCCATCGCCGCCGGTCTGGCGCTGCTCGGGCGGCCGATCCTGGGCCTCTTCGGCGAGGAGTTCCCGGCCGCCTATGGCGAGATGCTGATCCTGTGTCTGGGCTATCTCGCCACGGCGAGCATGGGCCTCACCTCGAGCCTGCTCAACCTCACGGGCAACGAGCGGGTGGGGGCCTTGAGCTTCGGCATCGCCGTCGCTCTGAACCTGGTTTTCAACCTGCTGCTCATCCCGAGACTCGGCACCGAGGGCGCGGCGCTGGCCACGGCTCTCGCCATGGTTTCCTGGAGCGTGATCGTCGCCGTCCTGGCGCGACGACGTCTCGGCGTGAACCCCTTCGTGCTGAGTGATCTGGTTTCCGGCGGTCGACTGCGATAGGATCCGACCGAAGCGATTTCGAACCGACAAGAAAGGCGAACGTCATGCCATTCCGCCTCCTGATCCTGCTGCTGATTCCCCTGCTGGGCCTCACCATCGGCTCCGGCGGTTGCCGCGACGGGGAGATCGACCTGGACGCCCTGTCCGAGGGCGACGTGGTCCACGGCTTCCGCCTGCTCAACATCTACGAGAACGCGGCGGGCCAGGCGATGGGCGGCCGCCTCATCGACGAGCGCAGCGGTTTTCTGGTGGACCTGCTCAGCATCCAGTCGGTGCCCCAGGGCTTCTTCTGGGTGAAGACGCTGCCCTACACCGACCAGGGCGAGCCCCACGCCTGCGAGCACCTGCTGCTGGGCAAGGGAAAGACGGGCCGCGCGGTGGCGTCGCAGGAGGAGATGAGCCTGGGCAGCAGCTCGGCCTGGACGAGCCAGCTCAACACCGTCTACCACTTCAATACCCTGGCGGGGGAGCAGGCGTTCATCGCCTCGCTCGAGGGGCGGCTGAACGCGCTGATCAACCCCGACTTCCTCGACGAGGAGATCCGCCGCGAGGTGTCCCACGTGGCGGTGGCCGAGGATTCGAAGACGGGTGAGCTGTTCCTGGAGGAGAAGGGCACCGTGTTCACCGAGATGGTGAGCTCCTACGAGGGCCCCGGCTATCCGCTCTGGAACGGCATCGGCGAGATGCTGTTCGGCGCCGACCACCCGCAGTCCAACTCCTCCGGCGGCCTGCCCGACGCCATGCGCGACATGACGGCCGAGGAACTCTGGAGCTTCCATCGCGAGTTCTACCGGCCGAGCGGCATGGGCATCATCGCCTCGCTGCCCGGCGAGATGGATCCGGGCGCCTTCCTGGCCGAGCTCTCGACGATTCTGGAGCGCGTCTGGCCGGATGACGGAAAGCGCGGCGCCGGCCCCTACGACCGCCTGCCCGGCATCATGGCCCACGCGCTGCCCGCGCCGGCGCCCGCCGTCGCCCCCGGCACGCTCGAGATCAGGCCCTACGCCGCGGAGAACCCCGCCAGCCCCGGTCGCGCGCTGCTGGCCTGGCCCGCGCGCCTGGAGCTCGATTCCGACGCCATGGGCCAGCTCAGCCTCTTCCTCGACGCCTTCGCCGGCGGCGCGGGCACGCCTCTCTACGAGGCCCTCGTGGCCTCGGAGACCCGCGTGCTGGAAACGGGCGCGGGAAGCGTCTACGGCTACCACAGCGACGAGCCCGGCCACCCGATCATGTTCGGCGTGAGCGGCATCGACCCGGACAAGGTGAGTCTCGAGACCCTCGAAGCCCTTCGGGGAGTGATCCAGGATCGCCTACGCCGGGTACACGACTGGCCGGCGGACTCCGAGGAGCTCGCCGCGTTCAACCGCGAAGCGACAAGCCGTCTCGCGGCCAGCCGCAAGGGCGCGCGCCAGGCGCTGGATCGCCCGCCCATGTTCGGGTTCCGCCGCGGCAGCGCGGGCTACTGGCAGAACCTGCTCGGCCTTCTCGAACGCCAGCCGGGTTTCCGGAAGTCCCTGGTGCTCGACGATCACTACGACCGCCTCGAAGCCCTGCTCGAGAGCGAGGGCAATCCCTGGGCCGCGGCGATCGACCGGTGGGGCCTGCTCGACGACACGGCCCGCGGCATCGGCGTCTATCCCAGCCCCGAGATGCTCGAGGAGAACCGTCGCGCGCGCGAGAGCCACCTGGAGCTCGCGCTCGAGGCGCTGAAGAAACGCTTTCCCGATCGCGAGGACGACCGGGCGGTGATGGCCGCCTATCGCGAGGAGTTCAGCGCCATGACGGCCAAGCTCGAGGCCACGGCCGCGGGCGACCCCATTCCCGAGTTCGTCGCGAATCCGCCCCTGAGCCTCGACGACACCCTCGACTACCGGGAGCTCTCGCTGCCCGGCGGCGGCGCCCTGGTGGCCTCCACCTTCGAGAACATGAGCTCGGCCACGCTGGGCCTGGCCTTCCGTCTCGACGTGGTTCCCGAGGACAAGCTGCACCTGCTGCCGCTGATCCCGGGCCTGCTCACCCGCGCCGGCCTCACGCTGGAGGGGGAGACGCTGGACTACGTCGCGATGCAGGAGCGCCGTCGTCGCGAACTCACCGCCTTCGCCTCCTACTTCGACAGCAACATGGAGACCGGCAGAATCGAACTCGTGCTGCGCGGAACGGCGGCGGGCGCCGAGGAACTGGAGCGCCTGCCGGTCTGGATGCGCGCCGCCATGAGCCGGCCCTACCTGGACGCGGAGAACCTGCCCCGCCTGCGGGACATGGCCGACCAGGCCCTGACGAACCTGCGCAGCCGCATGCAGGGCAGCGAGGAGTCCTGGGTTCAGGATCCCGCGTCGGCCTATCGCTATCAGCACGACCCGCTGTTCCTCTCCACCTCATCCTTTCTCACGCAGGGACATCACTGGCTCAGGCTCAAGTGGCTGCTCACCGAGCCGGCCAGCGAGCGCGACGCCAGCTCCCTCTGCGCCTATCTCGGTCGTCTGGCGGACTCGGCCCGGGAGGGCCGGGAAGCGCTGAGCGAGCGCCTGGCCGAGGATCCGATTCCCGGTGCCACCGAGAGCGCCCGGGAACTGGCGCGCGAGATCGCGGCCTCCCTGGGAGCGCTGCTGCCGGATCTGCCGGAGGAGAGCCTGACGGAGGACTGGCGGGGGCTCTGCGTCACCGTCGACCGCGACCTCGCGACCCCGCCGGCGGCGACGCTGGCGGCCCTGGGCGAGATCCTGGACGGCCTGCGGCGGCAGGACAACCTGCGCGGCTTCCTCATCTCGAACAGCGCGGATCGCGCCGCGCTGCTGCCGGCGGTGAGCGAATGGGTGGGCGGCTTCGAGGTCGAGCCCTCGCGGCGGATCGCCTACGACGGCACGCCGCGCATCCTGACCCGCCTCAAGGCGCGCCGTGGCCTGAGCGCCGATCCCGTCTACGTGGGACTGCTCAACGAGAACACGCGCAACGGAACGCTCATCTACACGTCGCGCAACAGGGAGGCCTGGGATCCCGGCCGCGACTCGGTGCTGGACGCCCTGACGGGCAACGTCTACGCGGGCGGCGGCGCCCACGGTCTGTTCATGCGCACCTGGGCGGCGGGCCTGGCCTACAGCAACGGCTACCGCTACCGCGAGCGCAACGGCATGGCCAGCTACTACGCCGAGCGCTGCTCCGACGTCGCGCAGACGATGCGCTTCATCACGGGTGTGCTGGAGGGCGCGAAGATGGACGACGCCCTCGTGCGCTACGCCGTCGCCGTGGCCTTCGGCGCGAGCCGCGCCGCCGGGCCCTACGAGCAGCGGGGCGAGGCGATGGCGGCGAACCTCGCCGACGGAGTGCCTCCGGAGCGGGTGCACGCGTTCCGTCGTCGGGTGCTGGAGCTCAGCGGGGAGCCGGGTCTCGCGGACGAGCTGCACGGACGCTTCGAGAAGGTGTACGGGCAGGTCATGGTGGGCTTCGGCGCGCCGCTGGCCGAGAGCCGCGACGGGGTGTTCTTCCTGATCGGCCCCGAGCCGCAGTTCGAATCGCTCCAGGCGCTGGTGGCCGAAAACGAAAAGCCCCGCGAGGTGGAAAGGCTCCACCCGCGGGACTTCTGGCTGATCAACTAGGAAGTCGTGCCTACAGACCGTCGGGCAGACGGTAGCAGATCACCGAGAGGGGGGCGGCTTCGCCCTCCTCTTCTTCGTCATCGTCGCCGCCTCCGATGCGGATCATCATGTTGTGGCCGCCGCCACCGCTGCTGAAGCTGGCGCCCGAGCCGGTGACCTCCTTGATCACGTAGAGCCGGTCGCCGACCACGCGCACCGCGTCGCGCTCGGGATCGTAGTCCACCTTCAGGTGGAGGCGATGCGTCAGGCGTCCGTCGGCGTCGAAGCGGTCGTAGGGGCCGGCGAAGCCTTCGCGGCCCTCCACGCTGTTCCGGCTGCTCACCACCCAGAGACTGCCGTCGGGACGCACGATGAGTTGGTTGATGTCGCGGTCGTGGGTGTCGACCTCGGCAGTGACGGCGCCGTGGGGCAGCCCCTCGTTCAGCGCTTCCAGCTCCGCGATCTCCTCGCGGGTGCGCTTGCGGGTTTCGTACTCCCTGTGAATCTCACGGCTGAGCTCGCCCTCGGGGGCGTAGACGCGGATCAGGTACTCCTCGCCCATGGGCGCGGTGTAGACGCGGCCGGCGGCGTCGATGTCCCAGTTGCCGCTGTAGTCGTCGCCGCTGCCGCCGCCGAGGGTGATCGCCATGCGGCCGCCCTGGATCGGCTCGGAGATCTTGCGATAGCTGGCCAGCTCCTCGCCCTGGTCGTTCATCGCCAGCAGCGACTTGCGGATCTCGGGCTTCTCCCCGCCGATGGCGGGCACGATCATCGCCAGCACGAGGCGATCGCCGACGCTCCGCACGTTCTCCACCATGCGCATCATCGCCGCCTCGCCCGGCAGCGGCAGGTCGGCGTAACCGTTGCCCTCCAGGTCCATCACGGCCACGCGGGAGGGCATCATCTGGGCCACGCCCAGCCTGTCGCCGGGCAGGAAGAAGATCTGCCGGGCGTTGCGGAACTCGCCGGGACCTTCGCCGTCGCGGCCGAGGGTGCGCACGTATGCGCCGCCGCGATCGAAGACACGGATCTCGTTGAGCTGCATGTCCAGCAGGTAGCTGTTGCCCTGCTCGTCCACCAGGATCTCGGTGACGAATCCGAAGAGCTCCTCGATGGGAGCATCCTCGTCGGCGCCCAGGTGCCAGAGCAGCTCGGGTTCGATCGTTCGGTCGGCTTCGGGGGGATCGGCGGGGTTCATCACCTGCTCGACGTCGGCCGCGAAGGCGGGCGCGGCCAGGAGCAGGCAGAGACCGAGGGTGAGACGCGGGAAACGCGGGGGCATCGCAACTCTCCTGAATGGGTTGGGGGGACGGAACTCATCCCCTACGCGAGAAACCCGAGCGGGTTCCCCGGAACTCCGCGGAACCCGCTCACTTGCCCGTCGTCGATCGAGTCTAGGACCCGACCTGCTTCTCGGCGTGCTTCTTCAGCTTGTCGTTGGCCATGATCGCCACCTCGACGCGGCGGTTGGCCTGTTTGCCCTGCTCGGTGGTGTTCTCCGCGAGGGGCTGACCCTCGCCGTAGCCCACGGTGGCCAGTCGCGCGACTCCCACCGACTGCCCGGTGAGGAAGGCCGCCACGGAAGCGGCGCGGCTCTCGCTGAGGGTCTGGTTGTAGGACTCGGAACCGTCGGAGTCCGTGTGACCCTCGATGAGGATGTCCGTGTCCTCGTACTTGTTCAGGATCACGCTCAGCCTCGCCAGGTTCTCGCGCGCCTCGGGGCTCAGGTCGGCCTTGTTGACCTCGAACAGGATTCCCGAGTCGAAGGTCACCTTGATCCCCTCGCCGATGCGCTCGATGGTGGCGCCCTCGAGATCGGCCTCCATCTCGGCGGCCTGCTCGTCCATGTAGTTGCCGATGTAGAGCCCGGCGGCGCCGCCCACGGCCGCGCCGATGATGGCGCCGGCGGCCGTGTTGCCCATCTGCTTGCCGATGATTCCGCCGATGACGGCGCCGGCTCCCGCTCCGACGGCGGTACCCTTCTCGCGCTGGGACCAGGAGGCGCAGCCGAAGCTGCCCATCACCAGCGCGAGGATCATGATGCTCGTGATCGTGCGTTTCATGTTCACCTCGTTCGATTCGCGGGTTCGTCCGCGGTAACTGATTCTCCTGTCATGCGACACCTGCGCCCAGCCCGAAGTCACGGCCTAGCCGCGAAGATGGGAGGCGCCGTTCACGTCGAGGATCGCGCCCGTGGCGAACGCGGGGGCCTCCGTGCCCAGCCAGAGCACGGTGGCGGCGATCTCCTCCGGCGTGGCCACCCGATCCAGGGGGCTCTGGGCGCGTACTTCCGCGCCGGCTTCGGTGGCGAGGAAGCTCGCCGCCATGTCGGTCTCGACCCATCCCGGCGCCACGGTGAACACCAGCACGCCGGCCGGCGCGAGCGCCTTGGCCAGCGACTGACCCATGGCGTTCAGGCCCGCCTTGCTCGCTCCGTAGGCCGGGGCCGTGGGCTCGCCGCGGGAGGCGCCCCGGCTCGAGACGTTCACGATCCGCCCGCCGCCCGCGGCGGCCATGAGCCGGCCGAAACGGTGGCAGAGCGTGGCGGGGCCGGTCAGGTTCACGGCCAGCGTGCGCTCCCAGTCGCGGTCCCAGGCCTCCGCGTCGCTCGCCAGCGGCGGGTGTTCGCGGTAGAGCCCGGCGTTGTTCACGAGCGTGGCGACGCCGCCCAGTTCGTCCCATGCGCTCCTGGCGAGGGCGTCGGCCTGGGCGCGGTCGCCGAGGTCGGCCTGGAAGACGGCGTGGGGCCCGCCGGGGAGCGTCTCGAGCAGCTCTCCGGCCGCCTCGGCCTCGGCCCGGTAGTGGATTCCCACGCGGTATCCCGCCGCGGCGAAGGCCTCGGCGCAGGCTCTGCCGATGCCGCGGGAGGCGCCGGTGATGAGCGCGGACCTGGTGACGGTGGTGGACATGTCGCTTCCCTCCTCGCCTCTAGCTCTAGCGCGATCCGGCCGGGAAGGCACGCAAAAAAAACCCGGCGACTTCCGTCGCCGGGTCCTGCCAGGCTTGCGTCTGGTTGGCAGGTACTATCGCTCGGTCGGGCTTCGTCTCGCTTCGCCTCGCCTCGAAGACTCGGGTTTGAGGCGCTCGACCGCAGCCTGCCCCCGCTCGCGCGGGGCGGGGCGGTCAGCGGACGGCCTTCCCGCGGAGCTTTACGGTTTGGCCGACGCCATGTCTCCGGCCTGGGCGTGGTCGAGCATGTGGCGGCCGATCCACTGGGCCATCACGTCGGCGGGCATCGGAGCCAGGGTCAGGCTGATATCCTTGTCGTGCTCGCCGCGCTTCACGGTGTAGGTGATCTCGATGCCGGGCTTGCGCTCCTTGCTCGCGGCCTTGAGCTTCTTCTCGTTCTTCTCGCTGAACTCGATGCCGTTCATGGCGAAGATGATGTCCTTGGGCTGCAGTCCGGCCGCCTCGGCGGGGCTCTCGGGGACGACCCTCTTGATCTTCCAGTAGCCGGTCTCCTGCGGCTCGTACTCGATGCCGACCCAGCCGGTCTGCTTCAGGTGCTCGGTCATTTTGTTGAGGCAGTCCTGGGTGGCCATGGTGCACTGGTAGGCGTCCTTCTTCACCTTCTTGTGCTCCTTCCCGGCCCAGGTCGGGGAGGCGAAGAACATGAACAGGATGATGCCGGCGATCGTCATGACGAAGTGCTTGGGGCGCATTTCGGTCCTCCTTGATAAAGTGGCTTGGCAGCTCTCTGACCAAGTGAAGAGTAGTCGAACCGCCTGTAAAACGGGTCCGGCGGCCGGTAAAATCCTGTCAAAGATGTAAACCGGGTGTAAAACGTAGATTCGATGCTGGGGGCGCGGGACGGCAACCGCTACCATTGAGAACGACCGGATCGAAGGAGTGTTCGTGGAGGATCTGCGCAGGATCGGACGCCGAAGGGGATTCTGGATCGGTGTCGCCGCCGTGCTGGCGCCCCTGGCGCTGCTGCTCGGCATGCAGTACCGCTGGCTCGGACGCCTGGAAGAGGCCGACACGATCCTGCGCCGGGCCACGCTGAACAACTTTCTCGAGGCGGTCGCCACCGAGCACGAGTTCTTCTACCGCTCCCGCGGCGAACAGCTGCTCAACGTGCCGCCCGAGCTCTTCAGCGAAGGGCGCCTGTCCAAGATGGCCGGGATGTGGCACGGCCAGGACCTCGACGGCTTGCGCACCCTGTTCCTGGTGGATTACACGCGCAGCGAGTTCGGCAACTTTCTCGTCTACGACTTCGAGAAGGGGGGGCTCTACACGCCGCCCTCCTCCGACGAGAGCCTGGCGATCATCCTGGCCTGCGCGCCCTGGCAGATGCGCAGCGAGCGGCGGACGGTCATCGGCGCGGGCCCTCTTCGCGTGGACGAAGGCGATCCGTCGCACCGGATCGTGCTGAGAACCGTCACCGACGAGGGGCATCGTGTGATGGGGATCGCGGGGTTCCTGGTGGACGAGAAGTTCCTCCATGCCCAACTGCTGCCCGCCGTGCTGGACAAGTCCTTCTTCGCGTTCTTCGAGGAGAAGGGCGGCAGCGGATTCGCCATCGCCCTGACGAACGGCGAGGGCGAGACCCTGCTGGGCGACCCCGGAGCGGCGAAGGCGGCAGCGGCAAGGCGGAACCTGCCCTTCGTCTTCACGGACTGGACCCTGCATCTCCAGCACTTCGGCGACGCCGAGCCGGATCTGGCCCGGAGCAACTTCGCGCTGAACCTGTCCTTCTCGCTGCTGCTGGCCCTGCTGCTGATCGGCGGTCTCCTGTTCTCCCTGCACGCGGCGCGGCGGGCGGTGATGCTGTCGGAGCTGAAGAGCGACTTCGTGTCGAACGTGTCCCACGAGCTGCGCACGCCGCTGGCGTCGATCAGGGTGTACGCGGAGCTGCTCAGCAGCGGGCGGGCGCGAAACGAAGAGCAGGTGTGCCAGTACGGCGGCACGATCGAGGCCGAGAGCCGGCGCCTGTCGCGGATGATCGAGAACGTGCTGGATCTCTCGCGCATCGAATCGGGCCGCAAGAGCTATCGCTTCGAAACCGTGGACCTGGCCGTGGTGGTGGAGGAAACCCTGACGGCATTCCGACTGCGTCCGGGAGTGCGGGGCTTTCTCGTGGAGTACTCCGGCCCCGACGTCCCTCTGCCCGAACTCCAGGCCGACGGCGAGGCCCTGGGGCGGGTTCTGGGCAACCTGCTGGACAACGCGCTCAAGTATTCCGGCGATTCCCGCTACATCGGCGTCACGCTGAGGCGCAGGGGGGATTCCATCCTGCTCTCGGTCACCGACCGCGGCGTGGGCATTCCGCGGGAGGAGCTGGGCGCCATCTTCGACCGTTTCCATCGCGTGGGCCGGAGCCTGGTGCACGAGGTCAAGGGGAGCGGGCTCGGCCTGGCCATCGTCAAGCACGTGACCATGGCCCACGGCGGCACGGTGGCGGTGGAGAGCGAACTCGGACGCGGAAGCATCTTCACCCTGCGTCTGCCGATTCGAAACGAGGAGGCAACATCGTGACACGGATCCTGATCGTCGAGGACGAACCGGCCATGGCCGCCGCCCTGAGCGACGGCTTCTCCTACGAGGGCTACGAGCTGGAGCACGCGGGCGACGGCGAAGCGGCCCTCGACCTCGTGCGCGAGCGATCGCCGGATCTCATGGTCCTGGACATCATGCTGCCGAAGAAGAGCGGGTTGGACGTGTGCAAGGAACTGCGCGCCGAGGGCCGCGACCTGCCGATCATCATGCTCACGGCACGCAGCCAGGAACTCGACAAGGTGCTGGGGCTCAAGCTGGGCGCGGACGACTACGTGACCAAACCCTTCAGCTTCGCGGAACTGCTGGCGCGCGTGGAGGCCTGCCTGCGACGAAGCGGCCACGGCGCCGATATCGCCGGCGGCGACGGGCACCTCGAACACGGAAGCTTCGGAGACGTCACGGTGGATTTCGCCACGGGAGAGCTGCGCAAGGCGGGCGAGGCCATCGAGGCCTCCCGCCGCGAGCTGCGTCTGCTCGAATACCTGCTGCGCCACCGCGGCGAGGTGTTGAGCCGGCAGCGGATCCTCGACGCGGTCTGGGACTACGACACGGCCCCGCTCACGCGCACGGTGGACATGCACGTGTCGAAGCTGCGCTCCAAGATCGAGGACGATCCCGCCGACCCGCGCTGGGTCGTCACCGTCCACCGGGTAGGCTACAAGTTCATGGATTAAGGCTGCGGCGGAGCGAATGCTTCCGGAAAGCGCCTCACGTCAGTGTGAAGCGTCCGGGAGCGTTCGCGGAGCCTGCCCTCCCTCCCTTGCAGTGTGGATCCGGTTTCATCTAGGATCTGCATCCCCTCTCACCACGTCCCTTCAAGGAGGATCTCCATGTCCAGCCTGCCTCGTCGTCCATGGCACCTGTGGGTCGTGCCCATCGTCCTGCTTCCCTGGAACGCCATGGGAGTCTTCGATTTCCTGATGACGCAGACGCGCAACGAGGCCTACATGGCCAAGTTCTCCCCCGAGCAGCTCGAGTTCTTCTACGGATACCCCGTCGTGCTGGTGGCCTTCTGGGCGATCGCGGTCTGGGGCGCCCTTGTCGGCGACCTGCTCCTGCTGTTCCGTCGCCGCCTGGCGTTCGCGACGCTCGCGATCTCGTTCCTCGCGATGATCGTCTCGTCGGGTTCCAGCTACGCGTTCCTGGGGGGATACGAGCTGATGGGCGCTCAGGGGCTGGTCTTCTCCATCGTGATCTTCGTCGTCGCATTGCTGCAGATGCTCTATGCGCGGGCGATGGGTCGCCGGGGACTGTTGCGCTGACCGCTCAGGCGATCTCCCTCGGCGCCTCCGCGGAATCCTTCGTCGTGCCGTAGAAACGGATCAGCGTGAAGATGCCGACGGCCGTCCCGAAGGGGATGTTGACGAGGTTCACCACGGACACCACGGTCACCAGGGGCGGCGCCCAGCGCGTGTTCATGATCAGGGCGATGCCGCCGATGAACCCCGGCAGCGAGAGGAAAAAGAGCGGCAGGGCGATGGCGTTGCCCACCGTCTGCGTGATCGAGATGGCGGTGGGGTCGCCCGAGATCTGGCCGCCGCCGACCACGGCCATGTAGACGATCAGGGAGGCCACCAGCCCCAGGGAGGCGAGCCCGATGTGGAGGCCGCCGATCAGGTTGCGGTCGTTCTCGGTCATTGGGGATTCCTTTCGTGTCGACATGCTACGAGCCAGATCGACGCCCGTTTCCCCCTATCGCTCCGCCGCCACGATCTTGTCGAGCTCGAAGTGCACGGCCACGATGGGGCGCTCGTCGGTCATGTCGAGTTCGGGCCAGCAGTCGCGATGCACCTGGCGGAAGTGCTCCGCGCTCCGGCAGGCCTCGCCTCGCCAGAGCCTCTCGGGGGTGACGCCGAAGGGCGTCGTGTAGACCTCCGTGACGCGGATCAGGCAGCGGAGCTTCGGCGTGTTGTCCCAGATCTCGACCAGGTCGCCCTTCTCCCAGCCGCCGCTGTCGTGGTCGCCCCAGGGCTCGTTGTAGTCGGCGGCGTCGGCGGCCGTGGCCGTCTTCTCGCCGACGAGGACCTCCTGAATCAGCGCCTCGTCGTCCACGCCCACTCCGCCGAACTGCATCCGTTTCAGATCGCTCATCGTGGGTCACCCACGAAGAAGCGCAGTACACGTTTTTCTGCGAAGTCGTGGCCGAGGTCGAGGAGCTCTTCGCCTTCGGTGTCGAGAATCCTGAGGCGGCCGTTCTCGCCCATGCTCTCGGGGTCGGAGCCGCGCAGCCACCAGTGCCTTATCAAACCGTCCTCCTCGCGGTCGAGGAAGGTGAACATGTAGGCGCCGGGGGCCAGGGTGACCGCGTCGTCGGTGACGCCCGCGGCGGGGTAGCCTTGCCGGCTCGCCACGGTGTCGCCCGCCGCGCTCACGATGGACCAGGCGTTGTCGAGCCAGCGCTCGAAGCCGGGCAGCTCGGCGCTCACCGTGAAGGTACCGGGCAGTATCGCCGGCTCGGCGCAGCGGCTCGTGGCGAGGTTGTCGTCCCTGTACTGATCGCGGCGTCCGTTGGGCGCCTTCAGCTCCACCTGGAAGACCGCGCCCTCCGCCATGCCGCTCCAGTCGGGCTTCGGCAGCACGAGCGTGTCGGCCGCGCCGAAGGGCAGCTCGCCGCGCCAGGTGTGACGGCTCCGCTCGCCGCCCTCGAGGCCGTAGCGCAGCTCCACGCTCGTGAGCGGTTCGCTGCCCAGGTTGCGGATCACCACGATCGGCTCCGTGCTGATGGGGTTCAGGCGGCCCTGCTGGTCGTGGTCGCTGGGGGCGAGGATGCGGTGCACCGCCACGTCCCGCCTCGCGCGGATCTCCCCGTAGCTGAAGAGCTGTTGCTCGATGTAGAAGCGTCCGTCGGCCTCGGCGATGTCCGGGTCGTAGGGCTCCACCTGGTAGTCGAGGGCGATCGGCTCGCCCGGCGTCACGAAGGGCGTGAGCTCGGAGAGTTCCGTGTGCACGAAGGTGCCGGGGCACCAGCCCGCGCGGTCGAACTGCCAGGTGCCGCCCTGGGGATGCACCGGGTTGAAGCCGCAGTCGCGCCAGAGCGTCCAGGCGAAGCGGGGCATGCCGTTCACCAGGATCGAGTGCTCCTTGGCGTCCCACTCGCAGCAGTTGCGGGGGCCGGCGTGGCCGTGGCCGCTGACGCGGCTGCGCACGGCGAAGCCGGCGGCGTCCTCGCGCAGGGTCAGGCGCAGGGGCGCGAGCTCCTTGTTGTCGGCGAGGTGGTCGTAGCGAAAGTTGCCGCCGGGCCAGAGGTTCTCGATGGCCAGCACCTCGCGCGCCGGTTCGCCGGGGATGAACTCGAAGCGCAGGTCGAGCAGTTCGTAGCCGTTGTGGGCCTGAAGTTCGACCTCGCCCTGCAGCAGCGGCGCGTAGTCGGTGACGTCCACCGTCCAGGTGAAGCCGTCGGCGCCCAGGTCGAGACGCTTGCCGTAGGGTGTGATGAAGCGGCCGATCTCGATGGACTCCACCACCTCGAAGGGCTCGCCGTGCCACTCGTGCCAGGACTGATGGAGCGTGTCGGGCGTCTCGACGGCGACGCGCTCGAGCAGGCGGCCCCTGGAATCGAGGAGCTCGTCGTGGGCGGGCCACAGGTGGAGCGTGTCGGTGGGGGCGTCGGGAGTGTTTGGATTCTCGAAGAGCGTCACGCTGAGCTTCGCCGCCGGAATCGAGTCGCGGCGCAGCTCGCCGCCGGGGGCGAGGTCGGCGTCGTGGAAGAGGCCGTAAGGACGGTGCTGCGGCAGGCCGAAGGGCAGGGCGTGGTTGCCGCGCGGACCCGAGTCGCGGATGAGGCCGGCCGGGTCGTCGTCGAAGTCGTAGGCGGCGATGAGGGCTTCCGCGCGCGGCAGCTCGGCCGGACTCATCAGGGCGGAGATCTCGGCGTCGTCCAGCACGGCTTCGTAGATGCGGATCGCGTCGATGGAGCCCTTGTACCAGCCGCCGTTGGCGTTCTGGTTGGCGCCCACGATGAAGCGGTCGATCCCCTCCATCGAGCGCACCATGTTGCCCGCTTCGTGCCAGAGGCTTCCATTGAGATAGATCGCCATGCGCCCCGAGCGGGCGTCCTTGACGAAGGCCCAGTGGTTCCAGTGGCCCTTGAACTCGCCGGGCTCGGCCTGCTTCGCGATGCGGTTGGTGTTGCCGGCGAGGCGTCCGCCGGCGTCCCAGTAAACCGTGCCGGTGCTCCAGGGCAGGTGGATGTTCACCATGCGCCCGCCCCGCACGCCCGCCTCCATGATGCTGTTCGCCACGGGCTGCTCGGGCGCGCCCTTGCACCAGAAGGCGATGGTGAGCGCCGAGTCCAGATGCGCGAAGGCCGCGGCGGGGAGCTCGAGGTGGTCGGTGCCGTCGAGGTGGAGGTAGCTGTCCTTGAGTCTACCCGGGTAGACTTTCCGTCCCCCCGGGGGGACTCGCCGTTCGACGATGCTCCAGCGCGGCTCCTCGGAGTAGAGCAGCTCGTCCGGGCTCTCGCCATTCGCGACGAAGCGCGGCTGGCGGTGCAGCGTGGAGTCCATGCGGCCCGTGTGCAGCCAGACCCGGGTGTAGGTGTTCACGTCCCACTCGCCGCAGGGGTACTGGTCGCCGGGCGTGCGCTCGTCGCACTGGAGCGTGTAGTGCATGAGGATGCGGCGCCAGGGGCCCGCGTCTTCGGGCGGCAAGTCGAAGGTGGCGCGACGGGTGGACAGGGAGTCGAACGTGAAGGCTTCGACGTTCACGGATTCAGTTGCCCGGGACAGCCCGGAAACCAGTACTGCCGGCAACAGCGCCGGCAGTAGGAGGTGTCGCAGTTTCATGGTCCTCGCTTCGTCGCGGGTCGATTACTGACCGAGCATCTCCGCCACATCCAGCGTCTCGACGCTCTCTTCCTTCTCGTG
>CAYNQX010000027.1:22052-54667 GCA_964399495.1 uncultured bacterium
CCGCCGAAGTCGGGGTACTCGTTCGCCAGCGTGTTGAAGCAGTGGGGGCAGGCGGTGAGGATCTTCTTCACGCCGAGCGCGCCGAACTGCTCCACGTTGGCGCGCACCTGCATGTCGCCCAGGTACTCGTTGCCGATGCGCCGCGCGGGGTCGCCGCAGCACTTCTCGTCTGATCCAAGAATGGCGAAGTCCACGCCGGCCTGCTTCAGCAGTTTCGCGAACGCGACGCTGATCTTCCGGTTGCGCTCGTCGAAGCTGCCGAGGCAGCCCACGTAGAACAGGTACTCGGCGTCGGGCTTTTGACTGTATGTCGGTATGTCCAGGCCGTTCGCCCAGTCGCCGCGCTCGGTGTAGGGGATCTGCCAGGGGTTGCTGTTGGTCTCCAGGTTCTTCATCGCGAGCTGCACCTCGGGGGCGATGGCGCCCTGCATCATCACCAGGCCGCGGCGGTAGTCCACGATCTCCTGGATGTGCTCGTTGAACACCGGGCAGGCGTTCTCGCAGGCGCCGCAGGTGGTGCAGGCCCAGATGGCGTCGTGGCTGAACACCTCGCCCACGAGGGCCTTCTTCGCGACCTCGGGCGCGTCGTCGGGCAGCGTCTCGGCGCCGCCCAGCATCGCCTTGCCCTTGGCCATGATGTGCTCCTTCACGTGGTGCATCATCATGTAGGGGCTGAGCGGTTTGCCCGAATTGAAGGCGGGACACTCGTTCTGGCAGCGGCCGCACTCGGTGCAGGCCATGTGGTCGAGCATCTGCTTCCAGGTGAGGTCCGCCATCTCGTCCTTGCCGTACTTGGTCAGGGTCTCGTCGGCGAAGTCGATCGTGTTCAGGCGCGCGCGCGGCGCGTCGGGCAGACGGCGCGACACCATGTTGGGCGCGGCCATGAGAATGTGCAGGTGCTTGCTGTAGGGCACGTAGGCCAGGAAGGCCAGGATCAGCAGCGTGTGCGCCCACCAGAACACGCTCACCAGGATCTCGATGCCGTGCATGCCGCGGGAGCGGAGCAGATCCACGAAGGCCTGGCTGATCGGCGCCCACTGCATCATGGGCGTCCAGTCGCGGCCGCCCTCGAACCAGTGGAGCCTCGCTTCGGCCGCGCGGCCCAGCCACATCAGGAGCACGAGCGCGGTGATCCAGGTGAGAATCAGCGCGGCGTCCTTGGCGCTGGCGGGATCGTCGCTCTTCAGGCGCTTGGGCTTCACGATGAAGCGGCGGATCGCCGCGGCGATGATCGCCACGATCACGGCGGCGCCGAACAGGTCCATGAGAAAGCCGAAGATCGCGTAGCCGGTGGCGCCGAAGATCAGCCCGTAGTTGAACCCGGGCACGAAGCCGTAGATGAAGGTCTCCAGCGTGCCGAGGCTGAGAACCAGGAAGCCCCAGAAGATGAAGAAGTGGCCGATTCCCGCCGGCTCCCGGAGCACGCTCTTCTGCCCGAAGAAGTAGGTCACGATCGCCTTGCGGCGCTGGCCCATGCGGTCGCGCCGCTCCTCGGGCTTGCCCTGCTTCAGAATCGCCACGAGACGTCTCACCGTCCAGACGAAGAACGCGAGCGTGGCGACGAGGATGACGGCGAACAGCAGATTGCTGGGGAAGTGGCCGGGCAGCATGGAGGCTCCTTCCGGGCGGGACGGGAGTTGAACCTGGAAACGGGATCGAGAACTCAGGCTATCCCGGAGCGGTCGGCGGCTCAAGCAGGAATTGCGAGGCGGCGCCATAAAGCGCGGCGGGGCATCGGGATCGCGCTGGTTGTCGGAACTTTTCCGGCTCGGCGGAGCGGAAACGAAAACGCCCCCCGCCGGCGGCGGGGGGCGCTTGGTCGATGGGCCTTTCGCGTCTAGGCGTTCTTCGCGTACTCGAAGCCGGCGGCCAGCGCCTGCTTGTTGGCGTCCACCAGGTTCGCGCGCTTCAAAGCCAGGGGCAGGGTCTGCTCCAGGGCCTCGATGCTCATGATGCCGGTGCGCGCGAGGTAGGCGCCCACCATGATGGTGTTGGCCATGCGCGTGTTGCCCAGATCCGCCGCCATCTGGGTGGCGGGAACGGGCAGCACCTCGATGTCGTCGCGCTGCGGCTCGACGTCGATGATGGTCGAGTCGTACATCAGCAGCGCGCCGGCGTGGAGGTCGGGTTCGAACTTCTCCATGCTGGGCCGATTGAAGGCCATCAGCACGTCGGGCTGGGTCACCGTCGGGCTGCCGATCTCCGGCTCGCTGATGTTCACGAAGCAGTAGGCCGTGCCGCCGCGCATCTCGGGGCCGTAGCTCGGAATCCAGCTCGTGTTGAATCCCTGCTCCATGCCCGCGTTGGCCAGCATGGCGCCGGCCGACAGGATGCCCTGGCCGCCGAAGCCCGCCAGCTTGATGCTGGGGTTGGCGTAGTCGGGTTTGCGCAGTTCGCTCGGGAATCGCTCGGGCTCGGGGTGGGCCAGGTCGAGCGCCTCGACGAGCTGCTGGTCGCTGGGCTCGATCTTCTCGCGGAACCAGGGCTCGCGCTCGTCGCGCATGTCCTTCTTCACGCCGAGCGGGAAGTAGGGAGCCATGTGCTCCTTCATCCAGTCGGACTGATCCTTGGGATCCACCTTCCAACCCGAGGGACAGGCGCTGAGAATCTCCACCATGGAGAAGCCCTTGCCGTCGAGCTGGCACTGAAGGGCCTTGCGGATCGCGCGGCGCGTGCCGGCGATGCCCTTGTTGTCCCACAGCGCCGTGCGCTCGATGTAGGTGGGACCGTCCAGGGTCGAGAGCAGCTCGGCCATTTTCATGGGCGGGCCCTCGTTGTTGAGGTCGCGGCCGTAGGGTGTGGTGGTGGTCTTCATGCCGGGCAGGCTGGTGGGGGCGAGCTGGCCGCCCGTCATCCCGTAGATGGCGTTGTTCACGAAGAGCACGGTGAAGTGTTCGCCGCGGTTGGCCGCCTGCAGGATGTTGTTGCCGCCGATGGCCGCCAGGTCGCCGTCGCCCTGGTAGCTCACCACGACCGCGTTGGGGTTGGCGCGCTTCAGGGCCGTGGCCACCGCGGGCGCCCGGCCGTGCGCGACCTGGATGTTCCCCGTCGCGAAGTAGTAGTACACGAACACCGAGCAGCCGACCGGGCTCACCATGATGGTGCGGTCCTGGATGCCCATGTCCTCCACCGCCTCGGCCACGATCTTGTGCACGTTGCCGTGTCCGCAGCCGGGGCAGTAGTGAGTGGCGCTCTTGTCGCCGGGCTTCCGCTCGAAATCGTCGTAGAATCCCTTGGGCTTCTCGAGAATCTTCTTCGCCATGGTTTCTCCTTAAGCCGTCGTGGTCTCGGCCACGCGGGCCTTCACCACTTCGTAGATCTCCTCGACGGTCGGTACGTTGCCGCCCATGCGATTGTGGAAGTGCACGGGAATGCGGTGCTCGCATGCCAGGCGCACGTCGTCGATGAGCTGGCCGTTGCTCATCTCGCTCACCAGGAACGCGCCGGCCTTCCTGCTCAGGGCGCTGATCTGATCCCTGGGGAAGGGGCTCAGCGTGATGGGCCGCAGCAGGCCGACCTTCATGCCCTCGGCGCGCGCCTTCTCCGTGACCGTGCGGAGGATGCGGCTGATGATTCCGTAGCCCACCAGGACGAGCTCGGCGTCGTCGGTGAGGTATTCCTCCACCATGACCTCCTCCTCCTGGATCCTGCGGTACTTGTCCTGGAGGTGGTGGTTGTGGGCCTCGAGCTCGTCGGTGTCGAGGTAGATGGAGTTCACGAGGTTCTCGGGATCGAACTTCTCTCCCTTGATCGCCCAGGGCTTCGCGGGCAGGTCCTTCACGGGCGGCGGGAACTCCACCGGCTCCATCATCTGGCCGATGTAACCGTCGGCCAGGATCACGGCCGGGTTGCGCCACTTGTCGGCGAGCTCGAAGGCCTTGATGGTGAGGTCGCACATCTCCTGCGCGCCGTTGGGGGCGAGCACGATCAGCTTGTAGTTGCCGTGGCCGCCGCCCTTGACGATCTGGTTGTAGTCGCTCTGCTCCGGCGCGATGTTGCCCAGCCCCGGTCCGCCGCGGGTGATGTCCACCACCACGCAGGGCAGCTCGGCTCCGGCCAGATAGCTGAAGCCCTCCATCTTGAGGCTGATGCCGGGGCTCGAGGAGGCGGTCATGCTGCGCTCACCGCTGCCGGCCGCGCCGTAGACCATCTGGATCGAGGCGATCTCGCTCTCGGCCTGCAGGAAGGTGCGGCCGACGCGGGGAAAGTACTTGGCCGCCGCGTGGGCGATCTCGCTGGCGGGCGTGATGGGGTAGCCGTAGAAGGACTGGCATCCGGCCAGCAGAGCCGCCTTCACGATGGCGTCGTTCCCCTTGATGAATTCCTTGGCCATGGAAAGCTCCTCAGCTAGTCGTTGTACTCGGCGCCCTTCTTGTAGACCGTGATCGCCGCCGGCTCCGGGCAGGCGTAGAAGCACATGCCGCATCCGGTGCAGCCTTCGCCCGTGTAGCTGGCGGGGTGGTAGCCCCGGCTGTTGAAGCTGCTGAGCAGCGCCAGGCAGTCCTGGGGGCAGGAGATCACGCAGAGGCTGCAGCCCTTGCAGTGTTCCGGGGAGACGATGGTGATCGCCTCATCGAGGATTCGAGTCATGGGTCCCACCTTTCGGTGCCGCGGATCGTCCCTGCTTTGCCGGCCCCGCTATCAGAGATAGGCCGGATCAGTGCACAAGGTACTGATGGAAACGGCGCATGTCAAGCGGCTCGCCACGGGCCCAGATGCCGGGAAATCACGATAATCTGTTGGGATTGCAGGGATTGCGGATTTCAGAGTTCCTGTCCGGGAATATCCCGTAACCGTCGTATTCCGATTTCCCTAAACCGAAAACGGGCGGGGATTTCACCCCGCCCGTCGTGGAATTGTCGTGTTTGGAAGCGCCTAGTGAAGCGGCTCCTCATCGGTGGTGCCCTCGTAGTCGTCCAGGCTCGGACGGCTCATGGAGCAGCTCTGCTCCTTGTCGTCCTCGACCTCGTCCAGGGAGAGCACGCGCTCCGCGTCCATGGCGTCGCGGCCCAGCTCGTCGAAGTCGACCGAGGCGGCGTTCATGCGCAGGCTCACGAGCGTCTCGCCGGTTCCGCCCGCGGTCTCGCCGGAGGCGTGCACGGGCTGCTCGACCTGGTCCTGCTGCTCCTGGGCGATCTCGGCCTTGGCCGCGGCCTCGGCCACCATCGGGGCGAGGATCTCGTCGGCCAGGGAGTCGAAGGCGCGCGCGGCGCGGCCGTTGCGGTTGAACCGATTCACGGGCTTGCCGCGCTTGGCCACCTCGGCCAGGCGCACGGTGCGCGGGATCACGGACTCGAAGACGTACTCCTCGTGCTCCTCGCGGACCCGGCGCATGACGTCGTTCGCGAGGCGCGTGCGGGGATCGACCTGGTTCAGGACGATGCCCATGAGTTCGGGCACGTGGCGGCCCGCGCCGCCCATCTCGTCGAGGCCGTCGAACAGGCGCGGCAGCGCGCGATAGGCCAGCTCCTCCGCCTGCATCGGCACGATGAAGCTGTCGGCCGCCTGGAGGGCGGAGGCCGTGAGGGCGCCGAGGTTGGGCGGGCAGTCCATGAAGATGAAGTCGTAGCTGTCGCGCACGCCCGCGACGATCTCCCCGATGCGCTCGGGGAAGTCGTGGGCGCCCTGGAGCAGCTCCTGCTCCTCGTCGCGAGACCAGACGTTGCTGGTGATGAAGTCCAGGTTCTCGACGCCGCTGGCCTGGATGGCGTCCTCGGGCATTCCCTCGGGATCGAAGTAGTCGAGCAGGCCGCAGTCGACATCGAATCGGTCCTTGCCGAAGCTGCTGATCAGGCCGCACTGGGGGTCGACCCCCACGAGCAGGCAGCGGAATCCCTTGTCGGCCAGTGCCGAAGCCAAGTTCACAGAAATCGTCGTCTTGCCGACGCCGCCCTTGGGGCAGACAACAGCCACACCGCGTCCCATGGGACCTCCTTGACGCTGTATTTATGTTTTGATCTGGTCGTATCGCTATGCTGTGAACCAGAAGGTGATTGGTCGTGCGGTAGGGTGAGAGACTCTAGGGGAGGGCCCGTGAACTGGCAAGCAGAAGTTGCGGGGGCGGGAAAGTATCACAAAAAAAAGACGCCCGGGGTCCGGAGCGTCGCGAATATCGCACGGTTCTTGGCGAGAATCAGCCCCAGAGAGCCTTCACATTGCTCCAGCTCGAGGGTTCGACGTCGACCCGCTCACCTTTGTCCTTGCCCGATTCCAGGCTCTCGACTTTCTTGGCGTTTGCTCCATGGTCGAGTTGAATCCCATCGTTCTGGATTTCGATGGACTCGCTCGCGATGGCCACCGCCGCGGCGACGATGATGATCAGTGCGGCGCAAAGAAAGACATGGAGATGCTTCACGGGCTCTTCCTTCTTGAGGTGGACGCAACTTGTAGTCACAATTGTAACCGATGACCGCGGGAAACACAAGAAACCCGAATAACAGGAGCCGTTTTGGCTGAATTGAGACTCCGCATCAAGGGAATGAGCTGCGCCTCATGCGTCGCCAAGGTCGAAAAGGGCCTGGCGGCGGTGCCCGGTGTGGAGCGGGTGAGCGTGAATCTCGCCACGGCCGAGGCCAAGATTCACGGGCGGGGGCACCTGCCGGTCCTTGGTCTTCTCGAGGCGTCGAGAAGGGCGGGGTTCGACGCCGAGCCTCTGCTCGATGACGCTCCTCTCGACGATATCCCCTCCACGGTCGAGGATCCCGAACAGCTCCGACGAGATCTGCGCACCGCCCTGATCATCAGCGTACCCCTCATGGTTCTGGCCATGTTCGGCCCGAGCGGGACGATCTGGGGCGTGGTGCAGGGCGTCATGGCGACGGCGGTCCTGGCGCTGCCGGGCCGACGCTTCTTCGTGAAGGCCTGGGAGATGCTGCGCCGCGGCCACAGCGCCATGGACACGCTGATCGCCCTGGGGACGGGCGCGGCCTGGCTGAGCAGCTGGGCCAGCCTGCTGGTCGGCGGCCATCTCTACTTCGAGAGCGCGGCGATGATCGTCTCGTTGATTCTCGTCGGCCGGGTGCTGGAGGGCGGCGCCAAGGATCGCGCCGCCGACGCGCTCAGGGAGCTCGCGTCCCTGCTGCCCTCGACCGCGCTTCGCGTGACCGACGACGGCGAGGAGGAGGTGCCCCTGGCCGAGGTCCGTCCCGGCGACCGCCTGCGGGTGCGCAGCGGCAGCAAGGTGCCGACCGACGGCGTGGTGATTCAGGGCGAGGGCGCCCTCGACGAATCGATGCTCACCGGCGAGAGCCGCCTCGTGCGGCGGGTGGTGGGGGAGAGCCTCACCGGCGCCACGATCCTTCAGGACGGCTTCCTCGAGATGCGCGTGACCGCCGTGGGCGAGCACACGGCCCTGGCGGGCATCCTCCGCCTGGTGCGCGATGCACAGGCCTCCAAGGCGCCGGTGCAGCGGCTCGCCGACAAGGTGGCGTCAATCTTCGTGCCGATCGTGCTGGGCATCTCGCTGCTGACGGTGATCCTTCACCTGCTGATCTCACCGGCCACGGGCATCTCCGAAATCATCATGCGCGCGGTGGCCGTGCTCGTGATCGCCTGCCCCTGTGCGCTGGGCCTGGCCACCCCGACCGCGATCCTGGTGGGCAGCGGCCAGGCTGCGCGGCACGGCATCCTCTTTCGCGAAGCCGCCAGCCTGGAGCGCCTCCAGGCCATCCGCACGCTGGCGATGGACAAGACGGGCACCCTGACCCGCGGCCATCCCCGTGTTGCTCGATTCCACGCGTTCGGCACGGCGCCCCAGGAGCTGCTGTTCCGCTTCGTCGCCGCCGCCGAGAGCTCCGTGAGCCATCCGCTGGCGACGGCCCTGCGGGAGTACTGCCGCGAGCGGACCGAGGGCAGCGCCTTCGCCCTGGCCGTCGTGAGCCGACCGGGCGGCGGCGTGCGGGCGGAGGTGTCCGGCAAGCAGGTGCTGGTGGGCGCGCCCTGGTATCTGGAGCACGAGGGCGTGGACCTCTCCGGCCAGGCCAATATTCTCACCGAACTCGAGGAGAAGGGGCTGAGCCCCGTGCTCGTGGCGGTGGAGGGACGGCTCGAGGCGGCCTTCGGGCTCGAGGACGAGCTGCGGCCGGAGGTGCCCGCGCTGGTCTCGCGCCTGGTGGAGATGGGCATCGAGCCGCTGCTGCTGTCCGGCGATCGGCCCGAGGCGGTGCGGCGGACCTCGGAGCAGGCGGGCATCCTCCGCTTCGAGGCGGCGCTCAAGCCCGACGACAAGGCGCGCCGTATCCGCGAGACCGCCCCCGGCGGGGAGGGTGTGGCGATGCTGGGCGACGGGGTGAACGACGCGCCCGCGCTCGCCGCCGCCGAAGTGGGCATCGCCCTGGCCAGCGGCACCGACGTGGCCGTGGCCAGCGCTCCGGTGACCCTGGTGCACGGCAACCTGAGTCGGGTGGTCGACGCGATCCGTCTCTCGGCCCGCACGCTGCGGACGATTCGGCAGAACCTCTTCTGGGCCTTCTTCTACAACCTGCTCGCGATTCCGCTCGCGGCCGTCGGCGTGCTGAATCCCATGATCGCCGCGGCGGCGATGGCGGCCAGCAGCGTGTTCGTCGTCACCAACAGCCTCCGCCTGCGGGCCTTCGAGTTCGGGCGCGGGCGGTGATGGCGCGTCCTCCAGCCTCGCGTTGACTTGCCGCGCATCCTGTGTTTCCCTGCCGGAACCCGTTTCGAACCCCCTAACGAACCATCCTCGCGCGAAAGGAGCCGCCATGAGTGAAGCCATTGCCGTCAGCATCGAATACTGCGTGGTGTGAAACTACGAACCCCGTGCCGCCGGTCTGGCGGCAGCGATTCAGGAGAAGTTCGGCATCACGCCCGAGATGATCCGCTCGGGTGGTGGAGTTTTCGAGGTGATGGCGGGCGGCGAGCTCGTCTTCTCCAAGAAGGCCACCGGCGAGTTCCCCGACAACGACGATGTCCTTGCATCCATCAAGGCGAAGCTGCAGTAGGTCCATGCTCAACAACAAGGCATTCTATCGCAAGCTGGACGGGCTGCTCGGCAGTCTCGCCGACACGCGGCGCCCGCATCACGCTCTGGCGAAGGTGGTGGACGAGATCGTCCAGGCCTTCCGCGAAGACCTGGGCACCGTGAACGGGCGGCTCTACCAGCGGGACGAGGAGCTCTACTACCTGCGGCACAGCACGGCGCCGCTGGGCAAGGAGCTCGACGGTTTCACGATTCCCGCCGACTACGCGCCGATCCAGGCGATCCTGAGCGAGCGGACGGTGGCGATCCACGAGGATTTCCCCGGCTACGATCCGGCTCTCGAGAGCAAGCTCGGCGTGCAGAACTACGCGGCCTTCGCGCTTTCCGACGGGCGCTTCCTGATATCCATCGGCCTGGACAACGACGACGAAGAGGAGGCGCTGCTCTTCGCGCTCGGCGTGCTGCGCCACAGCCTCAGCCTGCACCTGCGTCAGGCCAGCATCGAGGCGGAGATCGACGAGGCGGAGGCGATCCAGCTCAGCCTCCTGCCCACGCACCCGCCCGCCTTCGAGGGCTTCGACATCGCCGCCCGCACCTACGCCGCCGAGGCGACGGAGGTGGGCGGAGACATCCACGACTTCCTCGACCTCGGCGCCGACGCCCTGGGCATCGCCGTGGGCGACGCCAGCGGCCACGGCCTGCCGGCCGCCCTGCAGGCGCGCGACGTGGTGACCGGGCTGCGCATGGGCGTCGAGAAGGAGCTCAAGATCACCGCCGTGATCCGCCGGCTGAACCAGGTGATCCACGCCAGCCGACTGTCCACGCGCTTCGTGAGCCTGTTCTACGGGGAACTGGAGAGCAACGGCAACCTGATCTACGTGAACGCCGGCCACTGCGAGCCGATGATGATCGGGCCGGACGGAGAGCTGGATCGACTGACCACGGGCGGCGTGATTCTCGGCCCCCGCGCGGGATCCGAGTACCACAGGGGTTTCACGAGGCTGGAGCATGGGCGGCAGCTGCTCATCTTCACCGACGGGCTCGTGGAGCGCCATCGCGGCATCCACGACACCGAGGACGAGTTCGGCGAGGAGCGGCTGCTGGCGATCTTCCGGGAGTGCTACGAGCTTGATGCTCACGAGACCGTCGATCGCATCGTGGCCGCGGCCAGGGAGTACGGCGGGGAGTCGCCCTGGGAGGACGATGTCACCCTGCTGGTCGTGAAACCTGTTTAACTAGATAAAGAAGTGCGAAACCTGTCATTGACATCCCGGCAAGGCTGACGTAGATTCACGGGTCCAAGGAAAATATTCCCGTTTCAAGGATGTGGAGGAGAAGTGCTCTATTCAAAGGCTGCGGAATACGCGATTCGCGCCATGGTTTCATTGGCCGAGCAGCCAGAGGGTCAGCTGATCCAGCTCAAGGAAGTTGCGGAGAGGGAAGACATTCCCTTCCACTTCCTCGCAAAGACGATGCAGATCCTCTCCCGCAAGGGCCTGGTGCGGTCGCATCGCGGGCCCCGCGGCGGTTTCTGCCTCGCCCGCAAGCCGGGGGAGATCACGCTCTACGACATCGTGGATCCCATCGACCACATCGCCAACTACGATGAGATCTGCATTCTCGGCATCGACGTCTGCTCGGACGAGGCGGCCTGCCCGCTGCACGACGAGTGGTCGAAGATCCGCATCGAGATCCGCCATACGCTCGAGCACAAGACCCTGGAGCAGATGGTCGGACGTCTCGAGGAAAAACGCCGATTGATCAAGGAGAAGGGGTTGTAAAGGCCCCTTTTTTTATGTAGTTTTAGGACTACAAGGCCCGGAAAGCCGAAAGCGGTTGCTGCGATTCCGAGCCCACGATTCCGGGTGGGACCGACGAACGGACTGAGAGGTTTTCGGAGATCATTGGACTGGTTGGCTGTTCGCCGTGGTGAGCAGTGAGGGGTAAGCAGGTAGTCCGATCTTCGAAACGGTGAGGGGGTTCAAAGTCGTCCTGCCCGATTTTCATTCGGGCCACTCCCAGGCGGGGGTGGCCCTTCTCTATGCGGGGCCCTCGCGCTTGCGCAACTCGCGGACGACATGGCCCATCTCGGGCAGGAGCAGCTTCTCCATGGCGAGACGCACCGCGCCGGTGGAACCGGGCGTTGCCACCAGCAACCGGCCCTCGCGCACACCCGCCACGGCCCGGCTGAGCATGGCCGCCGCGCCGATGTCCTGCCAGCTCAACATGCGGAACAGCTCGCCGTAGCCGGTGAGCAGGCGCTCGGAGAGCGACTCCACGACCTCGGGCGTGCGGTCGCGCGGGCTCACGCCCGTGCCGCCGGTGAGAATCACGACGTCGCAGCCCGGCTGCTCCAGCGCGGCGAGGACCGCCGGTTCGATCTCCCTGGGATCGTCGGGCACGATCGCGCGGGGGAGCACGCGGTGCGACGCTTCGGTGAGATAGTCCTCGATGAGCGCGCCGGACTTGTCCGTCTCCAGGGTGCGCGTGTCGCTGACCGTTATCACCGCCACGCCGAGCTCGCTCGGCGCCTCGGCGCGATGCTGATGGTGGCTCGGCTGCTGCTCGCTCATGGCGCTCCTTTCGAGGGCTCGTCGGATCGGCGGGGAGTTGTGCCGACCTCGCGCCCAGGATACGCTGGCGGGCGCCCCTTGCCAACCGAGGATGCCCCATGCCCCGCCCTTCCGCGGACCCACGCCTCCGCGCCGCCCTGCTCGCCTGGTTCGACGCCGAACGCCGCCCCATGCCCTGGCGCGACGACCCCACGCCCTACCGCGTGTTCCTGTCGGAGATCATGCTCCAGCAGACCCAGGTGGCGACCGTGATTCCCTACTTCGAGCGCTTCACGGCGCGCTTCCCCGACTGGCGCGCGCTGGCCGCCGCCGACCTGGAGGACGTGCTGGCGCTCTGGAGCGGCCTGGGCTACTACCGTCGCGCGCGCGGTCTCCATGCGGCGGCGCAAGTGGTGGTGGCGACGCACGCCGGCGAACTGCCCGCCGACCCCGCGGCGCTGCTCGCGCTGCCCGGCGTGGGGCGCTACACGGCCGGCGCGGTGGCCTCGATCGCCTTCGGCCTGGCCGAGCCGGCGCTCGACGGCAACGGCATCCGCCTGCTCACGCGTCTGGGCGCGCTGGGCGGCGACCCGGCGCGGCAGCCGCTGAATGGCCTGCTGTGGGAACGCCTGTCGACGCTGGCGCAAGGGGAACGTCCGGGCGACCTCAACCAGGCCGTGATGGAACTGGCGGCGCGCGTGTGCCGGCCCCGCAAACCCGCCTGCGCGGTCTGCCCCACGGCGGAGTTCTGCGCGGCCGCGAAATCGGGAGATCCGGAGCGCTTCCCGGAGAGCCGCCGCCCGGTGAAGCCGGAGCAGGTCACGGTGGAGGTGGGGATCTTCCGAAGCCCCGAGGGGCTTCTGCTGTCGCGCGGCGCCCGTCCCTTCCTGGGCGGCCTGTGGAACCTGCCCTACCGCGTCGTCCGCGACACGCCCTCGCTGGGCGCCGAGGAGTGGCGCGGGCTGGGCCTGGCGCCGGTCGACACCGTCGAACTCGGAGAGGGTCGCCATGGGATCACGCGCTACCGCATCAGGCAACGCGTGCTGGGCGGTGGGGTCGAGTTCGTCGCGGCCGAGAATCGTCCCGAGTATCGCTGGTTCACCGACGAGGGGATCGACGGACTCGGGCTGCCCGCCTTCAGCCGCAAGCTCCTGGACCGCTTCGGGGCTCAGTAGAGGGCCTTGATGGCGCTCCAGCTTCCCTTCTCCACGGCCGTGAACTCGTCGGAGAGCAGGATCGCGTTGCCCTGGGCGAGCGGGCCGGCCGTGGGACCCGGGAAGGTCATGAGATTGGCCGGCGGGTGGGGGCAGCGGTCGAAGATGCTGCTGCGCGAGACCCAGGCCGAGAAGGTGGCGATGAACACCGGCGCGTCGAGGGCGAAGCCTTCGCCCTCCGCGACGGCGTCGAACAGGTAGTGGTAGCCGTCGCCGCTGCCGTTCCCGTTGCAGCAGCCGTAGCAGAGGCTGATGTCCGCCCAGCTCGCGGCGATGAGCGGGCTGTCGTGCCAGTCGGCGAGAAGCCGGTAGATGTCGCTGTCGGTGCCGTAGGTGTAAGGCGATCCCTGATCGAAGCACTCCCAGCAGGTGCCGCCGAGTCCGAAGCCCACGTGGGTGATCCACTCGTCGGGTTCGGTGGGGCTCAGCACCAGGCGCACCTGGGCAGACTCGGCGTCGGCGAAGGTGTGGATGGTGCCGGGATCGCCGTCGATGTCGACGTCGAGGAACACGTCGTAGGCCGCGGCGGGCGGCGGGGCCAGCAGCAGCGGGAGCAGGGCGAGGAGTGTCTTCATGGTGGGCCCGGTTCGTTGAAGCGATTCGTCGGGGTGGATTGACGGCAGGGTATCGCATTGGATGCCGGGAATCGAGGCGGGGATTCGGCGATCGAAGCGGGCCCGCGGCCGTTGCGCCCTTGCGCCGAGGAGCCGCTTGCACTATAAAGCTTCCTAAATTTCCAAGGACTTACGGTTCAGGCCGCGACCCGAATGAAGGTGCCTCATGCCATACGACCCCTCCGCAATCGAGCCCAAATGGCAGGCCTACTGGGAGGACCACAAGACCTTCCACACCGAGATGGACCCGGATCGGCCCAAGCGCTACGTCCTGGACATGTATCCCTATCCCAGCGGCGACGGTCTCCACGTGGGGCACCCCGAAGGCTACACCGCCTCGGACATCGTCTCGCGCTTCTGGCGCATGCGCGGCTTCAACGTGCTGCACCCCATGGGCTGGGACGCCTTCGGCCTGCCCGCCGAGAACTACGCGGTGAAGACCGGCACGCACCCCCGCGCCACCACCGACAGGAACATCGCGAACTTCCGTCGCCAGCTGAAGATGTTCGGCTTCAGCTACGACTGGGACCGCGAGATCGACACCACCCAGCCCGAGTACTACAAGTGGACCCAGTGGATTTTCACCGAGCTCCACAAGCGCGGCCTGGCCTACGAGGCCGAGGTGGCCGTGAACTGGTGCCCGGAGCTGGGCACCGTGCTGGCCAACGAAGAGGTGGTGGACGGCAAGAGCGACATCGGCGGCCATCCGGTGGTGCGCAAACCCATGCGCCAGTGGATGCTGAAGATCACCGACTACGCCGAGCGCCTGCTCGACGACCTGGACGAGCTCGACTGGCCAGACAGCATCAAGGAGCTGCAGCGCAACTGGATCGGCCGCAGCGTGGGCGCCGAGGTGGACTTTGCCATCGAGGGCGCGGACAAGGTGATTCGCGTGTTCACCACGCGCCCCGACACGCTCTTCGGCGCCACCTACATGGTGCTGGCGCCCGAGCACGAGTTCGTGGACGCGGTGACCGCCGATTCACAGCGCGAGGCCGTGGAGAAGTACCGCGCCGAGGCCGCCCGCAAGAGCGACCTGGACCGCGGCATGGCCAAGGAGAAGACCGGCGTCTTCACGGGCGCCTACGCGGTGAACCCTGTAAACGACGAGCGCATCCCGATCTGGATCGCCGACTACGTGATGATGGGCTACGGCACCGGCGCCATCATGGCCGTGCCCGCCCACGACCAGCGGGACTGGGAGTTCGCGAAGGAGTTCGACCTCCCGATCGTTCAGGTGATCGAGGGCGGCGACATCGAGGCCGAGGCCTGGGCCGGCGACGGCAAGCTCGTCAACTCGCCGCCCATCGACGGGCTGAACGTGCCCGAGGCCATCACCAAGATCACCGCCTGGCTCGAGGAGCGCGGACTGGGCGAGGGCAGCACGCACTACAAGCTGCGCGACTGGCTCTTCAGCCGTCAGCGCTACTGGGGCGAGCCCTTCCCGGTGATCCACTTCGACGACGGCGGCACGCGCGTGCTCGGCGCCGACGAACTGCCGCTGCTCCTGCCCGAGGTGGAGAGCTACAAGCCGTCCGGAACGGGCGAGAGTCCTCTCGCTACAATCGAGGACTGGATCCACATCACCGACCCGGTCACCGGCAAGCCCGCGCGGCGCGAGAGCAACACCATGCCCCAGTGGGCCGGCAGCTGCTGGTACTATCTGCGCTTCCTCGACCCCGACAACGACGTCGAGGCCTGGGGTCCCGAGAAGGAGCGCTACTGGATGCCGGTGGATCTCTACCTCGGCGGCGCGGAGCACGCCGTGCTGCACCTCATCTATGCGCGCTTCTGGCACAAGGTGCTCTTCGACCTCGGCAAGGTTTCCACGAAGGAGCCCTTCGTGAAGCTGAGGAACCAGGGGATGATCCTGGGCGAGGACGGCGAGAAGATGTCCAAGAGCCGCGGCAACGTCATCAATCCCGACGACGTGATCGCGGGTCACGGCGCCGACTCGCTGCGCCTGTTCCTGATGTTCCTGGGCCCGCTCGACCGCGACAAGCCCTGGAACACGTCGGGCATCGACGGCATCCACCGTTTCCTGTCGCGCGCCTGGCGCCTGTTCTTCGATCAGGACGACAACCTGCTGCCCGCCGTGCAGGACGTGGCGCCCGACGAGGCCACGCTGCGCGTGCTGCACCGCACCATCGCGGATGTCACCGACATGACCGAGACCCTGCGCTTCAACACGGCGATCAGCCAGATGATGGTGTTCGTCAACGAGCTCAACGTGATGGAGGTGCGCAGCAAGAGCGCGCTGGAGCAGTTCCTGCTGCTGCTCGCGCCCTACGCGCCGCATCTCGCCGAGGAGATCTGGAGCCGCCTGGGCCACGAGAACACGCTGGCCTACGAGCCCTGGCCCGAGCACGATCCGGCCTGGCTGACCGTCGACATGATGACGGTGGTGGTGCAGGTCAACGGCAAGGTGCGCGACAAGCACGAGCTGCCCGCGAGCGCCGACGAAGCCGCGGTGAAGGAGATCGCCTTCGCCAGCGAGAAGCTCGCGCCCTGGATCGAGGGCAAGGAGATCGTGAAGGCGATCTACGTGCCGGGGAAGCTGCTGAACCTCGTCGCTCGGTAGGGAGCTCGGTCACACTTCACGTCGGTTGGCTTCGCCTCGGTTTTGAGCTTCACCTGACTCCAGATGCCCGGCTCGGCTCAGATGCCCTCCTTAGAAGTGTTCCCTCGCTGGGGGCTCCAACGAAACAGCCCCCGCCAGCCTTGGCGGGGGCTTGATCATTTCACCCATGGGTCGTCGAACCTGCTAGTACAGCGATTTCACCTTGCTCCAGGTGGCCGATTCCGTGGCCGTGTCGGCGCAGCCCACCGGGTGCGCGCCCATGTGACCGCAGGGGGAGTTGACGCCGGCGCTGGGGGAGTCGCTCTGCAGGCGGTAGTCGCCGCTGCCGGCGACGCCGCAGTACTGGGGATCCGCTTCGATGTTGCCGTCCACGCCGAGCTGATCGGCCACGTGCACCGTCCAGTTGCCGCCCTCGTTGCCGAACAGGTTGCAGCATGTGAGGGAGAGTGAGCTTCCCGCGTAGCGGAACACGGCCACGCCGTTCGTGCTGCCCGTGATGATGCACTGATCGAGAGTCGCGTTCCCGTTGCTCGCCGTGACGGCGGCGCCGTTCATCACGGCGCTGTTCGCGTCGAAGGTGCAGGAGGTGAGCGTGACGTCCGCGTAGCTGTGGAAGACGGCCCCGCCGTCGCGATCGGCGCTGTTGCCCACGAAGGTGCAGTTCATGAAGGTGGCGGTGGCGTCGGTCCACACGAAGGCCGCGCCGCCGTCGATCGTGGCATGGTTGTCCGAGAAGAGGCAGTCGACGAACGTGACGTCGGAGTCGGCATAGCGGACGTAGACGCCGCTGCCGAAGCTGGCGCCCACGTTGCCGGTGATGACGCAGTTGCTCACCTCGGCGACGGCGTGCCAGAAGTAGAGGCCCGAGCCCGCCGAGAACACGCCGCCCGTGATGGTGATGCCCTCCAGCCGGGTGCCGGCCAGGGTGTCGTCGAAGAGGATCACGCGGGATTCGCCGTTGCCGTCGATGGTCACGCAGTCCGGGTCGCCGGTCTCGCTGCGCAGCGTGACGCCTGAGATCATCGGCAGGTCCGATTCGATGTAGGTGCCGCAGGCCACGAGCACCGTGTCGCCGCTGACGGCGGCGAGCAGGCCGTCCGTGATCGTGGGCTGGTCTACCGGCACGTGGATGGTCGTGGCGCCGGACGCCCCCGCCAGGACGAGAGTCGCGATCGTCAGGATGATCTTGGTCGTACGCACGGAATCCCTCCCGGTTGGTGGACGGGAGGGACTCTAGGCCGGGTTTCAGGATAAGGCAACAGGGAGTTTCTCCCGTGTCGCCTACTTGAGCCGCTTGGCGAACTCCTCGCGGAACTTCTTCATCTTGGGCGAGATCACCGCCTGGCAGTAGCCCTCGAAGGGATTCCTGCGGAAGTAGTCCTGGTGGTACTTCTCCGCGGGGTAGAAACGGTCCAGGGCCGCGATCTCGGTGACCACCGGCCGCTTGCCGTGCACCTCCGAGGCGTCCAGGGCCGCGACGGCCGCCCGCGCCACGCGCTCCTGCTCCTCGTTCTCGTGCAGGATGATGCTGCGGTACTGGGTACCGACGTCGGCGCCCTGGCGGTTGCGCGTCGTGGGGTCGTGGATCGCGAAGAACACCTCGAGCAGTTCCGCGTAGGCGATCGTCTCCGGATCGAAGGCGATCCTCACCACCTCGGCATGGCCGGTGTCGCCGCGGCAGATGGCCTCGTAGCTCGGATTCGGCTGGGCGCCTCCCGCGTAACCCGAGACGACTTCGTCCACGCCCTCGAGTTCGTCGAAGGCCGCCTCGATGCACCAGAAGCAGCCGCCGCCGAGGATGGCCGTCTCGCGTCGGTTCATGTCCGCTCCCATCGCGCTGGCGGCGATAAGCAGGAGCATCGCCGCGGTCATGGTGGTTTTCGTCATTCCGGCATCCCTTTCGTCACGGGCGCATGCTGGCGCTCCCGGAATCGTTCAAGCTGGGATGCTTCCCGCGGGGCTTTGGATTCGTCGCATGCGCCTTCAGCCGCGGAAGGCCGGCTTGAACTCCCGGGCGAGCAGGGCATACAGGTAGTGGTCGCGCGACTCGTCGTGATGGAGAGTGAACTCCTTCAGGCGACCCTCGCGCCGCATGCCCAGCTTCTCCGCGACGCGTCGGCTGCCGAGATTGTCGACATCGCAGGTCAGGTAGACGCGCCGCAGCGCCATCTCATCGAAGGCGTGCTCCACGATCAGCTCCGAGGCCTCCGTGGCGATGCCCTCTCCGGCCCGATCGCTCCGCATCCAGTAGCCCAGTTCCGCCGATTGGTGCAGACGCCGGAACATGATTCCCACGCCGCCCAGCAGCTCGCCGCTCTCCACCTCGAACACGTTCAGGTGCTCCCCGCGTCCCGCCTTCGATTCCTCTCTCGAGAACTCCAGGAAGGCGCGGGCGGCCTCCACGTCGTAGTCCTCGGTGGCCCAGGGGAGAAAGGGAGCGAGGTCGGCCAGGCTCTCGCGCACCGCGCGCGCGAGCAGCGGCGCCTCGCTCATGCGGGCGCGCCGGAGTTCCAGGAACTCGTTCGCGAGCTGGAGCTGACTCACGGGCCCGTCCTAGGGCGCCTCGACGATCAGGGTGGCCGCCTCGCCGCCGCCGATGCAGAGGCTCGCCAGGCCGCGCTTCGCGCCCCTGTCCTTCATGGTGTGGAGCAGCGTCACCAGGATGCGCGTGCCGCTGGCGCCGATGGGGTGGCCCAGGGCCACCGCGCCGCCGCGCACGTTCACCTTGTCGGCGCTCAGGCCCAGCAGGTCGTTGTTGGCCAGCGCCACCACGGCGAAGGCCTCGTTGATCTCGTAGAGGTCGATGTCGTCCGTGCTCAGCTCGGCCTTCGCGAGGGCCTTGCGGATCGACTTCTCCGGCGCGGTCGTGAACCACTCGGGCGTCTGGGCGGCGCTGGCCTGGGCGACGATCTTCGCCAGGGGCTTGATGCCCTTCGCCTCGGCCACGTCAGCGGCCATCACGACCACCGCCGCGGCGCCGTCGTTGATGCTGCTCGCGTTGGCGGCGGTGACGGTGCCGTCCTTCAGGAACGCGGGGCGCAGGCTGGGGATGCGGTCGAACTTGACGCGGCCGGCCTCCTCGTCGGTGTCCACCACCACGGGGTCGCCCTTGCGCTGGGGAATCTCGACGGGAGCGATCTCGGCCTTGAAGGCGCCCTCCGCGATCGACGCCTGCGCGCGGCTGTAGCTCTCGACGGCGAAGGCGTCCTGGGCGGCGCGGTCGATCTTGCACTCGCTCGCGCAGAGCTCGGCGGCGTTGCCCATGTGGTAGTCGTTGTAGGGATCCCAGAGGCCGTCGAAGACCATGCCGTCCTTCAGCTTCCAGTCGCCCATCTTCGTGCCGGCCCGGCTGCCGAGGGCGTAGTGGGGCGTCTGGGTCATGTTCTCCATGCCGCCGGCGATGACGACGTCGGCGTCGCCCACGGCGATCGCCTGGGCGGCGAGCATCACCGTTTTGAGCCCGGAGCCGCAGACCTTGTTGATGGTCATGCACTCGACGCTGTTCGGCAGGCCGGCGCCGAGGGCGGCCTGGCGGGCGGGGGCCTGTCCCTGCCCGGCGGGCAGGACGCAGCCCATGATGCACTCGTCCACATCTTCACCGGCCAGACCGGAGCGCTCGAGGGCGGCCTTCACGGCCACGGCGCCGAGCTTGGGGGCGGGAACGGAGGAGAGCGCGCCCAGGAAGGACCCGATGGGCGTGCGGGCGGCGGAGACGATGACGACGTCGCGCAGTTCGGCCATGACAATCACCTTCGCGATAGAGTGTACGGTCGCTTTCGAGGTCGGGAGGGGGTGGGCAAGCGGAGACATCGTAGAGCAAGCCCGGTCTCCACGCAAGGGGGCCGCCATTATCTACACGGCCCTTGTCTCTCCGTTGAGGAAGGGCTAGGTTTGCGCGATCCATGAGCCGGTGAGGAGGTGAGATGTCGGATCACGAGAAGCAGGGCGGGCCGTCCCCGCAAGGTGGCGATGAATCCGCCAGCATCATCGTGCCCGGCGCTCGCGCCGGCTCGATGAAGGAGGCGTGGAAGCTCGCCTATCCCACCGTCATCGCCATGCTCTCGGCCACGCTCATGTGGACCGTGGACACGATGATGCTCGGCCGCGTGGGCAAGGTGGAGCTGGCGGCGGCCGGCTTCGGCGGCGTGCTGATATGGACCCTGTACACCTTCTTCGTGGGCATCATGCAGGGCGTCTCCACCTTCGTCTCCCAGGCCAAGGGTGGCGGACGCCTGCGCGAGTGCTCCATCTTCGCCTGGCAGGGGCTCTATCTGGCGGTGCCCGCCGCGGCCCTGCTCGGCCTCTTCTTCTGGCAGATGCCCCGTATCCTCGAACTGGCCGGACCGGCGCCGGACGTGATCGCCGAGAGCCTGCGCTACACCCGGGCCCGGCTCACGGGCGCCTACTTCCTGCTGGGCACCTTCGTCTTCCACAGCTTCTTCCGCGGCATCGGCGACATGAAGACGCCGATGGTGATATCGATCATCTCCAACCTGGTGAACCTGGTGCTGGACGCGGTGCTGATCTTCGGCCTCGGTCCCTTTCCGGCGCTCACCACCATGGGCGCGGGTCTGGCCACCACCATCGCCGATCTGTCCGCCTTCCTCATGGGCTTCGCGCTCTTCGTGAAACCGGCGCTGAACCGCATCTATCACACCCGCACGGAGCACCCCTTCCGCCTGGACGCCATGCGCCGCCTGCTCAAGGTGGGCACGCCGATCGGGGCGCAGTTCTTCCTGGACATGGGCAGCTTCACGATATTCATGGCGGTGATGGGACGCCTGGGCACCGACGAGCTGGCGGCCAGCCAGATCGGCATCCAGCTACTGAGCTTCAGCTTCATGCCCGCCAACGGCATCGCCAAGGCGGCCAACACGATGGTGGGGCAGTACCTCGGCGCCGGGAAGGCGGCGCTGGCGGAGAAGTGCGGCTGGGTGTCCCTGCGCATGTCCCTGGCCTATTCGCTCGTGGTGGCGACCGTGTTCCTGCTGGCGCGGGAGCACCTGTTCACGATTTTCAACAAGGATCCCCTCGTGGTGGCCGCGGGCGTGAGCATCGTGCCGCTGCTGGCGCTGTTCCAGATCGGCGACGCCATGCAGATGGTCTACACAAACTCCCTGCAGGGCGCCGGCGACACCACCGTGCCGATGATCATCATCGCCGTGAGCGCCTACGGCATCTTCGTGCCCCTGGCGCTGCTCTTCGCCTACAGGCTGGAGATGGGGATCGTGGGCGGCTGGCTGGGAGGCGCGGTGCATTTCGCCGTGCTCGCCGTGGTGTTGACCCTGCGCTTCCGATACGGCGGCTGGAAGCGGATGAAGATCTGACGGTCCGCGCCCCGCTATTGAGCTAAATCCCTGTCCGATAATCCGATTCCGTGTTCGATGACGCCCCGTGCTTTCCCATCTCGCGGTACGAATTGTGCTATCATTTGTGCTCCCCCGCCGAACCGATAGGACCCCATGACGAGACAACCGGGAATGACACAGCGCATCCTGCGCGTACTTCTGATCCTCCTCACCGCCTGCGCGTTCCCCGTGGTAGCGAGCGCGGCGCTGATGGTGAACGAGCTGATGAGCTCGAATCTGGACGTCATCGCCGACGAAGACGGCGCCTTCGAGGACTGGATCGAGATCCTCAACACGGGTCCCGACACGCTGGACCTGGCCGGCTACGCCCTCAGCGACGACACCTTCAATCCCCAGCGATGGCTGTTCCCCACGCGCGTACTGCTGCCGAACGAGCGCCTGCTCGTGTTCGCTTCCGGCAAGGACCGCGCGGGCGCCGAGCTTCATACGAACTTCTCGCTGAGCGCGACGGGCGAGATCCTGCTGTTCTCCGATCCGGGCGGGAGTCTCGTCGATCTGGTGGCGCCGACCTTCCTGCCGGTGAACGTCTCCCTGGGACGCTCGCCCGACGGCGGCGCGTCGGGGTATCTGTTCAGCCCATCGACTCCCGATTCCGCCAACGACGGCCCGGCCTACACCGGCATCGCCGCCGCGCCGGTGATCGATCCGCCGGGCGGCTTCCACGCGGGCGGCGTCACGGCCTCGATCAGCGACACCACCGGACTGGCCGACGGCATCACCTGGACCCTCGGCGGCTGGGACCCCGGCCCCGACTCCACGCTCTACACGGCGCCGATCGGCGTGGCGGCCACCGCCGTGCTGCGCGCGCGCGCCTTCGAAACCGGCAAGCTGCCGAGCCCCATCGCCACCGCGAGCTACCTCGTGGACGAGGGCAGCGTGCTGCCCAGGGTGTCCGTGGTCACCGATCCCGACAACCTCTGGGACGACGAGATCGGCATCTACGTGCTCGGCAACGACTACGATCCCCACTCGCCCTACTACGGCGCGAACTTCTGGCAGGACTGGGAACGGCCCGCGCACCTGGAGTACTTCGACGAGACGGGCGCCCTGCTGACCGCCCTCGATCTCGGCGTGAAGATTCACGGCAACATGTCCCGCGTGAAGCCGCAGAAGTCGCTGCGCCTGGTAATGCGGGGGGGCTACGGAGCGGGCGCCATCCAGGTGCCCCTGTTCGCTAGCGAGGGTCTGGCCCTCTCCGAGTTCAACCGCCTGATCCTGCGCAACGCCTCCAACGACTGGTGCATCGCCCACATGCGCGACGGGCTGGCGCAGAGCGCCGTCCGCCACCTGGACCTGGACTGCCAGGGCTACGTGCCGACCCAGGTGTTCCTGAACGGCGAGTACTGGGGCGTGCACAACCTGCGGGAGTACCTGAAGCAGCAGTATCTCGTGGGCCACCACGATGTGGATGCCGATGGCGTGGACATCCTCGAGGAGCAGGGCATCGGCGATGGCCTGATCTGGGGGGACAACGCCCACTATCTGGCGCTGGTGGATTTCCTCGAGATCAACAGCCTGGCCGACTCGGCCAACTACGCCTGGGTGACGCAGCAGATGGAGGTGGAGAACTTCGCCACCTACAACATCAGCGAGATCTTCTTCGGCAACATCGACTGGCCGCGCAACAACCGTCGGTTCTGGCGCCCCCGCGCGCCGGGCGGCCGCTGGCGCTGGTTCATGATAGATCTCGACTACGCCTCGGGAATGCAGGAGGGGCCGGAGTACGACTACCTCGACCGGGCGACCCATCCCACGGGAACCTCCTCGCAGAATCCGCCCTGGGCGACCCTGATGATACGCAGCCTGCTCGACAACGACGGCTTCCGGCGGGACTTCATCAACCGCTACCTCGACCATCTCAACTCCACCTTCACCGCGGAGCGGATGGTCGGCCGCGTGCTGGACAACGCGGCCCTGCTCGACCCCGAAATGGAGCGCCACCAGACCCGCTGGGAGGCCTCCTACCTCGGCTGGCAGAACGACGTGGACGACCTTGTCGACTTCTTCACCGCTCGTCCCGCCCATGCGCGCGAGCACATCAAGAACAAGTTCGCCCTCGGGGACACGCTCACACTGACCCTCGACGTGCAGCCGCCCGGCAGCGGCCAGGTGACGCTGACCGCGCTCACCGTCGATTCCCTCTGGAGCGGTCTCTACCTGCAGGGCAACCCGATCGACCTCCGCGCCGCGCCCCTGCCGGGCTGGGCCTTCTCGGGCTGGTCCACCGGCGAGAGCGAGGATACGCTGTCGATCTCGCCCTCCGTCGCGACGCAGCTGACGGCGAACTTCATCCCGGTGAGCGGCCCGTCGCCGCGGATCGTGATCAACGAGATCAACTACAACTCCTCGCCGGTCTTCGACCCGGGCGACTGGGTCGAGCTCGTCAACGCGGGCGAGGGCGAGGCCGACCTGAACGGCTGGGAGTTCCGCGACGAGAGCGACGCGCACGTGTACGCCTTCGGCCCGGGCACGATTATTCCCGCCGACGGCTACCTGCTGCTCTGCGAGAACCGCATCGCCTTCACGGCGCTCTTTCCGGGCACGGACCCGGCGCCGGGCGACCTCGGCTTCGGCCTGTCGGGCGCCGGCGAACTGCTGCGCCTGTTCGACGCGGGCGGCGCCCTGCACGATTCCCTGGTGTACGACGACCTGCCGCCGTGGCCGATCGAGCCCGACGGCGGCGGTCCGAGCCTGGAACTGATTCACCCGGAGCGGGACAACGGCCAGGGCGTGAACTGGGCCGCATCGGACGTCACGGCTCCAAACGGCACGCCGGGCGCCATGAACAGCGTGTTCGACGCGACGGCCGCCCCGGCGACGCCGCCCGCGACCTTGCGACTGGCCGCGCCCTACCCGAACCCATTCAACCCCGCCACGCGGCTCTCCTTCCAGTTGCCGGAAGCCGGACGCGTGCGACTCACGATTCACGATGTGCGCGGCCGCGAGCTGACCCGCCTGGTCGACGAGCGCCTGGACGCCGGCATCCACGGCATGACCTGGCGCGGTACGGACGATCACGGTAACGAACTCGCCAGCGGCCTCTACCTGCTCCGCCTCCAGTCGGTGGGGGAGACGAGGACCAGGAAGCTGGTACTCCTCAGGTAAAGCTCCCGCAGGGGTGTTCCGGGCTATCGAGGAAGCTGAAAAGCCCCCGCCGATCGGTGGGGGCTTCGTCGTTGTCGCTATCGCGGAGCAAACTCTCCCGGAAAGCGCCTCACGTCCGTGCGAAGCGTCCGGGAGAGTTTGCGGAGCATCATTTCAGGAGCGTCAGCTTCTTCGTTTCGCTGTCGGCGCCCACGGTCAGCCTTGCGAAGTAGATTCCGCTCGGCATCGCGCCGCCTCTCGCGTCGCGGCCGTCCCAGCTCCTCAGGTAGATGCCGGGGTCGAGGGACTCCCTGAGCAGCGACACGAGGCGCCGGCCGCGCACGTCGAAGATCTCCAGCGCGACCTGCTGCGAGCTGTCGCCACCCACCGTGAAGCGGATGTTCGTCTTCGGGTTGAAGGGGTTCGGGAAGTTCTCGTCCAGGCGCAGGACCCGGCCCGCGGGGAGAAGCTCGCCCTCGCCCGCGTCCACGACCCAGTCGAGCGTGGCCGAGTTGCCCGTGCGCAGGAAGTCGTGCATGAAGGTGTACCAGGGCGTCATCGAGGGATCGTAGGCGGTCGGGTATTCCCAGATGTAGACGTTCTTGTCCCAGCCCACGAACACCATGTCCAGCGTGCCGTTCTTGTCGATGTCCAGCAGGCTGGGCACCGCGCGGGCGAACTCGCTCGTGGTCAGGGGGAAGCCGTCGACCGGCGAACCCTCGTGGTGCCAGGCGTCGATCTGGCCGTCCTCGTGCCCCAGGACCACCTCGAAGTCGCCGTCGCCGTCGAGATCGCCCACGATGGGGGAGGACTGGCTGTGGTCCATGACGATCACCGGCCAGCCGCTGAGCCAGTTGCCGCCGGCGTCGATCCAGCCGATCTCCATGTAGTGGGAGTCGGTAACGCCGCAGGCGAAGATCTCGAGGCCGGCGTCGCCGGCGACGTCCGCGAGCGCGGGGCTCGGCGCCTTGAGAGAGCCGTTGTTGTTTTCCAGCTCGATCGGGAAACCGGCCAGGCGGCTGCCGTCGTGGTGGAACACGTAGAGGGAGTCGTTCTCCGCCGAGACGACGATCTCGACGTCGCCGTCGCCGTCGACATCGCCGATGGCCGGGCTGGCGAACACCTCGTTGAGGCCGGTCACCGGGAAGCCGGGCAGGTCGCTGCCGTCGCCCTGGTAGCCGCGCAACTGGCCGCTGGCGGTGGTGACGAAGATCTCGTTGTCGAGGTCGTCGTCGATGTCGGCGAACGCGACGGTGGTGCGGGGCCAGCTGCCCAGGCCGTACTTGAAGACGCCGTCGGTCGAACCGTTGTTGTCGCCGTCGATGACTTCGGTGCCGTCGGCGTGCCAGGCGTGCAGGTAGCTGCCGACGTCGCTGACGAAGATCTCGGGGCGGCGGTCGCCGTCGATGTCGCCCAGGGAGACGGAGGCCCAGATGCCGCTGCCGTTGGCCACGGTGCGCGGCCAGCCGGGGGCCACGCTGGCCTCGATGCCGCCCGGGCCGTCGGCGAACTCGAAGATGAACACCTCACCCGTGTCCCAGCTGCTGGCCACGAGCTCCAGACCCGGGCTGGGGGTGAGGTCCGCGGCCGCCAGGGCGGAGCGGAAGTTCTGGCCGAGGGCGCTGATGGGACCCTTGGTGAGCGGGTCGGCGTCGCCGTCGGCCAGTTCGTCGCCGTCCACGGTGAATCCGTAGACCTTGTCGGAGCCCACCATGATCTCGTTGATGTTGTCGCCGTTGAAGTCGCCCACGACCGGGCTGCTGATGGTTTCCTGGCCCACGGTCTGGGGCCAGCCGGCGCGAACCGGCAAGGGTGTGGTGACCTTGCTGGAATCGGAGAGGGCGCCGGTCAGTCCGGCGGCCGACAGCGGCTGCACGCGATACCAGTAGCTGGTGAGCATGCCCAGGCCGCTGTCCTCGTAGGTCGCATGGGTCACCCAGCCGGTGGAGACCTGGGCGTAGGGGCCCTCCGGCGCGTCGGCGCGCAGCACGACGTAACCGGCGGCGTCCTGTTCGGCCGCGGGCTCCCAGTTCGCGATGAGGCGCGACGGGATGTCGCCGAACTCGTAGAACGGCGCGCCGGGCACGCCCACGGGACGCTCCAGGAGCATCACGAGGCTGTCGGCGTGGCCGTAGGCGTCCGAGAGGATGAGCCGCAGCTCGGGAGGATTCACCCCGCTGCGCGTCAGGTCGAAGAGCGCGGGGCCCTGGTTTCCGCTCAGGGCGCTCAGGGTGCCCAGGGACGCGCTGCCCACGTTCACGATCAGGCTGCTGCCGGCCGTGGCCTCCACGTCGGCCTGGACGCCGACGGCGTCGCCGCGTCCCCAGTTGCTCAGGGACACCGACAGGCTGACGGTTTCGCCGTCGTCGAACACGCCGTCGCCGTTGCCGCCCGCGGTGTCGTCCAGCAGGCTGCGCTCGAGCGCCAGCAGGGGCGCCGCGGCCTCGAGGAAGAACTCCTCGTCGAAGATCCCCTCGTTCGAGGAGATCGTCAGGGTGAAGGGGAAGATCTCGTCGTCGGGCGTGTCGGCGAGGACCAGCGCGAGGAAGGGGTCGCTGCCCGAGTCGCTGATGCCGCTGTCGAGGTCGGCATAGCTGTCGCTCGTGTCCAGCAGCGTGAGGTGCGGCGAGACGCTGGCGAGGGTCGCCGTGACGCCGGTCGCCGCGACGGGGCCGTTGTTGATGATCGTCGCCTGCAGGCGCACGGTCTCGCCGCGCTCGGCGACGCCGTTGCCGTTGCCCACGACGGTGCCGTCGCTGGTGTCGTCCACGACGATCGAGACGATGCGGGGCAAGGGCGAGCCGCCCGGCACCGCGACGTCGAACACCGCCGACTTGGGCTTGAAGTCCCGCGCGTCGACATTCACCAGGTAGTGGCCCGCCGTCTCGGCCCACAGGTCGAAGGTGACGTCGCCCGCCGCGTCGGTACTGCCGACCTGGTAGTCCTCCTCGTTGCGGCGCAGCGTCACGCGCATGCCCTCGAGGGGCGAGGAGGGGCCGTCCGTGACGTTGACGGTCACCGGCGTGCCGTCCAGAGGCGCCGTTGTCGGCAGGTCCGTGTAGATGGTGCCCAGCGGCCCGTAGTGCAGCCAGGCGCTGGGATCGGACATCAGGGTGAAGGTGGACTGGGCCCAGCGATAGCCGTTGTCCTCGGATGTCTCGTGGTTGTAGGCGGAGAGCGCTCCGCTGTAGACATCGCCCAGGGTGAGGTCGGGCTGGTTGTAGAGCCTGTCGAAGAACTCGTTCATGTAGTTTTCGCTGATGTTGGCGAAGGTCTCCCGGGTGGAGCCCACCACGGCGAAGGCGCCGCCGTTCGGGTTGGCGAGGAAGGCTTCGGCGATGCAATTGAAGTCGAAGGCGGCCGCCGTGCAGTTGACCATGTACAGCAGGAAGGTGTCGTCTCCGTTGTCGAGCTGCGTCACCATGGTGTTGTCGATGCTGCCGTCACCGACGCTCATCGACTGCTTCTGCCCGTGTCCGTTGTGCAGGACCACGTTGAAGCCGTTGGCCATGGAGTCCAGCGCGGCGTCGACGGTGAGCGGCAGGGAGCCGGGGAAGTCGGGGTAGTTCTCGTAGAGGCGCACCACCTCGTGCTCGGGACCGGTGTACTTGACGTAGATCGACTCGCAGGCCGCGGCGCCGTCATCGATGATGTTCTCTCCGGGGATCCAGCTCGTGGGGAACAGCACCTCGCCCATCATCAGGATCCGGTCCTGATAGCTGTCGGAGACAGCGTTCTGGTAGTCGGTCGCCTTGCCCAGCAGGATGTCGCACTCGGCGAGGTCGGACGCGGGCAGGCGGCCCACGCTGATCTCGGGCATCCAGTCGGTCTCGTCGCCGGGATCGAATTCGAGCGAGTCGGCGGCTTCCGCCCAGCGGGAATCCATGTCGGCGTTCCAGGTGCCGTCGAGGCAGGCGTAGTACTGGTCGGTGGGGGCCGTGCGGCCCACGCCGGCGTCGAAGATCTCGGTGTAGGCGTAGCGCGGGGGCAGCTCGGCGGCGTCGCCCACCAGCAGCAGGTAGCGAATCGACCACTTGCTGTAGGCGTCCTGGACGAAGGTGCGGATCATCTCCGCGCGGTCGCTGCCGTAGGGGTAGTGCTGGGCGATCCACTCCAGGGTGCGGACGACGGTCGGGACGCCGCGGTTGGTGCGCGTGTCGGCGTAGGTCTCGCAACGACTGGCGAAGGAGTCGACGGTCACGATCACCATCTCCACCGCGGCGCCGTCGATGCCGGGCACGCCGGTGGGGAGGTCGCCGCCGCCCACGGCGCGGTCGGACTGCTGCGCTGGCGGCAGGCCATCGGGGTTGAGCAGCTGGTCGCCCAGCTGGGCCATGACCCGCTCGGCCAGGGGGAAGTCGGGACGCAGGGGGCGCAGCAGGTCCTCGGGATCGGAGTCCCACGTGGTGCTGAGGCGAAGGTCCGCGTTCCGGAGGGCGTGCATGGCGCCGTCCTCGAAGCGGAAGGGGTGCACGGTGATGGCCTGGATCCTGCGGCCGTGCAGACGCTGTGGCGGCGAGATCTCGATCGGGTAGCTCGCGGTCCAGAGCGGGGCGTCCGTGGCCGTGTCGGCCACGCTGCCCTCGGTGCCCACGAGGGGCAGTCGCCGGGGTTCGCGTTCGAGCGTGCCCAGCGAGGTCTCCCGGATCTCCAGCAGCTCGGCTCCGTCCAGGCGTTCCCCTTCGGCGAGGAGCCAGTACCAGGTGAATGTGGGAGTCATGCTGCGATCGGCGCTCGGGTCGGCCACGATGTCGGCCAGCCAGCGCCCCGTCGGGGAGGAGGGATCCCAGGCTCTGTCGAGGGGGAGGGATGTCTCGATCGTGGCGGCGGCCACGATCGCGGGAGTGCTCAGAAGCAGGGGCAGCAGGAGCAGCGCCATTCCGAGGCGCCGCGTCAGCATGCTGAAAGACATTGGCACATCCTTGCTTGAAGTCGGTGATGTCATCGCCGGGGGATCCGCCGCCTTCACCCGGCGGGTCCCCTGGATATCGAAGCCCCGGTGAGGGCCGGGGCTTGATGGCCTATATTTTACCACAAATCGGAGCCTCTCCGCCTCAGGGACGAAGCACGGACCGTGAGCGCCGTTACCTTGAAGAACTCCTGGGTATCACGAGGCGGGGAGAGCAACTCCAACTCCGCTGTTTTCTTGGAGTTCCAGGGGAAAAAGGGCTTGACGGGGGGGCTCCGCAAAGGCTCCGCAAAGACTCACGGACGCTTCGCACGCGGACGTGAGGCGCTTACCGGGGGTATTTGCTCCGCCGGAACCTGACCGAGCTCTACCGCAGGAGTATCATCTTTCGGCTTTCGGCTCGGCTGCCGAAGCGGGCGCGGGAGAAGTAGACGCCGCTGGGCAGTTCGCGGCCGGCCTCGTCCCGGCCGTCCCAGTCGAACACGCGCTGTTCGCCCTCGGCGAGGGTACCCGAGAACAGCGTGACGAGGCGGCGGCCCTGCACGTCGAAGATCGCCAGCTCCGTGTCGACCCGGTCCGCGCCGCCCGCCGGGAGCGACAGCTCGATCCGCGTGCTGGGATTGAAGGGATTGGGGTAGTTCTGGGCCAGACGTCCCTTCGGTCGGGGAGCGGCTTCGGGAAGGGCCGTGAGGTCCTGCGCGTAGGCGGTCTCCTCGTAGGCGAGATCGATCTCCGTCACGCCGCCGCTGGCCGTGCGGATCTGCACGAAGCGGTAGTTGTTGGGGTGGGGAATCTCGAGACCCGCGGCGCCGGGCTGCCAGGGTTCCCACTCGACGAACTTGAGCTCGTCGAACCAGGCGCGGGATTCGTCGGCGGCCGTGGGTGCGCTCAGGGTGCAGCGCAGCTCGAACCAGTCGCCGTTCTCGGGCGTGTCGAGCTCGGCCCACTGATGGAACCAGTCCTGCGTGCCGCTCAGGTCGCCACCGATCGGCGTGCTGCTCACCGGGCTGCCGGCGTAGCGATCGGGATAGAAGCGCGTGAGGATGTTGGCGCCGTTGGCGTCGACGGTCTTCGTCCAGCCCAGGAAGCTGTGCTCCTTCGTGGGGTCGCAGGGCAGGTGCTTCTCGAGATCGGTGCCCACGGCCGAGCCCTGCCCGAAGTCGCGGCGCAGGGCCAGCGAGCGCAGTCCCCGCCGGGATTCGGTGTCGTCCAGCCACTCGTCGGCGGTGTTGTCGTCCCAGAACGTGGCGCCCTCGGCCTCGAAGCCGCCGTGCCACAGCAGCTCCCGGCCCACCCTGATCTCGTAGTCCGCGAGGCCGTCTCCGGTCACGTTCACGATGCGCGAGAGCGTGCCGGGGCCGGTGAGTTCGTGGGGGAGGCTGAGCTGCAGGCCGCTCTCGTCGCGCAGGGGGAGCGTGGCCTGGTGGGCGTCGATCTGGGCCGGCGCCTCGCCGGGATTCGTGTAGATGCGCGCCTCGCCCGTGTAGACGTTCGTGGCCACGAGAGCGCCCATGTCGCGCGAGTAGTCGGCGAGCATGTCCATGATCTCGCGACCGAGCATGCCGGTGGCGGGCTGGGTGATGTAGTCGTCGATCCAGGCCGGCGTGAAGCGGTAGCCGGTGATGCCGCTCTTCTCGATGTCCAGGTTGAGGACGAAGGTCGGCATGGTCTCGGGGTAGTACAGGTCGAAGATGAAGTTGCCGAGGCAGTGGGCGATGAGCTTGCCGTCGTGCACCTCGAAGCCCTGGACCACGTGGGGGTGGTGGTTGATGAGCACGTCGGCGCCCAGGTCGAGGGCCATGCGGCGCAGCTCGCGCTCCGTGGGCGTGGGCTCGTTGCGGAACTTGAAGTCCGGCGTATCGGGACCGATCTCCGTTGCCTCGACCGGCGGCGGCGCGAGGAGGGCGCTCTCGGGCGGCAGCGCGCTCTTGGCGCCGCCGGGCTCGCCCTCGTTCGGCGCGCCCTGGGTCTCGTACTCGTTGCCGCTGTGGGTCTGCACGATCACGATGTCCGCCAGGTCGCGCACGTCGTCGATCGCCTTCTCGAGGTTCTTGGGAATCAGGTAGCCGAAGCCGGGCTTGCTCGCGCCGGCGTCGAGGAAGGGCTGGTAGTTCCAGCGGCGGCCGGTGCGGTTGGACAGGCCGAGGAAGGCCATGCGGATGCCGCGCTCGGTGACGAAGGCGGGGGCCAGCGCCTCGCGGTCGTTGCGTCCGGCGCCGAAGTGGTGGATGCCGGCGGCGTCGCAGAGTCCCTGGGTCTGGAGCATGCCCACCTCGCCGTAGTCGATGATGTGGTTGTTGCCCAGGTCGCAGAGGTCGATGCCGGCGTTCACCACGCCGACGAAGTTCTGCGGCTCCGCCCGGAACACAACGCTCTTGGTGGGGTGGCCGCTGCCCTGATCGGTGAAGGGCACCTCGAGATTCGCGCAGCTCAGGTCGGCGGCGTCGGCGAAGATCGGTTTCGTCGGCGCGAAGATGGCGTCGACGCCGTAGCTGTCGATGATGCCTCCGTTGTTCTCGTAGGCGCGGCCGATCATGATGTCGCCCACGAAGTTCACCGTGACCGGCCCGCCGCCCGCGCCGGGTTCCACGGCCACCTGGCAGGTGTCGCCGCCCATGTAGCCGTCCGGGTCGGTGACGGTGAGGCTCACGGCATAGAGGTAGTCGGCCTGCACCAGGAACTCGTGGCTGGGATCGGTCGCGGTGCTGGTGCCGCCGTCGCCGAAGTCCCAGAGGTAGTCGTGGCTGGGCGAGTCCGGGTCGGTCACCTGCGAGTGGAACTGGATCGAGAGCCGGTAGAGGCCGCGCGACACGCGCTCCTGGCGCGTGAGGGTGTAGCTCGCGTCGACGGTGGGGGCCACGGGCAGGTCTTCGGTGACGTCGACGATGGCGTCGAAGATCGCGACGGACTGGCCGCCGCCGTCGTTGTCGTTCACGTAGAAGAGCCGGTCCAGCGTGGGCAGCGCGCCGTAGGTGGCCCGCCAGTCCTCGCCGATGGGCAGCAGGTACACCTGCCAGTTGTCGTCGTGGTAGTGGGCGCCGTGATAGACGGTCCACCACTGCTCGCCCTCGGGCAGTTGATCGCCGGCGAAGGTGTAGAACAGCTCGTTCGCGCCGTCGCCCACGCCGAAGCCCTGCATCTCGCCGACCTGGTCGACGCGCACGGCCACCCGCCACACCGTGCCGTCGCCCACGGCGTAGGCCGCGATGCTCTGCTGCTTCCACGTGTTGCCGTAGATGCGCAGGGCGTAGTTGCCCTCGTGGGTGTCGTTCGTGACGAGGGACCAGTCGCCGGGGTCGCTGTCCTGACCGGGATAGGAGTCGAGGGTCACGCTGCCGGACTCGAAGTCCTCGA
>CAYNQX010000028.1:0-21959 GCA_964399495.1 uncultured bacterium
GGCCGTATCTCAGTCCCAGTGTGGCCGGACACCCTCTCAGGCCGGCTACCGATCGGAGCCTTGGTGAGCCGTTACCTCACCAACTAGCTAATCGGACGCGGGGCCATCCCTAAGCGACAGCTTAATCAGAGGCCACCTTTGACCGGTCCACGATGCCATGGTCCGGTATTATGCGGTATTAGCGTCTCGTTAGAAACGTTATCCCCCACTCAAGGGCAGGTTCCCCACGCGTTACTCACCCGTTCGCCACTCTACTCACACCCCGAAGGGTGCTTTCTCGTTCGACTTGCATGCCTAATCCACGCCGCCAACGTTCGTTCTGAGCCAGGATCAAACTCTCCGTTGTAAAAAAGAGTTTGGACTGTGTGCAGGACCTCTCGCAAGCGAGCGGCCCTGCGTCCGAATGTACTACCTACGTCCCCTAGCTGGGACGCAAGGCTACGATCCGGAATTGAACGGACTGTGCGCTATTCGGTTTTCAAAGAGCCGCTGTCCTTTCAGGGACAGGTGAGGGACCCTACGCCCTCTTGCTTCGGGAGTCAACTCTCAATTGCGACTTTCGTCACTTTTCTCAGAGCCAGACTTTCCCTTGGCTCTAAACCACTTAGGTTTAGTGCCGAAGCGGAGACGAATATACCCCCGAGTATCGTGAAAGTCAACAGGGCCAGATGAAAAAGCTCGGAAAACTACGCGGGGCTGGTCCCTTCCGAGCCTAGGCCACTATCACCTTGAAAAAACGTCGCTTACCGACTTTCAAGACCCTCTCCCCCGCCGTATCCATGCTCAGTTCGTAGGTTTGGTCCTGAACTTTTTCACCGTCGATGCTCACAGCCCCCTGGCTGATGAGTCTACGCGCCTCGCTGGCGCTCTTCACGAGCTCCGAATCCCTCAGGATATTGACGATCCAGACAGCCCCCTCGCCAAGCGTATAGCGACCTTCGGGCATCTCGTCAGGCACGTCCTTCTTCACGAAGACCTGATCGAAGGCGGCTTCGGCGGCCGCGCCCTGTCCCTCGCCGGCGTACAGGTCGGCCAGGTGGCGGCCGAGCTTGCGCTTGAGCTGAACGGGATTCACGGAGCCCGACTTCAGCTGCTGGATGTCGGCCTCCACCTCGTCCACGGGCAGCGAACTGGCCAGCTGGAAGTAGAGGGGTAGCAAAGCATCGGGCACGGACATGGTCTTGCCGAAGATCTCGCCCGCTGCCTCCATTATACCGATATAGTTGCCCAGGCTCTTGGACATCTTCTCGCCATCCCCCGTCGTCCCCTCGAGCAGGGGCAAGGTGAGGATCACCTGCGACTCCTGCCCGTAAGCCTGCTGGAACTGCCGGCCCACGAGCAGGTTGAACTTCTGGTCCGTCCCCCCGACCTCGATATCCGCATGGAGAGCCACCGAATCGTAGCCCTGGATCAAGGGATAGAGGAACTCCATGATACTGATCGGCCGACCCGCGGCATGGCGCTTCGCGAAGTCGTCGCGCTCGAGCATGCGGGCCACCGTGTAATGACTCGTAAGCCCCAGAACATCGGCGAAGCTCATGGGCGAGCACCACTCGCTGTTGAAGCGGATCTCCAGCTTCTCCATGTCGAGGATCTTGCCCACCTGCTGCCTGTAGGTCTCCGCGTTGGCCTCCACGTCTTCGCGGGTCATCGCCTTGCGGGTCTCGGAGCGTCCCGTCGGATCGCCGATCAGCGCCGTGAAGTCGCCGATGAGAAACACGACCCTGTGCCCGAGATCCTGGAACTGACGGAGTTTGCGCAGTCCGACGGCATGGCCGAGATGGAGATCCGGCGCCGTCGGGTCGAATCCCTGCTTGATCACCAGGGGCCGCCCCTCGGCCACGGAGCGCTCCAGCTTCCGCTCGAGTTCCTCGAGGGGCAGGATCTCCTCCGTGCCACGCTGAATGATCGCGAGCTGTTCTTTCACCGGGAGCATGATGCCTCCTGCTGCAGGCCCCTCTCCAGTGAGGGACGAATCGGGGACACGCTAATCACCCGACCATTCGTTGACAAGGGAATTCAGGTTACCTAAGGTCTCCGCCGATGACGAACCGAACTCGCAAGAACGCATCTCCCCGTCGCCTGCCCCGGGCCAGTTCCCGGCGTCGCAGGCGCCTCGCGATCCGATGGGCCGTGGGCCTGTTCTGCTTCGGGTTGGGCATGGCCATTGCGGGCTTCGCCTGGCTCTCTCGCGATCTGCCGTCCACGACACGCCTCCAGGTGATCACGCAGAGCCTCAAGACCCAGATCCTCGACATGCACGGCGAAGTCTACGGCTCCTTCGGCATCGAGAACCGGGTGGCGATTCCCCTCGACGAGATGCCGCCCCACCTCATCGATGCCGTGCTCGCCATCGAAGACCGCCGGTTCTACGACCACTGGGGCCTCGACCTCGTGCGCTGGCCCAAGGTCATCTGGACGGACATCAAGATCCGGATGCGGAGCCGCACCGCTCCCCTGCACGGAGCCAGCACGCTGACCCAGCAGCTCGCGCGCGACCTCTTCCTCACGAAGGATCAGCGAATCACCCGCAAGCTCAAGGAGATGATCCTCAGCTTCAAGATCGAGAAGACCTACTCCAAGGATGAGATCCTCACGATGTATCTCAACCAGATCTACTATGGAGTGGGTGCCTACGGCGTCGAGGCGACCTCGCAGGCCCTGTTCGGCAAGCCCTGTTCCGAGCTGAAGATCGAGGAGGCCGCGCTGATCATCGGCATGGCCAAGAACCCCTGGGGCTATGATCCCTTCCGCCACCCCGAACGGTCCACCGTGAGGCGCAACACGGGCCTGGCGATGATGCGCGACAACGGCGCCATCGGCGCGGCCGTCTGCGATTCCCTGCAGTCGCTGCCCATCATCGTGGGCGAGCACAGACGCGGCCGCGCGCGCAGCGGCAGCTATTTCCTCGAGGATGTCCGCAAGTACCTCGAGGCCCAGTACGGCAGCGAGCGCCTCTACCGCGACGGCCTGACCGTGCACACCACCATCGATCCGGAGGCCCAGCGCATCGCCGAGGAGGAGACGGAGAAGTACATGCGCTTCCTCGAGGAGCGGATGGGCTACGAGAACACCTACGAGACGGTGAGCGCGCGCCTCGACTCCGGCATCGCGGTGCCCGCAGCCGAGCAGTACCTGCAGGGGGCCGTGGTCGTGCTCGACCCCGAGACCGGCGCGATCCGAGCCCTCGTCGGCGGGCGCGACTTCCGCCAGAGCGAATACAATCGCGCCGTCCAGGCCCCCAGACAGCCGGGCAGCGCATTCAAGGCGTTCGTCTATCTGGCCGCTCTCGAGAACGGCTTCGCCCCCAGCGACCTCATCATGGACACGCCCGTGGTCATCGAGATCCCCGGCCAGTCCAAGCCCTACAAGCCCAAGAACCACTCGGGCAAGTTCCTGGGCGAGATCACCCTGCGCCACGCGCTGAACAAGTCCATCAACATCCCCGCCGTGAAGCTGATCCAGCGGCTGGGGCCGGTGACCGTCATCGACTACGCGCGCAAGCTCGGCATCGAGAGCCCCCTGCCGGCCGTGACCAGCCTTGCGCTCGGATCGGTGGAGGTGAACCTGCTCGAGATCACGGGCGCCTACTCCACCATCGCCGCGGGCGGGATTCGCAGCGAACCCTACTCCGTGGTGAAGGTGGTCGATCGCTGGGGTCAGGTTCTCGAGGAGCATCAGCCCGAGCGGCGCGAGGTGCTCGATCCGCGCAGCAACTACCTCATCAGCAACATGCTGGAGACGGTCATCACCAAGGGCTCCGGCATCCGCTCACGCAGCATGGGTTTCCGGCACCCCGCCGCCGGCAAGACCGGCACCACCGACTACAACTTCGACGCCTGGTTCGTGGGCTTCACGCCGCGATACGCCTGCGGCGTCTGGGTGGGATTCGACGAGAAGAAATCCATGGGCCGCTGGATGGAAGGCTCCCACGCCTCCCTGCCGATCTGGACCGAAATCATGAAGGAACTGCACAAGGATGTGGAGCTCATGCCCTTCGAGGTGCCGGAGGGCGTGACCAAGATGGCGGTGTGCACCGAGTCGGGTCTCATCCCGACGGAGTACTGCCCGGATACCGCCCAGGAGGTGTTCGTGGAGAATGCCGAGCCCAGCCGCCTCTGCGATCGCCACTATCACAGCGACGACGCCCTGACCGGCGCCGGCCTCGACTTCCGGGAGCTGGATCGCCGAAGCCAGGAGGAGAGCGGCCTGCCCGCCCCCTAGGATCCGGTGACGAGATCCGCCAGCCCCGAGAGCTCCCGATATCCCGATTCATCCTCGAGACCGATGAGCAGCGGCCGCGCAAGACCGGGCTCGGGCGTCGGGACGAGCATGTCCGCAAGCTCACCGAGAGCCCGATCGACGCGACCCGCGTCACTGCCCTCGACCCGCAGAATCGGCTCGCCCGCGGCCACCGGCTCGCCCCAGTCCTTGAGAAAGCGCAGACCGGCGGCGGGATCGACGGCGTCCTCCGCGCGCTCGCGCCCCGCGCCGAGGCGAACGCAGAGCCGCCCCACGGCCTCGGCGTCCGGTAGCGGCATGTGGCCGTCGGCGGCGGCCTCCAGGAGCCTCCGCGCGGCGGGAGCGGGCAGGCCGCCGTCCTCCGCCGCCGGATCGAGTCGTCCGCCCTGCGCGGCCACGACCTCCGCGAAACGGTTCAGCGCGCGTCCGTCGCCGAGGGCCGCCTCGCACTCCGCGAGCAGCGATGCGCGATCCGCGTCCGGTCGCGCCAGACCGAGCATCTCGACGGTGAGCGCCAGCGCGAGCTCCCGCAGCTCCGGCTCTCCGCCGCCCCCCAGGACCTCGAGGGACTCCAGCACCTCGGGCGCGTTGCCCACGGCGCGGCCCAGTGGCAACTCCATGCGGGTGTACAGAACGCTGCAGCGCCGCCCGAAGGAGACAGCCGTCTCCCGCAGCGCGGATCCCAGCCGACGCGCCTGATCCAGGTCCTTCATGAACGCGCCGCGTCCCACCTTGAGGTCGATCACGAGGTTGGCCGGCCCCGCAGCCAGCTTCTTGCTGAGGATGGAACTCACGATGAGCGGCAAGGACTCGACGGTGCCCGTGACGTCGCGAAGGGCGTAGAGCTTGCGGTCGGCCGGCGCGATGCCGTCGCTCTGGCCGACGAAGGCGCAGTCCAGGTTCGCCACCAGATCGCGGAAGCGTTCGCGCGTCAGACGGGTCTCGAGGCCGGGAATCGACTCCAGCTTGTCCAGGGTGCCGCCGGTGAAGCCCAGACCCCGTCCGCTCAGCATCGGCACGGCGGCGCCGAGCACGGCCGCCAGGGGCGCGATGATCAGCGAGAGCTTGTCGCCCACACCTCCGGTGCTGTGCTTGTCCGTGGTGGGCAGATCGAGTTCGTTCCAGTCGTGGAGATCGCCGGAGCTCGCCATCGCCTCGGTGAGGGTCACCGTCTCGCCGCGATCCATTCCGCGGCAGAAGATCGCCATGAGGAGCGCGCTGATCTGATAGTCGGGCGCTTCCCCGCGGCTCACGGCCGCCACGAACTCACGAATCTGGTCCTCGTCGAGGGCCTCGCCGGCCCGTTTCGCCAGGATCAGGGGCAGCAGGTTCAACTCCCCTCCTCCCGCGGATAGTCCTTGAACGGCAAGGGCAGGAAGTCGCCGAGTTGCCGGCCCTGTACCTCTCCGTGCCGGTTCACCAGGAGAATCTCCAGGTCGTCGCCGTCGGGCACGAACTCCCGGAGCACCTGAAGGCAGGCGCCGCAGGGCGGTGTGAAGCCCTCCGCGTCGGTGGCGATGGCCAGACGTCGCCATGCGGCCTTGCCGTCGAAGACGGCCCGGGCCACCGCGTTGCGCTCCGCGCAGACGGACAGCCCCAGCGAGGCGTTTTCCAGGTTGGCGGCGCGCACCACCTCGCCACCCTCGCACAGCAGAGCGACGCCCACCCGGAAACGCGAGTAGGGCGCGTGGGCCCCCTCGCGGGCTTCGAGGGCCACGCGGGCCAGTTCGAGATCATCCATGATTGCTCCTTTCCTCGCTTTCGAGCTCGGCCCAGAAGGATCGGCCCACGCCGAAGGGCGTCAGGCCGAAGGCCTCGGCCAGCGTCTCGGCCAGATCGCCGAAGCTCTCGCGCCGGCCCAGGTCCACCGGGGCGGCCATGCCGGGCCGATGGGCGAGCACCGGCACGTACTCGCGCGTGTGGTCGCTGCCGGGACCCGTGGGGTCGTTGCCGTGGTCGGCCGTGATGAAGAGCCGGTCCTCGGGCTTCATGCCTGCCAGGAAGCTCCCCAGGAAGGCGTCGAAGGCCTTCAGGCCGCCGGCGAACCCCTCCGGATCGCGGCGATGCCCCCAGAGCATGTCGAAATCCACGAGGTTGGTCAGGATCAGCCCCGGCTCGGCGGGCTCGGCCTGAAGCTCCGCGAGCGCCGCCATGCCCGCCTCGTTGCTCTTGCTCACGATCCGGCGGCTGAAGCCGCGGTCGGCGAAGAGGTCCATGACCTTGCCGACTCCGGTCACGGGGAGCCCCGCCTCGAGCAGTCGGTCGAGGAGGGTCGCGCCGGGCGGCGGCAGGGAGAAGTCGCGTCGGTTCCGCGTGCGCTCGTAGCGGCCGCTCTCCCCCAGGAAGGGGCGCGCGATCACCCGGCTGACGGCGTGCTCGCCCCGCATGATCTCGCGAGCGAGGAGACAGAACTCGTAGAGCTTGTCGAGGGGCACCGTCTCCTCGTGCGCTGCCACCTGCAGCACGGAGTCGGCGGAGGTGTAGACGATCAGCTTGCCGGTGGCGCTGTGCTCATCGCCCAGCCGCTCGATGATCTCGGTGCCGGAGGCGGGCTCGTTGCCGAGGAAGCCGTAACCGCCGCGCCGTTCGAGCTCCGCGAGGAGATCGGCGGGAAAGCCGTCCGGGTACAGAGGAAAGGGCCGGTCGAGCTGCAGCCCGGTGAGCTCCCAGTGGCCGGTGGTGCTGTCCTTGCCCCGGGACTTCTCGGCCATGCGGCCGTGGGCGCCCCGCACGGACGCCGCGGCGTCCATGCCGGCGAAGGGCTGGACACGCCCCATGCCGAGGGACTCGAGGGCCGGCAGCGAGATCCCTCCCACGGCCTCGGCCAGGTTGGCCAGCGTGTTGCGGCCCTCGTCGCCGAACTCCCGGGAGTCGGGCAGGTCGCCGACCCCCAGACCGTCCAGGATGATGACGAAGACCCGCGAACTCACTCCTCGTGCCCCCCCATGTAGAGGTTGCGGCCCAGGAGCTTGTTGACGCCGGTCCAGTTGCTGTCGCCGCCCATGCTCTCGCGACCCTCGCGCAGGACGCGGGCGTAGCCGTCGATCTGGGCATCGACGTTGTCCAGGTGGTGGAAGACGATCGCCTCGAGGGTCTTGGGCAGCTTCGGGCTGCCGAACTCGTAGGTGCCCTGGTGACTCACGATGAGGTGCTTGAGCCGGTAGACCATCTCCTTGCCGAGCCCCGGGAAACGGGGCAGGAACTCGTCGAGAATCTCGACGCCCTGCACCACGTGTCCCACCAGCTTGCCCTCGGAGCTGTAGTCGATGGCCCGCTCGTACTCCATCTCGCGCACCTTGCCCAGGTCGTGCAGGTAGCAGGCGGCGAGCATGAGGTCGCGGTCCAGCTCGGGATAGAGGGGGCAGAGCGCCATCACCATGCGGCTCAGCTTGACCACGTGCTCCATGAGCCCGCCCACGTAGGGGTGGTGCCAGGTCTTGCCGGCGGGCGCGGCGCGGAAGCGCCAGCCCAGCTCCTCGTCCTCGAGCATCGTGGTCAGGAGCCCCTTGAGATCGGGGTTCTGGATATCCTCCACGCGCTCGGTCCATTCGTCGAAGAGCCCGTCGCGGTCGAGCGGCGTCACGGGCAGGAAGTCGGCCAGGTCGAAGTTGGAGCCGTCCACGTTCTCCACGTGGCGCACGCGCACCTGCAGCATGTCGCGGTAGTCCTGGATGTCGCCCATCACCCGGACGAAGCGCCCCTGCTCGAGGCGGTCGTAGGCCTCCTGGGCGCCTTCCCAGAGAACGCCGCCGAGGATGCCGCTGTTGTCGCTGAACTGGAACAGGATGAAGCGGCTCCCGTCGGGATTCTTCTTCAGCAGCTTCCGCTTGAGGATGTAGATGCTGTCGATCTCGCGGCCCGGCTTGAGGCTGCCCACCGGCACTCGGTTCATGATTCGCTCCGTTCTAGCGGCTATACGTTGAAGCGGATGTTCAGGATGTCGCCATCCTGCACGGGATACTCCTTGCCCTCGAGCCTCAGGGCGCCCTGCTTGCGGGCCTCGGCCAGGGTGCCGAGTTCGAGAAAGCGCTCGTAGGCGATCACCTCGGCGCGGATGAAGCCGCGCTCCAGATCGCTGTGGATCTTGCCGGCCGCCCTCACCGCGGGCAGCTCGCGCGCGATGGTCCAGGCGCGCACCTCGTCCTCGCCCACCGTGAAGAAGGAGGCGAGGGAGAGCATGTCGTAACAGGCGCGGATGAAGCGCCCTCGCGCGGGCTCCTCGAGCCCCAAATCCGCCAGGAACAGGGTCCGGTCTTCCTCGTCGAGCTGCGTGATCTCCCACTCCGTCCGGGCGCTCATCGCAATGTAGCCGAGCTTGTTCTCGGCGGCCAGGGTCTCCAGCTCCGCGAGCTCGCCGGCGTCGGTGGCGTCGTCGCAGTTGGCCAGCAGGATCATCGGCGGGCGGCTCAGGAACTGGTAGGTGTTCAGAAGCGCTTGCTCCTGCTCACTGAACTCCAGGCGTCGCAGGGGTTGCTCCTCACCCAGGGCGGCGGACAGGCGCTCCATCAGCTCCATCTCCGGCGCGAGCTCCTTGCGCCCCTTCGCGAACTCGACCTTGATCCGCTCCAGACGGCGTTCCACGAGGAGCAGATCCGTGAGGATCAGCTCCTGCTCGAGGGCGATGGCGTCGGCCAGGAGCCCCGTGGATCCGTCGGCGCGGGGCGAGGACTCCTCCACGAAGCCGCGCAGCACGTGCACGAGGGCCTCCACGTTCCGCATCTCGCCCAGCCGTTCGGCGGGGATGCCGCCCTGGCCCACCTCGATGCCCGGGAAGTCGGTGAAGGCGATCTCCGCGTAGGTGGTCTTCTTGGGGGAGAAGATCGCCGACAGCCGGTCGATCCGCTCATCCGGCACCTTGATGGTGGCCAGATGCGCCTGTCGACCGCCGAATCCGCCGGTCTCCTCGCCCCTGCCCGTGAGCAGGTTGTACACGGTGGTCCGCCCGCTGCGGGGCAGGCCGATCAGCCCGAGATGCATCGTCTCCTCCCGGCCGCCAGGCGGCGGCCTGCTCGTCCATTGAAGCACAGGTCTCCACCGGCGGGTACAAAAAAGCCCCGGTCTCGAAAGACCGGGGCGAAAGCCGTGTGGAGCTAGCCGTTGGTGATCATGTAGTTCTGGAAACGGAAGTACTCCAGGGTCATGGGGCCGGTCACGCCCGTGTCCCGCTGCTGGGAACGACGGTAGACTTCGCCCATGGGACCGGCAACGCCGATCTCGCCGCCCTCGGTGAGGACGGCCTTCAGGAACAGCTCGGCCAGGGTGTTGATGCCGTCGAGCTTGTACTTGCCGAGGTCGGTCTCCACGAAGTAGCTCATGAGCCCGTTGATCTCGCCGCGGCTCAGGGTGCCCTCGAGCCAGACCTTCTCGCCCTGCTTGCCGTAGGCGCGCAGCATGGAGGTGCGGTCGGCGTCGCTCATCCCGCTGAGCTCGTTGGCCAGCGCGGTGAAGTCGCTTCGATCGAACGAGGCGAAGTTCTGGTAGGAAGGGAACACCGGCGCGTCGTCGGCGGTGACGAAGGATGTGTCGGGGCCGTCGATCACGTGCTCGAGCACGAGATAGATCTCGGGAGTGGCGCCCCACTCACGGCGAACCGCGAGCTTGTAGCCCGAGTCCAGAGCCGTGAGGAGAGAAAGGTCGTCGCCGAAGAGGAACTCCATGCGGTCGCCCTCGGTGAGAAGGGCCAGCTTGCCCTCCACGGCGAGGATCTTGGTGCCGCTGAGTTCGTACTTGAAGAGCTTGTTCTGGCTTTCACCGCTGACGGCCTGGGCCAATGTCGTCGGCTCGTACGGATTCTCGATCTGTTTCTTCCCGCAACCCGCCAGGGACATCGTCATAAGAACGAGCGCCAGCACCATGATGCGGACGGCTAGGCGGCCCGGGTCGGTCGTCATCTGCATGGACGAACTCCCTTCCAAAAACTCGTGCAATCTAAGTTAGGATGAGGGGCTATCTTGGAGAAGCGCGCGAAAGATATCACTCGACCCTGGCGGAGTCAACGCCTAAAGGACGGTTTTCAGAGGAGATCGGTGAAAGAGTGGGCCAAGAGGATGCTTTGTGCTCCCGGGGGCCCTGGGTTATCTTGATTCTGGTTGTCGGCGGTCCCCGGCCGCTCCGTCCCCATTGACCTGCTCAGGAGGCCAGGCATGTCCCCCACTCAGATTGCACGGTTTTTCGTCACCCTGATCCTCGTGGTTTTCGTGTTCTCCAGCGCGGGCGCTCTCGTGGATCCCGCCCCCTTCCCATCGGAGAAGGAGGCGGTGGAGTTCGCCAAGATCTTCGAGGAGACCCCCGATCGGGTCGTTCCCGGAGTGATCGAGATCGAACTCGCCGAGTCCCGCCAGAACCCCGGCCTGACCGTTCGCCTGGGGCGCAGCGGCCATGCGGGGCTCGACCGGATTCTCGTCCGGGAGGGACTCAGCGATCTGCGTGGCGTCTTCTTCGATCGACTCGACGACCACCAACGATTCGGCGACTTCCAGGACCGCTTCTTCGTCGCGCATGTGGACGAGGACACTGAAATCGAGAAGGTTTGCCTCGAGCTGACGGCCCTGCCCGAGGTGGCCACGGCCTGGCCCGTACTGCTCTGCGAAGCGCGCCGCGATCCCGTGTCTACCGTGACGCCGAACGATCCCAATTTCTCGGCGCAGTACTACCTGGCGACCAACGGCGGCGTCGGCACCCTGCGCGCCAAGGGCGCCTGGGGGCACAGCCTGGGCGACAGCAGCATCGTCGTGGCAGTGTGCGACACCGGCGTCGACCTCGATCACCCCGACCTCGCCGGCACCGGCCCCTGGTACCTGGACGGGAACCTCTACACCGACTGGACCGAGTTCAACGGAATCGGCTTCCACGACGACGACGGCAACGGCTACACGGACGACTGGCGCGGCTGGGACTTCGTCTACGCGGGCTCCGGCCCCTATCCCGGCGAGGACTACAACACACCGGACAACGAACCCGACGACTTCGAGGGGCACGGCACGCTCTGCGCGGGCTGCGTGAGCGCCGTATGCGACAACGGCGTGGGCATCGCATCCATCGGCTGGAACACGAAGATCCTGCCGTTGAGGATCGGCTGGGCCGTGGACGACGGCGAGGGCGGCATGACCGCGGTCACCTGGTCCACGCTTCAGGCCTCCGCGTTCAACTACGCCCGCCTCAAGGGAGCCCAGGTCGTGAACCTGAGTTACGGCTCCAGCTACACGAGCAGCCTTTCCAATGCGGTGAACGCCTGCTACAGCGCCGGTGTGGTGATGGTGGTCTCCGCCGGCAACGACGGCCACAGCACGGCCGATTATCTCGCCACCACGAACAAGTGCGTCGACGTGGCCGCCACCGACAACGCCGACCTCAAGGCGGGCTTCTCCAACTACGGCAGCTGGATCGACGTCTGCGCGCCCGGCGTGGGCATCTTCACCACCTCCATCGACGGCTACACCTCGACCCAGGGCACCTCCTTCTCCAGCCCCATCGCGGCGGGCCTGATAGGCCAGATCTACTGGACCGAACACGCGGGGGCCACGAGCAGCTCGAACGCGTCGAATGTCGTGAGCGTGCTCACGAGCACCTGCGACGACATCGACGCCGTCAATCCCGGCTACGCGGGACTCCTCGGCGCGGGCCGCATCAACGCCTTCCAGGCCCTGGGCGGCGGTTCGTTCTTCGCCTTCCCCGACGGTTTCGACGACTTCCAGGAAGCGGTGGAGTTCGCCCAGACCGGCGACACCCTCGCCGTGCGCAGCTCCGTCACCGCCTCGGTGGGAATCATCAATCCGACGAAGGACATCGCCTTCCTCGGCGGCTGGTCCGCGGACTACGAGACCCGCTCGCCCGTCAGCCAGCCGAGCACGCTGCAGGGCACCGGATTCCAGCCGCTGGTCGTGTTCAACGCGGCCGGCATCACCTCCGCGTGCATCTTCGACGGCTTCCGCCTCGAGAACGGAGGCGGAGCGCCCGGCTACTTTCCCGACCTGGGCACCTACGGCGGCGCCATGTCGGTGAGCGTCGGCCAGCCGACGCTGCGCAACCTCGTCTTCGCCGACTGCGATCTCAGCGACGAGGATCTCTCCGGCGGCGGCGGCCTGTTCATCGCGGGCGTCGACCTGACCGTCGAGAACTGCGTCTTCGACAACAACAAGGCGGTCCACGGCGGCGGCCTCGGCGTGTACGACGCCACCGTGGAGCTCATCGACTGCGACTTCACGGTCAACGCCGCCACGCATCCCCTCTCGCCGAATCGTCGCGGCGGCGCCATCCACCTGCGCGACGCGAACCTCGTCGCCGACGGGCTGCTCATCGTGGCGAACACGGCCGACGACGAGGGCGGCGGCATCTACCTGTCCGCCGGGCATGCCCTCGACCTCAACGACGTCAACGTGGTGCTGAACATCGCCGGCAGCACCGGTGGAGCCATCCACACGGAGGGCGCCGCCACCATCTCCGACGCCATCTTCACGAACAACGAATCCACGGACGGCGGCAGCTCCCTGTTCAACCGCGGGGATCTCACCGTCACGGCGGCCGCGTTCTCCGGCAACGGCGATGTCGCGGCGCCCAATTTCGGCGGCTCCCTGTATTCGGACATCGGCAGTCAGATCGCCGTGCGCAGCTGCAGTTTCCAGGGCGAGGAGGCGGCAATCCAGGGCGCCGCGCTCTACGCCTCGGGGGCGAGCGGCGAGTTCGTCAACAACACCGTGGAGGACATCACGAACGCTTTCCTGGGCAGCGCGCTCGCGATGAACAACTCCGACATCGATGTGAGGAACAACCAGTTCACGAACTGCGTGGGCGGCCCGCCCGTGTTCGGCAACGGAGCGCCCCTGCCGACGGCCTCCTACAACAACTTCTTCGGCAACGGCGGCAGCGGCGACTACCACGGATTCTCCAGCACGATCGGCGACACCCACGAGGATCCCCTCTATGCGGACGCTCCAGGCGGCGACCTGCGTCTGGCCCTGGACTCCCCCGCGCTCGACGCGGGCGACCCCGCCGTCCTCGATCCGGACGGCGGTCGCAGCGACATCGGCGCCTACGGCGGCCCCGAGGCTCCGGTGCTCCGTCCCGATTCGCCCGGCAACCTCGTCGTGGTTCCGCCCGGACCGCGGGCCTGGTTCGTCGATCTCGACTGGGACGACAACGCCGAAGGCGATCTCCAGGGCTACGCGGTCTACCGTTCGGAGAGCGCCGGCTTCCAGCCCGGCGTCGCCAATCGCGTCGCGCTGATCGATCCGGCCGTCTCCGAGTACCAGGACGAGGTTCCCGACGGCAGCACCACCTTCCACTACAAGGTGTGCGCCTACGACGCGACCGGCTACGCCAGCGGTTACTCGGGCGAGGCCTCCGGCGTCGGCGAACCGGACACTCCCGCCGGCGAGCCGCTGCCCACCCGCTTCGCGATGCATGACGCCTACCCGAACCCGTTCAATCCCAAGACCACCCTGCGCTTCGATCTGCCGGAAGCCGCGCCCGTGACCCTGCGCGTGGTCGACGTGACCGGCCGTCTGCTCCTCGAGGAGCGACTGGGCAACCTGCCCGCCGGAAGTCACGCCTGGAGCTGGAACGGCAGGGACGGATCCGGGCGGATCATGGCCGCCGGCATCTACCACCTCACCCTCGAGGCGGGCGACTGGCGCGACCGAAGCAAGCTGACACTGCTCAAGTAAGGACCGGTTTCATGCATCGACTCGCCTTGCCGATCACACTGGCGCTTCTCACGCTCGCCGCTCCTGCCTCAGGCAAGAGCGGCGAGTCCTTCGATCCCGATTCCCTGCCCCGCTGGCAACGCTACGCCTGGCAGGACCTCGGCCTCATCATGAGCCGCACCGAGGAGGCGGCGCTGCTCGAGATGCCCGACGCCGAGGCCGCGACCGAGTGGACCCGTCTGTTCTGGCTGCGCCGCGATCCCACCCCCACCACCGAGGCGAACGAGCGGAAGGAGGAGCACTTCAAGCGCCTGGAGACCGCCCGCGCCCTCTATCCGGCCCGCGGCATCACCGGGCTCGACCAGCGCGGCAGGGACTACCTGCTCTTCGGCCCGCCCGACGAGTCGAGCGAAATCGACGAGTGGTTCGACGACACCGGGCACCACCCGGCCCGTCTCGTCTGGATCTGGCTCGACCCCGCGATGCGCGCGACCTACTCCGACTGGAATCTCGACGGGGAGTGGGAGCAGGCCTGGGACGAGCTGCCCTCCTCGCGGCCGGACGTGCAGCGGAGAGTCGAGGCCGCCTATCGCCAGGACGGGCAGGCGGAGGACACCCGCCTGCTCGAGGAGCTCAGGAGCAGCGATCCGCTCGGCTACCAGGATCTCGTCCGTCAGCTCGCGGAGGGCGAACTCGTGAACGCGCTCGAGGTGCAATCCCAGGCCGTGATCGCGAACCTCATGAGCTCCAAGTTCCGCCGGATGGAGGCCGAGTACCACAAGAACCGCGGCGAGCGGCGGGAGATCTACAACCACGACTTCCAGGCCGATCCGCTCTGGGCCGTCTTCGCGGTGGACTGTTTTCGCGGCGAGGCGGGCCGCAGCCGCGTGGAGCTGAGCCATCAGCTCCGAACGCGGGACCTGCGTTTCGACTGGGACTTCGAGCGGCGGCATTTCAAGGCGGAAGTGCTGCGTCGCGTCGTGTTCTACGACGACGCGGAGCAGGTGGCGGCCTCGGGCGAGGAGCGCCTGCCCGTGTACGCCGAGAGCGTCGAGGACACGCGCAGCGCGCTGCTGCTGCCGGGCCTCAGCGTCCATCAGCTCAGCCCCGGCAGCTATCGCATGGCCCTGCGGCTCGAGGACGCGGGCGGCGGAGCGCTTCAGATCTTCACGACCCGGGTCGAGGTGCCCCACTTCCCCGCCGACAGCCTCACCCTGAGCGACATCAGCTTCGCCTCCGCGCTCGGCCAGGGCGGGAAACCCGCGCTGTTCCGCAAGGGAGAATGGGTGGTGACGCCCCATCCGATGCGGATGTACTCCTCCACCGGCACCGTGCGGCTCTACTTCGAGGCCTACGGCCTGGCCACCGACGGCGAAGGCCTGAACGACTACACCGTCACCTATCGCATCCGCCCCCGCGATCCCGTGGTGCGCAGCTCCTGGCTCTGGACCCGGGAAGAGGTGATCGACGCCGAGGTGGGCTCCACCTTCGCCGACCGCCACGGCGGCGAGATGGCCCGCCACCCCCTCAGCCTCTCGGCCGCGGGCTTCGCCGAGGACAGCTACGTCCTCGAGGTGGAACTCACCGATCGCATCGCGGGCAGGAGCATCCGTCGTCGGGGGCAGTTCAGCGTCGTGCCGGAATCCTCCTCGCGTTGACAGGACCCCCGGGCTGTGGCAGCCTTCTGATGTGGCAACCGACCGGAGGGAGAAGCTCATGATCCGTCGAATCCGCCTCGCCGGCCTCGTCCTGCTCGCGATCCTAGGCCTGGCGATTCAGCCCGCCCTGGCCCAGGGAGGCAGGGACGACAAGCCGATCCGCATCGGCTTCAACGGCGGCGACAGCCCCGGGATCATCCGCATCAAGGCCAACGCCTTCGCGGCCTTCCTCGAGGAGCGCAGCGGGATCCGCTGCGAGCCGGTCGTGAGCGAGAGCTACAGCCAGCTGATCCGCGCCATCGCGGAGAACCGCGTCGATTTCGCCTTCCTCTCCCCTCTCGGCTACATCACCGCCTCGCAGGTGGCGGGGGCCGAGGTGCTGCTGAAGGCCGTCCGCAACGAACAGCCCTTCTACTGGAGCGTGATCCTCGTCCGGAAGGACAGCGGCATCAAGAACCTGGGCGATCTCAAGGGCAAGCGTTTCGCGTTCACCCATCTGGGCTCCACCTCGGGATACGTGGTGCCCATGAGCACGCTGCTCGAGGAGGGGATCAGCCCCGACCGCTACTTCTCGGAGCTGCTCTACGCGGGTGGACACAGCTCGGTGATCCGCATGATCCTCGACGGCGAGGTCGACGGCGGCGCCACGTTCGCCGATGATCCGAAGGGCAAGGAGGGTTCCTGGACGGCCGAGGAGTTCATCACGGCCGCGGAAGCGCGGAAGCTGAAACCGATCTTCTTCTCGAAGCCGATCCCCGGCGACACCTTCACCGTGACCCGCGGCATGCTCGAGGACCGGAAGAAGATCGTCGACCAGGTCAAGGAGACGCTGCTGGCCATGGGCGACACGCGCACCGGCCGCACGATCCTCGGCGACCTCTACAACATCGACGACCTCACCGAAGGCTCCGACGAGGACTACGATCCCATCCGTCAGGCCTTCCAGAACGTTCGCAACCGCTGAGGTCACGGGCGGGACTCATGAGCAATCGGAGTGAGATGGAGCACTGCGTCTTCTGCGGCGCCGAGAAGGACCTGGTGGCCGACGAGGAGATGGAGGAGGTCTGGTACTGCACGGACTGCCTCAAGAAGCGCGACGAGCACCAGGAGGTCATCGACTACGGCTTCGAGGACGAGGAACCGCAACACGAGTGACGGCCGCGCGCGCGCTCAGCCGAAGCGTATCTCGAACTCGCCGAAGCGCTCGTCCCCGTCCACGTCGATCCGGGACACCTGGTTCACCTCGCCGCTCGGCGGCCCCTGCTTCAACTGGGACTCGAAGCGGCTGAGCACGTTCTTCTCGCCCTCGACCTGAACTTCCACCGAACCGTCGGGCCGGTTGCAGACCCAGCCCCCCAGGCCGAGGCTCCTCGCCTCGTTGCGGGTGAAGTACCGGAAACCCACCCCCTGAACGATGCCGGAGATGCGGTACGCTCTACGCTCCTTCATGGTGTCGCCTGCCTTTTGTCGTTCGGAGCCCGTTCGTCACTGTCCCCGCCATCGAAGCACGGTTCGCCCATCGGGGCAAGCTCAGTCGCGGACGATCCTGGCCAGCAGCTCCACGTGATGAGTCTGGGGGAAGAAGTCGAACAGGTCCAGGCTCTCCAGCCGGAATCCCTTCTCCACCCAGGCCGCGAGATCCCGCGCGAAGCTCGCCGGATGGCAGCTCACGGCGAGGATCTCCCGGACGCCCAGGGGGTCGAGGTGTTCGGCCAGTTCCGGGGCTCCCTGGCGCGGCGGGTCGAGTACCACGGTGCGATAGCCCCGGCCCTCCTCCACGAGTTCCGGCAGCAGCTCCTCCACGGCGCCCGCCCGGAAGCGCGCCCGCGCTATGCCGCTGACGCGGGCCGACTTGCGGGCCGAGCGGAGCGCGGAGCGACGGGTCTCCACGCCGAGCACCTTGGCTCCGCGCAGGGCCAGGGGCAGGCTGAGGTTGCCGGCGCCGCAGAACAGATCGAGCACCCAAGGCGACTCCGAGGCGTCGAAACGCGCCATCAGGGTTTCCAGGAGCTGGCGGTTCGCCGCGCGGCCCGCCTGGACGAACTCGCCCGGCCGAGTGTACAGGCCGTATTCGAGCTTCTCGCCGCCCGGCAGGGGCAGTTCCATCTGCTCGAGCAGGAAGGGTCCGCCCGCGGCGTCGCGGATCCAGCGACCCTCGGAATCGCGCAGGGCCAGGTGAACGCCCACACCCTGTGGTTTCCAGGCGCTCAGGGCGGGCGCGAGCTCCTTGCGCGCCGGGTCGTCGAGAGTGGCCAGGAGCTGAATCGAGCCGTCGGCCAGGATCGTGAACTCCAGCAGGGCGCTGCACACGCGCTTCACGCGCTGGCCGAGGAACCCGCGCAGATCGGCGACGGCGTCGGCGAGGCCGGGCTCGAGGAGCAGGCAGCGCTCGTGATCCACCACCCGATGGCTCCCCGGCGCCAGGAAGCCGAGCAGGTTCTCCCCCCCGCCCTTGGCGAGGAAGCGGTACTCGGCGCGACGCCGGTAACCGAACTCGTCCGGCGTGGGCGCGAACTCGGGCTCGGGCCACTCGTCGAGGCCCGCGATGCGGGAGATCGAATCCGTCACGATCGCCAGCCGCGCCCGCCGCTGGCCCTCCAGGTCGACCTGCTGCCACTGGCAGCCGCCGCAGTCGTGGGCCACGGGGCAGGGCGTCTCGCGCCGGGAGGGCCCCGGCTCCAGGATCTCCACGATCTCCGCCTTCGCCCAGCGCGCCTTGCGCTTGCCCAGGCGTACGCGGAGACGGTCCCCCGGCGCGGCGCCCGGCACGAACACCGCCTGGCCGCCGATCCGACCCACGCCGTCTCCTCCGGCGGCCAGACTCCCGATGGTCAGCTCCGGCAGATCGGTGCTCCGCGCGCTCTCCTCCATGTCGCCCCTCGCTTGTTGGCATGAAAAACGGCCCGGGCTGGGCCCGGGCCATGTTAATCACGCGCCCTGGTCGGCGCGATGCTTTTCTCGCGATCAGGTGGAAAAGCTGAGCGCTCCTTCGATCTTCTGCCGCCCCCTGGCGACGTTCTGGGCGTCCACGCAGGCGATGGCCGTGAGGCTCACGATGCTGCCCACGTCGCTGCCGCGCACCACCAGGTGCACCGGCTTGTCCATGCCCATCATGATCGGCCCCATGGAGTGCGCGTTGCTGAACTTCTGCAGCAGCTTCAGGCTGATGTTCCCGGCGTCCAGATTCGGGAACACGAGCAGGTTGGGCTGCGCCCGCAGCTCGCTGAAGGGGAAGTGCTCCTGGATCATCTTGTTGTCCAGGGCGACGTCGGCCTGCAGGGGGCCGTCCACCACCAGGTAGGGACGCTGCTCCTTGATGATGCGCACCGCCGCGGCGACCTTCTCGGTTTCGGGCGCCCGGACGGAGCCGAAGTTCGCGAAGGAGAGCATCGCGATGCGGGGCATCAGCTGGAGTCGGTCGAGCTCCGAGGCCGCCATGAGGGCGATCTCCGCCAGATCCTTCGCGTCCGGGTTCACGTTCACGGCGCAGTCGGCGAGGCAGTAGAGCTGGTGCTCGTGGAGCAGCATGTACATGCCGGCCACGAGACGTCCGCCCTTGCGCGGGCCGATCACCTGCAGGGCCGGACGCAGCACCTCGGGATAGTTGACGCTCACGCCGGCCACCATGCCGTCGACGTCGCCGCTCTTCACCATCATCGTGCCGAAGGTGAAGGGATTGCGCAGCTCGGAGCGGGCCTGGCCCTGCGTCACGCCCTTGCGCTGCCTCAGCCGGTAGTAGTCGCCCACGTAGTCGTCCAGGCGGGGCCAGCTCTTCGGCTCCACCACCTCGATCCCCTCGTGCTCGTGGTGCAGCTCCTCGAAACGGGCGCGGACCTCGTTCTCCTTGCCCAGCAGCACCGGGCGCGCGATTCCCTCGCGGGCGATCTCGCTGGCGGCCCAGATGATCTTGTCGTGGGTTCCCTCGGGGAACACGATGCGCTTCGGGTCGCGCTTGGCCAGCACGTGGAACTTGCGCATGACCTCGCGGGACCAGTCGAGCTTGGCCAGGAGCTGCTCGCGGTACTCATCGAGGTCGATCTCCTTCTGCGCCACGCCGCTGGCCATGGCCGCCTCGGCGACGGCGCAGGATTCCCACACCAGCACGCGGGGGTCGAAGGGCTTCGGGATGATGTACTCGGGGCCGAAGCTGATGTCCTGGTCGCCGTAGGCCCGCTTCACGGAGTCCGGCACCTCCTCCTTGGCCAGGCGCGCCAGGGAGTAGGCGGCGGCGCGTTTCATCTCCTCGTTGATGGCGGTGGCCTCGACGTCCAGCGCGCCGCGGAAGATGAAGGGGAAGCCCAGGACGTTGTTCACCTGATTGGGGTAGTCGCTGCGGCCGGTGGCCATGATGCAGTCGGGGCGCACGGCCACGGCGTCGGGATAGGTGATCTCGGGATCCGGGTTGGCCATGGCGAAGATGATCGGCCGGTCGGCCATGCTCTTCACCATGTCCTGGGTGAGGATGTCCTTTATCGACACGCCGCAGAAGGCGTCGGCGCCGCGCATGGCGTCGGCGAGGTCGCGGGCGTCGGTGTCGCGGTAGTACTTGTCCTTGTACTTGTTCCTGCCCTCGTCGCCGCGGCCGTTCCAGAGCACGCCCTTGCTGTCCACCATCAGCACGTTGTCGGGGTTCACGCCCAGGGACACGTAGAAGTCCGCGCAGGCGATGCCCGCCGCGCCGGCGCCGCTGAACACCACCTTGATGTCTGACAGCTCCTTCTCGACGATCTCCACCGCGTTGATGAGCGCCGCGCCGGAGATGATGGCGGTGCCGTGCTGGTCGTCGTGGAACACGGGAATGCCGGTCTCGGCCTTGAGCCGCTCCTCGATGTAGAAGCACTCGGGAGCCTTGATGTCCTCGAGGTTGATGCCGCCGAAGGTGGGCTCCATGGCCTTCACCGTGTCGACGATGGCGTCGGGATCGGTGAGGTCGAGCTCGATGTCGAACACGTCGATGTCGGCGAAGCGCTTGAAGAGGACGCCCTTGCCCTCCATCACCGGCTTGCCGGCCATGGCGCCGATGTTCCCCAGGCCCAGCACCGCGGTGCCGTTGCTCACGACGGCCACGAGATTGCCCTTGGCCGTGTAGAGCCGCGCGGCGGCCGGGTCGGCGGCGATCTCGAGACAGGGCTCGGCCACGCCGGGCGTGTAGGCCAGGGAGAGGTCGCGCTGGGTCAGGCAGGGCTTGGAGGAGACCACCTCGATCTTGCCCTTGCGCTCACCGTCGTGGTATTCCAGCGCCGCCCTGCGGAGCGCCGCCTTCTTGTCGCCCTTCTTCGCCATGATGCCCTCCTGGTCACCTACGCCACTATTCGGACCGCGATGTCCCGATAACCGGCAAATAAGGCAGCGCCCCGGCCGAAGTCAACGGCCGGGGCGCTGTTTTGTGAAAATATTCACTTGAGCCCTCTGTAGCGCAATTTCGCTGATATCAAGCGGCTAGGACGGAGAACCTAGGCGCGCTCGAGGTACTTGCCCGTGGCCGTGTCCACACGGATCTGCGTGCCGTTGGCGACGAAGCCGGGCACCGTCACGACGAGGCCAGTCTCGCAGGTGGCGGGTTTGGTCTGGGCCGTGGCGGTGGCCCCCTTCACCTCGGGCGGGGTCTCCACGATGGTCATCACGACCACCTTGGGCAGCTCCAGGCCGATCACGCGGCCCTCGAAGGTCTGCACGTCCACGGTGGTGTTCTCGACCAGGTAGAGCTTGGCGTCCTCGATGAGGTCGCCGGGCATCTGGGTCTGCTCGAAGGTCTCGTCGTCCATGAACACGTAGTCCGAGCCGTCCATGTAGCTGTAGGTCATCTTGCGCGAGAGTACGTCCACCTTCTCGACCTTGTCGCCCGAGGAGTAGCGGAGTTCCTTGTTGGAGCCGGACTGCAGGTTCTTCATCTTCACCTGCACGTGGGCCGGCCCCTTGCCGGGCGTGACGTGGTTCATGCCGGTCACTTTGAATAGCTCTCCGTCGATCAGGTGGACCTGACCGACGCGGACCTGGGTGGCGATGATCTTCATGACTATCCTCGTGGCTTGTCGTTGGGATTCCGTTTCAGGCGCGCAAGATAGCAGAGGAACGGCGTTTCGGCAAGATCAGCCCGCCAGGGCCTCCAGATGGGCCGCCACCGAATCGGCGAGCGCGCCGAGGTCGTAGCCCCCCTCGAGCACCGAGACGAGTCGGCCCGCGCAGAGCTCGTCGGCCAGGGCGGCGAACGTCCTGCTGATGCTGCGGTAGCCCTCCGTGCTCACCGTGAGCTGGGCCAAGGGATCGTCCGCGTGGGCGTCGAAGCCCGCCGAGAGCAGCAGGAAGTCCGGCGCAAAGCCCCGCAGATGCTCGGAGAGCTCGCCCTCGACCCAGTGGATCAGCTGCTCGTCGCCGCTGCCCGGAGTCAGGGGACGGTTCAGCGTGAACTCCCGCCCGA
>CAYNQX010000028.1:22059-54043 GCA_964399495.1 uncultured bacterium
GGATCCTCCCAGAAGATCTCCTGGGTGCCGTTGCCGTGGTGCACGTCGAAGTCGACGATCGCCACCTTCGCCGCGTGCCCCTGCTCCTGGAGCGCGCGCGCGGCCACGGCCACGTTGTCGAACAGGCAGAAGCCCATGGAGCGGCCGCTCTCGGCGTGGTGCCCGGGCGGACGCAGGGCGCAGAACGCGCGCCGGGCCTCGCCGCGGGCGACCCGCAGGGCCGCGTCCACCGCGCCGCCGGCGGCGCGCAGGGCGGCGTCCCAGCTCGCGGGGGCCACGTGGGTGTCGGGATCGAGGTAGCCGGGCCCCGCCTCGCAGCCGGCGCGGACGCGATCGAAATGGCCCTGCGTGTGCACGGCGAGGAGCTGGGCCTCGGTGGCCGCGGGGGCTTCGGTCACGCGGACGAAGCGGGCGGGATCGAGACGCTCGAACACCGACTCGAGGGCGCGCAGGCGATCGGAACGCTCGGGGTGGCCTTGTCCCGTGTCGTGGGCGAGGCCGCTCACATCGGTATGAAGCAGGATGGGGTCGTTCATGAGGGATATATTGAAGCCGGGGGAGCGGAGAAATCAATAGCAGCTTCACATGGGCTCGAATTACGCATGAGCCCATGCGCCCGCCCGGACACCGGAGAGAAGCTTCGCGATTGCCTCTGCGATGCCGTCGTCCCGCAAGCAGGAGAGCAAAGGCAAGTCCCGGGTCCGGATCTCAGGTTCCACGGCCCGTTGACGCCCCCCGCCACATCGTGTTAGTTCTGCCGGAACCCCTCACGGAGGAATCCATGCCCAACCCAGCCCTGAAGGACCAGTGGGCCGTCATACTCGGCGCTTCGAGCGGCTTCGGCGCCGCCTGCGCGCTGGAGCTGGCCCGGAACGGATGCCACATCGTCGGCATCCACCTCGACCGCAAGGCGACGATGCCGAAGGTCCACGCGCTGGTTGAGGAGATCGAACAGACTGGTCGCCGCGCGCTCTTCTTCAACGTGAACGCCTCCAGCCAGGAGAAGCGCGACGAGCTCATCGGCCAGCTCAAGGCCGCCGGCGTCGACGGCGTAAAGGTGCTGCTGCACAGCCTCGCCTTCGGCTCCCTGCTCCCCTTCTTTCCCACGGAGGAAGAGGGGAACACCATGCGCCGCGACCGCCTGGAGATGACCCTGGACGTGATGGCGCACAGCCTCGTCTACTGGGCCCAGGATCTGCTGGCCGCGGGTCTGCTCGGCAAGGGCGGCCGCGTGTTCAGCATGACCAGCTCCGGCGGCGCCCGCGTGATGCCCAGCTACGGAGCGGTCAGCGCCGCCAAGGCGGCGCTCGAGAGCCATACGCGACAGATGGCGATGGAACTCGCCCCCCATGGAATCACCGCGAACGCCCTGCGGGCCGGGGTCACGGACACCCCCGCTCTGCGTCTCATCCCGGGCAACGAGCGGATCATCGAACTGGCCAAGCTTCGCAATCCGGCGGGCCGTCTCACGACCCCCGAGGACGTGGCCGCCGCCGTGGTGGCGCTGTCCGGCCCCGGCGGCAACTGGATCACGGGCAACGTGATCGGCGTCGACGGCGGCGAGGACATCGTCGGCTGACAGTTTTTTTCAGCGGGCGGCAACCGCCGCCTTCATTCCAAGCAGCAACCCGTACAGGGAGGAAAACAATGCCGAAGGTAAATCGCTACGTGGACATCGACACCGTGGAGAAGGAGGCGAAGAAGGACTTCATCGATCGCCACTCGCCGTTCCTTCACTGCGACTCGAACGCGACCGCCGGGGAGATCTTTCCGGTGACCGTGCGCGTGGGCCACGAGTACACCCACCCCGACGACCACGACCACTACATCAAGTACGTGCAGCTCTGGAACGGGCAGACCCTGCTCGCCGAGAGCTACTTCCTGGCCGGCATGCTCGGCGGCGACGGCGCCAAGGGCAACGCCGCGGTGACCTTCAACGTGGTCCCCAGCGGGTCCAAGATGAACCTGCACGCCATGGCCTACTGCACCAAGCACGGGCTCTGGGAAAGCGATCCCAAGGAAGTTGCGGTAGAGGGCTAACCGCTCGACATCGCTCGATCGCACCGACCCCGGGCCGACGCCCGGGGTCTTTTTCGTTTGGCCGAAAGCGCTTTCTCCTTGCCGCCGGCGACCGTCTGCGCTTCCTTGTTTTCGTCAAACCAGGGCTGCAATAAACCAGGAGGCAACCATGGGCCAGACCATGATCGAGAAGATTCTGAGCGCGCACGCCGACACCCCCGCCCAGCCCGGCGAGATCGTCGACCTGCTCGTGGACGTCCGCGTCGCCCGCGACTTCGGCGGCGCCAACGTGGTGAAGAACCTGGAGGAGAACGGGCTCGGCCTCGACGACCCCTCCCGCACCTTCTTCACCTTCGACTGCAACCCCACCGGCAGCGACCAGCAATACGCCGCCAACCAGCAGCGCTGCCGGATCTTCGCCCGCAAGGAGGGCGTGCAGGTCTACGACATCGACCAGGGCATCGGCACTCATGTAACACTTGAGTCGGGGCTCGTAACCCCCGGCAGCACCATGGTTTCCACGGACAGCCACGCCAACATCGTGGGCGCGCTGGGCGCCTTCGGTCAGGGCCTCGGCGACGTGGACATGGCCCACGTCTGGGCCCACGGCCGCACCTGGTTCCGCTGCCCGCCCTCCGTGAAGATCGTCCTCACCGGCCAGCCGGGCCCGCTGGCGAAGCCCAAGGACATCGTGCTGCGGATCCTGGGCGAGCTGGGCGCCGCCGGCCTGCTGGGCCACGCCGCCGAGTTCCACGGCGAGTTCGCGGACAGCCTGGGCGTGGACGAGCGCGTGACCATCTCCTCCATGGCCACCGAGATGGGCGCCATCATCGCGCTGTTCCCCCCGAACCAGGCCGTGCTCGATTTCACGGCCGAGCGGGGCGCGGGCGACTTCACTCCCCAGTACCCCGACGCCGACGCCGACTACGCCAAGGAGGTCGAGATCGACCTCACCGGCCTCGCCCCCATGGCCGCGCGTCCCGGTCATCCCGAGGACACGGCCCCGATCAGCGAGATCGGCGGCCGCAAGATCGACTCCGCCTTCATCGGTAGCTGCACCAACGGCCGGCTCAGCGACCTCCGCGCCGCCGCCGAGGTGCTGAAGGGCCGCAAGGTAGCGCCAGGCGTCGTGCTGAAGATCGTGCCGAGCACCGACCGCATCTGGCAGCAGGCCCTCGACGAGGGCCTCGTGAAGATCTTCAAGGAGTCCGGCGCGCTCGTGGGCAACGCGGGCTGCGGCGGCTGCGCGGCCGGGCAGATCGGCATGAACGGGCCCGAGGAGATCACCGTCTCCAGCGGTAACCGCAACTTCGCGGGCAAGCAGGGCAAGGGCGAGGTCTACCTGGCCAGCCCCTCCACCGTGGCGGCCAGCGCCGTCAGCGGCGTGCTCGCCAGCGAGGAGGCGCTGCCGGACGAGGCGGTGCTGTTCGAGCTGGGCAGCGCGCCCACGCCCAAGGCCGAGCGCGGCACGACCGCCGCCGACGCCGACAAGCCGAGCAAGCTCAAGGGCCGCGTGTGGGTGATCAAGCAGGACAACATCGACACCGACATGATCTTCCACAATCGCTACCTCGCCATCACGGACATCGACGAGATGGGCCAGTACGCCTTCGACAACCTGGCGGGCTGGGAGGACTTCGCGAAGAAGGTTTCGCCCGGCGACATCGTCGTGACCGGCGGCAACTTCGGCGCGGGCAGCAGCCGTCAGCAGGCGGTGGACTGCTTCAAGGCGCTCGACGTGCCGATCATCATCGCGCGCAACTACGGCTCCATCTACGAGCGCAACGCCATCAACGCGGGCATGCCGATCATGAGCGCGGACCTGGTGGAAACCGACATCGCCGACGGCGAGGAGATCGAGGTCGACATGGCCACGGGCGTCATCACCCGGGCCGACGGCAGCACGCTGCAGGGCGAGCCCTTCAGCAAGGTGCAGCTCGAGATCTACCAGCGGGGCGGCCTTCTGTAGTCCGTCGGGGCTCGACTTGATATGGACGGGCATTGCGCTTAGCATGGCGCAATGCCCGTCTTTCGTTCTCTGCTGACAGCCTGCCTGCTGCTCCTCCCTCTTCAAGCCCACGCCGGCGGCTTCGCCATCTGGGAGATGGGCGCGCGCGCCTCGGCCATGGGCGGCGCCCTCGTGGTGTCGAGCGACGATCCCGCCGCGCTCTTCTACAACCCCGCCGCCCTCGGCCGCTGCGAAGGCCGCCAGCTCGCCGGGGGCCTCACGCTGATCCAGCCACGCACCGAGTTCAGCGGGCACGGCGACCCCGGACCCGCGCCCGGAGCCGCCTACGGCAGCACCGAACGCCTCGTGCCGAACGACTTCTACCTGCCCCAGCTCTTCCTCGCCTGGCCGCTGTCCCGCAAGGCGACCCTCGGCCTGGGCTTCACCACGCCCTACGGCCTGGCCGTCGAGTGGAGCGATCCGCGCGAGTTCGGCGGTCGGGAGATCGCCACCTTCACCGACCTGCGAACCTACGACATCGGCGCCGCGCTCGCACTTCGCCTCGGCGAGCGCGTGATGCTCGGCCTGGGCTGCGATCTCTTCCTGAGTTCGGTGGAGCTGCGGCGCGGCATCGTCGAGGGCTTCGACGACGGCTCGGGCGTCTTCCACCACGATCTCGGCGAGGCGACGATCACGGGCAGTGGCGACCCAGCCCTCGCGCTGAATCTCGGGCTGCTCGTCGATCTCGGGCGCGGCCTCGATCTCGGACTGCTCTTCAAATCCGGCCCCTCCCTCGACTTCAACGGCCAGGCACGCTTCACGCCCTACGATGACTACGCGAGCGCGCTGCCCGATAACGGCGGCGTGCGCACGTCGATTCCCCTCCCTCCGCTCTTCTGCATGGGGCTGGCCTGGTCGCCGCGCCCCGACCTGCTCATCGAGGCGAACCTCGACTGGATCGGCTGGTCCCGCTTCGAGACATTGCACCTGGAGTTCGACTCGGACGAACCCGAGTCCGAGACGATCCCCGAACACTGGGACGACGGCCTCCAGTTCCGCATCGGCACGGAATACCGCCCACGCCCCGACCTCGAGCTGCGCGCGGGTTTCGTCCGCGACCTCTCCCCGCAGCCCAGCGCCAGCACCGGACCGCTGCTGCCCGACGCGAACCGCAGCGGCCTCTCCTTCGGCCTCGGCCTCGCGCTGACGCCGAGCCTGAGCATCGATCTCTACGACATGCTCCTGTTCGTCGACGAGCGTCGGGTGCGCGACAACCGCGACGGCTTCAACGGCGACTACCGCAGCTTCTCCCACCTCGCGGGAATCGGGCTCACCTGGAGGCTGCCATGAAGCGACTCCTGCCCATGGTCATGATGCTGATCCTGTTGCCCGCCTGCTCGCTGTTCGAGCCCGAAGAGGCGCGGCTGACCGCGCCGCCCGACGGCTACCAGCTCGACGAGGGGAGTGCGAACTTCAGCCGCTACGTGGCCCTGGGCAACAGCATCTCGGCGGGCTACCAGTCCGGCGCGCTCTACGAATCCACCCAGACGCAGGGCTGGACGGCGCTGCTCGCCCGCGCGATGCAGGTGGACGAGTACGCACTCCCCCGCGTCGCCGACCCCGGCTTCTTCGGCACCGAGCTCGAAGGGCCCGACGCCAAGGGCCATCTGTATCTGGCCTTCGACGAGGACGGCGCCTCGCTCGAGAACGTTCCCTGGCCCGCGGGCATCACCCACTACGAGCAGCTCCTGCTCGAGCCGGATCGCCCCGGCCCCTACCACAACCTCGCCATCCCCGGCTCCGTGGCCTACGATCTCGCCCACACGCTCACCGCCGACGACTGCTACACCGCCATCCTGGCCGGCGAGGAGAACGCCTACTTCGACGTCGTCCTGCGCAATCGGACGATCGACTGGACGACCCAGGGCGGCGCCACCGCCGACATGACCGCCGTCGAACAGGCGATCCTGCTCGAGCCCAGCTTCGTCACGCTCTGGATCGGCAACAACGAGATCCTCCTGCCCGCCGCCCGCGGCGAGGGCCTGGCCTTCTACTCCGCGGAGTTCCTCGAGATCTTCTACGCCGGGATCCTCGACCTGCTGCTCGCGGCCCTGCCGGACGTCGGCATCGTCGTGGCCACCGTGCCGGAGGTCACCTCCGTCCCCTTCTTCACGACCCTCCACTGGTACGCCGTCGACGACGAAGGCGAGGCCCTTCTCGACCCCGACACCGGCGAGCCGATTCCCCTGATGGCCGAAGAGAGGCCGCTGCTCGCCGAAGGCGACCTGGTGCTGCTCGAGGCCAGCGACGCGCTCGACGAGGGCCTCGGACTCGACCTGGACTCCGCGATCCTCCGGATCATGGCGGACACGGGCCTCGACTCCGCCCAGGCCGCCGCCGCGCAGCCCGAACTCCTGCCCCGCGCGGGCGAGCCCCTGAGCGGCGAGCTCACGCTCGTGGCCGAGGAGGTGGCGACCCTCGCCGAGCTGACGGCGGGCTACAACACCGTCATCGACACCCTCACCGCCGCCCGCGGCATTCCCGTCATGGATGCCCACGCGCACCTGGCCGACGCCGCGGTGCACGGCGTGACCTACGACGGCGTGCATCTGAGCACGGAGTTCATCTCCGGGGGGCTGTTCAGCCTGGACGGCGTGCATCCCTCGAGCTTCGGCCATGCGGTGATCGCACGCCACTTCATCGAGGCGATCAACGAGGCCTACGGGGCCAACCTCCGCCCGCCCCGCCTCGCGGACCTGGAGATCCTGGCTCCGGACGCCATTCCCTGATATAGTGTGGGATACCGAACCGACAGCCAGGAGGGAAGCATGAGCATCGTCAGGATCATCATCGCCGCAGTGGCCGTTCTGTTGATGGCGAACGTCGCGGTCGCCCAGGATCAGGTTCTCGCCACCTACTACGAGGGCCACTACGCCTTCGACTACGACCAGTGGCCCTTCGGCTCCTACGACGGCACCCACGACATCACCGGCGTCATCCTCGACCCGGGCATCGGCTGGGAGCCCGGCCAGACCCTGAGCGCCGGCGGCCGACTCGAAACGCGGGCCGACACGCTCACCGCCTGGGCCTACGGCGCGCTGCTCAACGCGGACGACACGGTCGACATGGGCGCCCTGTTCATCCGCACCGCCGCGGGCAGTTTCAGCCCGGGCCACTACGGCATCGACCTGACCGACTACATGATCAGCTTCGCCTTCCTGGACAACATCTCCAACTTCTCGATTCCCGAGGAGGGCGCCGACATGGCGACCTTCATCTCCGACCTGCAGGCCGACCAGAAGTTCTTCGGCACCACGGGCGGCATCGACGTGACCCAGGTGGACGAGTACGGTTTCGTGGGCACGTTCTCGGGCACGATGACCGACCCCGGCGACCTGACGATCATCAGCATTTCCAGCGGCATCTTCGACCTCGTGGGCAGCCCCACCGATGTTCCGGAGCTCCCGGCGCTGGTGTCGAAGCACGCCGCGTGGCCGTCGCCCTTCAATCCGAAGACCACGATCGGCTTCACACTGGCCGAGGCGACGCACCTGCGCGTGAGCGTGCACGACCTGCGGGGTCGTCGCCTGGCGGTGCTCGACGAGGGTTGGCGCGAGGCGGGTTCCGTGAACCTGAACTGGAACGCCGTCGACGAACGGGGCCGCGCACTGCCGGCCGGCGTCTACCTGTACCGCATTCACACGTCCGCGGGCGGCGAGACGGGGAAGATGGTTTTGCTGCCCTAAGGGAGAACGATGCTCCGCACCGCAGCGCTCGCGGCTCTTCTCATCCTGTTGATCATCGTCGGTCCGGCATGCACCGACTTCCCCCGGATCTCCGGCGTGGAGTCCCCCGACGGGCGCACGCGCATCCAACTCGAACGCGTCGACGGCGGGCTCGGCTACAGCGTGCATCGCGACGGCGAGGCGATACTTCTCCCATCCCGCCTGGGCTTCCGCTTCAAGAATCGGCCGCCGCTTCACGAGGGCCTGGAGATACTGGGCGCCGAGCAGCGCGAGATCGACGAGACCTGGCGACCGGTCTGGGGCGAGCACTCGGAGATTCGCAACCACTGCCGGGAGCTGGTCGTTCACTGCGCGAAGGATGACCGGCGCATCGACCTGCTGTTCCGCGCCTACGACGACGGCGTCGCCTTCCGCTACCGTCTCCTCGAGCCCGCGGACGAGGAGCGGGTCATCGTCTCGGAGATGACGCGATTCCGCTTTCCCGGCAACCCCGTCACCTGGTCCATTCCCGCCAACTACGACAGCTACGAGCAACTCTATCGCCGCATGCCGCTGGACGAACTGGGCGCGGCGAACACGCCGATCACCCTGGAGCTCGAGAACGGCACTGTGGTTTCGCTCCACGAGGCGAACCTCACCGACTACGCCGGCATGACCCTGGCCGCGCTGCGCGCCGAGCCCGGCACACTCGAATGCGATCTCGTCCCCTGGCCGAACGGCGACAAGGTGCGCACGCGCATTCCGTTCGAGACGCCCTGGCGCACGATCCAGATCGCGGACACGCCGGGCGAACTCGTCGAGAGCTCTCTCATCCTCAACCTCAACGAGCCCTGCGCCATCGAGGACACGAGCTGGATCAAACCGATGACCTACATGGGCATCTGGTGGGGCATGCACATCCGCAAGGAGACCTGGCACCAGGGACCCGAGCACGGCGCCACCACCGAGAACGCGACGCGCCATATCGATTTCGCGGCGGCACACAATGTCGGCGGACTTCTGATCGAGGGCTGGAACACGGGCTGGGAGAACTGGGGCGGCAAGGACGCCTTCGACTTCGTCACCCCCTACGGCGACTTCGACCTGCCCGCCGTGGCCGCCTACGCCCGCGAGAAGGGCGTGGCGCTGATCGGCCACCACGAGACCGGCGGCGACGTGCCCAGCTACGAGAAGCAGCTCGAGCGGGCGTTCTCGCTCTACACGTCGAACGGGATCCACGCCATCAAGACGGGCTACGCGGGCGGCATCTACCCGCGCGGGCATCACCATCATGGTCAATGGATGGTGCGCCACTACCGCCACGTCGTCGAGCGCGCCGCCGCGCACCGGATCACGCTGGACGCCCACGAACCGATCAAGCCCACCGGCATCAGCCGCACCTGGCCGAACATGATGACCCGCGAGGGCGTGCGCGGCACCGAGTACAACGCCTGGAGCGATGGTAACCCGCCCGAGCACGCGACGATTCTCCCCTTCACGCGCATGCTGGCCGGACCGGCGGACTACACGGCGGGCATCTTCGACGTGCTCTTCGACCGCTACCGGCCGGATCACAGGGTGCACACCACCGTCGCCAAGCAGCTCGCCCTGATGGTGCTGCTCTACAGCCCGCTGCAGATGGCCGCCGACCTGCCGGAGAACTACGAAGGGAACCCCGCCTTCGCCTTCGTCGAGGACCTGCCCACCACCTGGGACGAGACCCGGGCGCCTCTCGGCGTCATCGGCGACTATGCGGGCGTGCTGCGGCGCAGTGGTGATGCGTGGTGGGCCGGCGTGGTGACCGACAAGGAGGGGCGCAGCCTCGATCTGCCCCTGGATTTCCTGGAGAAGGATCGCAGCTACGAGGTCACGATCTATCGCGACGGTGATGGCGCTCACTGGGAGACGGCGCCGGATCGGGTGGAGATCGATACCCGCACCGTGAAGCATGGGGAGACGCTCGCCCTGAAGCTCGCGCCCGGCGGCGGGCAGGCGATTCGGTTCAGGCCCTTCGACTAGCATTGCAATCAGGACCCGATGATCGCACATTATCGCGGTCAGCGCGGGCGTCCCGCCGGTGCGGAGAGCCGCCCGCCGACCTCATCAGCAAGAAGGGGACGACGAACGATGACGACCACCGGTAAAGCCGAATCCGGCAGCCGCGGCGCGAAGCTGCGCTCCGACTGCTGGATGTCGATCGAGATCCGCGAGAGCGGCGGGGTGGAGATCTCCGCGCGCTCCAAAGTCGAGACCATGTACGGCGCCTCGATTCGCTCCCAGCTCGCCGCGGGCCTTGCCGCCCTCGGCGTCGAGCACTGCGTCCTCGAGGTGGAGGACGCCGGCGCGCTGCCCTTCGTCATCGACGCGCGGCTGGAGAACGTCGTGCGCCGGGCCGGCGGCGGCGAGAAGGAACTGCTGCCCGAGCTGCGCGTGAAGCCCGAGCCCTCGGCCCGCGACCGCTTCCGCCGCAGCCGTCTCTACCTGCCGGGCAGCCAGCCCAAGCTCTTCGTCAACGCCGGTCTGCATGGCCCGGACGCGGTGATCCTCGACCTGGAAGACGCCGTCGCTCCCGCCGAGAAGGACGCGGCCCGCTGCATCGTGCGCAACGCGCTCCGCGCCGTCGACTTCGGCGGCGCCGAGCTCATGGTGCGCATCAACCAGGGCGAGATGGGTCTGGAGGATCTCGCCTGGCTGATCCCCCACGGCGCGCAGCTGATCCTGGTTCCCAAGGTCGAGGACCCCGAGCAGGTGCGCGCCGTCGACGCGCGCATCGCCGAGCTGACCGCCGCCTGCGGGCGCAGCGAGCCGGTGTGGCTCATGCCCATCATCGAGAGCGCCCTCGGCGGCCTGAAGGCCCTCGAGATCGCGCGCGCCAGCGAGAACATCGTTTCCCTGGCCATCGGACTCGAGGACTACACCGCCGACATCGGCGTGCAGCGCACCAAGAGCGGCGAGGAGAGCCTCTGGCTGCGCGGCCAGGTCATCAACGCGGCGCGCGCCGCGGGCGTGCAGCCCATCGATACCGTCTTCAGCGACGTGGCCGACGAGGCCGGCCTGCGCGCGAGCGTGCTCGAGGCCAAGCAGCTCGGCTTCGACGGCAAGGGCTGCATCCACCCGCGCCAGATCGGCGTGGTGCACTCAGCGTTTGCACCCACGACCACGGAAGTAAGCAGGGCCTGCAAGATCGTGAAGGCCTTCGAGGCCGCCGAGGCCGCGGGCCTCGGCGTGGTGAGCCTGGGCAGCAAGATGATCGACCCGCCGGTGGTGAAGCGGGCCGAGCACACGGTGGAACTGGCCCTGGCCACGGGAATCCTGAAATCGGACTGGCGCGATGCCGAGGAGGTGACGTCGTGAGCGACATGGTGAAGAACGCTGCGGGCCGCATGGTGCCCACTGAGATCAACGGTGTCCCCCAGACCCCCTACCAGGGCGTCGGCGCCTACCACCCCGAGAGCCGCAAGGCCGCGCCGCCGATCCGTCAGTGCGGCGACTACCCCATGAGCGGCGACAAGCGCGTGGGCAGCCTGCGCGAGGCGCTCGAGCGGGCCGGCCTGCGCGACGGCATGACGATCAGCAACCATCACCACTTCCGCAACGGCGACCTGGTGATGAACCAGGTGTTCGACGCGGCGGCCGAGATGGGCGTGAAGGACCTGGTGTGGTTCCCCAGCGCCAGCTTTCCCTGCCACGAACCCATCATCGAACACCAGAAGAACGGCGTCGTGCGCCGCGTGGAGGGCAGCCTGAACGGCCCCCTGGGCCGCCACGCGAGCCACGGGCACATGAACGGCGCCGCGGTGCTGCGCAGCCACGGCGGGCGCTGGCAGGCGGTGCAGGACGGCGAGGTGCACATCGACATCGCCATCATCGCCGCTCCCACGGCCGACGCCTTCGGCAACTGCACCGGCGACCGCGGACCCAGCGCCTGCGGCAGCCTCAACTTCGGCCTCGTGGACAGCCTCTACGCCGACAAGGTGATCGTGGTCACCGATCATCTAGTGCCCTTCCCCTGCCTCCCCTGGCAGATCCAGGGCAACAACGTCGACATGGTCGTCGAGATGGACCAGGTGGGCGACCCGAGCAAGATCGTCAGCGGCACGACGGTGCTCACGAAGAGCCCCGACCGCCTGCTCATCGCCGAGCTCACCGCGCGCTTCATCCGCTCAACGGAGCTCTACCGCGACGGCTTCTCCATGCAGGCCGGCGCCGGCGGCACCGCGCTGGCCACCGCCATCTACCTGAAGGAGATGATGAAGGAGGACGGCTACAAGGCGGCCTTCATGCGCGGCGGCTCGACCAAGTACCTGGTGGAGATGCTCGAGGAGGGCCTCATCGGCGCCATCCTGGACGGCCAGACCTTCGATCTGGAGGGCGTCCGCTCCATGCGCGAGAACGCCAACCACGTGCCCACCAGCCCCTTCACCAGCTACAACTGGCACGGCAAGGGCAACTTCGCATCGCTGGTGGACTTCGTCGTCCTGGGCGCCACCGAGGTGGACACGAACTTCAACGCGAACGTGGTCACCCACTCCGACGGCTTGATGTTGCATGGCATCGGCGGCTGGCAAAACTGTCTCTTCGCGAAGGTTACGATACTGCCCATCCCCTCTTTCCGCGATCGCATTCCCGTGCTCGTGGACGAGGTCACCACCTTCTGCGGGCCGGGCGAGCTCATCGACGTGATCATCTGCGAGCGGGGCATCGCCATCAATCCGCGCCGCGACGACCTCAAGGCCGCCGCCCTGGCCGCGGGCCTGCCGGTGCGCCCCATCGAGGAGATCCAGGCCGAGGTGGAGGGCCTCTGCGGCGGCAAGCCCGCGAAGCCGGAGCTCGGCGACAAGATCGTCGGCGCGGTGAAGTGGGTGGACGGCACGCTGCTGGACGTCATCCGCGAAGTCCCCGAGCGCTAGCGGGCCGTGACCCACCTCGGAGAGCTCGCCGCGATCGGCACGAGCATCGGCTTCACCATCGGGCCCACCTTCTTCGCCCTCGCGGGCCGGAGGGTGGGCTCGCAGGTGGTGAACCGGAACCGCCTGCTGCTCGCCTCTCCCCTGCTGCTGATCCTCCACCTGGTCCTTCTCGGCCGGATCATGCCGGCGATGGACATGGGGGCCTGGCTCTGGCTGGGCTCCTCCGGCGTCGTGGGTCTCGTGCTGGGCGACGCCTGCCTGTTCCGCTCCTTCGTGCTGATCGGCCCCCGTCTCACCATGCTGCTCTACAGCACCTACCCCATGATCTCGGCGCTGCTGGCCCTGCTGTTCTTCGGGGAGATGCTGAGACCCGCGCAGCTCGCGGCCATGGCGGCCACGCTGGGCGGCGTGGCCTGGGTGCTCACCGAGAAGCAGGAGGGCCCCCGCAAGGGCGTGCGCCTCGGCTGGACGGGCGTGCTCATGGGCCTCGGCGGCGCCACGGGGCAGGCCCTCGGCCTCATCCTGGCCAGGGAGGGCATGAGCGCGGAGCTGCCCGCGCTCTCGGCGCACCTGGCGCGCACGCTCTCGGCGGCCGGAACGATCTGGGTCCTGGCACTCCTCCAGGGCCAGGCCGGCCGCAGCCTCGTCGCCATGCGCCGCGACCTCCGCGCCCTCGGCCAGGTGGGCGGCGGCACGCTGTTCGGCCCGGTCCTCGGTGTCTGGCTCTCGCTGGTGGCGATCGCCCACGCGGAGATGGGGCCGGCGAGCACCCTGATGGCGCTGCCCCCCATCTTCATGCTGCCGATCGGTCGCTACGTGTTCGGGGAGCGGGTCGGTCCGCGCGCGATCGCCGGCACGCTCGTCGCCGTGGCGGGCGCCGTCACCTTGATCCTCATCTGATTTCGGGAGCTAGCGTCGAGCCAGGAGTCCGGCCCGCTGAAGCGCGGCCTGCAGGTCTTCCTTGCGCAGGGGCTTGCTGATGTAGTCGTCCATCCCCACCTCGATGCAACGTTCCCTGTCGCCCTTCATGGCGTTGGCCGTCACGGCGATGATGCGCGGCTGCTGATCCGCGGGGAACTCGTCCCGGATCCGGCGGGTGGCTTCGAGGCCGTCCATCTCGGGCATCTGCATGTCCATGAGCACGAGGTCGTAGTCCTGCTCGCGCATGCGCTGCAGCGCGAGGAGCCCGTTCTCGGCGACGTCGGCGCGCAGGCCGAGGCGGCGAAGCATGCTCAGGGCGACCTTCTGGTTCACGGCGTTGTCCTCGGCGAGCAGGATGCGAATGCCGAACACCGTGCCCTCGGCCTCGGAGGCGGTTACCGGATCCGGCTTGGGCAGGGGCTTGGCGCCGAGATCGTCGATCGTCGCGCACTCCGGCTCCGAGAGCACGAGGCTCAAGATCTGCCGGAGCTGGCTCTCCTTGCAGGGTTTCGCGAGCACGGCCGAGAAGGTGCCTTGATCCTCCTCGTTGTAGCTGGGCACGCTCTGCATCAGCACGACGGGGAGATTGCGTTCGCGCAAGGCCTCCATGGCCTTCCGCGCGCAGTTGCCGCGGTCGAGTCCGCCGAGGTCGTCGTCCACGAACACCAGGTCCCAGCGGGTATCGTCCTCCATCTGGGAACGCGCTTCCTCACAGCTCGTGGCGGAGTGGACGTCCAGGCCCAGTTCGCGAAGCTGCGTGAGCATCGCCACCCGGCTGGAGGCGTTGTCCTCCACCAGGAGCGCGCGCCGCCCGGCGAACTCCTGCGGTTCGGGCTCGCCGGTCGCCGTGTCCGCCACGGGAACACGGATGCAGAAGTGGAAGGTCGAGCCTCGGCCCTCCTCGCTCTCCACCCAGACCCGGCCGCCCATGAGCTCGGCGAGCTGCTTGCTGATCGCCAGGCCCAGGCCCGTGCCGCCGTACTTGCGGGAGGTCGAGCCGTCGACCTGGCTGAACGACTTGAACAGGCGCTTGCGCCCGGACTCGCCGATGCCGATGCCGGTGTCGCGCACGCTGAAGCGCACCTCGGTGCGGTTCGCCGGCAGCGCCTGCGCCTCCACCCTCACCGCGACCTCGCCCATCTCCGTGAACTTGACGGCGTTGGAGAGCAGGTTGATCAGGATCTGCCGCAGACGCTGACCGTCGCCCATGAGCGTGCGGGGCAGGCCGGGCTCCATGAGGCAGGAGAGCTCGAGGCGCTTCTCGGCCACCTTGAGGGAGATGAGGTCGAGCGCCTCCTCCACGACCTCTCTCAGTTCGAAGGGCTCGGAGAGCAGTTCGAACTGGCCCGCCTCGATCTTCGAGAAGTCGAGGATGTCGTTGATGATCACGAGCAACGCGTCGCCCGAGCTGCGGATGATCTCCAGGTACTCCTGGTTCTCGGGCTTCGGCCCGGAGTCGAGCAGGAGCTGCGCCATGCCGATGATACCGTTCATGGGCGTGCGGATCTCATGGCTCATGGTGGCCAGGAACTCGCTCTTGGCCTCGGTGGCCGCCTCCGCCTCCCGACGCGCGAGCTCCGCCTCGTGCTGCGAGGACTGCAGCTCTCCCACCATCTTCACGAGCTGGGAGGTGCGCTCTTTGACCCGGTGCTCCAGGCGCCCCATGCGGTAGCGGTTCAGGCTCGCCGCGAGCAGCCAGACCGAGGCCAGCAGTATCAGCCCGCCGGCCCCCATCGCCCACCACTGCTGGTACCAGGGCAACTTGATCGTGAACGCGTAGACGGCCTCCGCGCTCTCCGTGCCGTAGACGTCATAGGCCTTCACCCGGAACTGGTACTTCCCGCCGGGCAGGTTGGTGTAGAGCTTCTCCTTCTCGAGAGTCTCTTCCGACCAACCCTCGTCGTACCCTTCGAGGAAATACTGGAAGCTCGTGCGCGCGGGGTCGTCCAGGCTCGCCGCCGCGAACCGGAAGCGCAGGGCGTTGAGGTCCGAGGTGAAGTCGGGATTCATCAGGTCGGGTCGCGGCGTACCCGCGAACAGCAGCGAGTCGCTGCCGACCACCGTGACCTGACGGACCAGCGCCGGGTAGTCGTCCACGCGCCGCTTGGGCTGATTCGGATCGTAGCGCACCAGACCGTAGTTGTTGCCGGACCAGAGCACGCCGTCGGCCTCGGGCAGCAGCACCGTCGTGCCGACGGCCGGCATGCGGCGCAGCACGTCCGGTTGCCATTCGTAGCCGCCCTCCTCGCTCTTGCGGGCGAGACCGACGTCCCAGCCGGCGTACATCCAGGCATTGCCGTGGGCGTCCTGACCGAGATGGATCACGTCGCGGCTGCTGTCGGCGAAGATCACGCCGAAGGTGGTATCCGGCTCCAGCGGAAAGGCGGACCCGGCCATGATCGAGTCGCGATTGCATCGCAGCAGACCGATCTGGCTGCCGACCGTGACGTGGTCGTCCACGTCGAACAGGGCGAGGCTCCAGTCCTCGCTGGCGCCCTGCTCGGGTCCCAGCTCCACGCGCAGGGTCGGCGGCTTGTCGTATCCCTCTCCGAAGGCCAGTATCGTGCCGCGGTCGTGGGGATAGGTGAGGAGGATGCATCCGTCGCTGTCCTGCCTGGCGATGCGCACGGACTCCTCGATCTCCGGCAGTCGACCGCTGGAGGCCCACTCGCCGTTCTTGTGGCGCAACAGGTCCACGCCCTCGTCGTGGGACACCAGATACAGGCCCGGATCGAAAAGGGAGCGGGTGATGGAGCGCACCGAGATCTTCTCGATGATCTCTTCGGCCTTGCTTCCGTCGATCAGGAACAGGCCGTCGTTGCACCCGCCGAGAAGGCCCTGCTCCGTGCTCTCGAGCGCCCAGCACTGGGTGGCGACGCCCTCCACGGCCTCGAACCCGAAGCGGCCGTCCTCCAATATCGTCGCGCGATAGAAGCCCCAGGACGTGGCCGCGTGCATTCGGCCCTCGTGCCGCGCCAGGGCCTCCACCGATCCCTGCAATCCCAGCTTCTCGTTGAAGTGGCTCAGCTCGCCGGGCATCTCCAGACGCGAGACACCGTTGTCGGTGAGCACCCAGAGGCCGTCCTGACGATCGGAGAAGAGCCCCAGCACCATGTTGTCGATGAGACCGACGGACTTGTCCTGCACCGTGAGCAGCTCGCCCGTCGGACTCAACAGCAGGACGCCCTGACGCAGGGTGCCGAGCGCGATGTTGCCGTCGGCCAGGAGGCCCGCCTCGTAGATCTTCGCTTCCTTGATGCGTTCGGCCAGCGCCTCGCTGAACGGCGTGAAGCTCGTGCCGTCGTAGCGCAGGAGGCCGTCGTCGTCGCTGCCCACCAACAGGGTGTCGCCGGGGCCGGGCAGCACCGTCGTCACGGCCTTGTCGGCGAAGAACTCGCCGCCGGGTACGGGATGGAATCGGTCGTCGCTCCCCAGGGCCATGAGCCCCTGTTCCCGTTGGCGCGTGTAGAGTCGCCCGTCGATCGCCCAGAGCCCCCGGAACTTCTCGTCGGGATGGAAGACCTTCAGCGAGTCCGAGTTTTCGGACCAGAGAAAGATGGCCTCGCGGCCCTGAAAGAACACGCCGCGGTCGGTTTCGATGATGCTCAGGATCTCCACTTCGGCGCGCTCGTCCTCTGGAAGAAGATCCCTGAGCGAGCGGAGGCTCGAGTTGCCGATGGAGTCGGCCTCGAGGAAGCCGAACTCGATGCGGGACCCCACGCAGATGCGACCCTCGCGATCGGTATGGAGCGCGCGAACGATCTCGTAGCCGAGTCCTTCGACCCTTCGCCACGTGTCGCCGTCGTACTGGATCAGACCGCTGGTGTTGCCGATGTAGACGATTCCCAGGCTGTCCTGGGTGGCGCACCAGTTCTGCAGATTGAATCCGAGTTCGCGGGTGTCGAAGTTCTCGACGTAGAGCAGGCCCATCTCCGAATAGGCGGAACTGGCCGCGTGTGGCGCCGCGGCCGCAAGTCCCTGAATGGGCAGAAGCATACAAAGGAGTACGCCGAGTGAACGCATCGTCCTGCCGATCTTGTGCTTGCGATCCCGAGAAGGGTTCGTGGTCCATGTCCTGTTGTCGACACGGGAATCGGCAGGAAACGAGCTGTCCTTGACGTCAATATCGTCGAAATCGCCCTGCTTCCACAGTATTTCGAATCAGCCAAACGATCCACATTTGGCACAATATCAAGAAGTTGTACGGTTTCCCCGCTACGGCGCCCCGGAGCGGGACAGGGATGACGTCATTTGAGCAGAAGCAGCTTACGGGTTTGCCGGGTGCCGTCGATCTCCAGGCGGGCGAAGTAGATCCCGCTCCCCGAAGGTCGCCCCGAGCTGTCGCGGCCGTCCCAGTGGAAAACGTGGTCGCCCGCGGGCAGGAATCCCCGGTGCAGCTCGCGCGCGAGGCGACCCTGCAGATCGTAGATGACCAGGCGCGCGACTCCGGGCCGTGGGAGAGCCAGGTCGAGACGCAGGCGCGGATTGAAGGGATTGGGCCAGGCCCGGAAGCTCGGAGCTCCCGCCATCGACGCGACGCCGCCGACGTTGGCGGCGCCCGGACTCGGCAGGGCTTGGACCACCCAGGGCAGGGCGCCGTCGACCTCGCGGCCGAAGGAGACATCCGTGGCCTGCGCTCCGAACTCGACCAGATCGAGCAGCGTGCCGTCTGGCGCGGAGAGCAGCAGTGTCTCCCCCGTGCGCGACAGCTTGAAGTTCGCGTGGAGGGGGCCGTCCAGCGGATCCTCGTCGGCCCAGACGACGAGCCAGCCGCCGGGCGGTATCCGGGCGGCGGGATCGTCGGGGAACAGCCACTTCATCGGTATGGCCGGATCGTCGCTGAGGCCGTAGCCCGCGAGATCCAGGGTGTCCCCGGCGGCGCTGTGGATCTCCGCCCAGTCCTCGAACTGCCCCATCTCGTCGGCGATCACCGCGTCGTTGTCGGCCATGAACTCGTTGAGGGTGAGCGCGCCCTGGCCCGCGGAGAGCACGACCGAGTGGAAGTAGTGCGGAGCGCCGGGGGGATCGTGGGTGGCCAGGCCCAGGTCGTTCCCCGCCCGCACCCACCAGCGCAGTTCGCCGGGTGCGCCCAGGGGCGGCGCCACGCCGCTCCAGAGTCCCGGTGCGCTCTCCGCCAGCGTGAGGGGATACGAGGATCCGCCCGCGAGCCCGTAGTGAAAGCTCAGGCTCAGGGGGCGCCCCGCGGGATCCTGGGCCGCGACACTCACCCGCAGGCTGTCGTCGTCGCCGATCTCGGCGGGCAGCAGGGAGATTTCGGTGATGGTCGGCGCCTGGAGATCGAGATTGGCGCGGTGAGGCGTCATCGGCATGCGCCGCCAGGTCACCCAGCCATCGGGATGGCGACCCTCGGAGAGTCCCGCGTCCGGAACGCCGTAGCGCACCCGATCCCAGATCTCGCCCGCCGAGTTCATGAGCACCCAGGTGCCTCCCTGGGGATCGGGAGCCAGCGGCAGGTGCATCGGGCCCAGGTCGTCGCGACCGTCGAGGTAGAGCAGGCGCCGCTCCCCCGCATCCAGCAGATAGGCCGGCAGGGGCACCGCGTTCGCGAGCTGCTCGTCGGGGGAGAGCAGGAGGGTGCTCAGCTCCACCCACGTGTCGCCAAAGTTGTAGAGCTCGATCCAGGAGGACCACTCGTTGCGCCCCGTCTCCTCCGGCCCGCCCGGCACGCCCTGCGCCTCGTTGATGCACACCGTGGGAATCTCGGCCACGAACTCGGGAAGCAGGGTGGCGAGCTGGTTGTCCCGCTGATACATGCGGGAGACGATCGTGCTCACCGCCTCGTCCAGGTAGACGTTGTTCTCGTACCAGGGTTTGTGTACGTCCATCGCCGCGTCCACGGCCAGGCTGTCGTGGATCGATTCGACCAGGGGCTCCAGATGGTCGCGGTTCAGCACGGTTGCGTGCAGCGTCTCCAGACGTCTCGCGTACTCGAGCCGGAGCCGGGGCACGGAGAGGATGCGGTCGATGAGGCGGTTCCAGGCTCCCGTGGCCGTGTGGGGCGAGGCCTGGGTGCCGAAATCGAGCGCCAGTTCCTCCCAGCGGAAGCAGATGTTCATGTCCCAGGGAATCAGCTTCCAGAGCGTGGTGTCGCGGTCGCGATACAGATAGTAGTTGCGGCTGATGAAGTCGTATTGCCGCGTGTAGACCATCATGGCGTAGTAGTCGAAGAACAGGTCCAGGTCGACCCGTTCGCCGAGAAAGGACGGCAGCGCGTAGGCGTCCGCGTCGTTGATGCCCTGGACGAACTCGATGAGATCGGCGTGGTCGATCTCGTCGCCGGTCTTCTGATCGTAGTAGAGCTGGAAGGCCTGGGTACTGCCCAGATTTCTCATGTCCGAATAGGCCTTGTAGAGATTGCCCGGCGGCGCGACGCCGCGGCGCTCGAGGAAATCCTCGTCCACCTCTTCGACCAGCTCGTAGACTCCCCAGTACTCCCCGTTGAACTCCAGGTGCACGAAGCGGCCGCCCGAGCTCCAGGGAAGCAGTTCATCGAAGATCCGCAGGGAGACCTCGTTCTTGATCACATGGATGTCGTCGGGATTGGCCACGAGGTGAAGGGCCTTGAATCCGAGGTAGTTCAGTTCGCCGGGCAGGACGATCTTCCAGGACTTCTTGCGGAAGTAGCGCGCCATCCCGCCCCGGTAGCGGGCATCGACACTGTACGTGGGTCCGTAGTTCAGCGTCCAGAGGGCCGGCAGCTCCTCGTCGCCGGTCGGATGGGCGTTCAGGCTGTCCAGGTTTGCCTGGGCCATGGTGAGGCGAAAGACGTCCAGCGAGGACTCGCTCCAGTGCCGCGCCGTTGCCGCGCGGGCCTGCGTATGCGCGCTCTCCCGCCCCCAGGCATCGAGGGTCGCGAGTCGGTAGTGGCGCATCGCGCCGTCGGGAGCATCGAGGTCGTAGTAGCGCGCCTGCGCCGCGGGCAGCTCGGCCACGGCAGCATAGGGACCGAGGGCGCTCTCGGCGCGGTAGACGCGCAGCAGCGTGTGGGCCGGATCGTGGTCGGCGTCCCAGGTGATGATGTTCATGCCGTACCCGTGCCGCAGGACGAAGCCGGTGGGCGGAGCCGGCGCCCGTCCGGGATCGACGGCCGGCCACACCGCCACCGCCGAGAGCAGCGACGCGCGTCTGGCGGCGGTGAATTCCAGGTCCAGGGTTCCGTCCGTCACGGTCACGAGGAAGCTCCGCTCCCAGGCGGCCATGTACCCGGGGGTCTCGCCCAGATCGAGATCGGCGACGAGCGGCTGCCCCTCGGCCAGCGCGTCGAACCGGCGCAGGCGCGGGCCGTGCACGATTCCCTCGAGCCAGTAAAGACGGAGCAGGTAGTCCCCGGGCGGCAGGTCGAAGCGGTAAGCGGCAGCCCCTTCGCGCATCCTGGAGTGCAGTCCGGGATCCCGGCAGGACCAGGCCGCGCTGTTCAGCACGTAGGCCGGGGCGCGAGCGCCGCCGCCCTCGTAGCCGCCGTCGCCGGGCTGATAGGCTCGATCGGCGGCGAAGAGGTTCCCCTCGACATCCTCGAACTCTGTGCCGCCGCAGTTGAACGCGTAGATGGGTTGATCGGCCTGCGCGCGGACCGCGGCGAGGAAGCCGAGGGCTCCGATGAGGAAGCCGAAAAGAAGGTGGGTCGCGGTTTTCGTCATCCCACTCCTCGATTCAGATCAGCTCAAGACGCTGCCGAGGGGATAACATTTTAACCTAGTCGAGGCATGAATCCAAGCGCCGTCGTCCTCACTCCTGCCCCGCGAAGAGCTCGGCCCAGCGGGGAAGCAGGACGGACCAGTCGAAGCCCAGCGCGATTTCGCGGAGAGCGACGGACTCGCCCTCCCACCCCTCGAGACGGGCTCTCAAGGCGGGCAGGAGTTCACCCGGTGGGTATCGCCGGGAGGCCGGCCAGATCTCCCGGTAGGAGAGGGCATCGGGAACGAGCACATCGCAGCCCGCGGCCGCGGCTTCCAGGATGGCCAGCCCCTGGAACTCGTGGCGGGCTGTCGACAGCGCCAGATCGGCGCCCAGGAGTTCGCGCTCATACGCCTCCCGGCTCGGCTGAAACCCCCAACAGAGAATTCTGTCCGCCAGGGCGACCCTGGCCTCCTCGAAGATCGCGGGGGTCTCCTGAAACACCTGACCGACGACACTGAGTTCGAACTCATGGCCCTCCCCCGCCAGGGCGACGAGGGCGGCGAAGCATTCGTCCGGCCCCTTGTCGTGCTCCCAGCGGTGGTTCCACAGCAGGCGCGGGCGCGCAGCGCGGGGCGGCCTTTGGCGCGAGGCGATGCGGTTCAGATCGGCCGGCACCGGCAGCACCTCGGATTTGGATCGGATCGAATCCCCCAGTTCGGAAAGCTGGGGTCGGGCGTCCGGCATCCGCTTCAGGAACTCCGGCAGCTCCTCCAGGAAGGACTCCAGGTTGTAGGCCGAGTTCCACAGCACCCGGTCGGCGGCGGCCACGCTCTGGATGTTGGTCCAGCCGTAGTGGTAGTCGCGCTTGTCAGCTACACGCACGGGGTAATTCAGTTGATTCTCGTGGCAGTACAGGACGAAGGGCAGGGCGGCTGCCTCCGGCGGCAGGAGCCCGCGCAGCGCGGCGGCGTCCAGGAGGGAGGTCGTGAAGATGCCGGCCGCGCGCGGTCTCTCGCGTCGCCAGCGATCGGCGAAATGGAGCGCCGCACCCCGCATGCGCCATTTCCAGGTGCGGGGGGGCAGGGTCCATAGCTCGAAGGGGCCGGGCAGGCGGGCTACGAGGCCGTCCACGAGGTGCCGGTGGCTGCCGCCGTAGTAGGGCTCGATGATGATCCAGGGACTCTCGGGCATGCTTTCTCCTCGGCGCGAGTCTAGCAGGCCCGGGACCCACGAAAAAGGCCGGCGTCCCCGCGGACGCCGGCCTCGCGATACTGAAGACGAAAGCCTAGAGCTTCCGCGCGACCTCCTCGGCCACCTCGAGGGTGGTGTTGGTGCCGCCCATGTCGTAGGTGCGGTACTCGCCTTCGGCGATCACCTGCGCGATGGCCTTCTCGAGGCGCTCCCCCATTGCGTTCTCGCCGATGAAGTCGAGCATCATCTTGGCGGAGAGGAACATGGCCATGGGGTTCACCTTGTACTGGCCGAAGTACTTGGGCGCGCTGCCGTGGGTCGGCTCGAACACGGCGAAGTTGTCGCCGATGTTGCCGCTGGCCGCGAAGCCCAGGCCGCCCACCAGCTGGGCCGCCAGGTCGCTGATGATGTCGCCGAACATGTTGCTGGCCACGAGGACGTCGTAGTCCTCGGGGTTCTTCACCAGCCACATGCACATGGCGTCGATGTTGGTCTCCCAGAGAGGGATGTCCGGGTAGTCGGCCGCGACCTCGCGCGCCGTGCGGGTGAAGAGGCCGCCGGTCTGACGCAGCACGTTGGGCTTCTCCACCAGGGTCACGCTCTTGCGGCCGTGGGCCTTGGCGTACTCGAAGGCCTGACGCGTGATGCTCGCGCAGCCCTTCTTGGTCATGAGGCGAGTGGTCATGGCCATCTCGTCGCGCGGCACGTCGGCGAAGCGCTTGGCCTTGGGGGAGTGCTTCACGAGCATGTCGAAGTACTCGTCCGGAACCGGGTGCGCCTCGATGCCGGCATAGAGGCCCTCGGTGTTCTCGCGGAACACGACCAGGTCGATGCCGTCCTTGTAGTTCAGCGGGTTGCCGTCGTAGGCCTTGCAGGGGCGCAGATTCGTGTGGAGGTTGAACTCCTGGCGCAGGCGAACGATCGGGCTGAAGTAGATCAGACCCTTGCCCTGCAGCTCCGGTACGAGCTCCTTCTCGGCCTCCGCGACCGGCTTGCTCGTGATGGCGCCGAACAGCGCCGCCTGGGTCGTGCGCAGCGTCTCGATGGTGCGGTCGGGCAGCGCGTTGCCCTCCTTGCACCAGAACTCCCAGCCGATGTCGCAATGGACGTAATCGGCGTCCAGCTTCAAGGTGTCCAGGACGATACGGGTCGCTTCCATGACTTCGTTGCCGACGCCGTCGCCGGGCATCCACGCGATCTTGTAAGACAAGGGTTTCCTCCTCGATATACCGGTCGAGCCGTGTCCAGGGTGTGCAGGATGCTGTGGAATGTACCGATGGGACGCGATCCTGGCAACCCCCGGAGAAGCGCCGGGGAAGGAAACCTGTCCCGGTGGGTCGATCAGCGCAGCAGGAGGAGCCTGGCGGTGAGAACCTGTCCGTCGACAGCCAGTCGGGCGAAGTAGAGACCCGAAGCCTGGCGACGGCCTTCCGCGTCCCGACCCTCCCAGATGAGCTCGCGCGGACCCGCGGCCACCGGGCCATCGAGCAGCCGCTGCAGACGTCGGCCGCGGACGTCGAAGATGTCCAGCCGGGCATGCCGCGCGCCGGGACCCTCGAGGGCCAGTCGGAGCGGAGCGCCGGGGCTGGCCCGCAGCGACCAGCCGGCCGCGCCGGGAACGTCGCTCTCGGGGTTCGCGACCCAGTCGCCGCGGACGAGGTAGTCCCCCACCCGCGTGAAGGGAACCGGGGTCTCGCCCGCCATGACCGCACTGGCGGAGGGCGAGTACACCTGGAAGTTCGTGTCGAAATCGGACACCCAGACCGTGTCGACATCCGTGACCACCCAGCCCTTGGGATCCAGGCTGGCGTAGAGCAGGTCGTCGAGGCGCAGGATCCTGCCGTCGATCAGGGCGCTGCGCACGGTGGCGCCCTCGTCCTCCAACTCCACCACGCCGAAGCGCCCGTCGAGGAAGAAGCCGATATTCCCGATCGCCCGGCTCCAGGCCGCCATGACGTGCCGGATCCTGTCGGGGGCCAGGCCGCTGATGGAGTGGACGCCGCCGGGGATGCGATCGGCGCTGTGCACCGGTTCGGGGGCGCCGGCGGGCAACGTGGTCATCCGCCAGAAGAACTGGGCCTCGTCGGCGTTGTGGTTCACCTCCAGAACCTTGGACTCCATGTCGGGGCCGCCGTTGTCGAAGCTGGACTGCCCCCAGGAGATTTCCGAGGGCGCCGGGGAGATGAGGCGCGCGTCCAGACTGCCTTCGCTGTGGGACAACTGGTAGTGGTCGTTCGACACCGAGACGTTCATGGTGGGGCTGAAGTGCATGCGCCACTGGTAGAAGTTCTCGGTGCTGTCCTTGTTCAGGTCGTCCAGCAGGTAGACCGTGGGGAGCTCGTCCGTCTCGCCGGGGAAGAGCAGTACCCAGCGGTCGGCGCGCTCCATGGGATTGCCCCCGTCGTAACCCCAGGACCAGTCGGTGCCGGGCACCGGGACATCGGGGTCGTTCAGCGGGGAGTGCGTGGTGTAGGCCGGCTGCATGTCGGCCTTCAGGACCCGCAGGAACCCTTTGCCCGTGATGTACTCCATGCTGCCGTCGGTGCCGATGCCCGCGCCGGCGTTGTGCTGACCGATGCCGTTCACCAGGGGCAGGTTGTGGCCCTCGGTCTCCGCCGCGGGGATACCGGGACCGTGGTCCATCGCGAACGGCAGACCGAAAGCGCGCAGGGTGAACTGGCCGACATCCTCCTGCCAGTGACCGCCGGGGAAAGCGCCGGCCTGGAACGTGAAGTGATAGCTGTCGATCACGGGATCGCCCGGCCAGGACTCCCGGTAGGCGTAGAGGCCCTGATCGGGGAAGAAGCGCTCATTGCCCAGGCGCTCGGCGCCCGTGACCATGGGCCCCGCGTGGCGGTAGAGGATCGCGCTGGGGTAGTCCGAGAACGTGCCGTAGTTGAATCCCACGCTGCCGGTGATGCGGTCCTGGACCCACCGGGCGAAGCGGGGATCGGCCATGCGATGCTGCGACCAGTTCCAGAGCGTGTCGTGGAAGCAGAGCGGGCGGCTCGTCTCCGAGCAGTCGTTGCGATTGAGGCAGTAGCCGTCGGCACGCGGCAGCAGCTGGAAGGCCGTCCAGTCCAGACAGGCCTCCACCTTGTCGATGTCCCAGCTCTCGATGCCGTCGATCCTCGCCCTCGCCTCCCACATCGGCACGAGCATGCGGAACACCCACACGAGGTACAGCCCTCCCTCGCTGAAGCTGCCGTCGTTTCCCATCATCTCGTCCATGCCCTTGTCGATGAGCTGATCGCCCAGGATCCGGGCATCATCGAGCAGGGGATCGCCCGGCCAGTCGTCCCGTAGGCAGAGATCGGCCATGACGAGGGCGGCGCCGATGCTGATGCTGTGGTTGTTCGCGTAGGGCGAGTAGATGCCCCGCGTGAAGAGGAAGTCCGTGGTCATCACCTCTAGATAGGTGCGGATCTCGTCCAGGACCATCTCGCGATCGTGGCTGGAGGAGTCCACCATGATCATGTCGTAGGCGAAGAGCAGGCTGCGCAGACGGACGGCGGCGGAGAGATCGTCACCGCTGCCCATGGGGCCGTCGAGGTTGACCAGGTACAGGGTGGTCTCGGCCAGTTTCGCCCAGATCTCGCTCGCGAGCGGCTCGTCGCCCAGATGCGCAAGCATGCCCAGGGCGGGGAAGGCCGCGGAGCCGTAGTTGGAGCCGAGCACGATGTCGGGATTGACGTCACTGTAGATCTCGCCCATGTACTCGATCCGACCCCAGACATAATCCTTGTCGGGATCGGCGGCGATGGAGTCGGGGAGCCAGGCGAGCATGGAATCGTCGAAGAGCAAACGGGGATGGAATTCGGTCTGCGCGCGCGGCGCGGCACCGGGCATCAGGCCGGAGCCGAGAATCAGGGATAGGGCAAGAATCAGGATGGTCAGAGTGCGCACGCTGCGATCCTCGGATGCTCGGTTCTTGTTCGCATTCGGAGTGCCGGCAGAGGTGCCAGCGCCTAATACTCTAACATGATAGAGGATTCAGTTCAAAAGGGGGCTTCGGAGCAGGGCTCCGGCCGTATCATTCATCTGACGCATCGATCCGAAGTCCGCACTTCTCGTTGCGGCAGATCCACAGGTTCTGGCAGCGATCGAGGGGCAATCCCCCCTCCTCGATGATGACGCCCTCGGGCGCTTCGACGCTGAGCCACATCTCACCCTTGCAGTCGGGACAGCTCCGCGAGGTGAAGTGGCAGACCGGACAGATCCAGAGCTCACCGGACTCGGCGGACTCCAACTCGCTGAGGCAGTTAGGACATTCGTGGGTGGTTTCACTCGCAGCCATGGAGACTTCCTTTCAGGGCCCATCCCGCCCTCTCGTCGCGAAAGATCACGGGGTCGGCTCTCCCACCAGACCGATCGCGTCGGCGACCGCGCGCATGCCGGCAATGGTCTCCTCGATGAGCTCGGGCAGGGTCATCTCGAGGCGTTCGGCCCCCTGCTCGATGATGGACCGATCCACGCCCGCCGCGAAGCGCGCGTTCTTCCATTTTTTCCTCACGGATTTCACACCCGTGTCCAGAACGCTGCGGCTGGGTCGCACAAGGGCCGTCGCGGCCACGAGCCCGGTGAGCTCGTCTACCGCGTAGAGCACCCGCTCCATGGGGCTCTCGGGCTCCACGTCGGTGCAGACTCCCCAGGCGTGGCTGAGCACGGCCCTCACCAGATCCGGCGGCCAGCCCTCCTCCTCGAGGATCCGCTTCGTGTGGACGCAGTGCTCCTCCGGGTACTTCTCGTAGTCGAGATCGTGCACCAGCCCGACGATGCCCCAGACCTCGGGATCGCCGTCGTGGCGCGGGGCGAAGTGACGCATCACGCCCTCCACGGCCAGGGCGTGCTTGCGCAGGGCATCGGTTTCCGTGTAGCGGCAGAGCAGCTCCCAGGCCGCCTCGCGAGTGGGACGTGATTCCATGGCCGGTCCTCCTGTCCTTTGGCGCAGCTTAGCGCAAAGAAAGGGAGATTAGAAGCCGCAGCCTTGGTTTCCCCCGGCCCGCTCGGCTATTGTCGACCCGAACCCCTCCACCCGGGTGAACGGTCGCCCGGGATCGAGCCCCAAGGAGAATGGAATGAGCGACAAGACCCTGCCGGGCATCGCCGTCTGGCATGAACTGGTGACCCGCGACCCCGAACCCGCCAAGGCGTTCTACACCGCCCTGTTCGGCTGGGGCGCACAGTCCTGGCCCATGGGTGAGGGCGCCGAGTACTTCATGTTCACCGTGGGCGAGAGAGCCGTCTGCGGCATCGACACCGAGCACTGCCCCGAAGGCGCGCCGCCTTTCTGGATGACCTACTTCAGCGTGAAGGACGTGGACGCCGCCATCGCCGCCAACGGCGCCGCGGGAGGAAAGACCCTGCAGGCCGGCGTGGATATCCCCGAGGTGGGCCGCATCGCCGTGCTCCTGGACCCGCAGGGCGCCGTCTGGTGCCCCTTCCGGAGCCTCAAGGATGACGTGATGCCCGACTTCGCCGCCCTCCAGCCGGGCGACTTCACCTGGGAGGAACTCCTCACCCCCGACTCCGAGGCCGCGGCAACGCTCTACGCCGAGATGCTGGGTTACGAGGTGCAGTTGGTCGACATGGCCGAGCTTGGCCCCTATCGCCTGCTCAAGGTTCAGGGCAAGGGTCTGGCGGGCATCATGACGATGCCGCCGGCCCTCGAGGCGCCCCCCGGCTGGCTCACCTACGTGTTCATGCCGGACGTCGACGCCACCGCGGCGAAGGCCAGGGAACTGGGCGGCAGCATCCACGTGGAGCCGACGGATCTCCCCGGCACGGGCCGATTCGCCGTGCTGGCCGATCCCCAGGGCGCGGTCTTCGCCGTATTCCGTCCCGCGTAGAACCGACCGACGATGGGGACGCCCTGCCGGGCGTCCCCATCACACCCATCGAGGAGACTCCATGTCGTCACGCGCCCTGCCCCCCATCACCAACGAGGACCTCTGGGCCCTTCCCAGGGTGGGCCAGCCCGCTCTGTCCCCCGACGGCAGCCAGGTGGTCGTGCCCGTCATGCGCTACGACCTGGAGGAGAACGAGGGGCGCAGTCGCCTCTGGCTTCTGCCTTCATCGGCCAGGGAGGCGGGTGGCGGCCGCCCCCGCGACCCCGCCCGTCCCCTGACCGGCGAGGGCTACTCCAGCCGCCAGCCGGCATGGAGCCCCGACGGGCAATCCCTCCTGTTCCTCAGGAAGCCCGGCAGCGATGCCGGGAACCACCCGGAACACAACCAGCTCCACCTCCTGCGACTGGACGGCGGCGAGCCGGAGCGTCTCACCGACATGCCCCTGGGCGTCGGCGACCCCCGCTGGTTCCCCGACGGCAAGCGCGTGGCCTTCCTGTCCGAGGTGCATCACTCGGCTCCCGACCCCGCCGACACGGCCAAGCTCGTCGCGGCGCGGCAGGAGGCTCCGGTGCGCGCGCGCATCAGCGAGAGCCGACTCTATCGACACTGGGATCACTGGCTGGACGAGGAGCGCTGCCATCACCTGTTCGTGCTGGACCTCGAGAGCGGCGATCTCCTGGACCTCACCCCCGCGTCACGCCGCTGGTTCGACCCGATGGACCCCACCGGCCAGTACGACATCGCCCCGGACGGACGCGAAATCGCCTTCTCCGCCTGCGCAAGCGAAGCGCCCTTCAATCCGGTCCGGTGGGGCGTGTTCACGGTGAAGCTGCCGGTCCGGCTTCGCGCCGGCGCGCGGATCCCCGCGCCCCGCGAGCTGGGCCGGCGCCACGCGGGCGGCTGCCAGCGTCCGCGTTACTCTCCCGACGGAAAGTGGCTACTGTTCGGAATGCAGCGCGAGATGGATTTCTACGCCGACCGCGTTCGCCTGGTCGCGTGGGATCGTGGCCACCGACGCGAACAGGTGCTCACCGAGCAGTGGGACCGTTCGGCGGCCGGCTGGTGTTTCGACGATCGCGGCAACGTGCTCCTGCTCGCCGAGCAGTCGGGAAGGGACGCCCTCTTCAGTTTTCCCTTCGCCGCCGCCACAAGAACCGGGCGCGCCCAGCCCAAGAAACTGCGCAGCGGCGGCAGCTTCAACGGACTCTGTGCGACCGGTGGACGGATCCTCCTGAATCACTCCTCCCTGACCGAGGCGCCCGAACTTCTGATCCTGAACGAGGAGGGCAAGCGCCCCCGCAAGCTCAGCGCGTTCACGCGACCCCTGCTGTCGCGGCGACGACTCGGCAAGGTGGAGGAACGCCGCTTCGCCGGCGCGAACGGCGCCAAGGTGCAGATGTACCTGGTGCACCCGCCGGGCGGCGAGGCGAAGCGCAGGCGTCCGCTGCTTCACCTGATCCACGGCGGTCCGCACGGCGTCTTCGGAGACCAGTGGCACTGGCGCTGGAACGCTCAGCGTTTCGCCGCCGGGTCGGGAGCGCTCTGCGTCATGGTCAACTTTCATGGCTCCACGAGTTGGGGACAGCAGTTCGCCGCCTCGATCCTGGGGAGCTGGGGAGATCAGCCCTACGCCGACATCATGGCCGCCACCGACCTGCTCATCGATGAAGGCCTGGCCGATCCGAAGCGCCTCGCCGCGGCGGGCGGCTCCTACGGCGGCTATCTCATCGCCTGGCTGGCCGCGAAGACGAAGCGCTTCGCCTGCCTCGTCAACCACGCGGGCGTGAGCGATCTGCAGGCCCAGTACGCGTCCGACTGGACCCAGGGGCGGCGCCGGGCCATGGGCGGCGAACCCTGGGACGACCTCGAGGGGCTGGACCGCTACAACCCCATGCGTCACGCCGAGGGTTTCACATCGCCCATGCTGGTGCTGCACGGCGAGCGGGACTACCGCGTGCCCTATACCCAGGGCCTGGGAATCTACAACGTCTACCAGGCCATGGGCCTGCCGTCGCGCCTGGTGGTGTACCCGGATGAGAACCACTGGATCCTGAAGCCGGCGAACAGCATCCACTGGTACGACGAGATCTTCGCCTGGCTCGATCGCTGGCTGGGAACCGGCAAGAGAAGCCGGAAACGAAAGGGAAAATGATGGCTCATCGAATCGCGGTTCTCGTGCTGCTCCTGGCCGCTCTGCTCTCCGCCTGCGCGGCGCCGGGCAGCCGGCGGGTCACGATCGAGGTGGACGGCGAAGCCATGGAGCTCGCGGATTTCGACAGTCAATGGGACTACGGCGATCCGGCGACAACCGAGAAGTTCTTCAGGAGCCTGCTGCCCGTGATGGAGAAGGAAGGCGACCCCGATCTCCACGCCCAGCTGCTCACTCAGATCGCCCGCTGCCAGGGCCTGCAACGGGACTTCGACGGCGCCCACGCCACCCTGGACGAGGCGGCGGCGCTTCCCGGCGGCGAGGAGGGCATCTCCGGAGTTCGGCTGCTTCTCGAGCGCGGTCGCGCATTCAATACCGGCGGTGACAGGGAGCGATCGATACCGCTATTCAGCGAGGCGCTCGAAGCCGCTCGCGCCCTCGAACTCGAGTTCCACGCCGTCGATGCCGCCCACATGCTCGGTATCGTGGAGGAACCGGCGGCGGCCCTCGCCTGGAATCTCGAGGCGATCGCCATGTCCGAAGCGGCCGCCGATCCCGGCGCGCGGAAATGGCTGGGCTCGCTGCTCAACAACACCGGCTGGACCTACCACGGCATGGGCGAATTCGAGAGCGCCATGACGCTCTTCGTGAAGGCGCAGGTGTTCCGCCAGGAGCAGGGACAGGCCGAGGAGACGCGCATCGCCAGGTGGTGCGTGGCGCGCTGTCACCGATCCCTCGGCAATCTTGATGAGGCCCTGTCGATCCAGCTTTCGCTGGCCGAGCAACTCGAAGCGCTCGGCCTGGAAGACGGCTACGTGCAGGAGGAGCTCGGCGAGCTGCATCTGGCCATGGGGAAGGCCGAAGAGGCGCGTCCCTTTTTCGCCGAGGCGCATCGCCTGCTGTCGGCGGATGCCTGGATGGCGGCCAACGAGGCCGAACGCCTTGCGCGTCTGGAGTCGCTGGGCAAGGAGTGACGTCCTGGAGTAGCGGTAGGGTAGGAGGTGTCCTATTCCTCCGATGGATTCATCGCTTCGGAGTACGACATCCCTTCAGCCGTTGAAAGATACTCCAGGCCCATGAGAAACATGCTGTCCCTTGCCGTCAGGGTATGCATCGCCGCGACCTCATCTCTTGCGCTTCGAACCCCATCCATGTCCTTCAACATGAAGGCAAGCTCTCCCCTCACGAGCGCATTCCATGACCGAGGGAACCCCGGGGGAAACGAGTCGACGCTTGCAACGCGCAGATGCGCAATCGCAGGCTCATAGCGGTCATCGTATCCGTGGAGCACCGCCGCATGAAAATGGAGATAAGCGATCTGCCCCTGTTCCAGCCCCGACTTGTTGTCCAGATAGTGCTCGATGAGTGCCGCTGCCCTTGCATATTCACCGCGATCGGCAATGGCACGCCAGCCTGCGCCAGGGGTCTGGTCGAACTGCCGCCACGTCAGTTCAAGCATTTCAATGGCTGCGGTATCTCCAGAATCACAACCTCCGGCACACACGATGGAAGTTCCAACGCACAGAAGCACCAGAACCAACACGCGATACTTCAGTACGGATTCCCCGGTCATTTTTGCATCCCCTGTATTGAAGATCACATGCAAACTACGACCTGTTCCGCGGGGATGGCAA
>CAYNQX010000029.1:0-27441 GCA_964399495.1 uncultured bacterium
CTGCTGAGGAAGCGGCTTAAGTCAGGTGCTGCACTTCGAAGTTGAATCCGCCTTGTTCGGATAGTTCCCGACTTGCTATAATCGCGGTCAAATGATCCGAGAGCTTTCGCATCCTTGCTAGTTGGGGAGCGAAGTTCCTCGCCCCACATCCGGAATAGACATCTTGCTCCGGGGTCGAGGAATGTTTCGAATCACGGTGTCGCTCTGGCGCGCGGAGCGATACACGCAGTTCGACACCCCCCGACTCTCAGCGTTGCTTCCGGATTTCAACTCGGGAGGTCAACTTTTGAAAAAATCGCTTCTGACATCTCTGCTCATCGCAGCCTTGCTCGTCTGGAATGCGTCTGCCCTCCTCGCGCAGGACAACATCGTGATCCACTTCTCGGGCTACGGTTACGAGGCGGGCGGCTTCGACTGGTCCTATCCCAGTGATGAGCTGCACCTCATTTCGCATGTTACCAGCGTCACCAGCCCCGACCCGATTCCCTTCGACACCGGCGTGAACGAGTACACCCTGGTCGTCACCGGCCTGATCTCCAATGGCGAGATCACGGATCCGAACCTGCCCGTGAGGACGACGATCACGTACAACCTCGGTTTCTTCGAGATCTTCGAGGATCCCGCTCAGAACTCCGACTGGAACGAGTACCCCTCCATCGCCACGCCGCCCTCCACGTTCATGGATGGTTCGGTCTGGCTGAGCGGTCCGTTCACGGATTTCACCATGGAGTTGTTCAGGGACTACGGGACGGCCAGTTTCGAGGGACACATCACGTTGACGGGTGGCAGCGCGATCTCCTACTTCACGGAGAACGCGTACACCTTCGGCGGCACGATGATCCCGCCCCACAACCCCGGATTCCCTCCCGGCTACGACCTGTCGGTCGACGGCGAGGTCTGGGTCGAGGCGCCGATCGCCACCGAGACTTCCACCATCAGCGGAATCAAGGCTCTGTACTAGGCCCGGACACCAAACTAGGGAGATACAGCTAATGAGAAAATCGATCATCGGATTGGTTCTCCTGCTCATGGTGGCGGTGCCCGTCTTCGCGGACGAAGTGTACACCTTCCAGAAGCAGGGATACGGATTCATCGAGGACAACTCGGTGGGCAGCCTGGCCGGCGGAGTGGGTCTCTTCGAGCCCAACCAGACTCTGAACCCTCCGTTCGACTTCGACTATGTCGGCTATGATGTGACCTGGGTCATCATGGACATGGAGATCACCAACTTCATCGATGCCGGTGTTTACCACTTCATCGACTTCGCCGGCGGCACCATCGGCGTCTACGAGGATGCCTCGTTCAACCTCGACTACGGCACCGTTCCCGCCGACGGCATCGCGACCGGAACCGACGGCACCCTGGCCCTCTCCGGAGGAATCACCACGGGTTCCATGGTCTTCAACGCGATGGACGGCACCGGCACCTTCTCGGCCGGTTGTGTGTTCACCGGCGGCACTCGCTTCGGCGAGCTGCCGGGCGGCACGCCGATGCAGGAGTGGATGATCTTCGACGGTCTGACCACCGACGAGATCACCGAGGTTCCGGGGGGCTACCACACCCGCTGGGCCGGCCGGATCTACACCACCGACACGGTGGCCACCGAGAAGACCAGCATGAGCAGCGTCCGCGCGCTCTACTAGTCTCGACTGTCAAAGCGGCGCAGCACACACGCCACGGAAGAAGCCCCCTCCACGAGGGGGCTTCTTTTTGCCTATCGGCGAAGGACGCGGGCGGCCCCGCATGGGGCCATGCCGCCGATCAGTGGAAGATCCGCAGCGTCAGCACCCCCATGTCCGAACTCACCGGTCCGGTGAAGCTCAGCGTGACGTGGCCGCCGTCCGGGGCGCTCTGCCCACCTGCCACCGAGTACTCCAGGTACTCCATGCCGGTCGGGACGATGCCGCCCACGTAGGCGGGGTTGTGAAAGTGGAGCTGCGTGATCGCCAGCGGCTCCTGCTGACCGCTCTGGTGCGGGAAATCCGTGCGCAGGTTGTGGCTGTCGAAGCGGTAGGCCGGACCCAGGTCGTCGGGGAAGGTGTCGCCGTCCAGGTCGCGGTCGTCCAGGTAGATCGCGGCGACCCAGTCCTTGAAGACCTGCTCGAAGTCGAGGCCCGTGGCCTGGGCCACGTTCTCGGCGCCGGCCTCCGGCCCGCCGATCAACGACATCGGGCTGCCCGGCCAGCGGTCGGCCAGATAGCGGCAGAAGAGGTAGGAGCCCCCGCGCTCGGCGAGCTGGTTGCCCGCATCTTCGAGCGCAAGGCTGCTGTGCTTGTGATCGCTCTCGCTGGCGTGCAGGTAGAGCTTCACCCGGGCCGTGTTCTGAGCGTCGTAGCCGCAGAGGTTCTCGGCCAGATGGCTGAGTCCCTCGTTGAGCCACAGGTCCTCCCCCTCGGTGTAGACATCGCCCTGCACGATGTGGCGCTGCCCCGAGTTGATCATGTGCTGGAATTCGTGCGCGAAGATCGACTTCAGGCCGTCCACCGTGTGATCGATCTGGTGCTGCACCGGGCTGAACTCGCCCGAAGGATCGGGCACGATGGCGTAGAACCACTCGCCGTGGTTGCTCGTGCCGGCGGGCACGTCCCAGATGTCGAGATCGATGCCGTTGAAGAACCCGCCGATGTAGGATCCGTCGTTCCAGGTGGTGAGGGCGTTCACCACGGGGCTGAGCAGAATCGCCACCTTGCCGTTGCCGTCGATATCCGTGGGCGAGCCGAAGGCCGCCACGTCGATGCCGTAGTCGATCTGATCGAAGCGGTCGCCGAGCTCGGCGATCTTCTCCGGAGGCAGGTTCTCGGCCGGCGTGGCGTCGTCCACGTAGATCAGCGTGTTGGGGCCCGAGTAGCGGAGCGTGGCCGACACCTGATCGTAGTTGGCCGGATCGTTGGTGTAGCCGAACGCGTTGCTGAGGCAGTTGAAGTCCTCGCGATCCCCTCGGGATCCCTCGGGCCGGACACCCTGATACGGCACGTCGTTCGGAGGCGTCAGCACGCGCCGGTGGAACGCGCTCACCGGATCCTCGAATCGAGGTTCGGCTCCCCGCGCGAACAGCACCTCGGTATTGATACCGTAGATCGCCTGCGTGGGCGGATAGAGCCCCTCCAGCGACACGTTGTAGGGAATCACGGCGTAGGCGCTGCTGGTCGTCGGCACGAGCAGCTCCACGTCGACCTCGCCCGCCACGAAGGGGTGGTCGATCACCTCGCCCAGCGGCTGCACCAGCTCGATCGTGGGATGCTCGGGCGCGTCCTGGGAGCCGACGTACAGCTCGAGCGTGTGCGGCCCCGGCAGGGCCGTCTCCGGCACCCGCGCGCTGAGGTGGGTCTCCGAGGACGCCACGATGGTGAAGGCGAGGTCCGCCTCGACCAGCCGGAGCGTGTTGAACTCGGGCGTCGCGCAGAAATTCTCGCCGTACACGTAGATGAGGTCGCCGGGAGCCACCGGGGTCGTCGGGTTGATGTAGTCGATGCTCGGGGGATCATCCGCTTCGGCGTTCGCCACCGCGTCGGGGAAGTGGGCCGCATCCGCGGTGAGCGTGTAGCTCCCCACCACCGGCCCGAGCGTCCACTCGACGGGCAGATGACCCTCATCGTCGGTCTCCGCCGCCAGGGGCGTCACGCTGCCGCCGCCGCTGGCGACGAACTCCAGGGTCTGTCCGAAGTTGCCGTTGCCGTACTGGTCCTGCACCTTCGCCACGGGGTTGACGAGGAGGGTTCGGCCGGGACCGTCCTTCTGCCCGTCTCCTTCGATCCACACCACCGCGGCGGGCGGGCCGGGGAACGACTGCGCGCTCATGCTCTCCACGTTGGCGATCGAGATGTCCGCGCCCGAGGGCAGAATGGTCAGGTGCTCGGCCGTGGTGCCGAGCGTGAGCATGGTGCTGACCCGTCCGTCGACGTCCGTCTCGGCGGACTCGGGATCGAAGCTGCCGTCGCCCTCGGAGAACGCGAACTCGATCGTCTGGCCGGGCACCAGCTCGCCCGCGCTGTCGCGCAGTTCGAAGATGAGAGGGTCGGTCAGGGTCTCGGTCACGACACCGACCTGCCCGTCGCCGAAGACGGCCGCCAGGGTGAAGGGCGCGCCGGCCACCACGTGACTCGGATTCGGGCTGGTGTTGCCCGCCTCGTCGCGCGCTCGCAGCTCGATCTGATCGAGCAGATTCCCGGGGAGCTGCAGGCTGAACGCGCCGTTCCCGCCGGCGCTCGTGGTCACCGTGGAGCCGTCGGCCGTGACGTTGCGGGCGAGCACGGTAGCGCTGCCCTCCACGGCGTTCGCGGCGCCCGTGACCGTGAGCCGGCCCTGCGGATCGGGTCCGCTCACCGTCACCAGATCGGGATCGGGCGGAGGAGGCGCGATCACGTCCACGACTTCGTTGTTCTGCTCGCAGGCGACGAGTCCGAAGAGAAGCAGGAACGGAGCGAGGACGATCGCGAACTTGGGGCTTCGCACGTTCACCTTCCTTGATGCCGGGAATGCAGCCAGCTGGGGCGTCCGCCCCTGACCGTGAGCGCCACATGAGGATCTTCACCGAAGTGTTCGGCACAGGGGTCCTTTTTCACAAGACAAAAGTCCGCCGAAAGCCCCTCCGCGATGCGTCCCCACTCCGCCCCGCGGCCCGAGGCGCGCGCGGCGTCTCCCGTGACGGCGGCCAGCGCCTGCTCCGGGCGGTCGGCTCCGTCGCCGAAGACCTGCTCGGAGACCGAGGCGGCAAGGGCCGGCAGGAGATCGGCGGGCATGCCGTCGGTGCCGTAGGCCAGCAGGATGCCGGCCCCGCGTACGTCGCCGGGCCGGACGAAGCGCCGGCGGAAACCCCCGCCGAAGGCCTCCTCGTAGAGTCCGCCGGAGCGACCCCAGCGATCCATGAAGTTGGGCTGCATGCAGACGGCCACGCCCAGCGCGGCCACGCGCTCCAATCGCGCGGGATCGCCCATCTCCACATGCTCCAGGCGCGCGCGCCCCGGCTCCGGCGCGAGGTCCTCCAGCACCGTCAGCGCCTGATCCAGGGCGCGCTCGCCGATGGCGTGAAGGGCGACGGCGCGGCCCGCCGCGAAGGCCGCGCCCACGTCCCGTCTCAGCGCGTCGGTATCGTGCAGCAGGGTCCCCGTGCCGCCTTCGCGGTAGGGCGGATCGACCGCGGCGCTGCGGCCGCCGATGGAGCCGTCCAGGAAGAACTTGCGCCCGAGGGCGAACCCGGGCTCCTCCGCGGCGGCCGGCAGTTCGTCCAGCGGGCCGGCGTGGTAGTACTCCACGCGCAGAGGGAACTCCCGCGGCAGCGCGGCGACGAGCTCGGGCAGTTCCAGGGCCCCCATGTCCGTGACGGCCGTCATCCCCCGGGACGCGAAGCGGCGACCCACGCGCTCCACCTCCTCGAGCAGTCGGCCTCGGTCCGGCGGAAATCGCCGCGACAGCGCCACCGCGGCTCCCTCGAGCAGCAGCCCCGCGGCCGTGTCCACCATGTTCGGGTCGATGTGGATTGCGAGGTCGTCCTGCATCATCTCCAGCGCTCGACCATTTGCGACGGCGGCATGGCCGCACACTCTCACGAGACCCACCGGCCGATCGGGGAAGCGGCGGTCGAGCTCCTCGCGCGTGGGGAAGCGCTTCTCGTCCCAGGTGCTCTCGTCCCAGCCCACGGCCAGGAGCGGCCCCTCCGGCGGCGCGGCGGCGAGGCGCTCCCAGAGCTCCTCGCGGCGCTCGAGGCCGGCCAGGTCCACGCGAATACTACGGCGCGCCTCGTGGAACAGGTGCAGGTGCGCATCGCAGAGGCCGGGAAGGAGGGTCCAGCCCGAGAGATCGAGAGCGTTCGCCTCTCCCGCAGCGACCTCGAAACGACCGCCCGCGAGCTGCAGATCGCGCGTGGCGGCGGCGCGGCCGTCGCCCGCGTGCACGCGCAGGCCCCCGAGTCGGAGCGACGCTCCCGTCGTCAGGGCTTCGATGAGCGTGTCGTGGAGGGCCTGGATTCTCGGGTCCATGGAATCCCCTTGCTTGCGGTTCGGGTCCATCCCGATTTATAAATCTCAAGTCATGAACCCGCAAGAGAATGCATCTCCGCCGCCCCGTCCGCCCAGGCCCGGCCCCTGGCGCTGGCTCGTCGTGGTTGCCCTGGCCCTGCTCTTCGGCCTGTGGGCGGCGCTCGATCTGCTCCCGCGCATGGCGGGCGGCCTGCTGGGCGACGGGCTCGAGATTCCCGGCGGCGGCCCCGGCGTGAACTGGGACGAGGTCCAGGTGGTCTGGGACCCCGGCCCTCCCGCCGAGGAGCCGGGCGAGGAGATCGCGCCGGAAGATCCTCCCGAGTCGGTCGACGAATCGGAGTTCGCGGAGAGCGAGACGGAGCGGGAGGAGACCCTCGAGGCGGAGCCGTCGAATCCCGATCCCGGAGGCGGCGCGGCCGACGCCGCGGGGCAGACCGGCGCCGCGGAGGCGCCCGCCACGGCGCGCGCGGGTCAGGGCGACCCCGAAGGCGCAGGGCGCCGTTCCCCTCGGATCCTCTACTCCGAGTGGCCGAGCCGCGAACTCCTCGCCGACCTGAAGCAGAGCGGGCGGTTGCGCTACCGGCTTCGTGTCGAGCGGGACGGCGGCGTGTCGGAATGGCAGCTCCTCGACGCGGACGGCGGCACCTTCCGCTGCCCCGCCTGCCTCGAGGAGGCCGAGCGGATCATCCGCAGCCTGCGCTTCGCGGCGGGCACGCTGGACGGCAAGCCCGTGGCGTGCTGGGTTCCCTACGAGATCAGTTTCGAGATGGACCGGAAGGCACGCTAGTCGCTTTCCCTGGGGCGCAACACGGGCACCGTGAAGGAGAAGGTGGAGCCCTCGCCGGGCACGCTCTCCGCGAGCCAGAGCCGGCCGCCCATGGCCGTCGCGAACTCTCCCGCCACGGCCAGGCCGATGCCCACGCCGCCGCGGCTGCGCGTGCTGGAGCCGTCCACCTGGTAGAACTTGCGGAAGATCCGCTCCTGCTCCTCGGGGGCCACGCCCACGCCGCGATCCACGACATCCACGCGCAGGTAGTCCGTTTCGTCCCCTCGGCGTCGGCCGGTCAGGAGTCGGAAGTTCAGGTGGACGGGCTCGGTTTCGTCCGAGAAGTCGAGGGCGTTCACGACGAGGTGCTCGAGGATCCGCAGGAACTGGTAGGGATCGACGCGCATGTCGTGCCCCTCGGGGTGCTCCGACCAGCGAACGCGTTCGTGCCCTTCGAGCCGCGGCAGCATCTGCTCCCGGAACTCCTGCAGCAGCTCGTCCAGAGAGCACTCGGCGATTTCGAGCATGCCCTCGGCGGAGGCCATGTTGCTCATCATGAGGATCTCGCCGATGAGCCGGTCGAGCTTGTCCGCGTTGTCGTGGATCGAGTTCAGGAATTCGGGCAGCGGCGGCAGCTCCTCGATTCCGGGCAAGCCCTTGGCCAGCAGGCTGAAGCCGAGAATGCTCGTCAGGGGCGTCTTGAGCTCGTGGCTCACGGTGTCCATGAAGTCGTTCTTCAGGGACTCGAGCTCGGAGACCTCCTGCTCCAGTTCGGCCAGGCGCCGGCCGCGGCGGATTCGCTCGAGGGCCAGCCCCGCCAGGGCTCCGATCTGGCAGAGCCAGTCGTCGAGGTCGCCCCTGGCGCCGCCGGCCACGGGCTCCATGACGAGAGCGCCCAGGAACTGATCGTGGTCGTCGCGCAGGGGATAGGCCCGGCGCTGGCCGTCGGCGAGCGTGGTCGGTATCGGGCCGGTGCCCGAGGCGGTCTGGGCGCGGATCTCCGCCACCAGGGAGTCGCCGGCGGCCCAGTTCTCCCGCTCCATGGTCGGCAGATGCCAGAACTCCCAGTCGCGCGTCTCCTCGGGGCAGATGGCGAGGATGCCCTTCGCTTCGGAATCCAGGCGCCGGAACTCCACCGCGAGCCAGGCCGCGAGACCGTGACCGTCCAGGCAGCGCTGGAGGGTCTCGATACCGAGAAGCCGGTATTTTCCGTCCTGGATCTTGAGCATGCGGCACCTCGAGGCAGCTATCAATTCGAGTACAACTCGAAGCAATGCGCCTTATCGACTGTGACATGATCAGATACACCGATCACACGACCTGCATGGCAGACCTGTGACGGTCTTGCAACTCCCGTTCCAGTCGAGGAGTGGCGCGTGACGGAGCTAGATGTCGGAGAAGAGCTTGCCGATGTACCGGAACGCGGACACGTAGGAGAGCAGCAGAATCAGGGCGAGCGCGGCGGCCAGGGAGGGATTGAAGTAGGACTCGGTGGGATGGTGGGACGGCGCCCGGCTCATCCAGAACAGGAAGACGTTCCCGAACAGGCTCTGGGTCACCATCTTCCACTTGCCGATGTTGCCGGCCGGCATCGTGAAGTCGCGGCGGCGCTGGACGAACTCACGCAGCCAGGTCATCCCCCACTCCCGGATCAGCAGCAGGATCACCAGCAGTGTCACCCAGAGTTCCTGGAGAAAAAAAGCGAGCGCGCCGAACACGACGGTGATGAGCACCTTGTCGGCCAGAGGATCCAGATGCTCGCCCAGCTTGGAGATCTGGCGCATGCGACGCGCCACCCACCCGTCGAGAATGTCGAGCAGCGCCGCCGCCACCGAGAGGATGATCGGCAGCAGGGTCAAACCATTGAAAATGAACAGGAGCGCCGCCACCAGCGCCAGGAGCAGGCGCAGGGCCGTGAGCGCATTGGGAATCGTCCGGATGCGCTGATAACTTGGGTGGCTCGATGGATTCACTCTTCGAGGCTAGCACGAACCCCAATGCCGCGCAATGAAATGCTAGTACTCGAATACCCTCTCCACAGGCACCGTGTTGCCCCAGGTGTCGGTGATCGAGAGCGTCACGGCGTCGTCCACCACCGGGGAGACGGCCACGAAGAACACCTCCGAGCCGTCCACGCCGTCCGTCTGGCCGGAGTAGTTCACGGTATCCTCCGGCGGGTAGGGCGGCCATCCCGTGGCCGAGGTGAAGAACGCCCCGTTGCCCAGGGTCGACCAGTCGTAGTCGTGGACGAAGGGCGCATCCTGATCGTCCACGTCGACGCGCAGGAGGCGGGGGTAGCCGTCGGCCGCCATCACGCTCAGATCGATGCCGTCCGGCGGGTCGCCGTAAAGCGGATGTCGTTCGTCGAAGATCACCTCGATGCCCGTGAGCGCGATCGGCCCGCCGCTCTCGCCGCAGTCCGCGCCGGGGCTCGATTGCCAGGGAGCGTAGATGAACTCCGGGCTCTCGCCGCCCTGGTTCTCGATGCGAGCCTCGATCTCCCCCGCGGTGAGGCCCTCGTTGCCCCAGTAGTTGCATCGGCCGTCCAGAGGCGCGGGATCCGCACCGTAGCTGCCGCCCACGAGGATCGCGAGCTCCGAGCCGAAAAAGCGATTCTCGTGGAAGGAGACGTAGCTGCCGCCGCCCACGGAGACCGCGGGCGGGCTGTTGTCCGTGAAGTGACTGCCCTCGACGGTGCCCTCGGTGGAGCTCACGAGCTGCAGCGCGGGGTCGAGGGTGTTCCTGAACTGGCAGCCCTCGATCTCGATCTGCGAGTTCGCGAGGTCGAAGCCCTTGGTGGCGTTGTCCACCGTGCAGTAGCGCGCCGTCACTTCGGCGAAGTTCGCGGAGATGGCCGTGAGGCAGTGGAAGTAGCCGGAGTTGATGAAACTCGCCCCCTCGCCGGAGCCGAGGGTCAGGGAGACCGCGGTCCCCGCGTTGTACAGGTTGCACCAGTTCATGTCGATCGAGCCGTTGCTCGACTCGAACACGATGCCGTCCCAGTAGTCCTTCTCCTCGCTCGGCTCGGTGTAGGCCTGGAAGTTCACCTTGCCGTACTGATCGCCGGCCACCACCAGGCTGCCGTTGATCCGCAGCGTGCGGCCGCTGTTGCACCAGACGGTGACGCCCTCCTCCACGCGGAGAGTGACGCCGTCCGGAATCACGACGTTGCCCTCTAAGATATAGAACGGCGCGTCGTCGGTGGACCAGGTGATGACGTTGCCCACCTGGTCCCCGCTGTCGGCGATGCTGAGGGCGCGGCCGACCTCGAAGGATTTGGTGAGCGATCCCTCCTCGCTGCCGTCGCTCACCGTGCAGGTGACCTCGAGGTCGCCATAGGAACCGGCGGGAACGTCCCAGAAGACGGTCTTGGCCTCGTCATCCTGATCGTGGAACAGGCCGTCGCCGCTCCAGGTGAAGCTCAGTGCGTCGCCGTCGATGTCGGAGGTCTCCGCCTGGACGATTAGATTCGGAGTTCCCGCCGCGATGACGGGCCGGTTTCCGCTCACCGTGATGGACACCACGTTGGGCGCGGTGTTCTCGTCGCCCGGCGCGGCGGGTTCCTTGGCGCAACCGGCGCCGAGAAGCGCCAGCGCGGCCAGCAGCAGGAGGACGATGTGAAAGCACTTGTCGCGCGCGGCTACCGGAATCATAATCTCTCCCGTCGGTGGATCCCCGGCAAACATAAGGTTTGAGAAGCCCCCCCACAACGCAAAACGAGGTCAATGATGCGCCGTGCCCTGACGCTCCTTCTCATGCTCGCCCTACTGCCGGGCGCCACCCTGGCCGGCACGGCGGAGCCGAAGGCCGAACGACCGGATCTCGTGATCGCCCACACCAGCGACCTCCACGCCCACTACCGCAGCTTCGAAAACCGGCGCGGCGAGCTGCGCGGCGGTTTCTCCCGCCTGGCGGCGCGCATCGCCGAACTGCGCGAGGAGCACGGCGAGCGCTTTCTCTATCTCGACGCCGGCGACCTGTTCATGGGCACGCCCTTCTACCATCTTTACCAGGGAAGCCTGGGCATCGAACTGCTCGAGGAGATGGGCTGCGACGCGATGGCCCTGGGCAACCACGAGCTCGACGACGGCAGCGTCAACTTTCTGAGGGCCGCCGTCGGCGGCGCCTTCCCCGTGCTCTGCCTCAACCTCGGCTACCCCGACGGCACGCCGCTCTTGCCGGACGCCGCTCTCTTCGACGCGGACGGCCTGAAGGTGGAGCTGGTGGGCGTCATCACCGCGGCGATGCCCGAGCTCTCGGGCGAGTGCGCCCGCGGCGAGCTGGTGGTGCGCCCCCAGGGGCCCGCCCTGCGCGAGTGGCTGGCGGACGGGCGTCCCGACGCCGACCTGCGCATCGTCCTGAGCCACTCGGGCCTGGAGGAGGATCGGGGCATCGCCGAGACCGTGCCCGAGATCCCCCTGATCCTCGGCGGACACAGCCACAGCTTCCTCGATGCTCCCGAGACGGTGAACGGCGTCACGATCTGCCACGTGGGCTGCTTCGGCTACTTCCTCGGCGTCGTCGAGTGCTACCGGCAGGAGGACGGCTCCTGGAAGTTCGTCCAGCGCCGCGAGTCGGTCACCGCCGACTGGCCCGAGGATCCCGCGGTCCGCGCCATGATCGAGAGGGCCGCCGTGCCGATCGATCGCGAGATGAACCAGGTGCTCACCGAACTGCCCGAGGCCTTCGAGACGCGGGGCAAGAGCGCCTCGCCCAACCCACTGGGCATCATGATCGCGGAGGCGATGCGCCGAGCGGCGGGAGCCGATCTCGGAATGCAGAACATCGGCGGCTACCGCACCTTCCTGCCCGCCGGACCCGTGGCCAGGGAGCGCCTCTTCGAGCTGCTGCCCTTCAACAACCGCATTCTAAAGCTCCACTTCAGCGGCGCCGACCTGAAGACACTGTTCCACGCGCTGGCGGCCAACCACGACGGCGGACGCTTCGCCCAGATCTCCGGCGGTGAGTACGTCATCCAGAACGGCATGGCCGCGCGGGTGCGCGTGGGCGGTGAGGTGATCGAACCGTCGCGCACCTACACCCTGGCGACCCTCGACTTTCTCTACAGCGGCGGCGACGGCTACGGCGAGGTGCTCGGCCTCGCGAGTCGCGCCGACACCCTCGAGGTGTTCGGCCGTGACCTCCTCGAAGCCCGCCTCCTGAACGGCACCCCGCCCGTGCCGGGCGACTACCCGCCGAACTTCCGAGTGACGCCCTAGGGACCCGAGTCACAAGACACGAAAGAAGCCCCCACCGGATTCGGCGGGGGCTTTGTCGTTGATGCACCCGGCGGAGCAAACTCTCCCGAAAAGCGCCTCACGTCCGTGCGAAGCGTTCGGGAGAGTTTGCGGAGCCTTTACTTCAAGAGCACCATCTTCTGGCTGAACTCGCGTCCCTCCATCTCCGCGCGGGCAAAGTAGACGCCGCTGGCCACCGCCGAGCCGCCGTCCGTCTTGCCGTCCCAGACGAGGCTGTGCACGATGCCGCGGGGCAGCGCGCCCTCGTGGAGAGTGCGGATACGGCGTCCGCGGATGTCGTGCACCGTGACGTTCACGGGCAGCTTGCCGTCGCCGGCCGGCGTCGCGAAACGGATCCGCGTGCTCGGGTTGAAGGGGTTCGGGTAGTTCGCGAAGAGCTTGCCCTCGGGGACGGCCGAGGCGGTCTCCTCGGTCACCACCACCTGCACCTCCGGAGTGAAGACGCCGGTGCGGGCCGGGTTCGCGCGGAACATGCGCCAGTGGGCCAGGCCGTTCTTGTAGAAGGCCGGCATGTCCCAGACGTAGACGAAGGAGTCCCAGCCCATGAGGGCGACATCCACCGTCAGGTCGCCATCGAGGTCGTCGACCGTCGGACAGCTGCGCAGCTCGGCTCCGGTCAGAATGGGGAAACCGGCCATGGCACTGCCGTCCAGCTCCCACGCATAGAAGTACCTGTTTTCGGTACCGAGCAGGATCTCGAGCTGGTCGTCCTCGTCCAGGTCGGCCACCACCGGGCTCGCCTCGCTGCTGTCCTCCAGGTGGACCGGCCAGCCGGGCAGGGTGTTGCCCTGGTTGTCCACGACGGTGACGTAGGAACTCGAGGTGCTGTAGACACCCGCCGCCACGATCTCGAACTGCCCGTCACCCTCGAAGTCCACCAGCGCGGGACTCGGAGCCAGACCCGGAGCGTTGCTCTGCAGATGGGTCGGGAAGCCGGTACGTCGGCTGCCGTCGTGCTCCAGAACATAGAGGGAGTCGTTCTCGCAGATGAACGCGATCTCCAGATCGTAGTCACCGTCGAGGTCGCCCAGAGAGACGCTCGAGAAGATCGGGTGGGAGAAGCTCACGGGGAAGCCCGACACGGGGCTGCCGTCGTGGTTGTATGCGTTCAGGCTGTTCACGCTGGAGCCGATGACGACCTCCAGCTCGGGATCGCCGTCGATGTTCGCCAGGCTGGGACTCGAACGGCACCAGCCGCCCAGGCCGGTGGCGAACACGCCGCCGCTGCCGGACAGGAACTCGCTGCCGTCGGCGTTCCAGGCGTAGAGATTGCCGTTCAGGCACATGGCGAAGATCTCGAGCTCCTCGTCGCCGTCCATGTCGGCGACCGCGGGAGTGCCCCAGCACCAGTGCGGCATCGAAACGGGCCAGCCGGACACCAGCGTGCCGTCGCCGTGATAGACGTAGATGCCGTAGGGAACCGTCGAGGCGGCGATGATCTCGTCGCCGGGGAAGGAGGGATCCACGTCGGCCAGGGCAACGGCCGCGGTGAAGACGCCGCCGTCGGGGCTCAGGACGCCGTAGGTGCCCGAGTCGGCGTCGCCGTCCAGCACCTCGACGCCGTCATGATGCCAGGCGTAGATGAAGTCGGATCCGGCCACGAGCTCCTTGTCGCCGTCGCCGTCGATGTCGCCGCTGACCACGCTGCTCGCCGTTCCCTGACCCGTCTGCAGGGGCCAGCCGGACATCATCGCGGGATTCGTGCTGACGGATCCCTCGGAGCTCCAGGTGCTGCGGTAGCCGCAGGAGTCCACCGTCTCCACCACGAAGAAGTAGGTGGTGCTCTCGTCGAGTCCGTCGTTGCGGAAGATGGCGTGGCGCGTGGGCTCGCTGGTGACCTCCGTGTAGGGGCCGCCGCTCGCCTCGCTGCGGTACACCATGTAGCCCGCCGGCTCGCCGTCCGGGATCGGCCAGGCCACGTCGATGATCGTGCTCGCGATGCTGGAATTGAGCAGCAGCTCCGTCGGCGCTCCGGGGCGCCGCACCGTGATGGTGTCGCTCCAGGCGCCGCCCAGGGGGCCGGCGAGACTCAGCAGGAAGCGATTCGGGCTGGCGACGTCGGTCTCGAGCAGGTCGAAGCCCGCCGAGAAACCGCGCTCCAGGAGATTCATCACGGGCAGGCTGACGGCGCCGCTGAGCACCTGACCGTTCGGGTCGACGGCGCTCATCGTGGCCGTCCAGCCGTCGATCGGCGTGCTGCCGTAGTTCTTCCACTCGGGAATCAGGGCGTAGTTCTCCCCGGCGTCCGGTTCGCCGTCGCCGTCGCCCGTGTCGTCGTTCACCGTGAAGGTGAAGAGCCGGGGCAGAGGCGCGCGGGTCGGCACGTCGAAGGAATCCTGCTCGCTGCCGCCGTCGTGGGTCAGGGTCACCTCGAACACCACGTTGAGGCCGTCGCCCAGGTCCAGGGGCGCGTCCAGCAGGAACGCCGCCGAGACATCGAGGCTGTCGCCGGCCGCCAGGCCGAGGCCGGTCGCGACATTGCTCTCGACCACGGCCAGTTCGGCGCCGGGCAGGAGCAGATCGAGGCCGAGATTGCTCACGGCGCTGCCGCCGCGGTTGTGGACGCGCAGGTCGAGCCGCACGGACTCGCCCGCGTCGAGGTTGCCGTCGGCGTTGCCGACCACGCCGGCGCCGGAATCATCTTCGACGGCCAGCAGAGCGACGGAAAGGCGCTCCCCGCTGCCGGCGGCCACCGCGTAGGTGGCGAACGCGGGCAGGTCGTTGCGGTTCGTCACGCTGATATCGATGTCGCCCGTGGACTCGGCGTGGAAGGGCAGGTGGACCATGCCGGCTGCGTCGGTGAGGCCCTCGGCCCAGTCCTCGCCGGACTTGCGGGCGATCACGCGCGCGCCCTCGAGGGGCAGCGCGTCGCGGCTCACCTGCACCTTGAGCGTGTCGCTGCTCAGGTCGTAGGTCTGCGTGACCACGGGGTTCAGGGGCAGCGGGGTGTCCATCCACACGTTGATGGTGGGGTCGCCGATCAGCAGGTAGGACATCTGCGTCCAGCGATGGCTGCCCTCGATGACGCCCAGGGAGGCCCAGTTGTTGTGGCTGATCGTGAACACCTCGCCCAGGCTCAGACTGTCGCCGAACAGGGTGCTGAAGTAGGAGTTCTGATAGTAGATGCTCGTGTTGGGGAACGCCTCGCGCATCGTGCCGATCATGGAGATGCCGCCGCCGTTCTCGGCCAGCAGCACGGCCTCGGCCAGACAGTTGTAGTCGATGGCGCAGGAGGTGCAGTTCAGCGCGTACATGGTGAAGAGATGGTCGAGACCGTTGTTGAGATTGAGCATGTCGTTGGCCACGATGCTGCCGTCGCCCACCGACATGGTGTAGCGGTAGCCGTGGCCCACGTGGTGCGTGATGTGCGCGCGGTTCTCGAGGTCGTAGAGCACGTCCGCGACGGTCTCCTGCACCGAGCCGGGATAGAGCCAGTAGGTCTCGTAGAAGCGGGTCGCGTCGATCTGGCCCGGCTGGTAGTTGTCGTAGATGTACTGGGCGTAGTCGGCGCCGTTGCGGGTGATCCACTCGTCGGGATCGCCGGGCTGCCAACTGGCAGGGAAGAGCACTTCCGCGTAGTAGCTCACGTTGCGGCAGTAGCTGGTGTCGGGCTGGGAGCTGTAGGCGACGATCTTGTCCACCATCAGCTGGGCGCTGGCCGAATCCCGCACGGGCAGGCGGCCCAGATGGATGTCGGCGACCATGTCGACGTCGTCGCCCTCCTTGCCGCCGTAGTTGGACTCGCCGAACCACTGGTCGCCGTTGCCGTTCCAGTTGCCGTCGAGCTGCGCGTAGTAGAGGTCGGCCGGAATGTCCTCGGGCGGATCCTTGAAGTAGGAATGCACGTAGCGCGCCGGCACGATGTCGGTGTCGCCGGCGAGGATCACGTAGCTGATCCCCCACTTCTCGTAGGCGTCCTGCAGGAAGAAACGGATCGTCTCCTGCAGATCCGCGCCCTGGGGATAGTTCGCGCGAATCCAGTCGATGTCCCGCACGACGGTCGCGTAGCCCATGCTGAGCTTGAAGTCGGCGAGGCTGTCGAAGATGGTCTTGTGCGCCGCGTCGCACACGATCACCAGGTCCACGCCGCTGCCCTCCACGCTCGGGAGGCTGCGGGGCGCGAACAGGCCGCCCGTCTCGCTGATCTCGCACTGGGGAGCGAAGCTCGCCACGCGTTCGTGGTTGACCACGCGCGACGCGCTCACGGAGCGGGAGAACTCGATGTCGCGGGCGCGCTGGCGCAGGGGCAGGCGAGCGCCGGGATCGGCCTCGGTCTCCACGACGATCGTGGCGCCACGCAGACGGTGGATCACGACACCCTCGTCGCTCTCCTCGTAGAGCAGCGGCGCCAGAACGACCTCCGCGCTGGCGTGGCCCCTGTGCCGGAAACTGGCATGGGCGTGGAGGTGATCCGCGGGGAAGCGCCCGCGTCCGTCGTCGGTGAGACTCAGCGAACGGCCGTGCTCGTCCTCGATGCCCTGGAAGTGGTCGAGGGGCGCGCTCAGCGCGATCCGATCGGTGATCGGATCCACGAGGCGCAGCGAGCTGACCCTTTCACCGGCCGGGATCGCCAGGCTCACGGAGTAGAGCGGCATCTCGGGGCGGCCGCCCACCTCGGTGGACCAGGGGTGATCGGCCAGGTGGGCCATCAGGTCGGCGGCGTTGCCGATGTCGCGCAGTGACGCGTCCGAGCGCCAGTTCCACTCCACCGTCGCGGCGGCGGCCGGAAGGATGCCGGCCGTCAGGGTGAAGAGGAGCGCGAGGAAGATCAGACTTGCGGTCTGCTGCAGGGGCAGGCGCTGTCGAAGAGGCAAGCTCATCAAGATCTCCATGTTCGTGATTGCCATCCCGGGGTATGGGATGAGGGCTGTATTCTGGAATCGTGCGTGAGGACAATTATACCACGGGGATTCGTGGGGCTACAATCGACGCAAGCGCTTTCATGGTAAATATTTAGGGGCCGCCATCCTTCCCAGGAGGGCGGCCCCGTATCTTCAAGTACCTCAGCGGTCCGTGATGGTTCCCCGCAGTTCTTCCGGATCTTACCGCGATTCGGCTAGAAATCGGTCCCACTGCTGAAGTTGAACTCCTTCACGCGCAGGTGGGGAAGCACCATGTTGCCGAGCGATTGCTCCTGCCCCAGCTCCTCCACGTTGCCGAACAGGTCGATCAGGCTCTGGTTGAAGCGGAAGTTCTTCACCGGGCCGGTCAGCTTGCCGTTCTCGATGAGGAAGGTGCCGTCCCGCGTCATGCCCGTGACGATCATCCGCATCGGATCCACCACGTTGGTGTACCACAGCCGCGTGACGAACAGACCGCGCTCGACGCCGCCGATCAGCTCTTCCAGGCTCTTCTCGCCCCCCGAGAGCACCGGGAAGCGGATGAAGGCGCCCCAGGCGTTCGGTGCCGGCAGTCCGTGCCCCGTGGCCTCCTGGCCCGTGAGATGCGCGCTGCCGCGGTCGTGGAGGAAGCTCTTCACCACGCCGTTCTCGATGAGGCTGATGGCGCGGGTGTCCACGCCCTCGCCGTCGAAGTCGATGTCGGACAGGTCGGGATGCCCCGGCATCTCGCGCAGGGTGATGTTGTCCCCGAACACCTTCTCGCCGAGCTTGTCGGCCAGGGCGCTGCGCTTCTCGGCCACGGCCATGCCGTTGAAGCCGAGATAGGTCAGGAAGAACAGCAGATCCTGCACCGCCTCGGCCTCGAACACCACGGTGTAGCTGCCCGGGTCGAGCTGGGTCGGGTCCGCGCTCTCGAGACAGCGCCGGCAGGCGTCGGCCGCCACCGCCACGGGATCCACGTCGGAGGTCGACCGGGCCAGCACGCGGCTGCGCCCGGCGCCGTCGCCCTTCTGGGCGCTCACCTCGAATACCGTCCGCGTCTTCCTGGCGAAGCGGAACAGCCCCGTGCTGTTCGCCACGGCGAAGGGCTCGATCTGCCCGTAGTCGCCGATGCTGCCCTCGCTGGTGAGCGCGATGCCGCCCAGTTCGATGCCCTCGGCCGTCGCGTGCGCCACCGCCGCCTCCACCCAGCGGGCCCGGAGGTCGGCGTCGGCCCGAACGGTCTCCTCCGACCAGGCCTTGTCCTCGCTGCGCTCGTCGCCCTCGTGGAACGGGATAACGCGGTCGCTCTCCTCCTGGATCCTGGCCAGGTCGATCGCCTCGTCGACGCAACGCTCCAGGCTCGCGTCGGTGAAGTCGTTGGTGGTGGCCAGGCCCACTCGCTTGCCGAGACGCACGCGGATCCGCAGTTCGTATCGCTCCTCGGAGACGTTCTGCGTGATGCGGTTCTCGCCGAAGCGGGTCAGCTCTTCCCGTCCACCGCCGAGGACGAGTTCGGTCTCGTCGGCGCTGCTGTAGGCGAGGACACGATCCCTGATGTCGCGGAACTCCTTTTCGCCGATCATTCGCTCACCCCCACCTTGATCTTGCGGAAGCGGGCGGGCGCCGATCCGTGGGTCATGCGGGCGATCTGCCCCGGCTCCCCCTTTCCGCAGTTCATGACGCCGAAGGGCTTCCACCACTCCTCGTTGCACACCGCGTCGCAGGCCGCCCAGAAGTCGGGCGTGCGGCCCTGGTAGGTGCAGCCCCGCAGCATGCGCGTCTTCTTGCCGTTCTTGATCTCCCAGCCGATCTCCGTGGAGAACTGGAAGTTCAGACGCATCTGGTCGATGCTCCAGCTGCGATTGGTCTCCATCCAGATGCCGTCCTCGGTGTCGGCGATGAGATCGTTCAGATCCCAGCTGCCGGGAGCGAGGCCCAGGTTCGGGATGCGGATGATCGGAATGCGGTTCCAGCCCTCGGCCCGGTTGCAGCCGCGGCTGCGATCGTTGCCCTCCACGTGCGCCAGCTCCCGGCTCGTGAGGTAGGCCTTGAACTGGCCGTCCTCCACCACGTGGAACTTCTGGGCGGCGACGCCTTCGTCGTCCCAGCCCCGCGTGGCCAGGCCACGCTCGAGCGTGTTGTCGGCCACCAGGTTCACGTGCTCGGAACCGTAGGTGAAGTCGCCGAGCTTCTCGGTGGTGAGGAAGCTGCGGCCGGCGAAGTTCGCCTCCATGCCGAGCACGCGGTCGAGTTCGCTGGCGTGCCCGCAGGACTCGTGGATCTGCAGCGCCTGCTGGGACCAGTCGAGGATGATGTCCTTCTCCCCCACGGGGCAGGGATCGGCCGAGAGCAGGGCCACCGACTCCTCGGCGACGCGCTCGGCGTTGTCCTCGAACGCATACTCCTCGATCACCTCGTAACCCGCGCCCAGATGCATGCCGCCGGCGGAGTTCGGGAAGCTGCGGCGCTGGATCGTGCTGCCGTCGGCCGCGGTGGCGCTGATGCCGCCGCCGCTGGCGAGCAACTCCTGCTCGAGCTCCGTGCCCTCGCTGGAGAGGAAGAGAATCTTCTGCTCGTCGAAGAGCATCTGGGCCTGACCCACCTGGACGCGTTCGTCCACGTGCAGCGCGCGCTCGAGACCGTAGAGCAGTGAGAGCTTGTCGTCGCGGGACACCGTGAAGGGATCGATCTTGCGCGGCGTCGCCCAGCTCCCCTTGTGCACCGGTTCCCCCGCGAGGTTCACCTTTTCGTCCATCACCCTGGCGCTGGCCTCGGCGATGGCCACCGCGCGGGCCGCCGTGGCGTCGAGGTTCTCGCCGTCCAGGCGATCGGTGGAAGCGAAGCCCCAGGCTCCGTTCTTCAGGACACGAATTCCCACGCCCATGCTTCGATGCAGACCCGCCACGGAGAGGGCGCCGTTCTTCACGACGAGCTCCTCCTGACGGCTCCGCACCCAGCGGGCATCCGCATAGTCGGCGCCGCGCGATCGGGCGGTGTCGATGGCCGCTTGCACCCTTTCCTTCATCGGTTCTCCTCATGAAACCGGGGCGAGCCCGGAGTCCTGCGTATTGACTGGGGATGGACACGCAACCCCCGGCGAGCGCCGGAGCTTGTCCGGGGCGGATGATGCCTCATGGCGAGCGGCAAGTCCAGCCTCGCGAACTCAGTCGGAGCGTCTCGCCCTGTCGGGGCGGCGAACCGTCATGGGCTCCTCGAGTTTCCGTCGTTGACGGCGCACGTTGCCCAGCAGGTAGACGATCACGATGAGCAGGAAAAAACTGAACAGCAGCTCCCTACGGTTCGTCTCGAGGAACCCGCCCGGAAGCCAGAGCCTGAGTTCGCTCTCGTCCAGGCGATAGCGGCCTCCGCGCAGCCGCAGCTCGAGATTCTCCGATCGGATGAAGACCTCGCCATCGAGTTCGAAGCGGCCCGTGGGCGTCTCGAGCGCCTCGCCGTCCTGTTCCAGGCTCCAGCCGCCGGTCGGATCCACAAGCTGGTAGAGGTGCTGGCTGGCCGTGTGCAGCACGTCGAGGCCCTCGACGTCGAGATGGTGCCCCTCTCCCCACTCCACGCGCAGGCCGCTCCGGTAGAGCCAGTGATCGTCGTCAAGCTGTTCGACCTGGTCGACGGGTTCGACGAGACTCGGCTTGTGGAAGCTGTACTTCAGGGAGATGAGCTGTCCCGGGCGGGCGAGGAATTCACGCACTCGGCCCAGGCGCGCCACGCGCAGCTCCTCGATGATCCGTTCGGCGGCGAAGAAGTGGTCGGCGTAGTCCCGTCCCTCCTTGATCTCCTCGAGACTGCGACGGGGAACGCGCCCCAGGTTGTCGATGAGGAGTTGCGAGGGATCGCCCTCGTCGCCGCAGCCGGGCAGGCCGAGGAGATCGAGCAGATGCGCCTGGAGCAGCCCGGCGTAGAGGTAGCGTACCTTGTCGGGACGCGGCACGAGCAGGCTGTCGCAGTAGACGAGGAGCGCGGGGCCGGTGAGCTTCAGGTCTTCGTGGAGGCAGATGCCGCGACGGATGCGCTGCAGAGCCCCCTCGGACTCGGGCACGTCGTCGACACGGATCCCGTGGAGGCGCGCCCAGAGCTTGGGCAGCTCCCCCGGGTCCTCGCCGGACGCGGTCGCGCGCACCCAGTCCGCCAGGAATTCCCACTCCATGAACTGCAGGGAGAGCTTGCGCGCATCTTCGGGAAGCGGCAGGGGCTCGCCGGGCCCCGCCCACTCCTGAAAAGCGCGGCCGAGGCTGTCGGCCTGAACGGACGCGCCCATCGAGATCGACAGGAGCAGGCCCAGGACCAGCGCGCGCGCGGCGCGCCGCCGGGATCGAATCAAAGCGCCTTCCTCTCGGTCCGGGCCAGCAACTGCCAGTAGCGGTCGAAGACCCGCGCCAGGGCGGCGAGCGCCTCATCGGGCTCTCGGATGCGAGCCTCCCAGGTCGGCACGCCGCCGGTCTGCAGACGGAAGAGATCGCGATGATAGTACACCACCGCCAGGACCTCCTCCCCCAGACGGTATACGCGCCGAAGGGGTCCGGACTCAACATCGATTTCGGGATCCAGCTGACGAAGTTGAAGCTCGAAACGGCGAAGGAGGACGGCAACCACAGGGTCCATGTGAGGTCCGCGGTCGGGAGCCGCCCCGGTGCTCATCGCGACACCCCCGTCGCCGCGCGGGCCCGAGGTTCTTGATCCGGGGAGAAACGGCCGAGGGCCTCGAGGAAGCCCGAGTACCTCTGGAGTAGGCGGTGGTCGCCGGCATGCAGCGCGGGCACGGGATCGCGGGCGGGGTCGAGAAGCTGATGATGCGCCATGGGGCCCCAGATACCCGTGACGCCCTGACGCGGCGCCGGCTGGAATCCCAGCCCGAGCAGGAAGAGCGGATCGCCCTCCGCCTTCAGCGGCAGGGGATCCTCCGGGTCCTCGAGCAGACCGAGATGGGCGCCGCGAAACTGTCCCGAGGCCGACACGGTGAAGCGCCAGCCCTCCCCCTCGGCGGGCAGCAGCGCATGGAACTCGACGGGATGCAGACGCAGGCCGGGAATCGGCTCGACGGACTTCACCTGCTCCTCTCCGCCCGCGTGGAGGTTCACCCCCATCCGCTCGGGACCGGCGCCGAGCAACCGCGCCACGGCCGGCAGACGGGCCGCGGGCAGGAGCAGCGTGCCGGGCAGTTCGCGTCGCCAGGCGGTGAGGGCGAGATTCACGGCGAGGGCCAGCGGCCAGGGCGAACCCGGCCGTCCGGTCACCACCACCGTCCGGGGTCGAGGCGCCCGCGGCACCTCGAGCTCCGCCTGGCGCTGACTGAGGAAGAGCCTGGAGATACTCCGGATATGATTGTCTCGGCGACGCTCGTCACCGGACGCGCCCATGCTGCCCCTTTCCGGACTCCCGGTCGGCTCAGGCGCCGACGACGAGGAGGGAGTTCTCGACGCCCATGTCGTTCACGTGTGTCTGCTGGTGGCTGGGATCCGTGACCCAGCGACCGTCGATGATGTAGCGGTACTCGTAGTTGCCGGGCGTCAACGGGAGAGTGACCTCCCAGACTCCATCCAGCCCGGGCACCGGGTAGAGGGGAATCCCGCCTGGGTTCCAGTGGTTGAAGCTGCCGGTGAGGTAGACCTCCTGGGCCTCCGGCATGCGCAACCTGAAGCAGATTCCCTCCTCGCTGACCTGCGGACCGAAGAGCATCTCCTTGATGTCCTGGTCGCGGGTGAGGCTGAGCTCCGCGAGGTGTCCCCAGAGCTCCTCGGCGAGGTTCTCGAAATCCAGTCGCACCGGACCGGCCTTGGCGAGGTTCATCACGGGAACACCGCTGGCCGCGGCCATCTTCACGCGCACGCTGGCGCGCACCTTCGTCTCCAGCAGACGGATGCGCGTGTTGGCCGCGAGTTCGGCGTAGAGTTCGCGGCTGAAGAGGGTGCGACGGTTGAACTGGTTGGCCACGACGAAGCAGGGCGGGCGCTTCTCGGTTTCCTCCTCGAGCACCTCGAGGGTCTCCAGGATCTTCTCGAGGCCATGCAGCGTGAAGGTGCTGCTGTCGACGGGCACCAGGAGGGCGTCGGAGGCGACCAGCGCGTTGAAGGTGAGCAGCCCCACGGAGGGAGCGGTGTCCACCACGATCCAGTCGTATTCGTCGGCATGACGGATCAGGGCGCTGCGCAGGCGGCTCTCACGGCCCGGCTGGCGGGCCATCTCCTGCTCGGCGGCGGAGAGGATGATGCCACTGGGAATCACGTCCAGGTTCTCGCGGGCGCGCACGCGCATCTCGTCGAAGGGCGCCGCGGGATCGCTCAGGAGATCGTAGGAGCCGAGACGGCTGTCTTCCGCCTGGATGCCCATTCCCAGGGAGGCGTGTCCCTGGGGATCGAGGTCGACAAGGAGAACCCTGAATCCCTCCTTGGCCCAAGCCGCGGCCAGATGAATCGCCAGGGTTGTCTTTCCGCATCCGCCCTTCTGATTGACGACTGCGAGAACCTTCATCGCCGTACCTCCTGAGACAGGTCAAAGTGCCAGCTCCGGAGGACCCTCAAGGTTGGAAAGCCACGCTGTATGGGTCTCCTTACGGTCGCCATATTTCAACGATGTTACGAAATCTGTCAAGCGGTATTCAGAGGCAAAGTGGAAGATGCTGTGGTGATTCACAATCCGGCAACATCATGTTGGGGTTGTCGCCGGGATCAGGATCGGACCATCAGGATGGCGACGACCAGGCCCAGCACGAAACCGCCCAGTACCTCGCTCCAGGTATGACCCAGCAGCTCGCGGGTCTTTTCGCGGGCGAAGTGATGGGTCTCGATGAGTTCGTCCAGGATCTCGTTGAGCACGCGCGCCTGCTTGCCGACCTCCTGCCTGAGGCCCGTGGCCTCGAGGATGAAGTACAGGCTGAACACGGCCGTCACCGCGAAGAGCGGCGAGTCGAACCCCGCCACGCGCCACGCGCCGGCGGCGAGCGACACCACCACGGCCGTGTGGCTGCTGGGCATCCCACCCGTCTCGAAGAAGCGGTAGAACTTGAGTCTCCGCTCACGGACGCTCTCCACCACCACCTTGTAGAGCTGGGCGACGAGTCCGCTGACGATGGCGGCCCACAGGATAGGATGGATCATCGGGATTCCTCCCCGTAGCTGTCGGCGCCGAGGCGTCGACTGATCTCGAACCAGCCCGCCACCGCGAAGACGAGAAGCAGCGGCTCGATCTCCCACCGGAAACGGCTCCGCACGAAATAGCAACCGTAGAGAGTACTGTACTCGGCGAACAGGAAGAAAGCGGGAAAGAGCCGGCGCCAGCGCTTTCGCCAGAACCAGATGCCCGCCAGCATGAAGGGCAGGAAGAGCGCGTACATCGACTGGTAACCCACGCTCCATGGCGAAGGATAGCCGAAGCGCGTGATGTCCTGACACCACCAGAAGTAATAGACCTTCGTAAAGAAGAAGCCGGCGTAGCGCAGCGGATCCTGGGCGATGTAGCCGAAGGCCCGCGCGTAGAACCAGCGCTCGAGCTGGGGCTCGGCCAGGCTCTCCACCGCTTCGCGGTCCACCACCTGCCAGAAGTTCTCCTCCTCGGTGAACGGCCCCCAGGTGTAGCCGCCGGCGTGGGGATTGTTGCCCACGAGAAAGTTGAAGCCGCCGTTGGTGCTGGTGAGCATCAGGGTTCCGTGCACCTGGTAGTTGCGGATCACCCATGGACTCCACACCGCCAGCAGCACGATGAGATAGGCGAAGGTGCGACGCAGCCGCCCGGGCTTGCGGTAGCGCCAGAGCCTGAACAGGAACAGCACGCCGAGCAGGCCCAGTGGCGGAGAGGTGAGAATGCCCAGCGCGTGGAACAGCCCCGTCACCGACCCCAGCAGAACCGGCCGCGGTTCGTCCACGCGATCCATGAGGTTCATCAGGACGAGCACCCAGGTCATGATGAAGGTCGTCGAGAAGATCGCCAGGGAGTAGATGGCGAACAGCGGGTAGAGCGCCACGAGGAAGAACGACCAGGTCATGGCGCGGCGGCCGAACCAGCGACCGGCGATCTCCGCGGCCAGCAGCGCGTTGCCCAGCGATGCCACGATCTGGATGCCGCGCATCATCCCCACCCAGTTCTCGCTGCCGGATTTCAGCAGGGCCATCAGAGTCGGGTAAAGCGGCGGAATGAAGGAGCGGATCGGCACGTCGCAGAAGTAGAACGGCATCCAGTAGCCCTGGCCGGCCACCACGTTGTCCGAGATGACGCCCGACTCGAAGCCGTGCATGGGCAGCGAGTCCCCCATGAAGAACCAGGCCAGCAGGCGCTCCAGCAGACCGAGAGCGAGCCCCAGCCAGAGCAAGCGCGGCGGCAGCTCCCTCAGGCCGGATTCCCGGATGTGGGGCAGACCCTGTCCCGTCAGTCCTCGCCTCACTCCGCTTCCTCCAGGATTCTCGCCAGGGCGGCCTCGGCCTCCTCGGGCGTCGAGACGGGTTCGATGCGGTCCTCGCGCCGATCGTCGATTCGCTGGCCCGCCAGGCGCTCGCTCCAGCCGCCGAGCCCGGTGGCGGCGAGCAGGGGCTTGCCGTAGCTCCAGCCGAAGGCGATCTCCGAGAGCGTCCCCGCCCGTCCGCCGATCGCCACGATCACGTCGCCCGCCAGCGCGGTGAGGCTGTTGCGAGTCCAGCCCATGCCGGTGGGCACCACCACGTGGCAGTGCTCGTTGCCCGAGCTGTCGTCATCGGTCGGCAGGATACCCACCACCATGCCTCCCGCGTCGCGACAGCCGCGACTCGCGGCCTCCATGATGCCGCCGCGCCCGCCCGACAGCAACGCCCAGCCCCTGCGCCCGATCGCCGCGCCGAGCGCCTCCGCGAAGGCGCAGGCCTCGGGGCTCGCGTCCGCGTCGCCGATCACCGATACCTGCTTGAGTCTCATGTCGTTCTCCTTCGGGCGCCCAGGCCCGGCGCCTCGCCCAGCGTGAAACGCCCCCGCTCCACGATCATGCCCTCGAAGGGATCGTCGGCCAGCAGGAGTGCGCCGTCCAGGTCGGCCCAGCGCAGCAGCGGCGCGAGCTGCAGGGCCTGGGCGATGCCGAGACTGCTCTCGATCATGCAGCCCATCATCAGGTCCAGGTTCGCCTCGCGGGCGGCCCGGGCCACCGACAGGCAGCGCGTGATGCCGCCCATCTTCGAGATCTTCAGGTTCACGCCGTCGGCCACCTCGCCGAACACCTCGAGGCCCAGCGCGTCGCCGACGCTCTCGTCCAGCACGATCGGCAGGGGCGCGCGGCCGGCGATGGCGCGGTAGCCGGCGAGGTCGTCCAGTTCGAGCGGCTGCTCGATGAACTCCACGCCCGCCAGCGCCAGGCGCTCGATCCGCGCCAGGGCATCGCGGGCGCTCCAGGCGCCGTTGGCGTCCACGCGGATCGTCGCGCCGGTGCGGGCGGCCATCTCCTCCACGATCTCGATATCGCCCTCTCCGCCCGCCTTCACCTTGAGCGTACCGAAGCCCGCGGCCACGGCCGCCTCGGCCCGCTCGAGCATGAGCTCCGGCGCGGCCATGGCGATGGTGAAGCTGCTCGCGATCGAGTGCGGCCCCTCTCCGGCCTCGAGTTCGAGCAGGCGCCACACGGGCTTGCCCTCCCGCTTGCCCAGCAGATCCCAGAGCGCGCCGTCCAGGGCCGCCTTGGCCGCGGGGTTGCGGGCCAGGACGCGGTCGGCCGCGTCCATGATTTCCGCGATCCGCTCGGGCGAAAGCCCGCGGACGCCCGTGCGCGCGAGTTCGTCGTCGAGCCTCGCCAGCAGGTGGGAGAGCGCCGCCTCGCTGATCTCCGGCGTCTCGCCGTAGTAGTGCGTGGGGCTGCCCTCGCCCTCGCCCGTAAGTCCATCGACCTCGAGGGTCAGCACCAGGTTGCGGAACTCCTGCGCGCCGCCCCTCGCGATGACGAAAGGGTGCTTCGTACGCAGGGAAAGCGTGTCCACCTTCGTCCTCATGCCACCGCCTCCAGCGCATCGGCCAGCGCGCCGGCGCCGAAACGCACCGGATCGGTGACCGGCAGCCCCAGTTCGCGCTCGCCGTCGGCACAGGCCGCGCGGGCGGCGCTTTCGTCCAGCTTCTCCGTGCGCAGGGCCAGGCCGACGCAGGGAGCCGGACGCAACCAGGAGGCGGCCTCCTCGGCCTGACGCCGCACCTCGCCGAGCGCAGGCAGGGGCAGGCTCTCCGTGTGGGACGTGATCTCGCGCCCGGCCTCGTGACAGAGCAGCAGCGCGTCGGGCGCGCAGCCGTGGAGCAGGCCGAGGCTCACCCCGGAGAAAGCGGGGTGCGACAGCGCGCCCTGCCCTTCCACGAGAATCCAGTCGGCGTCGGGGCGCTCCACGGACAGGTCTTCCACCGCCGCCTGGATGCCGCCGGCGATGAAGTCGGCCGGCAGGGCGTCCACGCAGAGTCCGCGCTCGACCAGGAACAGGCCGGTCTGTCCGGTGGCAAGCAGAGGCGCCTTGAGTCCGCGGGATTCGAGTTCGCGGGCGAGATGGAACAGGGCCGTCATCTTACCGACGTTGCAGTCGCTACCCACCGTGAGCAGCACCTTCGGCTTCGGCCCCAGGGGCCGCGTCTGGACGGCGGTGCGCAGGCCCGCGGGCGGCTTGCGCAGGTCCCAGATG
>CAYNQX010000029.1:27541-45607 GCA_964399495.1 uncultured bacterium
CGCTCCGGCTGGAATCGGAGCACGGCGAAGGCGGTCTTCGCGCTTCGCCCCCCGAGGGCGCCGTCGGCGAGCAGGATCAGCCGGCGGAAGCCGGATCTCATCAGGGCGCCTCCAGGGGCCTGCGGAAGTAGCTCCAGTTTCCGAACTCGTCCCGGGCGCGGAGCTCGAGGACGAGCCCGTCGCCCTCGACACGCTCGACCTCGTCGACGAGCTTCCTGTCCAGCGAGAGATGCTGGCGGTCCATGAGACCGTCCGGCGGGGTGATCGCCTGCCAGGGCGCGTCGCCGAGCCGCCACTGGAGTGCGGAGACGATGCCGCCGCCCTCGTCGAATACCTCGCCCCGCACATGGAGTGCGCCCTCGACGCTTGTCAGCTCGATGTCGAGCCGAGGCGGACTCGTGTCCAGAAGCAGCCGCTCGCTCATGAGAGCGCTGCGCTTCTCGGCGCCCATGGCGTTGTCCAGGCCGTCGTCGGCGGTGACGCGCAGGCGGTAGAAGCCGTCCGTGAGCCCGCGCGTGTCCCAGGTGTAGATGCTCTGGGGCCAGCCCTCCTCGAGCAGGGTCCAGGCGCCCTCCTCGTCACGCCGCATCTCGATGCGCGCCTGCACGCGGTCGCCGTCGGGATCGAGCCAGTCCCACTGCACCTGCCTCAGCCCGCGCAGGGGCGAGGGGTCGGGACTCTCGGCGAGCTGCGGACCGTTCTTGAGCTGGTACTGCACCCGCACGCCCCGTTCGAGGATCTGCGAGAAGGGGCGGCCGCTCAGGTCGAGTGTTTCCTCGAAGGGCCCCTCCTCGGGCCGCAGCACCGAGAGGTTGCCCAGCAGCGGGCTGCGGTTGAGGGGCAGGAAGCTCGCGCTGACGCGGAACAGGCGCGGGCTGCGATCGCCCTTGCCGAGAAAGCGGATCCGCCACTGGAAGTAGCGGGACGCCGGCAGGTCCATGCGGTAGGTGAGGTCGCCGCCCTCGATCTCGCAGGAGCGCCATTCCGTCCAGCCCTCGCCCGGCTCGGTGCCGTGTCCGGAACGCGCCTCCACCTCGAAGCGGCAGCCGCGCGGCAACTCGCCCTCGAGGCGCAGGGATCCGGCGCGGCCGCGGCCCGTGAGGTCGATCACTTCCGACACCAGTTCGCCCCGCCGCGCCATGCCCGCGAGGCGGAGCAGCCGCGCCGGCTTGGACTGCAGGAGCCAGAGAGCCTCGCCGTCGTCGTGGAGGTCGCTGTAGAAGCGCTCCGCCTCGATGGCGTAGACCTCGCCGCGGTAGGGCCCGGTGAGACGGTCGAGCTCCGCCGGATCGCCCGAGGCCACCCACGTGCCGCCGTCCTTCGCGTGAAGCAGATCGCCGATGAACGCGGAATCGGAGCTGAGCATCTTCTCGATGCGGCCCGCGCCCGCGCCCCGGGTCTCCAGCCGATAGATCGCCGCGCAGTTCTCCTCGCAGGCCTCGTCCGTGCGGGCCACGGCCACGATCAGGGAGCCGTCCGGGCCCGGCAGGATGCGCTGCACCTCCTCGGCGTCGAAGTCGGCGAGCAATTCCATCTCGCCGCTCCGTCCGACGCGGTACAGGAGTCCGCGGCCGCTGGTGCCGACGTAGAGGCGTCCTTCGTCGTCCAGGGCCAGCGTGAAGGCGCTCTGGTCGGGCAGGGTCGCGAAGAGGGTGGTCTCCCCCTTCGCGAAGTCGTGGCGGTACAGGTTGCCCTGGCCGCCGGTGGCGATCCACAGCAGTTCGTCCTGGAGCTGGAGATCCCAGATGAAGTCCTCGCCCGTTTCCAGATAGGCCACGGGCTCCCGGTCGTCCGTCACGCGATAGAGCACGCCGCCGGGGCCGGAGCCCACGGCCCAGTCGCCGGCGCCCAGCGTCTCCACGCAGCTGTAGAGCAGCTCCTCGGCGCTGTGGACGAGCGCGTGGCGTCGCCGCTGCTTGTCGAAGCGGATCAACTTGCCCGGGCTGCCCCCGCCGGCGAGCAGCAGGACCTCGCCGTCGTCGGCCATCTCGCTGAAGAAGGAGACCTCGTCGGCCAGCACCTCCTCCCAGCGCGGACCCAGGCGCCAGCTGCCGTCGTCGGCGAGGATCAGCTCGCGGAAGCTGCTGTCCTGGTAGTCCTCCATGCGGGCGTAGCGATAGATCTCGGTCTGCACCGCACATGCGGGCTGGAACGAGGCGGCCATGACCAGGACCAAGGGCGCCAGGATAAGCGGACGCAACGGGCGGCGACTCATGGCTTGCTCCTTCGCGGGTGTTCGAGAACGGTGACGGGTAGGAAATGGTGTCCGACGGCGGCGCCGTCTGCGCCCACCGCCTCCCTGCGCAGGGCCAGCAGTCGACGCGGCTTCTTCGGCGCGCCAAGATTCGCCTTTCGCGAGGAGGGCGTGAGTTCGCGGAAGTAGGTCGGCAGGTCGAACTCGCGGCCGCCGGCGACGTCGGCCCGGCCGGGTCCCTCCAGCCAGATCAGAAGATCGCCGCTCGACTCCAGGCGGCCGAGCAGGGCGAGGAGCTCCCCGTGGGTTTCGAAACGATAGAGACCGGGCTGGCGCGTCGCGTTCCAGCGATCGAAGCTGGCGCCGTCGGCCACGTGCAGGCGGTACTTGCCCGGGGGCACGCTGCCGCCGCCCGTCAGGCCCTCGAGCCCCTGGCCGCCGGTCGGGAAGCTCAGGTCCCGCGTGTAGGGCGGTTCCTCCCCCCGCCGCAAACGCGCGCGCAGCAGCCACGTCTCCCCCGCCCGGATGCCGGGTCTGACGATCTCCAGGTCGTCCAGGCGAAGGGGCTCGTCGCCCTGCCGCCAGGAGAGTTCCAGCTCGATCACCTGGAGAGGCAGCGGTCCGGCCGGACCGTTCTGCAGCACGTTCAGGATCGACTGCAGCCAGCCGGCCGGGGCGCGGCCGCTGCCCGCGCCGGCGAATCGCGAGTGCAGTTCCACTGGCTCGCCGGAGCCCTCGGCCGGAACGATGCGCAGACGGGCGTCGATGCCTCCGCGCTCGCCGGGGCCCAGACGCCGGGGCAGCCAGCCGTCGACGGCCATGCGGGCGAGCATCGGCATCAGACGCCGGTGCCGCGCCAGTGCGAATTCCGCCGTCAGGGGCGCCTCCCCCGCGGGACTCAGGCTCACCGTGAGCGGCAGCATCGCGGGCGCCTCGCCGAGCTGTCCGTAGATGCCGGCCTGACCGTCCCGCGTGATGGCGCCGAGGGTCCTGCCGACGCTGCCCAGCTTGAACGAGTTGACGAGGCTCGGCATGACCGCGTGGATCCGCGCGCTGGCCATGGGCAGGCTCACCGGCCCCTCGCCGAGGAAGGGATGGCCGAAGGCCCAGATACCGTCGCCGTCGCGACGGGTCACCGTGCCGATGGCCGCCGCCGAGATCGGCCCCCGCAACAGCTCCACCGCCACGGCGGAGCCGGCCTCGAGGGTCTCCGGGCCGTCGTCGGCGTCCGCGCCGCCGGCGGCGCGGCCCATGGGCTGGAGCCTGAGACCGGTCGCGCGGTAATCGCGGGCCATGGCGTCGAGAGCCGCGGGCGCGAGCCCGCCGACGGAGATCGCCAGCGGCGGGTCGTCGTTCCGCGCGAGGGCGGGCGTCCAGTCGTCGGCGAGGAAGGGAAGTTCGCGCAGCGTGGCGCCCGCGTCGGCGCGCTCGCCCGCGGGCTGGTTCGCGAGGGCCAGCATCGCCTCGGCGGGCGTCACCATGGCGAGCGGCTCGCGCGAATAGGAGTAGTTGAAGGCGATGGCGCCGAGCCAGCGGCCGTCCAGGTAGACGGGGCTGCCGCTCATGCCCTGGCTGACGCCGCTGCGCTCGAGTTCCTCGCCGAGGCAACGCACGAGCACCAGGTCGTAGGGTGCCTGGCCGGGAATGCGGTCGATGATCTCCACGTCGAAGCGGCTGATGCTGTCGCCGGAGAACACGGACCAGGCTTCGCCCGTCTGCCCGGGACGCAGCTCATCGAGGGGATACACCGCCATCGGCTCGCGGGGGGCCGAGGCCCCCGCCGCGGCGGCCAGGAGCACCATGCCCGCCAGCAGAAGCGGGAGCGCGCGTCGGGCGATCGACCGAGAGGGCATGGAACTGTCCTTTCCGACGGGAATGCGGGATACGAGCGATGCGGGAGGGCAGTCTAAGCCCGGTCCCCGGCGGCGGTCAAGGAGCGTGGGACGGCGGGATCAGAAGAGCCGGGCCGCGAAGCCGGCGGCCGAAAGGAGTCCCCCGGGAGCCACGCCCAGCCAGAGCACCAGAAGCACGGTGAAGGCCAGCACGAAGGCCACGGGGCCCGGCACGCCGATCTCGGGCGTCGCCTCCCACTCCTCCTTCATGGTCATCAGGTAGATGACCCGGAGGTAGTAGTACACCGACACCAGGCTGTTGATCACCGCGATCACGGCCAGCCCGATGAAGCCCGCGCGCACCGCTTCCGTGAACAGGAACAGCTTGCCCGTGAAACCCACCGTGGGCGGAATGCCGGCCAGGGCGAACAGGAAGATCGACATGAGCACGGCCAGCCAGGGCTGTCTGCGGGCGAGGCCCGCGTAGTCGTAGATCGACTGGTACTCCTCGCCCTTGCGCGCCACGAGGCCCAGCACCGCGAAGGCGCCGAGGTTCATGAGCGAGTAGGCCACCAGGTAGAACAGCATCGCGCGCACCGCGCCGGCGGTGCCCACCACCAGGGCGATCATCAGATAGCCCGCGTGGGCGATGCTGGAAAAGGCGAGCATCCGTTTCAGGTTGCTCTGCACGATCGCCATCAGGTTGCCCACCGACATCGTCAGCACGGCGAGCCACCAGAGCGTGGGCGCCCAGGCGCTGTGCTCCGGCGCGAAGCCGGTGCCGAGCAGGCGCAAGATCGCCGCAAAGGCCGCGGCCTTGGTGCCGGTGGCCATGAAGGCGGTCACGGGAGCGGGGCTGCCCTCGTAGACGTCGGCCGTCCAGAAGTGGAAGGGCACCACGCTGATCTTGAAGGCCAGGCCCGCCAGGATCAACCAGAAGCCCGCGCGCGCGTAGGCCGGGCTCAGGAGCAGGTCGCCGCCCGCCGGCGCCGCGGGATGCAGCTGCAGGCTGCCGGTGGCGCCCCAGTGCAGGGCCATGCCCATGAGCAGGATGGCGCTCGCGAAGGCCCCCAGCAGGAAGTACTTGAGGGCGCCCTCCACGGAGCGCTCCTGTTCCCGATGGTAGCCGGCCAGCACGTAGAGGCCCATCGACAGCAGCTCGAGGGCGAGGAACAGCGTGATCATCTCCGTGGCGGCGGCCATCAGCATCATGCCCACAAGGGAGAAGAGCAGCAGGGAGATGAACTCCAGGCGGGGCAGGCCCTCGCGCTGGAGATAGGGCATGGCCATGAGCAGCACGCCCAGGCCGATCATGAGGAACAGCCCGTGCAGGTAGGTGGTGGCGGCGTCCTGGAGCAGGCGTCCGGCGAAGCCGGTGGCGCCGGGCGTCCCCCACTGGAGCATCACGAGGACGGCGGCGGCGAGAATGGCGACGAGCGCGATCCCGGAGGAGAGATGGCTCTCACCCCCGCCGCGCCTGCGGCGAGGCAGTTCGACGAGCAGCACCAGCATGGCGGCGAGGCTCAGAACGATTTCGGGCGCGACGAGCGAGAGGTTCCAGTCCACGAGGCCTCACTCTCCTTCCGCGGGGTGGGCGTCGGCGGTCAGGCGCGACTCGCCGTCATGGTGCGCGGCGCCGTGATGGGGGTCGACCTGCTCCACCTGTCCCCCGCGTCCGGCCAGCAGGGCCTGTACGGAGGTCTCCATGCGGCTGAGGAAGGGCTTCGGATAGAGGCCGATCCAGAGCATCATGATCGCCAGGGGAATCAGCAGCAGCCACTCGCGCGGCACCAGGTCGCGCAGGGCGCGGTTCTCGTCCTTGTCCACCGGTCCGAAGAAGACGCGCTGGACCATCCAGAGCATGTAGACCGCGCCCAGGACGACGCCGGTCGCGGCAAGCGCCGCGAAGAGCTTGGACACCTTGAAAGTGCCGAGCAGGATCAGGAACTCGCCGACGAAGCCGTTGAGCCCCGGCAGGCCGATCGAGGCCAGCGTGGTGAACAGAAAGAAGAAGGTGAACAGCGGCATCACCTTGGCCAGGCCGCCGAAGTCGGCGATGAGCCGGGTGTGGCGCCGCTCGTAGATCATGCCCACCAGCAGGAAGAGCGCGCCGGTGGAGAGCCCGTGGCCCACCATCTGCAGGATACCGCCGGACATGCCCTGCTCGTTCATCGCGAAGATGCCCAGCATCACGTAGCCCAGGTGGCTGACGCTCGAGTAGGCGACGAGCTTCTTCACGTCCTCCTGCACCATCGCCACCAGGGCGCCGTAGATGATGCCGATGATCGCGAGCCACATCATCCAGGGCGTTATCGCCGCCACGGCATCGGGGAAGTAGGGCAGGCAGAAGCGGAGAAAGCCGTAGGTGCCCATCTTCAGGAGCACGCCGGCCAGGATGACGCTGCCGGCCGTGGGCGCTTCGACGTGCGCGTCGGGCAGCCAGGTGTGCAGCGGGAAGATCGGCACCTTGATGGCGAAGGCCAGCGCGAAGGCGAGGCAGGCGAGCAGCTCGGGACGGCCCGTGAGCAGCGTGGTGGACATGGCCGCCACGTCGAAGGTGAGGATGCCGGTGATCTGGTAGTGGTGCGTCACCAGGTAGAGGATGGCCGCGAGCATGAGCACGCTGCCCACCATGGTGTAGATGAAGAACTTCACGGCGGCGTAGATGCGGCGGCGGCCGCCCCAGATGCCGATGAGGAAGTACATCGGAATCAGCATCGCTTCCCAGAACACGTAGAACAGGAAGAGATCGCCGGCCACGAACACGCCCATCATGCCGGCCTGCAGCATGAGCAGGAAGAAGTGGTAGCCCTTCACGCGCTCGCTGACGGCGCTCCAGCCGCCCAGCACGGACAGCGGCATGATGAAGGCCGTGAGCAGCACCATCAGCAGGCTGATGCCGTCCACCCCCACCGTGTAGCTGATGCCGAAGGCGGGAATCCAGGGCAGGTGCTGGGTGAACTGCATGGCCGCGCTGGATCCGTCGAAGTGGAACCAGAGATGCAGCGAGAGGACGAAGGTGACCAGGGTCACCAGCAGCGTGTAGACGCGCGTCCATCCCGGCTTGGATTCGGGCAGCGCCAGGATCGGCAGCGCCCCCAGCGCGGGCAGGAAGACGAGCCAGGTCAGGATCCAGGAATCGATCATCGCCTCCACCTAGGCCAGGATTCGAATGAGCAGCGCGATCACGCCCAGCACCATGAAGAATGCGTAGGTCTGGACGTGTCCCGTCTGGAATAGCCGAAGGATCTCGCCGCCGACGCGCACCGCGAGTCCCGAGAAGTTCACCAGTCCGTCGATGAGCAGTTCGTCGATCCAGCGCCAGAGGAAACGGGCGCAGGCGCCGATGGGACGCACGATCACGGCATCGTAGAGCTCGTCCACGCGATACTTGTCCGCCAGCAGCTGGCCGACGAAGCCGCGCCTCGAGGCGGTGATGGCCCGGAGGTCGTCCGTGCCGATGTACTTGAACCAGGCCACGCCGAAACCGACCAGGGCCACCACCGTGGACACGCCCATGAGCGTCCATTCCATGGCGTGGGACATGTGATGCGCGTGCCCGAAGCCCTCGATGTGGTGCAGGCCCTCGAACACGGGGCCGAGGAAGCCGCCGCCGGGGCCGCCCAGCAGGTGCTTGCCCAGCACGGGCGGCAGGCCCAGCCAGCCGCCGGCGACGCTGAGCACGGCCAGGATCACGAGGGGCACGGTCATGACGGCCGGCGACTCGTGGATCTTGTCCTCCTTCTCGGGCTCGACGCGGCTCTTGCCGAAGAAGGTCAGGAACAGCAGCCGGAACATGTAGAAGCTGGTGAGGCCCGCGGTGACGACGCCGATCGCCCAGAGCCCCTTGTTCTGGCCGAAGGCGGCGGCGAGAATCTCGTCCTTGCTGAAGAAGCCCGACAGGCCGGGGAAGCCGGTGATGGCCAGCGTGGCCACGAGGAAGGTGGCGAAGGTCAAAGGCAGCTTGCGGCGCAGGCCGCCCATCTTGCGGATGTCCTGCTCCTCATGCAGAGCGTGGATCACGCTGCCCGCGCCGAGGAACAGCAGGGCCTTGAAGAACGCGTGGGTCATCACGTGGAAGATGCCCGCGCCGAAGGCCGCGCTCCCGAGGCCCAGGAACATGTAGCCGAGCTGGCTCACCGTGGAGTAGGCGAGGACCTTCTTGATGTCGTTCTGGGCCACCGCGATCGTGGCGGCCATGAGCGCCGTGAGGCCGCCGATCCAGGCCACGGTGTCCAGCGCGAAGGGCGCCAGGGCGTAGAGCACGTGGCTGCGGGCCACCATGTAGACGCCCGCGGTCACCATGGTGGCGGCGTGGATCAGCGCGCTCACCGGCGTGGGGCCGGCCATGGCGTCGGGCAGCCAGACGAACAGCGGAATCTGCGCGCTCTTGCCGGTGGCGCCGAGCAGGAGCAGCAGGCCGATGGCGGTCATCACGCCCGCGCTGGCCGGGTGGTGCAGGGCCGCGTCGAATACCGCGCCGAACTCCAGGCTGCCGAAGTTCGTGAAGATGAGGAACAGCGCCAGCAGAAATCCGAAGTCGCCGATGCGGTTGACGATGAACGCCTTCTTGCCCGCCGAGGCGTTGGACATGGTGGGCGTGAACATGCGGTCGTACCAGAAGCCGATCAGCAGGTAGGAGCAGAGCCCCACTCCCTCCCAGCCGATGAACAGCATCAGGTAGTTGCCGCCCAGCACGAGCAGCAGCATCGACACCATGAACAGGTTCAGGTAGGCGAAGAAGCGCGCGTAGTCCTTGTCGTGGGACATGTAGCCGATGCTGTAGACGTGAATCAGAAAGCCCACGCCGGTCACCACGAGAATCATCACGGAGCTCAGCGGATCGACCAGCAGGGAGAAGGAAACGGCCAGGTCGCCGCTGCCGATCCACTCCCAGAGCTTGTAGACGATGCTCCGCTCCTCGACGGGCGCCGCGCGCAGAACCCAGAAGGCGCGCAGTGCCCAGGCGAAGGACAGGCCCACCGCCGCCGACGCGATGCCGCCGCTCACACGCAGCGGCAGTCGCTTGCCGAAGATCGCGTTCAGCAGGAGACCCACGAGGGGAAAGGCGATGATCAGCGGAAAGAGGTCCATGCTAGCTCCTGAGCAGGGTGGCCTTGTCCAGGTCGATGCTCTCCTGGCGGCGGAAGAGCGCGATGACGATGCCGAGGCCGATGGCCGCCTCGGCGGCCGCCACGGCCATGACGAAGAACACGAGCACCTGGGCGTCCAGGTCCACCCGCATGCGCGAGAAGGTCACCAGCACCAGGTTCACGGCGTTGAGCATCAGCTCGATCGACATGAACACCACGATGGCGTTGCGCCTGAGCAGCACGCCGGCCACGCCGGTGCCGAACAGGAGAAAGGCGACGATCAGTGCATGGTCTAGATTCGGCACGCGTGTCTCCTAGTTTGCGGATTCGCGGTGGGCCATGGCCACCGAACCGACGATGGCCACCAGCAGCAGCAGGGCCGTGATCTCGAAGGGCAGCAGGTACTCGCCGAAGAGCTTGTCGCCGATCGCCCCCACCTCGCCGCTCAGGGCCTGGGGCTCGCCCCCGGGCCGGCGGCCCAGGTCGATGCCCAGCAACACCACCGTCAGCACGACGCTGCTGATCGCGTAGAGCCACTTCACCTTGCGCGTCATGAAGCGGGGCAGGTCGTCGGGGCCCAGGTTGAGCAGCATGATGACGAACAGGAACAGAACCATGATGGCGCCCGCGTACACCGCCACCTGCACGGCGGCGAGGAAGAAGGCGTCCATGAGCACGTAGATCCCCGCCAGCGAGAAGAAGGCCAGCACCAGGAACAGGGCGGCCGAGATCGGGTTGCGCCGCGTGACCACGGCGAAGCCGGAGCCGATGGCCAGGATCGAGAAGACGTAGAACAGTGCCGTTTCCATCCGCCCCTCCTAGTTCAGATCCTTGAGGGACCAGAGTCCGTAGATGAAGATGTTCACCAGCGCCAAGGGCAGCATGACCTTCCAGCCCAGCCCCATGAGCTGGTCGTAGCGGAAGCGCGGCAGCGACCAGCGCACCCACAGGAACACGAAGAGCATGCCGACCGTCTTCGCGAGGAAGGTGAACAGGTGCAGCAGGCCCAGGAGCAGGCCGCCGTTGACGAAGATCGGGAGGTTCTCGACCCAGGGGAAGTGGTAGCCGCCCAGGAACAGCGTCACGATGAGCGCGCTGGCCGTCATCATGTTGGCGTACTCGCCCAGGAAGAACATGGCGAACTTCATGCTGCTGTACTCGGTGTGGTAGCCGGCCACGAGTTCGGGCTCCGCCTCGGGCAGATCGAAGGGCAGGCGATTGGTCTCGGCGAAGGCCGCGATCGTGAACAGCAGGAAGCTCAGCGGCTGGCTGAGGATGAACCAGGGGTGCGACCCCTGATGGGCCACGATGTCGGTGAGCCGGAGCGAGCCGACGAACATGATCACCGGAATCACCGACAGGCCCAGCGCGATCTCGTAGCTGATCATCTGCGCGCTGGAGCGCAGGCTGCCGAACAGCGCGTACTTGTTGTTGCTCGACCAGCCGCCCACCGCGATGCCGTACACGCCCAGGCTCGCGATGGCGAAGATGAACAGGATGCCGATCGAGAGGTCGGCCACGATCATGTTCACCTGATGGCCGAACACCGGCAGCGTGCTGCCGAAGGGGATCACCGCGAAGGTGAGCAGCGCCGGCATCAGCGTGAGCATGGGCGCCAGGGTGTGCAGGGTGCGGTGGGCGCCCGTGGGAATGAAGTCCTCCTTGAAGACGAACTTCAGACCGTCGGCGATCGGCTGGAGGAGCCCCCACGGGCCCACCCGGTTGGGACCGACGCGCCACTGGATCCAGGCAGACACCTTGCGCTCGGCCAGGGTCATGTAGGCCACGCCGCCCAGCACCACCAGGATGATGACGAGGATCTTGATCACGGTGATCAGCAGGGCGCCAATCATCACTCCCCCTTCACGGCGACGGCGGCGCCCGGAATCCGGGCCTCGAACTCGTGGCGGTATTTCTTCACGTAGGACTCGATCGGCATGCGCGCGGCGTCGCCCAGCGGGCAGACGGTCTTGAACGCGATGTTGTCGCAGATGTCCAGGATCGTGTCCAGGTCCTCCCTGCGGCCGCGGCCCTCGGTGAAGCGGCCGATGATCTTCTCGAGCCAGCCGCAGCCCTCGCGGCAGGGCGTGCACTGGCCGCAGGACTCGTGGTGGTAGAAGCGGATCAGGTTGAAGGCCACCTGCACCATGTCGACCGTTTCGTCCATGACGATGGTCGCGGCGCTGCCGAACATGGAGCCGGCGGTCGCCAGCGAGTCGAAGTCCATGTTCACGCCCATGGCCTCCTCGGCCGTGAGCACCGGCGTGCTGCTGCCTCCGGGCACCATCGCCTTGAGCTTGCGTCCCTTCCACACGCCGCCGCAGTGCTCCTCGAGCAGTTCCGCGAAGGGCATCCCCATGGGGCCCTCGTAGACGCCGGGACGCTCCACGTGGCCGCTGACGCAGTAGAGCTTGGGACCGGTGTTCCGGTCGGGGCCGATGGCGGCGAACCACTCGGCGCCGCGCTCTATTATGGAAGGCACGCAGGCGAGCGTCTCCACGTTGTTGATCACCGTCGGGCAGCCGTAGAGGCCCACCACCGCCGGGAAGGGCGGCTTGATTCGCGGATAGCCACGCTTGCCCTCGAGGCTCTCGAGCAGGGCGGTCTCCTCGCCGCAGATGTAGGCGCCGCCCCCGCGATGCACGATGATCTCCAGGTCGAAGCCGCTCCCGTGGATGTTCGTGCCGAGGTGGCCCGCCTCCTTGGCCTCGGCGATGGCGCGTTCGAGGATGCGCGCCTCGGCGGCGTACTCGCCGCGGATGTAGATGAAGCAGTGATGCGCGCCCAGCGCGAAGCTGGAGACGGCGCAGCCCTCCAGAAGCAGATGCGGGTTGTCGCGCAGGATCACCCGGTCCTTGAAGGTGCCGGGCTCGCTCTCGTCCGCGTTGCACACGAGATAGCGCGGCTTCGGGTTCTGCGCGGGGTCGGGCAGGAAACCCCACTTCATGCCGCAGGGAAAGCCCGCGCCGCCGCGGCCGCGCAGGCCGGACTCCTTCACCGTCTCCACGATGGAGGCGGGATCGCTCTTCAGGGCCTGACGCAGGGCCTGATAGCCCCCCTCCCGCTCGTAGACGGGCAGGGTGTGGGAGTCGTCCATTCCCACGACGCGTGTCAGTACCGGTTCGAAGGCCGCCATCTCGCTCCTCGGCTGGGTCCCGTCACACTAGGACAGGGAGTTCAGGATCTCGTCGACGCGCTCGGGCGTCAGGTTCTCGTGATAGTCCTCGCCCACCATCATGGCCGGCGCCGTTCCGCAGGCGCCCAGGCACTCCACCTCCACCAGGGTGAAGCGGCCGTCCTCGGTGGTCTCTCCGGGACCGATGCCCAGGCGCTCCTTGATGCGCTCGCGGATCGAAGGCGAATCCCGCAGCTCGCAGCTCAGCGTGCGGCAGAGCTGGAGCAGGTGCTTTCCGACGGGCGCCGTGTTGTACATGGTGTAGAAGGTCGTGACCCCCATCACCATCGCCGGCGTGAGTTCGAGGCGCTCGGCCGCCCACTCCTGGGCCTCGGGGGATACCCAGCCCAGCTCCCGCTGCGCGAGATGCAGAATCGGCATCAGCGCCGACCTGGGGTCGGGATACTTGGCGACGATGGCGTCGACCTCTTTCAGGATCTCGTCGGAGAACATCGGCCCTCTCAGGATCGGCGGTGTAAGCTAGCGGTTGTCGTCGTCGACTCCGCGGGTGGGCACCTGCTTCTGCAGCGGGTGCCCCTGTTCGTAGTCCTCGTGAAGGAGGATGCGGCGCAGGTCCGGGTGGCCGTCGAAGCGGATCCCCATGAGGTCCCAGACCTCACGCTCGTTCCAGTTCGCCAGGTCCCAGAGCCCCGCGGCGCTGGGCAACACGGGTCCCTGCTCGCCGTCGGTCGCGTCCGCCTGCACCCGCAGGCGCAGTCCCGTACCGGGCTCCAGCAGATGGTAGCTCACCCGGAAGCGCGGCTCCCAGCCCAGGTCCAGTCCGTCGACGCCGCTGACGTCGGTGAGCATCGGAAAGCGCGTGCCGGCCTCGTCGCGGAGCCAGGTCAGGAGCTCCAGCAGCGCGTCGGCGCCCACGCGCAGGGTCAGCTCTCCACGATGGGAAACGGTCTCGATGAGCGCTTCCCCGAGGCGGGTCCCCGCCTGGTCGGCCAGCGCCTGCAAGCGATCATCCATCGTGCTTCTCCCCTTTCGCGAGGAGACCGCGGCGGTCCCAGTCGAGGGAGCCGGTGCCCAGGATGTAGAAGTAGCCCACCAGCAGGATCAGCAGGAAAATGGCCATCTCCACCAGCCCGAACAGGCCCAGCGCCTTGTACCGGACGGCCCAGGGATAGAGAAACACCACCTCGATGTCGAAGAGGATGAACAGGATGGCCACCAGGTAGAACTTCACGGAGAAGCGAGCGCGGGCGTCCCCTCGCGGGTCCATGCCCGACTCGTAGGTGGTGAACTTCTCGGGGTAGTGGACCCGGCGGCCCACGAAGCGGCTCGCGGCCACCATGGCCGCGGCCATCACCACGGACACGATGAGCAGAACCAGGATCGGCACATAGGAACCGGTCGAAAAACCGTCCTGAGCGGCCAGAAAACGCATCTCGCACCTTTCGTCACAATCCGTGACATACTGTTCAGCCGGTCCGATAGTGTCAATGGCAATTTCGGGGAACACCGGCGGGTTTGCGACGGGCGCGTCAGCGCGGGCCCAGCACGCGCGCCAGGGCCGCCGTGCTCCCGTCGCCCCAACGCCTTTCGCCGCCCACAAGGGTGCCCGATCCCAGTTCGTGGGACGCGACCGGCGGCAGGGCGCGACCTTTGCGATCGAAGGGACCGCTCCGCCGCAGCAGGGGCACCGAATCCAGCGCTTCGGCCGTCACGGCCGCGCCGATCGCGGGGCCGGGGCAGAGCTCCGACAGCAGTTCCGCGCCGCGCCCGCAATCCCAGGCGAGGCCCTCGGCGAGAAGGTGTCCGGCCATCGAGCGCAGGGACAGGAGCGCGCCGCCCTCTTCGCGGGCGCGGAACTCGAGCCAGTCGCCGGCCATGAGCAGGTCCTGCAGGTCGAGCCATTCCGACTCGCCGCTCAGCCAGCGCGCCTCGTCCCATGCGCCCCGGCTCGCGAGGAACCATCGCCCCCGGGCCTCGACCCGGATCCCCTCGGGCAGGTAGAGCGTGGTGTCGGGAGCGGCGGCCAGGCTTCTCGCGACCTCCCCGTCCCGATGCAGCCGCGTCAGAGGGCCGGCCAGGAGCCAGGTGTCCCCGCTGCCGAGCGCGACCACCCACTCCCCGCTCGAGCGCGACTTGAGGCCGAGCTCCGTCGCGAGCAGCTCCATCGGCAGATCCCAGGCCACGCAGCGCTCCCTGAACGTCTCCCGAGCCCGGGGCCAGAGCACGGACGGCATCCGGCGCAGGTTGTTCCGCTGGAGACACCACTGCCGGGCGTCGGCCGGCACGAGCGCCAGACCGGTGGGATCCTGGTCGCGGCGCTCCTGGCGCTGCATCGCCAGGGGAACGACCAGCGCCCGCAGCACGACGAAGGCGAGCAGCGCGATGGCGAGGGCCATTCCGATTCGACGAAGGATCGTCTTCATGATGACGCGCTCCCCGCGCTCTCGAGACCGGCGAGGAAGCGGCTCGGCTCCTGGCGGAACCCGCCGCGGCTTTCGACGCGTGTCAGTGTGAGGGAGGATCCGGCGCGGGTCATCCCCACGTAGAGCAGGCGGCGCTCTTCCTCGAGGGTCTCGGGATCGTTCGAGCGCAGGGCGTAGAAGCCGGGCAGGACGTTCTCCTCGAGCCCCACCAGGTAGACCCGTTCGAACTCCAGGCCCTTGGCCGCGTGGATGGTCATGAGCTGCACCGCGTCGCCTCCCGATGCGAAGTCGTGGGCCTGATACAGGGCGAGGAAATCGAGGAAGGCCGCGAGCGAGTCGCCCAGATAGAGTTCGTCGAAGCGGGGCACCAGGGAGAGGAAGCGCTCCTCCTCGCTGCGCAGGCCGGTGAAGAGATCGGGGGCGTCGCCCTCGAGCCCCGCGGCCTCCAGGAGCTCGGCCTCCAGTCCGCGGCGACTCTCGGCGGCGTCGGCATCGACACCCTCGAGGTGGCGGTCGAGCCAGTCGTTGCCGCTGGCGAGCAGCCGTCTCACACCCGCCCTGAAGAGCGCGAAGGCGGCCGGATCGCTCTCGACGAGACGGGACGCGCCGTCCGCGAGGTGGAGGGCGAGCGCCGCGGGCGCCAGAGCCTCCCGGCCCGTGCGCCTGCGGATCGCCGCGAGATGCAGTTCCTGCATGGCGCCGAAGGCCTCGCCCAGGCAGCGGCAGTCGTCGAGCGCGCGATGACGCGCCTCGGCGCGAATGCCGAAGCGGTCGATGAGCGCGGCCAGGCTCGCCTTCTCGCCGGGGAAGAGACTCCGAGCCAGCGCGAGGGTATCGAAGAGCGCGTTGGCGGGACGGGGCAGGTTGTGCCGCCGCGCCAGCCGGCGGAGAATCGGAAAGTCGAAGCCGGCGCCGTTGTGGGCCACGAGATCGCGCCCGCCCAGGAAGCGCAGGAACTCGGCCAGGGCCCTCGCCGGCTCCGGCGCGTCCGACACCATGGCGTCGTCGATGCCGTGCACCGCCGTCGCGCCCGGCGGAATCGGGCCGGGGGGGCGCACCAGGGTTTCGAAGCGCGCGACCTCCTGGCCTCCCTCGTAGCGGATCGCCGCGATCTCCACCAGTTCGCAGCGCGAGGGATCGGGCCCCGTGGTCTCGAAGTCGAACACCACGTAGTCCTGCAGCGATCGGTGTTCCGCGGCGCGCCACAGCTGGTAGAGCCGGAACGCGAGCAGGGCGCCCGGCGCGCCCCGGGCGCTCAGCGTCTCCCCCTTCGCGCCCGTGAGAACGAGGTCCCGCGCCTCCACGGACAGACGCAGGTCGCCGGGAAGCTCGCCGACCTCCTCGGCGTCGGGGAACAGGCACTGGGCATGCCAGGGCTCGAGGCCCGCCTTGAGCAGCTCCGTGAGCATCGGAGCGGCGGCCGGGGAGGCGGGCGATGCGATGCGCACCCGGCGCCCCTTGCGCAGGGCGACCTGCATGACGGACAGCAGCTCGGCCAGCCCCTCGTGGTCGGCCGGGTCGCCGGGCAGGGCCTCCGCGTCCGGATCCTCGAACTCCATGAGGATCTCCCGCACGAGCTGGCCGAGACTGCGACCGGATTGCCCGGCGCGCAGGTTGCCCAGCCGGGCGACGATTCCCCCCAGCACCCAGGGAAGACGGGCCAGGTGGCCGAGCCGCTCGCCCTCCACCTCGCGGCGGTGGCGGGTGAACTCCTCCTCGGAGTCGCCCTCCACCTCGTCGGGCAGGAACTCGGCGAGCCCGCAGCCCGCGGGGAAGCGTCGCGACCAGGCCTCGAGCCAGGCCGCCTCGTCCAGGGTTTCGTGGCTCTCGCGGAAGCGCTCCCAGTCGCGTCGCAGCGCGCGCAGGCGGTCGCTGCCGCGCAGGAGCAGCTCGAGGGCGGCGCGCAGGGAGTCGCCGCGACCGCGGGCGACGCCGCGTAGCAGGGCGTAGGAGCCCTCGTCCAGACGTGAGGCGAGAAGCGTGCCGAGAGCGTCGTCGTCGTTGCCGTTGCGGAGCAGGCGCAGGGCCGCGATCACCCGCCGGATCCGCGGCTGGTCGAGGAGGGCGCGGCCGGCGACGAGCTCCACGGGAATGCGGTCTGCCATGAGCCGCGTCTCCAGGTACTCGCCGATCGAGTGCTTCGGATAGAGAATCGCGATCTCGCCCCAGCGCAGGTCGCGGCGCCTCGATCGCGCGCTGCGGATGTCCGCGCCGATGAATTCGGCCTCCTCCTGCTCGCCGGGGAAGGTCTCGAGCCGCAGGCTGCCTTCGCCCTCGGCGCGGCTGAGGAGAGGCCGCGAGGAGGCCTCGCCTCCGGCCGCCAGCACCGCCTGGGCGCCGGCGAGAATCGCCTCCCGGTTGCGGTAGTTCTCCTCGAGCTGGATCTCGAGCGGCGAGTAGTCGCGCCGGTAGTTCAGCACGTTCCGCCGGTCCGCGCCGCGCCAGGCGTAGATGGACTGCTGGTCGTCGGCCACGACGAAGCTGCCGCCCGCGCCGCCCGTATCGGTGGGCGACAGCAGCCGCAGGAGTTCGTACTGCAGGGCGTCGGTGTCCTGGAACTCGTCCACGAGCACCAGCGGCCAGCGGCCTCGCGTCTCGGCGAGCAGCTTCTCGTCGGCGGTGAGCAGGTCGCGGGTGAGATCGAGGATGTCGTCGAAATCGATGGCGCGCTCTTCGCGCAGCAGGCGGCGGTATTCCTCGAAGAGGTCCTCCTGCAGTCCGCTCAGGATCTCGGGGTCGCGGCTCACGCGCCACGCGCCGAACTTGCCGAGCAGGAGGCGGAGTTCCCTGTCTTCCGCGCCCCGCGCCGAGAAGCCCAGGCGGTTCCACGCGCGCTCGAGCGTGCGCAGCTGGCGCCCCTCGTCGGCCACGCTGAAGTCGCGGGGGATATCGGCCGTGCCCGCGTTCGCCCTGAGCAGTTCGAGACAGAAGTGATGAAAGGTGCCGGTGCGCACCTTGCCCGCCTCCTCGCCCAGGTAGCGCGCGAGGCGCTCCACCATGACGCGCGCCGCCTTGCGGGTGAAGGTGAGGGTGAGAATCGATTCGGCCGGCGCGCCGGCGGCGCTCACCAGGTAGACCACGCGGTTCACGAGCGTACGGGTCTTGCCCGTACCGGGTCCGGCCAGCACGAGGCAGTGGGGCGCCGCGGTGAACACCGCCTCCCGCTGCCTCGAGTTCAGCTCCCGTTCGAGCTCGCGCCAGGGATTGACGGCGCTCACCGCGCCTCCCCTTCGGCGGAATCGTCGATGCTCACGCGCAGCCACTCGCCCGGTCCGCAACCGAGGCGCCGGTGCGCGCTGCCCCCCACCACGGCCACCTCGAGGAAACCGGCGCTGCCGAGCAGGCAGAGCGCGGTGTCGACGGGTGCGTCGGCGTAGGTGCCGAGCAG
>CAYNQX010000029.1:45707-51291 GCA_964399495.1 uncultured bacterium
CTCGCGCCAGAGCTCGGGCCGGTCCAGGTGGACGATCTCGATCGACTCGTCGCCCCCGGCGCGCAGGAGCACCTCGCCGAAGAGGCCGTTGTCCGGCCCGACGAAGTAGTGGGCTCCCACCTTCATGGCCAGCCCCCGGCGCTCGCCCCCCACGCCGGGATCGACGACGGCCAGGAACACCGTCCCCGGCGGGAAGGTGTCGCGACTGGCCGCGAGCTGGATCGCGCCGGCGAGGATGTTCTGGGCCGGCACGCCGTGGGTGATGTCCACGGGCAGCAGTTCGCCGCCCGTCGACAGCAGCGCGCCCTTGACGGCGCCCGCGTACCAGCTCTCGGGCCCGAAGTCCGTGAGCAGGGCCACCAGGGGCCGGGATGTTTCGCCGCTCGCGTGCATCGCGTTCCTCCGTCCTGTCTCGGGGTTGGGCCCGCGCGGCCCGATTCTCGGAGGATACGCGCTCGGCGCTCCATCGCCAGGAAAAACTGGGCGCGGACTCGTGGGAACGGCCACCCGCGTTGCGCGCGGGAGCGAAAACCGCTAGCCTGTCCGGCGTCCCCGAATTGCCCGAAACGCCCGTATCTCATGAGGAGCGAAGTGGAACGCGATCCCCTGCACGCCATGTGGAAGGACCGGGCCGACGAGTCGGGCGGTCCGCGCACGCCCGTGGCCGCGCTGCTCGACAACATCCGCAGCGCGCAGAACGTGGGCGACATGTTCCGCAGCGCCGACGCCCTGAAGCTCGAACAACTCTACCTGGCCGGCATCAGCGCCTTCCCTCCCAACGGCAAGCTGGAGAAGACAGCCCTCGGCACCACCGAGAGCGTGCCCTGGAGCCACGACCTGCGCGTGTTCGACGCCGTGGCCCGCGCCAGGGAGGCGGGCTTCGCGCTGGTGGCGGTGGAGATGACTCCGAGCAGCGTATCGCTGTACGAATGGGAGAGTCCCGAGCGCTGCTGTTTCGTGTTCGGCCACGAGGTGCTGGGAGTCGATCGGGAGTTGCTGCGCCAGGCCGACGCGATCGTCCATCTACCGATGATGGGGCGCAAGAACAGCCTCAACGTGTCGTCGAGCTTCTCGGCGCTGCTCTACCACCACTGCGCGCGGCACGGGCTCCTGTCCGCGGGCGCGCCGGATCTCACCGACAGCTATCTGCCCGACCGGCGGGAGGGCGGCGCCTGACCGACCGCCTCAGCGCAGGAGCAGCAGGCGGCTCGTGATTCGCCTTCCCGGCAGCTCGAGGGATACCAGGTAGAGACCCGCCGCGGCGACGCGGCCCCGTTCGTCGCGCCCGTCCCACGCGAACTCGCTCGAACCCGCGGGCAACGCCCCTTCCATCAAACTCGCCACCCGACGGCCGCCGATGTCGTACACCTCGAGTCGGCCCGCGCGGCTGCGCCCGGGATCCAGGCGAATTCGCGCCCCGCCCCGCGCGGGGTTGTCGACGGCGCGCAACCAGGCGCGTTCGCCCGCGAGAGCGCCCGGCAGGAGGGTCTCCTCCCTGAGCAGGCGCCAGTGCCCGTCGGCCTCGACGTTCCCGAGCCGATAGGTCACCGGCCTGTCGGGACGATCCAGCGGCCTGGGATCTTCGCAGTGCCACTCGTCCATTCCGTCGTGACGGATCGGCGGCGACCAGTTCAAGCCGTCCTGCTCCGCGCGCAGGTCGAGGCGCATCGTCTCCCCGGCATCGGCGGCCAGTCGCCAGGAGATGCGAAGGTGACCGTCTCCCCGTTCGAGGCGGAAGCTCGACACGTCGACGGGCGTGAAGTCCTGCTCCCAGAGGGCGAGGCCCACCGACGGCGTCGCGCCCGCCATGCCGAAGTCGCCCAGCGCGAAGAGTCGGCCGCCGGAACAGGTGATCCGGTTCACGATGCCGTCGAGACCGCCGGCGGGCGTCGTCCAGAGGCCGTCCCGCCAGAGAGCCAGACCGCCCGGAAAGTCGCCGCCCGCGGCCAGAGCTCCCTTGAACAGCTGCAGCGTGCGCACCTCTCCGCCCGGGCCGCCGCCCAGGGGATGCCAGGCCAGGCCGTCCCAGAGACCGAGTCGGCCCAGGGCCTGCTCGCCGCAGGCGAGGAAATCGCCGCCCGCGACCAGCGCGCCCTCGTACTTGGCCAGCGCGTGCACCGGACCGTTCGGCGGTTCGGGATGGCTCGACCAGGACTCCCCGTCGTGGATGGCCAGATAGGGTCCCGCGCCGTCGAGGTCGGTAAAGCTCCCCGCGACGACGAGCTTGCCCTCGTGGAGGGTCATGGCCGAGATCTCGCCGTTCCAGGTTTCGCCCAGCGCCTCCCAGTCCTCCCCACGTCCGCGGTGGATCCGGCTGAAGACATGCAGATCGTTGCCGTCCCGGGCGCTGACCACCAGCGCGAAGCCATCGCCCCAGGGCTGGACGTTCGTGCCCGCGCTGAGCCAGTCCTCGCCGGGTCCCTCGAGCAGGAACTCCCACTCGCCGTCCTCCCGGATCGCGAGGTAGCGGGGCACGCCCGTCTCGGCGTGGGGAAAGCGACCGCAGACCAGGAGCCGGTCGCCCAGCGCGGACAGTGCGCGGGTCTCCACGATCATCGGCCCGAGCGAGAAGGGCCGCGCGTGCCAGGCGCCGTCCGTCCAGGCGAAGAGTCCCGGACCGAGCGTTGCCTGGTGGCGGTCGATGCCGCCCAGGTAGAGCGTGTCGCCGAGAGCGAGGACGCTTTCGGCAGGCGTCGCGAGTCCGCCGCCCAGGCCGTTCCACCGAGGCGACTCCCAGAACTGGCCGGGCAGGCCGCAGACGAGATGGGACCAGGCCGCGCCCGTCTCCAGTTCGAAATCACCGCCCGCGTAGGGCAGCCCGCGGTACTCGCAGAGCGCCCGGATCGGCCGGTTGAAGGTGTCTTCGCCGAACAGCCAGTACTCGCCGCTCCAGCGGGCGAACATGTCGTGGTCGTCGCCGCCGGCCTGGTGGAAGTTGCCGGCGACGTAGAGCTCATCGCCCCGGGGCAGGATCGCATAGCCCGCCGTGCTGGGATAGCCCTGCTCGAGGCCGCGAAAGAGGCCCAGCCAGGAGGAGCCGTCCCAGCGGCCGATACCGCTGCAGTTGAGACCGCCGCTGCTCGTGAACTCGCCCACGGCATAGAGCTGGCCCTGGAACTCGCAGAGCGCGAACACGCCCGCGTTGAAGCCGTCGGCGAGACCGCTCCACTCCTGGCCGTCCCAGGCCGCGATCATGTTCGCGGGGACGTCGCCCGCGAAGGCGAACTCGCCGCCGACGACGAGCTCGTCGCCTCGAGAGAGCAGGCTGTGGACCGTGCCGGAGATCCCGCCGCCCAGTTCCTCCCAGGCGCTTCCGTTCCAGCGGCCGAGTCGGGACATCGAGGTGGCGCCCGCGGAGAGGAACTCGCCGCCCACCACGAGCTGTCCCTCGTGAACCGCCAATGCGCGCACCGCCCCGGCCGGCCCCATGTCGAGCCCGGACCAGGAGCTTCCGTCCCAGATCGCGAGGTTCATGACGATCGACCCATCGACGAAGATGAACTCGCCGCCGACAACGAGCCGGCCTTCGTGAACCGTCAGGCAGTGTACCGGACCCGGCAGTCCGTCGCCGAGGGGAACCCAGCCGCCGTCGTTCCAGGCGACGATGTTGCTCGCCGGCAGGCCGCCCGCCGTGGCGAACTCGCCGCCGATGAAGAGCAGGCCGTCGTGCTCGAGGAGGCAGTGCACGGGGCCGTCCAGGGGCTCCAGGTCGAAGGATGGACTCCAGACGCCTTCGTCCGGGAAGGCGGCGGACGACCGCGCGCCGACGAGAATGGGGATGAACAGGAACAGGGCGAAACCGATACGCGAACGCGTGCGAGAACTCATGCCACCTCTCCCGGGACGATGATCCGAGTCGACCCGGGAACACTAGTCGCGGAGGTGGAGCGAGGCAAACACCAAGGTCAGGGCGTGTCGACGGGAACGTAGTCGGGCCACTCCTGCTCGGGGCGGTCCGGTTGGAGGAAGAGCGAATAGCGGCTGTCTCCGCTGGCCGGCGCGACCCCGTAGGCGAGCCCCACGCTGGCGCCGCGTTCGATGGCGAGGGTCGCCGCCCGCGCGAGATTGCCGCCGCCATGGCCCGCGGAGGTCTGGCACCAGTCTCCCCACACGCCGCTGGCGCCCATGCCGTTCACCTGCAGGAGATCGCCGGCTCGCACGTAGCGGATGTCGTCGACTCCGGGCTCCTCGAGACGCTCCCATGGCTCGGAGTAGGGCGCCCCCACGTTCTCCGCGAAACGGCGGACGTCATCGAAGGTGCGTCCGTTGCCGTTCACCACCAGCACTCCGGACTCGCCGCAGTGCTGCCGCACCAGGTCCCGCGCGCCGATCTCGATGGCGTGGATCCGGTGCCGGTTCCAGTCGTAGGGCTCCTCGCGCCAGCCGGGGCCGCCGTCCGCCGGTCCCCAGACGAGATCCCGCGCCTCGTCGTCGCCGCTCCACCACTGCCGGTCGTAGGCGAAGTCGTCGAGGAAGATCCCTCCCACCGCGCCCGCGCGGGCGACGAGGCAGTCCTCGATCCAGCCGAGAAAGCGGGTCACGTGGGCGTCGTCGAAACGGTAGCAGTGCACCGATTCGTTGAGCACGACATCGGGCTCTCCCAGCTCGCCCGGGGCGGGCTGCAGCACGGGCCAGGACCGGGTGCTGTCCATGTAGGCGCTGTTGCCCCAGGGATTGAAGTAGAGCACGGCGCGTTCGTGATGACGCGACTCGAGCAGGGCCAGGGAGTGGGCCGAGACGATGATCAGGTCGTAGGCGTCGAGCAGGTCCTGATCGAGATCCCTGAGGCCGTTGCCGTAGGCCACCACGTGGGTGTCGTAAGCGCCCGCGGGGGGCGCGGGGTGTTCCGGGGAATCGTCGCCGTTGCCGAGAAGGTCCGCCACTCCCGTGGGCCCGCAGGCCAGGGTCGGGATCAGAAAGATGAGGATCGCGAATGCGATTCCGAGAGATTTCGGGAGTCCGGCCATGATGTCGCTTCCTGGGTTGTCGCGCGGGCGCTGGAATCGGTGATCGGGAAACACCCTTCGCGGATGCAAGGCCGAAGCCAAGCCGGACGCCGCCACCACACTGCTTTCACGCTCATTGCCAACCACTTACGATGACCTCTTCCAGCTTCACCGGAAGCCCCGCTCGATCCTGCATGCACGGCGGAGAGAGTCCGTGCGGATCGGCTCTTGTGAAAAAAGATCACAAGATCCTCTTGACGGGTACGCCAGGTATTCGTATTCTCGGATATGCGGATAAGCGGATATGCCGCCATCACACGAACCGAAAGATACGATTCGATGCCGACTCCCCTTCGCCGAGATCCCGAGGACATCGCCAAGGCCGCGCAGATCTTCAAAGCGCTCTCCCACCCGGGACGCCTGGAGATCGCGTGCCGCCTGGCCGATCAGAACGCCACCCAGAAGGAGATCGTGGCGGCGATGGGCCTCCCCCAGTCGAGCGTCGCCCGACTGCTGGCTCCCCTGAGGGAGCTGGAGCTCATCAGCGGCGAAAGGCAGGGCCAGGAGATCGAACTCTCCGTGAGCAACCCGGTGATTCGCCAGCTCGTGGAATCCGTCTGCGACTGGCTGCACCCCGA
>CAYNQX010000029.1:51391-53275 GCA_964399495.1 uncultured bacterium
GCGTCGGTGGCGCGGCCCTGCTGGGCGGCCTCACCAGCGAATGGTACGGAGCGTACGGCAACCCGATCCAGGACCCGCAGACCGAGGGCGACCGCGTCGTCCCCACCTTCTGCGAGCTCTGCTTCTGGAAGTGCGGCGTGCTCGCCCACGTCAAGGACACCGCCGAGGGACCGGTGGTGACCAAGATCAAGGGCAACCCGAAGCATCCCCTGTCCCGGGGGCGCCTCTGCCCCCGCGGCGCCGGCGGTACCGGCCTGCTCTACGATCCCGACCGCCTGAAACAGCCCCTCGTGCGCGTGCGCAGCGCGGGCGGCGCCCAGAAGTTCGAAACGGTGAGCTGGGAGAAGGCCCTCGACGAGGTCGCGAACGGCTTCGAGAAGATCAAGCAGAAGTACGGCGGCAGCGCGCTGGCGCTGTTCTACCACGGCTACGGCGCGAACTGGATGAAGCACCTGTTCAAGGCCTACGGCACGCCGAACATCGCCGCGCCCTCCTACGCCCAGTGCCGCGGACCGCGCGACGTGGGCTTCGATCTCACCTTCGGCGAGGGCGTCGGTTCCCCCGAGCGGACGGACATCGCGAACTCGCGCTGCATGGTGCTGCTGGGCACGCACCTGGGCGAGAACATGCACAACACCCAGGTGCAGGACTTCGCCGAGTTCCTGCGATCGGGCGGCGACCTCATCGTGGTGGATCCCCGCTTCTCCACCGCCGCCGCGAAGGCCCGTCACTGGCTGCCGATCAAGCCCGGCGCGGACATCGCGCTGCTGCTCGCCTGGATGAACGTGATCATCGAGGAGAAGCTCTACGACGCGGATTACCTCGAGAGCTACGCCTACGGCTTCGATCAGCTTGCGGCGCACGTGAGACCGTTCACGCCCGAGTGGGCCTACCCGCGCACGGGCATCGAGCCGGGCAGGATCCGCGAGACGGCCCACCTCATGGCCGGCGCGCGACCCGCGACGCTGATCCATCCGGGGCGCCACGTGACCTGGTACGGCGACGACACCCAGCGCAGCCGGGCGATCGCCATGCTCAACGCGCTGCTCGGCTCATGGGGACGCAAGGGCGGCTTCGTGGTGCCGAGCCAGGTGGAGCTGCCCAAGTACCGGTATCCGGGCTACGAGAAGAACCACTCGCGCCCGGTCGACCGCCCCCTGCCCAGCAACTTCCCCCTGGCCGACAAGGTCCTGGCGCAGGGTCTGTGCAACGCCACCATTCCCGGGCTGGGCGAGTACGAGCTCAAGGGCTGGATGGTCTACGGCTCCAACCTGCCGACGACGCTGCCCGACCCCAAGCGCACCCACGAGGCGATCCAGAAGCTCGACTTCCTCGTGACCGTGGACGTACTGCCCGCCGAGATCTGCAGCCTGTCCGACGTCGTGCTGCCGGAGGCCACCTACCTCGAACGCTGCGACGAGCTGCACAACCCGCCCTATCGGGAGCCCTACGTTGCGGTGCGCCAGGAGGTGGTGCCCCCCATGTACGACAGCAAACCCGGCTGGTGGATCGCCAAGGAGCTCGCCACGCGGCTCGGCCTCGATGATTTCTTCCCCTGGAAGGACTCCATGGAGTACGCGAAGACGCGCCTCCACGACGCGGGCGTCGACTGCGAGGGGATGCAGAAGGACGGAGTGCTGCTCGGCAAGCCGCAGCCCCTCTACTACGAGGAGGGCGCCGTGCCGGAGTTCTACACCGACAGCGGCAAGATCGAGCTCTACTCCACGCGGCTGGCCGCGGCGGGCTTCGAGCCCATGCCGGTGTACACGCCGCAGGAGGAGCCCCCGCCCGGCTACTACCGCCTGCTCTTCGGCAGGACGTCCGTGCACACCTTCGGGCGCACCACCAACAACAGGCTGCTCTCGGAGGTCTTCGACGAGAACG
>CAYNQX010000030.1:0-52875 GCA_964399495.1 uncultured bacterium
ACCTTCGGGCGCACCACCAACAACAGGCTGCTCTCGGAGGTCTTCGACGAGAACGCCGTCTGGGTGAATCGCGACGTCGCCGCCAAGTGGGGACTGGCCGACGGCGAGCGGGTCTACCTGCAGAACCAGGACGGAGTGCGCTCCACCTTCAGCGCGCCGCTTCGCGTCACCAGCCGGATCCGACCCGACGCGGTGTTCCTCGTCCACGGTTACGGCCGCAAGGCGAAGAAGCTGCGCCAGGTGCACGGCAAGGGCATCGACAGCGCGGAGCTGGTGACCCGATACAAGACCGACCCGATCATGGGCGGCACCGGCATGAACGTGAACTTCGTGACCTTCCTGCGCGCCGAGGACGTCGACTCCGCGGCCGCCACCAAGGAGGCCTAGCATGAGCGAGCCGCGTTACGCGATGGCGGTGGACACCCGCACCTGCGTGGGCTGCAGCGCCTGTGTGATCGGATGCAAGGAGGAGAACGACGTCGCCCCCCAGTTCACGCGAGACTGGGTCACCACCGATACCCGCGGCGCCTTCCCAGAGCTCAGAATGGAGTTGCGCTCGGAGCGATGCAACCACTGCGAGGACGCGCCCTGCGTCCGCGCCTGCCCCACCGGCTCCTCCCACTACGGACCGGGCGGCACGGTGCAGATCACCGACGTCAAGTGCTCCGGTTGCAAGGCCTGCATCACGGCCTGTCCCTACGGCGCGCGCTTCGTCGACCCCCGCAGCAAGACCGTCGACAAGTGCACGTTCTGCATGCACCGCATCGAGGCGGGCAAGGAAACCACGAGCTGCCAGGAGATCTGCCCCACGGAGAGCATCCTGTTCGGCGACCTGAACGATCCCCATAGCGACATCAGCAAAGCCTTGCAGCGACGCGTCAACACGACGCTGCTCCCGGGAGCCGGCACGAAACCCATGCACTTCTACCTCAAGTGAGGGGATCCATGCTCGAGACCTGGACCAATCGAGACAACGCCGCGATCGATCCGACACTCCATGCCTGGCACGGGGAGGTGGCCGGCGACCTCTTCCTCGCCGCCATCGTGGCCGGCATCATGGTGCTCACGGGCATCTTCGCGCTTCGCGAGGGCCCGGACCGACGGTCGCGCGCGCTTCGCCTCGTACCCTGGCTCTTGCCCGTGCTGATCTCGCTCTGTCTCCTCCTGCTCTGGCTGGACCTGGCGAACAAGGTCAACGCGTTCCGGTTCTACCTGGTGTTCCGCCCCCAGACGCCGATGTCCTGGGGCTCCTGGATCATCCTGGCCGTCTATCCCGTGAGCGCGCTCTTCGCCCTGAGCGAGATGCCGGTCGATCTCCGCGAGCGCTTCGGCAAGGCCTTCGGCTTCATCCCGCGACTGGCGGCCTGGGCCGACGGTCGGTCCCGGGGCCTGGCCCGCGCCAGCGTCCTGCTGGGAACGGCGCTCGGGCTGTACACCGGCGTGGTGCTGAGCATCTACCCGGCGCGGCCTCTGTGGAACTCGGCGCTGCTGCCCCTGGTGTTCCTGAGCTCGGGACTCGCCTGCGCCAGCGCCTGCTTCCTGCTGACCCGGCTCTCCGATGCCGAACGCCGGATCTGCGGACGACTGAACGCCACGTTCCTCGGCGCGCACCTGGTGTTGCTGGCTCTGTGGCTCGTCGACCTCGCCGTCGGCGACGCCAGCCGCCATCACGCGGTGGAGCTCCTGATGGGAGGCTCCTACACCGCCGCATTCTGGACGCTGGTCGTCGCGCTGGGCATCGCCGTCCCCCTCACCGGGGAGTTGCTGATTCGCAGTCGGCGAACCCTGCCCGGTCCCGCCACGGCCTTCTTCATTCTCGTGGGAGCCTTCTCCCTGCGCTGGATACTCATCTCCGCGGGTCAGCACGCCGGTGTGCTGAGCGCGATGCACTGATCGGGAGACGTAGCGACGATGACGGAACTCACCACCACTCGGCACAACCACTTCATCGATCCGGGCCTTCACGTCTGGCACGGGGAGGTGGCCGCCTACCTGTTCCTCGGCGGTCTCGTGGCCGGACTCATGATGATCCTCGGGGTCTACCGTCTCTGGAAGCCGACGCGCTCCCGCTCCCGCAGCCTGGCGCTGCTGCCCTGGCTCGTGCCGGCACTCCTGACCCTGGGGATGGGCTTTCTCTGGCTCGATCTCGCCAACAAGCTGAACGCCTGGCGCTTCTATGTCATCTGGCGCTTCCTCACCCCCATGTCCTGGGGCGCGTGGATACTGATCGCCGTCTACCCGGTGTCGATTCTCTTCGCGTGGAACGAGAGCCCGCAGATCCTGCGCGAACGCTGGCTGGCACGGCTGCCCTGGGCGAAGCGCCTCTCGGGCTGGGCCGACCGGCACCGCCGCGGCCTCTCCTTTTCGACGATGAACCTGGGGATCCTGCTGGCGGTGTACACGGGCATCCTGCTCGGCGCCTTCGCCGCGCGACCGCTGTGGAACTCGCCGATGCTCGGGCCCCTGTTCCTGGCCTCGGGGCTCTCGAGCGGCGCGGCGTTCATCCTGCTGTTCCGCATCGATCCCGAGGAGCGGCGCCTGGCGAACGTCGTCGACATGGCGGTGCTGGGCCTCGAGATGGGCATCATCGGCCTCTGGCTGGTGGGCATGGCCACGGGCGGCGAGAGTTCGCGCCACGCGGTCTCCCTGTTCTTCGGCGGTCCCTACACGGCCGCCTTCTGGACCTTCGTCGTCGCCTTGGGGCTCCTGGTGCCCTTCATCGGCGAGGCGATCGAATACAAGCGGCACGAGACGCCGGGGAGAGCGGGCGCCTACCTGGTGCTGCTCGGCGGTTTCGCGCTGCGCTGGATAGTGGTCTACGCCGGGCAGCACGCCGGCTGGGTCTCCGAACTCGCGAGCAAGTAAAGGAGCGGGTCACATGCACGAGAAGAACTACTGGAACCCCTACCTGGCCGGCCTGCTCCTGGGCCTGACCCTGCTCGCCACCTTCCTGGTGGCGGGACAGGGCCTCGGCGCCAGCGCCTTCCCCAAGCGGGTCGTGGCGCTGGCGGCCCACGAAGCCGCGCCGGCGTGGGCCGAGAGCAACCCCGCGACGGCCAAGTACGTCGCGGACGGAGCCAACCCCATGAAGAACTGGCTGGTGATCGAGGTGGTCGGCGTGCTGCTGGGCGGCTTCCTCGCCGCCCTCACCGCGGGCCGCCTCAAGAGGGGCGTCGAACGCGGGCCGCGCATCAGCGTGCGCAGCCGCCTCTGGCTGGCCTTCGCCGGCGGCGCGATCATGGGCGTCGCGGCGGGCATCGCCAAGGGCTGCACCTCGGGCCAGGCGCTCTCCGGCGGAGCGGCGCTGGCCACCGGCAGCTGGGTCTTCATGATGATGTTCTTCGGCGGGGCCTACGCCACCGCCTGGTTCGTGAGGAGGCAGTGGATATGATCTGTCCCGTCAACGCCCAGGGATTCTACGGCGATCAGTGGAGCCTGGTGACGGCCATCGTGCTGGGCTTCTTCTTCGGCTTCAGCCTCGAGCGCGCCGGCTTCGGCAACGCGCGCAAGCTGGCCGCGCAGTTCTACGGTTACGACATGACCGTGTTCAAGGTGATGTTCACCGCCGTGCTCGTGGCCATGGTGGGCCTGTACGCCTTCGTCTCCTTCGGCCTCATGGATCTGGAGATGCTCTGGATCAACCCCACCTTCATGTGGGGACAGCTCGTCGGCGGCTTCCTGATCGGCGTGGGCTTCGCGGTGAGCGGGCTCTGCCCCGGCACCTCGGTCGTGTCGGCGGCCTCGGGCCGCATCGACGGCCTCATGACCGTGCTCGGCGCCTTCTTCGGCACCTTCCTCTTCTCGATGATGATGGACTGGGTCCCCGGCCTGGGCGCCTTCATCAACTCCGGCTTCCAGGGGCGTTCGCTCCTGCACGAGCTCATCGGTATCCCGGCGCCCTGGCTGGCGCTGGGCGTCGTGCTGATGGCTCTGGGCGCCTTCATCGGCGCCGAAGCGCTGGAGAAGAAGTTCGGCAAGAACTTCGAGCCCGTGCCGCTCACCCCCACCGGCGGCGAGAAGGTGAAGTTCTACCTCGTGGGCGCCCTCGCGCTCGTGGCCCTGGTGTCCGGACTGGCCGGGCAGCCCGAGCTGGTGCTGCCACCCGCGCCCCAGGCAGCGCCCTACGAGCCCTTGGAGCTCGCCGAGGCGATGATCCGCGGCGACGCGGACCTGATGGTGCTGGACGTCCGCGCCGAAACCGATCGCGAGACCGGCGGCATCCCCGGCGCGAGGCCGGCGAAGCTCGACCCCACCACCGAGGGCCTGCTCGGCTTTGCGGCCCCCGGCAGCACCGTGCTGCTGCTGGGCGACGGCAACGCGCCCGCCCTGCCGGACAGCTGGCGAGGCGACCTCGACTATCGCTATCTGCGTGGAGGCTTCATCGCCTGGCAGGGCGAGGTGCTCACGCCGCGCGAGATGAACGGCGGGAGCCTCGCCGAACGGGAAGCGACCCGGCGGCAGAACCAGATCGCCGCCTACTTCAGCGGCACCGAGGCCAAGGTGGAGAGTTCGGCTCCGCCGCCGCCCGCGCCGACCGGTGGCGGAAGGAAGAAGAAGAAGGCCGCGGGCGGTTGTTAGAGACGTTCACCGAAACGATCGCTACACCCGTCGGACTTGTGTCCGGCGGGTTCGTTCTTTTAGGGTGGCACGGGGAAAGGAGATCCCGTGAGCAGACCAGCAATCATGGCCGCGATTCTCTGCGGCGGCGCCAGCCGGCGCATGGGCAGCGACAAGGCGCGACTGCCTCATCCGTCGGGTGGGACGCTACTGGAGCGCGCAGCGGCTCTGGCCGCCAGTTGCTGCAAGGAGGTCGTTCTGCTGAGCGGTGAGCGGGGCTACCCCGAACTGGGTCTCCCGGCGCTGGCTGATGCCGAGCCCGATTGCGGCCCCCTGGGCGGACTGGTGGCGGCGATGCGCCGGTCCGGCGAGCGCGCGATTCTGCTGCTGCCGGTGGACATGACAGGATTGACCGCCGAGCACCTATCGGCCCTGATCGATGGGTTCCGCGAAGGCGACGGTCCGATCGTCGCGCGCGGCCCGGAACGGCGACATCCCGCCCTGTCGATCTGGCCTGCGAGCAGCCGCTTCGCGGCCGAGTCGTCCCTGTCGACGGGACGCCTGGCCCTGCACCCTCTCCTGGATCAACTCGATGCCCGGGAACTCGAGTTGCCGAGCGCGGCACTGGTGAACTGGAATCGTCCGGGAGATATGAAGCCCTAGCATCATCCGCGGCAACTGGATGCTTCCTACACCGGTCCGTCATCCTGGGTGTTCGTCATGGATCTGTTGATGCTGGCCGGAGGAGTCCTGTGGCGATATGCCGGACGACGGAGGAATCAGCCCAGCTCGATCCCCAGCGGGCAGTGGTCGCTGCCCATCACCTCGGGGCGGATCCACGCGTCCTTCAGCTTCTTCCCCAGCTGCGCGTCGACGTAGAAGTAGTCGATGCGCCAGCCCACGTTGCGCATGCGCGCCCCAGAGCGCATGCTCCACCAGGTGTAGGCGCCCTCGACGTCGCCCTGTTTCTCCCGGAAGCTGTCGATCCAGCCGGAGGCGAGGAAACCGTCGATCCATGCGCGCTCCTCGGGCAGGAAGCCGCTGATCTTCACGTTCTCCTTGGGGCGCGCGAGGTCGATCTCGCGGTGCGCGGTGTTGACGTCGCCGCACACCACCACGCGACGACCCTTCTTCACCTGGGCGTTCAGGTGCTTCTGGATCGCGGCGTAGAAGTCCATTTTGTAGGCCAATCGTTCGGCTGATGCCTTTCCGTTGGGGAAGTAGACGTTGTACAGGAGGAAGTCGCCGTGGTCAGTCACCATCGTGCGGCCCTCGGCATCGAACTCCTTCTTGCCGAAGCCGGCCCTGGCCTTCGCCAGTTCCACGCCGTCGCGCACGTAGGTGACGACGCCGCTGTAGCCCCTCTTCTCGGCGGCGGCCCAGTGGGCGCTCCAGCCGTCGGGCGCCGTGAGCGCCTCGTCGAGCTGCTCGGGGTGGGCCTTGGTTTCCTGCAGGCAGACGATGTCGAGATCCGACGCCCATAGCCAGTCGAGCGCGCCCTTGCGCTGCACCGCGCGGATGCCGTTGACGTTCCAGCTTGCGATCTTCACGGAGCTCCTCCAGGCCGGGGTGGCCGAGGAAGATAGCAGACGCATCGGAAACCGACAACCAGGGCCGCGATGAGCCTTGCTCCCGACGGCGGTTCCGCTACACTTCGGATCCACTTCAGCCAAGGAGCCGGCATGGTCACGCGTCCTCTCGTCCTTCTGTTCGCGGCCCTGATCCTTCTCCCCTGCGGGGCGCAGGCGGCCTCGAAGGCCAATGATCCCGAGGTCGCGCTCGAAGATCGCGTCGAGGCCACCCTCGCCCGGCACCTCGACGGCGAGCGCATCGCCGGCTGGCTGGACACCCTCGAGCCCGGCTCCCTCGAACACGACGCCGCCGAGTGGATCCTCGCCTGGCTCCCCCTCTCCGATCTCGTGGAGCTCGACCTGCCGCTGCTGCGCGAGCATGTGGAGCTGGCCGCCGAGTCCTACCGGCTTGCACCCTGGCAGGGCGAGCTGCCGCGCGATCTCTGGCTGCGATTCGTCGTGCCTCACCGTGTCAGCCAGGAGCCGGCCCAACGATGGCGCTCCGCCATCCGCGACGAGCTCTGGCCGCGCGTTAAGGATGCGCCAACCATGGAGCTGGCCGCGCTCGCCGTGAACCGCTGGTGCCGCGAGCAGGCCACCTTCAAGTCGACGAGCGGCCGCGACCAGGGCCCGCTCACCACGATCGCGCGCGGCATCGGCCGCTGCGAGGAGGAGATGATCCTCACCATCTGCGCCCTGCGCGCCGTCGGCATCCCCGCGCGCAGCTGCGCCACGCCCTACTGGTCGTTCACCGACAACAACCACGCCTGGGTGGAGACCTGGGCCGACGGCCGCTGGTGGTACCTGGGCGGCTGCGAGCCCGACCGCTGCCTGAACCGCGCCTGGTTCACCCAGTCGGCCAGCCGCACCGGCTTCGTGCGCTCGGTGGGCTACGGCGAGTTCGACCCGTCGCCCGAGCCGCTCTACCGCGCCGAGGACGGCAGCACCCTCGTCAACACGACGGCCGTCTACACCGACCCCATATACGTCACCGCCACGCTCGGTGGCCGTTTCGCGGACGCCGATGAACCCGACATCCGCGTGAACGTGCTCAACTTCGGCAGCCTCCGCCCCGTCGCGAAGTTCGCGAGCGGCGAGACGATCGCCCTCGGCCCCGGCGAGTACGCCTTCACCGCCGGCTCCGAGGACGAACTGCTCCTCGAGGTGGCCGGCGGCCGCGGCGGCGAGGAGATCGCGATCACCCTCGACGAGACCGACCTCTACGATCTCGCCACCTCCCCCGGCTTCTGGTTGCGCTACCCCGAGTCCGACGCGCGCCCCGCCCGCGACCTGGATCTCGTGAGCGACGAACAGGACGCCCGCATGAAGCGCGCGGTCGCCCGCCGCGAGGGCGATCGCGAGAAGCTGCGCACGCCCGACGCGGACGAGCGCGCACTGCTCGAGGCCCTGCCCGCCGAGCAGAGCGAGCGCTTCGAGGCCGCCCTCGAGCTGCCTTTCGAACGCGCGTCGACGCTCTTCCTGCTGCTGGAAAGCTACCCCGACGGCGCGGGCCGCGAGGATCTGCTGACCTTCCTGGACGCCTGCGACGACAAGGACCTGCTCGAGCTCGGCGAGAGCGGCGTGCGCTCGCACATCGACGGGGCGCGCGCCGTGCGGCGGCGTCTCGAAACCGTCGGCCTGGCCCTTCCCGACAGCATCTACGCGCAGGGGATTCTGCCCTGCCGCGTCGCGCGCGAACCCGGCGGCCCCTGGCGGGACGCCCTGCCCCTGCTGCCCCTGGGCGCGGATGCGCGAGGCAACCTGCAGTCGATCCTGGACGCCTGGGCCGAGCGCACCGAACTCGCCGAGGTGGGCTTCTTCGGCGCGCCTTTGAACCCCGCGCAAAGCTGGAACCTCGGCCTCGGAAGCAAGCGCGACCTGCAGGTGGGCCTGGTCGGCCTGCTGCGCCGCAACGGCATCCCGGCGCGATGGCGTCATGGCCGCGTGGAGGCCTGGTTGGGCGAGTGGCTCACGCTCGACGCGGAGGCCGGCCACGTGATCGAGCCCGAAGGCGAGGACGGCGAGGAGAGCGGCAGCGGCCGGGTGGACATTGTCATCACGCGCGGCGGCGAGCCCTACCCCGCGGCGGAGTCCTACCGACACTTCAACGTCGCCCGTCCCGAAGACGGTTGGCTGGCGAGCCCCTGGTGGGATCCGCGGCAGGGCGAGCAGCAGTGGGACGCGGGCGACTTCGTGCTCTGCAGCGCCAACCGCGTGCCGGGCGGGAGCATCTACGGTCGCCTGCGCGGCTTCACCGTGAAGCCCGGTGAGTCCACCCGGGTGGAATTGCCGGTGGATCTCGGCCCCGGCTGGAATCCGGAGGGCATCTTCACGAAGGATCTGCCCAGGCCGCATGTCTTGGATGTTCTCCACTCGATGCAAGAGAACACTGGGGGAGGGAGAGCTGCTCTCTCTAGCATCCATGAACGCGAAGACTGCCTCATCTTCGTGTATGAGGCGGGGGAACCTGCGACACGAATGCTCGATGCATTGGTGAAGGTCCGCGATCGGCTTCGCAATGCAGGCGTCACTATGCTGCTCGTAGCGGCAGGGGAGCGCATCCCACCGGAGACCCTCACGAGCACCGGCTTCGCCCCTCACTTCTACGGAGAGGTCTACCACCGCCACTTCACGACTCAGATTCTCGAGATAATCTGGCAAGACTCTCATGAGTTCTGGGAGACGGTGCCGCTGGTGATTCTCAAGCTCGACGATGAGATCCGATACTACCGGTCGGGGTTCAACACCGCGGTCGACCAGGATCTACACATGGTCTTGGATCTGTTCGGGAGCGACAGCGCGCCCTAGAGGTCGCGCTCCTCCTCCTCGGGAGGTTCCTCGATGCTGTCGAAGCGCTCCTTCGGCTCGCCGGAGGCGCCGCCGCCGAAGGCGTCGAGCCAGTAGTCCACCTCGTCGGCGCTCACGCTCTCGGGTTTCTCCGACTCATCGGGCGTGGGCGCGGGCGCGTTCCCGCCCCGCAGCGCGCGCACGAGGGCGCTCGAGGGCACCACGGTCGCGCCGAGAGCCCGCGCGCGGCGGCCGATGTCCTTCTCGTCGCTGCTCACCACCGTGATGGCGTCCGCGTGGCGCTCGTTCTCGAGCTGGTTCACGATCCAGGTGTCGGCGTGGGGCGCGTAGATCACGGTGATCGGCCCCGGCGCGCTGCTGCGCCCCGATCGGGGCGCGTCGAACACCACCGTCCAGCGCTCGCCGCTCTTGAAGACGAGCGGCGCGAGCAGGCTCAGGAAAAGCCGCCGGCAGGCCTCGTTGTCCTCCGCGGCGAGGTGAGCGAGGTCGGGCATCTTGTGGATGACGTTGAAGGCGTCCACCCAGCGCTGCTTCACGGGGTCTCCCCCTCCAGCACCACGAAGGCGGCCGCGAGCTCCGGCAGGTCGCTCAGGCTCAGGTGGATCCGCGTCACGCCGCGCCCGGCCGCCATCTCGGCGGCGCGGCCCATCAGATGGAGCTCCGGCTTGCCGAGGGCGTCCTTGCGGGTTTCCATCTGCAGCCAGGCCAGGCCGTCGCGCAGGCCGGTGCCGAGGGCCTTGAGAAAGGCCTCCTTGGCGGCGAAGCGGGTCGCGTAGCGGGGCCAGGGATCGCGGGCGCGCTCGCAGTCGGCGCGTTCCGCCTCCGTGAAAAGACGGGCGAGAATGCGCTCGCGCCTTTCGCTGCCCTTGCTGCAGGCGCTGCGCAGGCGCGCGGGATCCGTCAGATCGATGCCGGTGCCGATGATCATGGCGCCATGCTAGTGCCTGGCCCGCGATCTGGCAAGCGGGACTCTCCTTGCCTGTCCGCGGGACCGGTGATAGGCTGCCGCCCGTGAAAATCCTGATCCTCAGCCACATGTATCCCCGCCCCGGGCATGAGCACTACGGGGTGTTCGTGCACGAATCCGTGCTGGCGCTGGCCGAGCGAGGACACGAGGTCACCGTTGTGGCGCCGCTGCCGATGACTCCGCCCGGGCTCGCCTTCCTCCGCCCGGCCTGGCGGACGCTCGCCGCGATTCCCGCCCTCAGGGAGCTGGACGGCATCGTGATTCACCACCCCCGCTATCTGCTCCTGCCGCGCCGCATCGGCTTCGCGGGCGCGGCCGTGCGCATGGCCCGGGCCGCGATGATGGCGATGCCCTCCCTGTCTGAAAAGCGTTTCGACCTGCTGCACGCCCACGCCGGCGTGCCCGACGGCGCGGCGGCCCGCCGCATCGCGGGGCGCCTAAAGATTCCCTACGTCGTCACGAGTCACGGCTCGGACGTGCTGCGCGCCTCGCGCTGGTCGCCGGCCGTCCACGCCGAACTCGAGCGCGCATTCCGGGACGCGACGGCCGTGCTGTTCCCCAGCAGCCGCGCGATGGCGCGCGCCGAGGAGATCGGCCTGCGCACGGATCACGGCGAGGTCGTGTGGAACGGCTACCGCGACGACATCTTCACGCCGCCCGGGCTGGGCGGTGAGCGCCCGGATCGTCCGCTGCGCGTGATCTGCGTGGCGAACCTGGTGCCGAGCAAGGGCGTGGACCTGCTGCTCGATGCGATGGCCGCCTGCGAGGCCCCCACGAGCCTGCGCCTCGTGGGCGACGGCCCCGAACGCGGCGCCCTGCTGGAACGGGCGAAACGGCTCGGCGTCGCGCTGCACTGGGACCGCCGTCTCGATCGCGGCGATCTCGCCGATGCCCTGCGCGCGGCCGACTGCTTCGCGCTGCCCGCGGGCGGCGAGTCGTTCGGCATCGTCTACCTGGAGGCCATGGCCTGCGGCCTGCCCGTGATCGCGCCCGCGGGCGAAGGCATCGCCGACGTTCTGCGCCACGAGATCGAGGGCCTGCTGCTCCCCGAGCGGAGCGACGTCGAACTCGCCGCGGCGATCGAACGGCTCGCCGGGGACGGAGAGCTGCGCGCCAGCCTCGGCTCCGCTGCGCTCGCGCGCGCTCGGGAACTCAGCTGGTCACGCCACGCGGTCGAGCTGGAGCGGGTCTACACCGCCGTCGCGGATGCAAGCGGAGGAACGTCATGAAGGGCAGGCCCCTCGGCGTGGTGATTCTCTCCCAGTACTTCCACCCCGAGGTGGGCGCCACGCAGACGCGCGCCCGCGAGATGGCCAAGGCCTTCGTGCGCGCGGGGCATCGCGTCACGGTGATCTGCGAGTTGCCCAACCATCCTCACGGCGTGATTCCGCCGGAGTATCGCGGCAAGCGCTTCCAGTGGGACGAACTCGACGGCTTCCGCGTGCTGCGCGTCTGGGTGGCCGCGAGCCCCGAGAAGAACTTCAAGACGCGGCTGGCCTTCTACCTGTCCTACATGGTCATGGCCACGCTGGCGGCCTTCAAGCGGCTGGGAAAGGTCGACCTGGTGGTGGCCACCAGCCCGCCCCTGCCGGTGGCGGCGGCCGGCTGGGCGCTGTCCTTCCTGCGCCGGGCGCGCTTCGTCATGGACGTGCGCGACCTCTGGCCCGACGCGGCCGTGGCCCTGGGCGAACTCAGCAAGCCCTGGATGATCCGCGCCGCTTCCGTGCTGGAGCGCTTCCTTTATCGTAGGGCCAGTCTCGTGCCAGTTGTCACCCGCGGCTTCGCCGACGAGATCGCGACCAAGGGGATCGCCCGGGAGAAGCTGTACTGGGCGCCCAACGGCACGCTGCCCGAGCTCTTCTCTCCGGAACGGACCGACCCCGAGCTGCGTGAGCGTCTCGGCCTCGGCGATCGCTTCACGGTGACCTTCGCCGGCTTGATGGGCATCGCCCAGGGCATGGAATTCCTGCTCGACCTGGCGGCCAGCTACCAGGACGATCCGGGGATCGTTTTCCTGTTCATGGGTGACGGTCCTCTGCGGGCCAGACTCGTGGAACGCAGTAAGGCCGAGGGAATCACGAACGTGATCTTCCACCCCCAGGTGCCGCTGGAGGAAGCGGCCCCCTACCTGAACGCGAGCGACCTGCTGCTCGTACCTCTGCGCGACGATCCCGTCTTCGAGACCTTCATCCCGAGCAAACTCTTCGATTTCCTGGCCTGCCGGCCGCCGGTGCTGCTGGCGGTGCCGGGCGAGGCCGAGGCATTGCTTGAAGAGAGTGGCGGCGGCGTGGCGGCACTTCCCGAGAACCTGGAGAGTTTCCGGGCGGCGATCGATCGGGTACGGGGCGATTCATCACTCGCCCGTGAAATGGGAGAAGCGGGACAACAATTCGTGCTGCCCCGCTTCTCGCGTTCGAAGGTCATGGACGATCTGGCCCACCGGGCCGAATCGCTCTTCGGGCGTTAGAGCCCGCCGAGGAAATCCAGCAGTAGCCTCACACCAAATCCATTGCCGCCCTTGGGCGTGTGCTCGCGCTCCTTGCCCGTCCAGGCCATGCCCGCGATATCCACGTGGATCCAGGGCGAGTGGTCGGCGAACTTCTGCAGGAACTTCGCGGCCGTGATGGCGCCGCCGTAGCGGCCACCGGTGTTGCAGACGTCGGCCACATCGCTCTTGATCAGTTCGGCGTACTCGTCGTACATCGGCATCGGCCAAACCCGCTCGCCGGTGCGATCGCCGCTGGCGCGCAGCGCCTCCACGAAGGCCTCGCCCGCTTCGTTGGGACAGATCGCCGCGGCCTCGTGAGCCAGGGCCACCACGCAGGCGCCGGTGAGCGTGGCCAGATCCATGAGCAGATCGGGCTCGTACTGCTTCGCGTAGTCGAGGGCGTCGGACATGACCACGCGCCCCTCGGCGTCGGTGTTCTTCACCTCGATCGACAGGCCGCTGCGGGTGACGATGATGTCGCCCGGCCGGTAGGCACCGCCGCCCGGCATGTTCTCGACGGCGGGCACGAGGCCCACGATCTTGAGAGGCAGATCCAGGTGGGCCAGGGCATGGAAGAGCCCCAGCACCGCCGCGGCGCCGCCCATGTCGTACTTCATCTCCTCCATGAGAGCGCCGGGCTTCAGCGAGATGCCGCCCGTGTCGAAGGTGACGCCCTTGCCCACCAGCACCACGGTCTTCTCGGCCTCGCCGCTCTTGGGCGCGTACTCCATGATGACCAGCTGGCTCTCGTTGGCGCTGGCCTGTCCCACGGCGAGGATCGCCTTGCAGCCGTCGGCCTCCAGCTCCTGCTCCCCCATGACGCGGGTCGCGATGCGGCCGTCCGAGGACGCGGCGATCTCCTTCGCGGTCTCGGCCAGCGCCGCCGGGTTCACCTCGTTGCCGGGGCCGTTCATGAGCGCCCGCGCGTGCATGACGCCCTCGGCCTCGATGCGGCCGCGCTCGGCCGCGACCTCGATCGCCTCGCCGTCGGCGGGCCGCAGCACCGTCGAGCGCAGATGCTTGCCGCGATCGCTCGCTTCCTTGAAGAACAGGTCGTACTTGTAGCCGGAGAGGATGAGCCCCACGACCAGCTCCGTCGCCTGGGCGCCGGCCGGCAGGATCACGAGGGCCTCCTCGCACTCCTTCGCGGCCAGGGCCTTCTGGGCCGCCGAGGCCGCCGCGCGCCACGCGCGGGCGTCCAGCTTCTCGCCGGAACCGAGGCCGGCCAGCAGCCAGCGGCCACCGCCGTCCGCCTCGTCGGCGTAGATCAGGCAGGTCTTGCCCCGCTTGCCGCCAAAGTCGCCCAGTTCACGCGCCTGGGCGAAGCGCTTCGCGACGCCATCCGGGAGATCGTAACCCAGCGGGCCGTTCTCCTCGGTGGCGAACAGAATGCGATTGGCGAACTCCTCGTGAGAGGCACCCGGCTTCACGGTGATCTTCATCGGCTTCCCTCCTTGCGGGGCATATCCTCTTTCCAGATGGGGACGATCTCCTTGAGGCGATCGACGAAATACTGTGCGGCCGCGTAGGCCTCCTTGCGATGAGCCGCGCCCACCGCCAGCGCGAGGGAGGGCACCCCCACGGAGAGCTCGCCCGTCCTGTGGACGGCGGCGACGGCGAGGGGGCCGAACTTCTCGGCCATCTCATCGCCGATCTCGGCCATCTTCTTCTCGGCCATCTCGGGGTAGGCGCTGTAGGCGAGGCCGCTCACCTCGCCGGCCTCGCCGTGGTCGCGCACGACGCCCAGAAAGCTCACCAGCGCGCCGTGGCCGGGATCGGTCACCGCGTCGATCAGCGGTGCGAGCTCGAGGGCCTCGGCGGTGACGCGGAATTCGCGATAATCGGCCGGCACCATCAACCTCCCGAGACAGGGGGAAAGAAGGCCACCTCATCGCCGGCGGACAGGGTCTGTCCCCCTTCGGCGAAGTCGTGATTCACGGCGCCGAGGCGCACGGGATCAAGATCGTCCAGGGCGGGCCACTCCTCGCGGAGCGAGGCCCAGAGCGTGTCGAGCGTGGCGCCCGCGGGCAGCTCGCGGGTGAGCTCCTCGCGGCCCACGGCTTCGCGATAGCCGCCGAAGAGCTTCACGCTCACCTCGATCTTGCCCTCGCTCACGATGCGCTCTCCCAGCTGCGTCTCCGGTTGACGATGCCCGACAGGATGATCAGCGCGAAGGCGATCGCGATGGCCCAGATTCCCCAGGTCGGGAACGTGGCCGCGTCGCCCGCCGCGTAGGAGTGCAGCCCGGCCAGGAAGTAGTTCACGCCGAAGTAGGTCATGATCACCGAGGAGATCGACAGGAAGCTCGCCGTGGCCATGGCCCAGGCGCCGTTCAGGCCCTTCACGAAACGGAAATGGCTCACGAGCGCGTAGACGAGAATCGTCACCAGGCTCCAGGTCTCCTTGGCGTCCCAGCCCCAGTAGCGGCCCCAGGACTCGTTGGCCCAGACGCCGCCCAGCAGCGTGCCGATGGCCAGCAGACCGAGCCCGCTCACCACCACGAGCCAGTGCATGCTGTGGATCGAGGCGATCGCCTCCTTCACCGTGTCGCGGCCCGGCGCCTTGAACAGGTACAGCACGAGGATGGCCATCGCCATCAGGGCCGAGAGGCCGAGGAAGCCGTAGCTGCTGGTGATCACCGTCACGTGGATGTTGAGCCAGTAGCTCGCCAGCACGGGCACGAGCGGCCCGATGGCCGGGTCGAAGGTGGACAGCAGCGAGACGCCCAGCACCACCGCCGTGAGCAGGGCGCCCAGGCTCGCCGTGAGCGCCTTGCGCTCCCGCAGTTCGAAGAGGAACCCGGCCAGGGCCACCATGAGGCTGATCCAGATCAGCGACTCGTAGCCGTTGGAGAGCGGCGCGCGACCGGATGCGATCCAGCGCAGGGTGAAGGCGTAGGCGTGCACCGCCATGGTGGCCCAGTAGATGAGCGACCCGATCAGGTAGAGCGGATGCTTCAGCGAGAAGGGCGCGCCGCGGTACTTGGCCAGGCTCAGCACGTAGGCCGTGAGCATGAGCAGCCAGGCGAGCAGGTAGGGCATGATGACGCGAACGAAGTGGTGTCCCTTGTTCAGGGAGAGCTCGGCCTTCATGGCGAGGTCCGACACCACCACGTCGCCGCCGTGCTTCTTCTGCAGGCCGCCGATGATCGAGGCCGCGGCCCGGATCTCACCTTCGTCCTGGCCGATGAGGGCGTCCCAGAGCGAGCGGTCGGCGCGGCGGTATTCGTCGAGCAGCTCGCCCTCGCCGATCTGCTCGGCGATCTTGCCGACCTCCAGCCAGGTGTCGTTCTCGTCCCCGGGCACGGGGTAGAGACGCAGGCCGCCCTGCTGGAAGTTCATGAAGATGATGTTCACGCGCTCGTCGAAGGTGAGGAGCTTGCGCTGGGTCTTGCTGCGGTCGCGATCGGCGGTGCGCAGCGCCTCCTCGACCTGGGGGCCGAGGCGGTAGCGGCCCTGCTCGTTCATGAGGCTCACCGCGCTCACGTGCGTGGTCTCGGGCGAGACGCCGAGCATCTCCTTGAGCCCGGGATTCCGCACCGCGATGACCGGCTGCTCGTACCAGTAGCGGGGCGTGAGCATCCAGCTGAAGTAGAGGTCGAGGGGCTCCCAGTCCTGGAAGGAGGAGCGCTTGGTGATCTTGACCACCATCTCCCGGCTCAGCGTGTCCAGGGGCTTCATGCGACCCTGGTAGTCCTGCACGGAGAGACGGCGCAGCGCGTCGCGGCTCGCCTCGCTCAGGAAGTTCTTCGTCGGCACGTCGTTCACCGGCAGCACCTGCTCGTGCTGGTGGTCGTGTCCGGCGTGGGGATCGTCGGCGGGCTGCGCCTCGCCCTGGGCCCTCGCCAGTCCGGGCGCGCCGGCGGCGAGCATCGCGACGAGCAGGGCCGCCGCGGCCTTCGACTCACTGCGCGCGAGCATCCCCTTGAAGAGAATGAGCACGAAGCCCAGGCTGATCAGGATGTAGCTGATGTAGGTGGGCCACTTGCCCGGATCGTGGTTCACCGAGAGCACCGTGCCCTTGCGGTCCTGGTCGTAGGAGGACTGGAAGTGCTTGTAGCCGCGATAGGCGAGCGGGTGATTCATGTAGATCCTCACCGGCCGGCCGTCGATGCCGGCGGCCTCGTCGTAGAGCTTCACGTGGCTCTCGTAGCTCGCCGGATTGCTGCTGCCGGGATAGGTGTGCAGCTGGAAGTCGGCGAGTTCGATGCGGTAGGGCACCTCGATGCGGCGCGGGCCGTAGCGCACGCCCACGTTCGCGTCGCCCACTTGGATGTCTTTGGCTTCGCCCCGGCGTAGGATCGTCTCGCCGCGGGAGCCGTCGGCGGCCACCACTTCGATACGGGCCGCGGCGGGCGCGTTCTCGTGATCGCTGAGCACGGGCTGCATGCTCGCGCTCTCCCAGAATGCGGTGGCCACCATCGCGAACTCGCCGGAGCGGTGGAGCACGCTCATCTCCGGCGTGAAGATCTCGCCGGGCGGCTGCCGGTGATCCGTCTCGCCGCTCGTCATGTCGGCCACGTCCATCGGAAAGTTGGCCCGCGCCCTCAGCTCGCCGCCGAAGCCGCTCAGCTCGATGCGCCGGCCGTAGTCGTAGCGGGTCTCGAGTTCCGGGAAGGGATCCTCCTCCCCCGACTGGTTCATGCTGAAGTCGGGAAAGAAGGCGAACAGGATCCGCTCGGTGCTCTGACCTTCCGGCCCCGTCACCGCGACCCGGATCATGGGGTTGTTCATGGCGGTGGGCGCGGGATCCTCGTTGCGGCGGGAGTAGTCGGCGTGGAACGTGGTGATGCGCAGGAGGTGACCGCCGAGATCGACCTCGGCCTCGTCGCTCACCGGCACACGCGCCGAGGCGCCGCCCAGGTTCACCACGAGCTCGCCGTGGGGCGAGGCGCCATCGCCGCCCTCGAAGTCGCCGTCGAGGAACACGAAGTTCACCTCGCCCGCGCGGACCTCCTTGCCGGCGGAGAGGTGAAGTCGACGCATCCTCTCGCCCTGATCGGTCACGGCGAAGGCGAGAGTCGGACGACCGTCGTCGCTGGGCATCATTCGCTCCGCGAAGCGCGGCCAGTACTCGGTCACGCCGACCCGGTAGTTCTCGTCGCCCAGAGCGACACCGCCGCGCACGGAGTTCTTGCCCGGCTTCCAGAGCTGCACGGTGAAGCCCTCTTCCTCCTCGCCGTCCATCAGTAGCACGTAGTCCTTGCTGGAGAGCATCGAACTGGAGGAGTCTCCCTCGCGGATGTGCATCATTCCCTCGTAGCCGAAGAAGCGCGTGATGCCCGAACTCACCAGGATCAGGATCACCGCGACATGGATGCACAGGAAGCCCCACTGCCTGCGACGGTAGGGAGCGCGGACGAACAGCAGCACCGTGAGATTCACGATGAGCAGCGCGATGACCAGTTCGAACCACAGGGCGTCGTACACCAGCGCCCGGGCCGCGGGCGTGCCCAGGGCCGCCTCGATGAAGGTGGCCGCGCCGCTGCCCAACGCGAACAGCAGGATGAGGGTGAGCATGAGGCGAAGCGAACCCAGACCGCGGACGAGAGGGTTGCGCCGGAATCTTGCGTTCATGGTGCCGTCCTTGGGCGAGAGGGAGGCGAAAATTCATGGTTCGGGCACCGGATGTCGTGACAGAAGCATTGCGCTGCGGCGCCGACCCGGCATAATTAAGCACAAGGCGCTGGCAATATCAACCCGGTGCCGGAAATGGACTTAGCAGTGGAAGGACCCATCGTGATCGACCCCGGCAACTCGGAAATCAGGGTCCAAAAACTGCGCTTGCCGGCGGGCGGAGGCGTTCTGAACCTCCGGCGTCCCCCGTCCGTGGACGCCCTGCTCGAGCGCATGGACCTGGACGCGCCCGGCGCCGAGGATCGGATTCCCTACTGGGCCGAGCTGTGGCCCAGCGCCGACGCCATGATCCGATGGCTGCTCGAGGGCGGCGCCCCCGTCCGGCCGGGCCGAGCGCTCGAGATCGGTTGCGGATTGGGGCTGGTGGGCATGGCCGCGCTGCGAGCGGGCTGGACGATCGACCTGACCGACCGCGATCCCGCCGCCGTCGACCTGCTGCGCGCGAACCTCGCGGCCAACGGGCTGGACCCTCGCCGCGCCCGGGTGATGGACTGGGACGAACCGCCCGCCGCCCGCTACGACACGATCCTGGCCGCGGACATCCTCTACGAGAAGGTCTTCGCCGGGCCTCTGCTGCGCTTCTTCGATCGCGCGCTCGCTCCCGGGGGACGAGCCTACCTGGCCGAGCCCGGACGCCCCGTGTCGGAGGTCGCCCTGAATCGTTTCCGCGAGGTCTTCGGCGTGAAGCTGCGCCCGCTCCGGGCGCGCGTGGACGGACGCTGGCGCGCCCTCAGGCTCGTGGAGCTGCGCCGGTCATAGCAGCGGCGAGGGATCGCGGTCGAAGTGGGGCTCCAGTTCGAGCTGCCCCAGCAGCCAGTCGTGCACCCGCCCGTTGCTCACCACGATCTGATGGCCGTTCAGTGCGTCCGGGCGGCCGCGGAAATCGCTGACGCGCCCTCCCGCCGCCCGCACCAGGTAGATGCCCGCGGCCACGTCCCAGGGATTCAGCCCCATCTCCCAGAAGCCGTCCAGGGTGCCGCCGGCCGTGAGGGCCAGATCCAGCGCCGCGCTGCCGGCGCGACGCACGCCGCGGGTGGCGTGGAGGATGCGGTCGAGGTTGCCCAGGTTCACGTCGGCGCGCACCTTGCGGCGGTCGGCGAAGCCGGTGGCGAAGAGGCTGCGTTCGGGATCGGCGCGGCGGCTCACCGTGATCGGCGCCTCGCCCCGGAAGGCCGCACCTCCCCAGCCGTGATAGGTCTCGCCGAGGGCCGGCGCGTGGACTACCCCCAGGATCGGCTCGCGCCCCGCGACGAGCGCCACGGAGATACAGAAGAAAGGGTGTCGGTGGGCGTAATTCGCGGTGCCGTCGAGAGGATCGATCACCCAGAGCAGATCGCCGGAGCCCGGCGCCCGGAGGCCCTCCTCCCCCAGCAGGCCGGCCTCGGGGAGCAGGTCGCCGAGCATCGCCCCCAGGGCGGCTTCGCTCTGCCGGTCCATGAAGGTCACCAGATCGCTCTGTCCGCCCTTCGCCTCCTCGTCCTCCGGCCCCAGCTCGCCGAACAGGGCGAGCTGTTTCGCGCCGACCTCCCGGACTCCGCCGAGGAGTCGTTCGTGCAGATGTTCGCTCCACGGTGACGCGGCCATGATCCCTCCTTGCATGCTCGGCGTGCCTGCATAAGCTATACGCATTCGAGTCCCACGCAAAGGAGCGATCATGACCGGCTACACCCTCGACACCCTCAGCGACGGCCGTTTCCGTCTCGACGGCGGCGCCATGTTCGGGGTGGTGCCGAAGGTCCTCTGGGAAAAGGGCGATCCCGCCGACGGGGACAACCGCATCCTGCTCGGCCTCAACTGCCTGCTGGTGCGAACCGATGCGTTCACGCTGCTCATCGACAGCGGCGTCGGCGACAAGGAGGGCGACCGCTTCGCCGATCAGTTCGCCCTCGAGCGCGAGAACGATCTGTTCGACGCCCTCGCCGAGCTCTCCCTCGCGCCCGAGGACGTGACCCACCTGGTGAACACCCACCTCCACTTCGACCACTGCGGCGGCAACACCCGCCTCGACGCCCAGGGCCAAGCCGCGCCCAGCTTTCCCCGCGCCCGCTACGCCGTGCAACAGCGTGAGTGGGCCGACGCCACACGTCCCCACGAGCGGAGCCGGGCGAGCTACCTCGCGCGCAACTTCGCGCCGATCGAGGAGGCCGGCCTGCTCGACAGGGTCGACGGCGAGGTCGAATACCTGCCCGGCGTCACGCTGCTGCCGACGCCCGGCCACACGCTCGGACACCAGAGCCTGCTCATCGACCTGCCGGACGGTCGCCGGCTGTTCTATCCCGCGGACCTCATCCCCACGAGCAGCCACCTGCCCCTGCCCTGGATCATGAGCTACGACCTCGAACCCCTGCGCACGCTGGAGACCAAGCGGTCCATCATGGAGCGGGCGCGCGAGGAGGAGTGGCTCTGGTACTTCGAGCACGAGCGGGAGAACCCCTTCGGCGAGCTGGAGTGGGTGCCCACGAAAAAAGGGGAGAAGCCGGTGTTCCGGCCCCGCCCCCTGGATATCGGGTAACGCTCGAACGGATCGCTAGATCTCGTTGAAGAACCAGCCGTTGAGGCACTCCAGCCTCTTGGCGACCTCCTCGGGATAGAAGTGCCACACGGCGGCCGCCACGCTGCTCAGGAGGCTATTGCCGTCCTGGGGCGTGAAGCAGTAGCCGCAGACCTCCTTGCCGTCCTCGCTGATGTGGATGCTCGGCATGGAGAAGACCGTCTGGTTCAGGATGCGACCGTAGTGACCGTGATCGCGACCGAAGCTGAACACGACGCCCGCGCTGGCCTGGTTGGTGCGGGCCAGGCGGTCGTTGCTCTTGATCTGCTCCAGGATCGTCTCGTGATCCGTGGCGTGACGCAGCTTCAGATCGTAGTAGATGATATGCATGTACTGCGTGTTGACCTTCATGGCGCTGGAGAAGAGATTCAGCTCCAGCCCCTTGGTCTTGAACAGATGGTAGGCGTCCCGCGCGTGGTGGGTGCCGAACTTGGGATCGCCGTGCTTGCCGACCTCGGGCGCCGGGATGAACTTGCCGGCCTGGCTGATGTCGTTGGCGCGGCGGATACAGTGGAAGCGGCCGCTGGCCAGATTGTCTTCGCCGTGAGGCTTCAGGGCGATGTTCTCGATGATGGCCGACAGGTTGTGCGTGTTGCAGCTCACGACCTGGATGAAGCGATCCTCGCCATGGATGAGGGCCTCGTCGTTGAAGCCGCGGGCGTAGGGCTTGCCGAAGCCGAACTCGCTGCCCTGGGCCAGGAAGAGGCGACGACCGTCGTCGTACTTGCTGTAGACCTTCTCCTTCATGTCGATGCCCGAAGGAGTGCAGTCGATGATCACCTGGGCGCGCTCGAGAGCCTCTTCGGCCTCGTAGACGCTCTCCAGATCCATGGCGCGGAAACCCTGGCGGGAATCCTCGTCCGTGCAGAGCTTGGCTCCGCGACGGATCAGGTCCTTGATCTTCGGCTGATCAAGGGGCGTCGGGGTGCGCTTGTGAAAGGTGACCTCGTCAAAACCAAGCTCATCCTTGTGATCTACCAGCAAACCGATCAGCGGCTCGCCGATGGTTCCCGTCCCCACGACATGAACGACTCGATTCATCGCTCTCCTGCCTTTGCTTGATGTTGAAGATGGGCGTGATCGCCCGCTCAGTTCCCAGTCTCCGAATCCAGACGGCGGCTCTTCCGGCCACCCTTGTAGATAGTCTCGTCGAGGACTTCCTGCAAGAGGTCCGCGTTCTTGCGGGCCTGCTTGGCGACCGCGGTCGTGGAATCGACGGCCACGACCGCCTCCCACTCCCGGATCGCCTCGCGGTAGATGGTCGCCTCCGCGAAGGCCACGCCCAGGTTGTAGTGGGCGTCCTGACTGTCCGGGTCGATCGACAGCGCCTGCCGGTAGTAGTCCATGGCCTGGGGCTGATCACCCTTGTTGTAGTGGCTCGCGCCGAGGTTGCACAGGGTCGGCACGTGCTCGGGGCTCACCGCCAGGGCGCGCTCGTACCAGTAGATGGCCTGCTCGAAGTCCTCCTTCTCATCGTAGAGACCGCCGACGCTGCCCACGGCCGAGAGGAAGTGAGGGGCCTTCAGGGCCGCGTTTTCGTAGGCGAAGAGCGCGCTGTCCAGATAGCCCATGCCGCCGTCGCCCATCGCGTACTCGTAGAAGGCGTCGCCGAGCAGCTTGCTCGTGACGGCGTCTTCGGGATTCGCGCGGAGCGTTTCCTTGACCAGGAGAATGCGGTCCTCGTGGCTGTACTCGCCCAGAGCTTCCCAGCGCGCGCGAGCCAGCATGCCCGGCAGGTCGCAGTTCTCGGGGTGCTTCTCGATGAGGGACTCCAGGCGGGCCGTCTGCTGATCGAGCGGCAGCTCGCCGATGGCATCGAGGTCGGCCTGACTGAGGCTTCCGCCGCAGGCGCCGATCCAGAGTAGGATGAAGGCCGTGGCCAGGATACGAAGCATTGACGGTAACTCCTCGTGACTAGAATGGTTGCGTGCGTTTCTGCCAGCGCTCGGACGTTCGCAAGCTGAGTGCCAGACCCAGCCGGCGCTCGCCCTCGGCGCCGTCGACGTCGATTCTCTGCCAGTAGAGGGTCAGGTCCACGGACCCCTTGCCCTCCTGGACATCGAAACCCGTGCCCATGCTGAAGGTGGTCTCGGTGACCTCTCCCTCGCTCACGGGGTCGGGCGCGGGCCAGTTGCACCGCTTCAGACCCAGGCGTACGGGGAACTGACGATGCCGGCGACCGGGCCGCCCCTTCTCGCCCCAGAGCCATTCGAGGCCCAGGCCGAGACGATCGACGTCGCTCAGTGTCGCGCTGGACAGCGGAGCCTCGTACTGACTCCAGGCCTCGCGCTCCCACTGCAGCGATGCTAGACCACCGCGGGGCAGTTTGAAAGCGAAACCGAGCGCCCAGCGGGAGGGCATGCGCCCCTCGAGATCGGTGATTTCGAGGTCGTCCTCCCCCGCCGTCTCGTTCTCCGCCTCGCCCGTGAGGTCGGCCGGCCCCTCCCATCGCGCCGAGACGGTGGCCCGCGCGTCGAACAGGCGGCTCTGGCCGCCCACCACGAAGCCGGTGCCGGCCCAGTGGGCCTTCCGGCGCACGCGACGGTCCTGGTAGCCCAGGTCCGGGTCGCCGCTGGTCGCGCCGGGGAAATCGAAGACCCACTCCTGATTCCGGTTGCCCCGGTAGAGATTCACGCCCAGGCCGATCCTGTGGCTATCGCCGATCGGCATGGCGAAGCTCAGGGGGAAGCGGCTCAGGTTGCCGTCCTGGCTGTAGGTCCGGGTGTAGCCGTCGCCGTAGGTCCCGAGATCCATGGGGACATACTGGCTGAAGGAGCCCCGCGCGCGCAGGTCGGAGCGGAAGCCCGCGCCCAGGCGCAGGTTCCAGGGCAGGGAGGCGCTGATCTGGAAGGCGGGAAAGTCCTGCCGGGTCTCGTCCCAGTCCGTGCCCTCGAGGGCACGGAAGCCGCGACGGACCTGGATCACCGTCGAAAACGTGATCCCGTCGATCGCCACGAGCTGCGCGGGATTCGAGGGCAGACCGCTCTCCAGGTGCCAGCGGCTCTCGGCGGCGCCGCCCAGCGCGAGGGTGTGGGCGTCGTAGGGCAGCATCGGCTCGCCGGGCGGGGAGAGCTCGAGCAGGCTCTCGCCGAGGGCCGGGCAGGCCGTCAGCGGGAGCAGGATGGAGAGCAGCAGGGCTCCGCGGAGATTCACCGTTCGCTTATTCAAAGTCGGGCCTCCGCAGGTAGAGGATCTCGAGGCGCGGCGCCAGCTCGGGGCTGTCCTCCGGCAGGTGCCACTGCAACTGGCGCAGACGCTCCTCCTCGCCGCTCAGGCGCAGGGTGACGCCGTGGTTCTCGTCCTCCCCGTTGGCCCAGTCCTGGACCCAGCGGGTCAGGGGCAGGTGGAAGGGCTCCCGCAGCATCGTCGGCGCCAGCGCGCCCGTGGTCGAGTCGCCGGGCAGAGGATTCAGTTCGAAGAGCGCCAGCACGTTTTCGAGCAGCGTCCCCTCCTCGATGCCCACCGAACCCGGCAGGCTGTCGTCCACGGCCCGGATCTGGACGGTGAGCCCGTTCTCGTCCAGGTAGAGCCCGTTGATGTCGTTGTCGTTGCGGTCGCTGGGACTCATGCCGAACAGGCCCTCCTCGCGAGGCCAGATCTCGAGCACGGCCCGCACGATGATGATGTCCGGATCGGCCACCTCGTCGGGCAGGGCGAAGGACAGATGGGCGTCGCGGGTGACGCCGGTGGCCAGGGTGAGCAGCTCATCGAACTCGGGGCCGTCGTCGATCTTCTCGGCGGCGAGGCCGTCGTCGAAGGCCTCGACCGACTGCACGTCCTCGTTGGCCGACTCGGGAGTCACCTGCAGGGTGAAGGCCGTCGAATCGGAGCGGGCGGAGCAGAGGCGGATCATGCCGGGCTCGCTCTGCAGTTCGTCGTACTCCAGCGCCAGGTTCACGGTGTCGCCCGCCGCGAGCCAGGCCTGGACGCTGTCGGCCGGCAGGACGAAGTCGCTCGCCTGGATCAGCGAGTCCGAGTCGAACGTGATGGGATAGGCGCCGGGAATCTCGTCGAGGCGGTGGAGCACCTCCGTGTCGAAGTCCATGTTCGGCACGCGCCAGACCCGCGCCAGGATCGACTTGCCCAGATCGGGGTTGTCGCCGTTCCAGGGCTCGTCGGGATTGGGAGAGAGGAATCGCGGGATCAGCTTGGCCGCCTGCACGTCCGACACGATGGGATCGAACTCGCTCATGTCGAAGCGGAAGATCGGGGAGGCGCGGAAGCCGCTGACCTCGTCGACGCCGCAGAACAGCTCGGTGGTGTCGAAGAGCGGGCGGCTCTCCTCGAGGGTCGTGACGCGAAGATCGAGATCGACACCCTCGAGCACCACCGTCTCGGCGTCCTCGGGCAACGGCACCGGGCTGTGCTCCGGGCCGAGGGGTGTCGGTCCGGGTTCCAGGCAACCCGCAAGGAGGGCCAGGGCCACCAGGGCGAAGGCCGGGATCGAGGCTGTTTTCATCGGAGTCCTGCGCAAGGAATGAGTCTTCGCTTTCCAGCCGCTTGCGGGGGCCCGGAGCGGGCGCCGCCCAGCGCGGGATTGTTATCACAGGGCCTGCGATGCGTCAAGCGAGGCGCTGGCCTCCGAAACGCACAAACCCGAATTAATGAAGGTCTTCCGGATCTCGCCACCCCCGGCGGGGGCGCCGTCCGAACTACTCGAATCGGCCGGGGAGGTTCCAGGAAAGGGCGGGGACCCGATCGGGCTCGTAATAGCCCTTGCCCACCGCCGTCAATGCTGTAGGCTCCCCCACCGAAGAGCCAGGAATCCAGGATCCATTGCCCGAAGTAGGTGCGGTGCTGCGAGAGAACCGACAGAAGCTGCTCACGGCCCTCGTGCTGCTGGCGGGGCTCTGCCTCTACGCGCCCGCGATGGACAACGGCTTCCGGGCCGACGACTGGCAGTTCCTCGCGGCCGCCCTCGGCAGCGAGTCGGCGGGCGATCTCCTCATTCCCCGCGACGACGTGGCGTTCTACCGTCCCGTCGCACTGACTCTCTTCTGGCTCGAGGAGCGGCTCTTCGGGTTCCGGGGCGGGCTCTACATCCTGTTCAACTTCCTGCTGCACGCGCTCAATGCCGCTCTCGCGTTCCGGCTTCTGCGCCGCCTGGGGCAGGACCCGGCCGCCGCGGGTCTCGCCTCGGCCCTGTTCTACCTGGGCGTGTTCCACTACTCCAAGCAGGTCACCTGGGCCTGCACCGGAGGCGGCCTCCTGGCGGTGACGCTGATCCTGGCGGCGCTGCTCGTCGACCTGGGCCGGGCGCGAACACGCCTGCCCCGGCTGATGCTCCTGGCCGTCCTGGCGCCCTTCGCGCACGAGCTGGGGCTGCTCCTGGCCCCCCTGATCTTCCTGCGCGGGCTCCTGGGCGGTCAGACGAACCGGCGCCGCGCGCTGGAAGCGGCCTCCCTGCTGCTGCTGGGCGGCGGGCTCTGGATGCTGGGCAACCTGGCCCACGGGGTCACGACGCCGGAGCAGACCCTCGGCGCCTCGGGGCCGCTCGCCGTCGCGAGCCGCTACCTGGGCTATGCGGGCCTGATGCTGCTGCCGCTGCAGGAGTCGGCGGCGGCGCGGGCCACGCTGCCCGGCGCGGGCGCGCTGATGGCTGTGCTGGGCGTCCTGAGGCCTCTCCTGGGCCTGGCCGCCATCGGCGGCGCCCTCGCTCTGGCGATCCGCCCGGGCGACGACGGCCGGCGCTTCCTCGGCGCCTGGTTCCTGCTCGCCCTCGCCCCCTACGCCTTCGTGCCGACGCCCGCCGGCTGGCTGGATCTGCGCTACCTCTACCCCGCGGCCCTGCCCGCCTGCGCCCTGGCGGCCCCGCTGATCCTGCGCGCGGCCGCCTGGCGCCGCTGGACGGCGATCCTGATGGCCGGCGCGCTCATCGTGACGGCGGCCGGCCTCACGCTGCTCCTGGAGCGCGGCTACGACCGCCAGGCGAAGGCGGAGGCCCATCGCCTGGAGAACCTCGGCGGGCGGTATCCATAGAAAACGCCGCGACGGCGGCCGCGGCGTTCTCCTTCTGACTTGCTTCTCGAAACTTCGATCCGGAACCGGCTGATGTGACTCCGTTCGATCAGAAGCGACTGATCAAGCTCAGTTCGATACCGTCGAAGGCCGGCTCGTAGCGGCAGACGCCGCCCACGCAGATGTAGCCCGCGCGACGGCCGCCGGCGAACAGGCGGACGTTATGGCGGTCGCCGATGGGCCCGGCGATCTGGAGCCCGCGCCAGAGGCTGCGGTCCTCCGAGAACTCGTCCTCGATGAGCTGCTGCTCGCGGGTCCAGTTGAGGAACTCCCCCATCGCGGAGAGGCTCCAGCCGGTCGCGTGCTCGTATTCGAGGATGACGAGGTCGTCGTCGTAGTCGCCCACGTGCTCCGCGCTCTTGTGCTGGTGCTCCCAGATCCCGACCATCGTGCCGCCGATCACCGGCAGGCGCAGGTCGAGGGCCGTCGTGAGGATGTGGTCCCAGGTCCACTCGATCTGGCCGAAGATATCCTCGCCCTGGTAGGGCACGCGCTGGAAGTCGACGACCAGATGCGCCGATTCGAAGGGGCCCACGTTGTACTTGTCCCACTCGACGAAGGTCTCCTCGTAGGCGTTCACGCCCAGCTCCTCGTCGCGGTGTTCCGTGCGCGCGACGGAGCCCAGGAACTCGCCCAGGGGCGTGCTCACGGAGAGGTCGAAGAGGTAGCCCTTCTCATCGTTCGGATCGAGCTGATGAGGGTGGCGGTTGAGGAGCGTGGCGCGCTGGTCGTGGATGAGCACCGGCGGCTGGCTGAGGAGCTTGCCCTCCTCGGTGCCGATGGACATCTCCTTGTAGTGCTTGTAGCCGCCGTAGAAGCCGAAGGGACCGAGCGCGTAGGATGCCTCCACCACCTGGCCCGCGCCGTCCTCGCCGCCGTCGTCGTGCAGGTAGCGCGCGCCCTCCCAGTCCAGGCTGAAGTCGCCGTCGAAGAGGCTGGCGCGCAGCGCGTGCACCTCGGGGCGCTCCTCGTCGCCGGGCGCCTGGTGGGTGAGGAAGGATCCGCCCACGGTGAGGATGCCGTGATCCAGCTCGAAGTCCGCGCCGCTGAAGCGGTCGGCCCGCTCCTTGCCCGCCGACTCGAACTGGCCGTTCTCCACGCGCCCGCTGAGCAGGCTGCCGCGCCACCAGCCGCCCTCGTGTTCGACGAGCAGGCCGTCGAGGTTGGTGTCCACGCGGAGGTCGCGGTTCTCGAAGCTGCGGAACACGAGGCCGCGGCCGAAGAGCTTGGTGAACGTGCCCACGCGCAGGCGGGTGTCGTCCAGCTGCAGCTCCGCGAAGCGGTGGGTGATGCCCTCGCTCGCCTCCTGCCCCGTCGTGGAGACGGAGCCGTCGGCCGGAGAGAAGCTGGAGTAGCGGAGGCCGAGCTGGAAGCCCTCGCCGTAGAGGTCGAGGTCGAGCCAGTTCTCGATGATGTCCTCTTCGGTCTCGGTGTCGTGGCTTGCCTGGAGATCGTTCTGCGCCTGCACGTAGATCTCGCCGGCGAGGCCGGCGCCGGTGCCGGCGATCAACAGGAACAAGGCGCCCACCAGGACGATGAGCGCCAGGCCTCTTCTATTCACCCTTCGCCTCCCCTTCCACCTCGGTGGCGCGCGATGCGTGGTCGGCCTCGATCAGGGCCGCCCAGGTCTCGGCGTCCTTCTCCTTGTAGCCCATGGTCACGGAGAGCACGCCGCCGTCCGTGCCGACGAGCACGTTGAAGGGCACGGCGCGTCCACCCAGCTTCCGGTAGGCCTCCTGGTTGGAGTCCAGGTAGACGGGGAAGTCGATCTTGTGCCGCTTGATGAAGGGCTTCACCTGCTTGGCGGTGCGCGGGTCGTCGATGCTCACCGAGACCACGCGGAAGCCCTTCTCCCGCCACTCCTCGTGGAAGGCCTTGAGCTTGGGCTGTTCCGCGAGGCAGGGCTTGCACCAGGTCGCCCAGAAGTTGAAGAGCACGGGCCCCTGTCCGATCAGCTCCTCGGACTTGTGGGGCTTGCCCGCGAGGTCCTTCACGGTGAAGGCGGGCAGCTGCTTCTCGGCCGCGAGGCTCATGCCGCTGGTCAGAAGCAGCAGGGCCAGGCTCGAGATAATCAGGTTCCTCAGACGCATGCGCGCTTCCTTTCGCTTCGTTCTCCCGAGATCCGGCCGGGGCCGGAAGAGACCGGGACGGGACCGCGCGTGCGTAGTGGCACGCGGCCCCGTCCCGATCGATGCCTTACTTCAACAGGGTCATCTTGCCTGCGGCCACCTCGTCCCCCACCTGAACCAGGTAGAAGTAGGTGCCGCTCGACATGCCGTCGGCCGCGAAGGGCAGCGAGTTCTCGCCCTCTTCCACGCTCGCCTCGAAGCCGGCGACCCGGCGTCCGTTCACGTCCATCACGACCACCTGCGCGAGGCCCGCCGCGGGCGAGGCGAAGCGGAGGTTGGTCTTCGGGTTGAAGGGATTCGGCTGGTTCTGACGCAGCACGAGGCCCTGCGGCAGCGCAGGCGTATCGCTGTCCGTCACCGGCATGAGCGCGTCGCAGGCACGCTGCAGCAGCGTCATGAGCTCGGGGCCGGCCACGTCGGCGGGATCGAAGCCCAGGTAGAGCAGACGCTTGCCGCCCGTGGTGTTCATGCTGCCGGTCACGCCGACGCCGGGGAACTCGAACTGCGGCGCGCTGCCGAGACCGGGCGTCACGACGTCGGGATCCGGGCTGCCGCCGAGCGGCAGGACGAGCCCGCCGCCCACGCCGCTGCCGGGCACGCCCTCGGGCGCGTTGCCGCCGAAGTCGATCTCGTAGGTGATGTCGAAGAAGCTGTCGATCCAGAACTGGCCCTCGGGGCTGTAGTCCGCGCTGGCGGGATCGCAGAGGCTGAAGGCGAGGTCGTCGCCGGTGGCCATCAGGGAGCCGCCCGCGTTCAGGAACTCGCCGATCGCCGTGCGATCGTTCGCGTCGAGGCTGATGCCGTTGCCGCCGGTGAGCCAGAACACCATGGGCAGCACCTGCAGGTCGGCCAGGGTCGGCGTCTGGAGGCTATGGGGCCAGTGGCCGATGTTCTTGCCGGGCATCTGGGCCGCCACGGCGTCGTAGCTGGGCCAGAACTGCCAGGGCTCGTTGTAGTCGTTCACGACGAGCAGGTCGCAACTGGTGTGGAACGCCACGAAGTTCTCCACGAGGCACTGGCCGCCGCCGCCGGCCGTGCAGACCTGGAGCGTGCCGTAGCCCGTGGCGACTTCCATGCCCACCACGAAGTCGAAGCTGATGTTCACCTGGCCGCCGGGATCCACGGGATCCGTGACGACGTCGGTGACGAACGGCGCATAGCAGAAATCCTCGACGCAGATCGCCGTGGACCAGACGAAATCGTCGGGGATGATGTCGTCCTTGTGGATTTCGTAGCTGTCCCGCGTCGTGCCCGTGTTGGTGATGACGCTGTGGAACACGATGTAGGCGAAGTCGCCTCCATACGAGATGTTGTAATCCACGTCCCACGTGAAGTCGGACTGGGCATGAGCGGGGTTCGTACAGATGCAGACGGCGAATACCGCCAGCAGGATCAGGGGGATTCTACGCATGGTCAGGGACCTCCGGTGACTTCGACGGCTGCGTCGAGGATTTCAAAGGTGTTGCTGTTCTGGACGAAAACGACGGCGCGCAGATTCTCCGCCACCACGTCGCCGAAATCCGGCGTGAAGGTGGCGCTGACGGAGAACTCCGCGCCCGGGGACAGATCGATGGACTCGCCGAGACCGCTGGCGATCGCGTCCTCTTCACCGTTCACGTGCCGAACGGTGTTTCGGTATTCGGTCTGTCCGTTGCTTGCTTCTTCATAGTGGACGAAGGTCTCGATGAGCAGCAGGTAGATGCGCCAGTCGTCCGCCGGCACCTCTCCGATCACGCTGCCCTCCACATTCACTGTGACTTCCGGGCCCGCCTGCTCGCGAGTCACGACGAACTCGATGCTGGGCGGAACCGCGAGTCTCGATTCGATGGCGCTGAGAATCTCCTCGCTGTCCGAGGGCGCGGTCATGGGAACGCCGTCCACGCGCACGTTGGGCAGCGCGAAGATACCGTAGAACATCTCGCTGCGCACGACGTTCATCACCGTGTTGTACAGGTAGAACGGGTCGCCCGGGAACGGGAAGCGCCCGTGGAAGGCGATGGGCATCGCCGCGCCGGAAGCCTGACCGACGGCTTCCCACATGGCCTCGTCCGCCGCGGGGCAGGGACCGCAACCGGTGTTGGAGAAGTCCTCCACCAGCACCAGGTGCGCGCTGAGCGCGGTGCCGACGAAGACGACCTCCGTCTCCGCCCCCGGATCCAGTGTGATGCTGGTGTCGGCGGGCGCGAAGATCCACCCGCTCGCCTCCACGCTCAGCGTGAAGGGGACGTCGGGATTCATGACGACCGTCAGCGGCGCGCTGCCCTCCTCGGCCTCGCCGTCCACGCTCACCGTCACGCCCGGGATCGCGGCGTCCTCGCCGTCGACGGCCCGCACGGTGACCTCGCCCGGCTGGACGTTCACGCCCACGAATACCAGTTCGAGCTCCTCGCCCTCCGCCAGGGTGACGGTGGTGTCGACGGGTGCGAAGACCCAGCCCGTCTTGCTCACGCGTACCTGCTGCGGAAGCCCCGCCACCACTTCGAAGGTCGCGGGAGCGTTCTGCGCCTGCTCGATCTCCTGCAGGTCGATGCGCACGTCGAGAATCGGCGTGCCCTCGGTATCCTGCGCGGTGACGGTGAGGTAACCGGGATCCGGGATCACCGGGTCCTGCTGACCGCAGAGACTGAACTGAAGCAGAATGAAAAGGGGGATCCAGGTCCAAAAGCGCATCGGCCCGCTCGGTCCTTTCTTCCTTACGCACCGGTTCGATGTCCGGCGCGGGGGTGTTTCAGAGGGGCATTCGAGCCCTTTTGGGGAACTGTATAAGAATACCAGATCGAACGGGAAATGCCAAGGGGTGATATCTGCGCAAACCCTGAACAGGTAAGCAGATGCGCTTGTCATGGAAATGTCAGGAGTCGCTCCGGGCGGCCCCTGACGCGGTCCTCACGAACCGGAGGCGCCAGCGCAGCCCGAGATCGAGCGCATCGAGGAGCTCCCGGCGCCCGGGACGCGGCCTTCCCGCCAGGGCGGCGATGCTGGCCGCCACGCCCGCCACGCTCACCCTCTGGCGCAGGCTCGCCCCCGCCTCGTGGAGGCGCTCGTCCAGCCAGCGGCGCTCGGCGGCCGGCAGGGGCGCCACCGCCCCCCTCTCGATCCGCCGTCCGGCCCGGGCCACGCGGGCTCGCAGGCTGCGCAGGCCCCGGTGGTCGAGGGAGCTTCCCGGCGAGCCCTCTCCCGTCGGACGCCAGTCGGGTACCTCGAGGATGAGGTCGATCCGATCGAGAAGGGCCCCGGAGACCCTTCCCCTGTAACGCTTTACCTGGAAGGGCGTGCAGCGGCAGTGCTCGCCGCCGCGCAGGCTGAGCCCGCAGGGGCAGGGGTTCATCGCGGCGATGAGCTGGAAGCGGGCGGGCCATTCGAGGGTGCCCGAGCCGCGGGCCACGCGCAGCAGGCCGTCTTCCATGGGTTCGCGCATCGCCTCCAGGACGTCGCGCCGGAACTCCGGAAGCTCGTCGAGAAACAGTAGGCCCCGGTGCGCCAGACTCATCTCGCCGGGCCGGCCGCCCGCGCCGCTGCGTCCCAGGAGGCCGCCGAGGCTGAGGCTGTGGTGTGGCGCCCGGAACGAGGGGCTGCGGGATCCATCGACCGCGAGGCCCGCCGCGGAGCGGAGCGCCATCACCTCCCGGCGTTGCCCGGCGCCCAGGGGCGGAAGCAGCTCGGCGAGGGCGCGCGCGAGGGTGGTCTTGCCGTTGCCGGGCGCGCCGACCAGGAGCACGTTGTGACGGCCGACCGCGGCCGTCGCGAGCGCGCGTCGCAGGGCGGGGCCGCCGGGCATCAGCAGCGCGGCTTCATCCGGCGAACGACGTTCCCGCCGCGGCGTCCACGCCTGCGGAATCGTTCCGACCTCTTCACCGTTCACCCAGCCCGCAACGGCCGTGAGCGAGTCCATCAGCAGCACGGGCAGGCCGCCGAGGTGGCTCGCCTCCGCCGCGTTCCCCGAGGGTAGTACGAGTCCTCGCGCCCCCGCCTCCCGCGCCGCGAGCCCCAGCGGCAGGGCGCCGCGCACGGGAAGCAGGCGGCCGTCGAGACCGAGCTCGCCGAGGAACCACCAGTCCCTGCCGCGGCGGGGACGAAGCTGACCGCTCACCTCGAGCAGACCCAGCGCCATCGCGAGGTCGAAGGCCGTGCCCTCCTTGCGCTCGTCGGCGGGCGCGAGGTTCACGGTGACCCGTCCGCGCGGCAACGAATAGCCCGACTCCCGCAGAGCCCCGTACACCCGCTCGCGGCTTTCCCGCGTGGCCGCTCCGGCCTGGCCCACCAGGCTGAGGGCGGGCAGCCCCCGGGCCATCTGCACCTCCACGCGAACGGGCAGCCCCTGCACCCCGCGCAGACTCGCCCCCTGCCAGTAGCAATGCATGCGCACCTCCGGTTGATCTTCCCATCGGCAGCGCAAGAAGGGAGCCCGCGCGAACGCCCGGCAGCTCCCGCGCCTTGCCGCGTGCAGCGCGCCGCGGCTTGTCGTCCGGATCATAAAGCGACAACGGAGTTGACGCTTTCTGCTTGACTGAGATCGGGGCCGCGCTAACATTTTCGCGCACGACAAATCGTAGGCCCCCTGGGGGCTTCTGAGACGCAACCCGTTGGCCGGAGACGATGAGCAACAAGAAGACGGTGACCTGCGACGAGTGTGGCGGAAGCGGAATCCTCGAAGACGACGAGTGTCCGTTCTGCCTGGGTGAGGGTCGCATCGAAGTCGACGAAGACGAAACCTGGGAGCAGTCGGACGACCTCGAAGACTACGACGAGGAGTTCGACGAGCTTCTGGAAGACGAGATCGGTGACGAGGACGACCTGGTCTGAGTATCCCGAGACGTCACCGTCATTACGAGGAGCGGGCCTCCCCGGCCAGCTCCCGCACTCGTTCCCAGCGGAACAGCAGCGCCGCCGCCACGATTCCGCCCGCCAGTCCGTAGAACCCGCTCACGCCAGACCACAGCAGCGCCAGGCCGCCCGCGGCCAGGGTCCAGAGCGCCAGCACGACCAGCGTGCCCCCCACGCTCCTGCCCCGCGCCACCATGCGATGGGTCACGTGTCTCCGGTCGCCCACCCAGGGCGGACGACCTTCGCGCCAGCGGATCCACACCACCGAGCAGGTATCGTAGATCGGCACCGCGAGGAACAGCGGCGCCAGCCAGGGATCGACACCGCCCCGCCCCACCAGCAGCAGCGTGAAGACGGCCAGGGAGAGTCCCAGGAAGGTGGAACCGGCGTCGCCCATGTAGAGGCGGGCCGCGGGACGATTCCACCAGAGAAAGCCCGCGAGCGCGGCGGCCAGAGGCCACAGGCCCTGCGCGATCGCGCCCTCGCCGGCGAGCAGCAGGGCCGCGCCGATCGGCAGGGAGGCCAGCAGGCCGGTGCTGGCCGAAGCGCCGTCCATGTTGTCCAGGAAGTTGAGGCTGTTGGTCAGACCGACGATCCAGAACAGCCCCAGAGGCAGGCCGAACCAGGCCGGCCGGATCCAGGACGTGAGCTCGGGCCAGAACAGAAGCGCCGCGAGGACCTGGGCGGCCAGGCGGATGCGCGGACCGAGGCCGCGGCGGTCGTCGACGAGACCGATGACGAGCAGGAACGCGCCCGCCAGCAGCCAGCGGCTCAGCGGCTCGGCGAGGTCGAGGAGCGACGGCCCGCCCTCGCGAGTGATCCACAGCGTCCCGGCCAGGGTGCCCAGGAAAATCGCCGCGCCGCCGAGCAGCGGCACGGGGCGCTCCTGGATCTTGCGCTCGCCCGGATCGTCCATGAACCGCAGCCGCGCCGCGGCGCCGATGGCCAGGCGACCGAGGCCGAGCGAAAGGATGAAAGCGAGGATGCAGGCGAGGGCCGAGGTCACCGATCTCTCCTTCCCGAGGTCCTGTCTAGATTCCTCGAAAGTGCTCCAGGAGCATTCGATCACCGGCGGGATCGAGGTCGAGGGTGACGAGGTCGAGACGATACGCTCCGCGCCAGCGGCGATCGATCACGATCTTCCGGAGGGCGGCCTTCAGGTGTCCGCGCTTTCGTGGAGTGAGGGCTTCGGCGGCCCGCCCGTAGCGGTCGCCGCGCCTGAGCTTCACCTCCACGCAGACGAGACAATCTCCGTCGGCCGCGAGCAGGTCAATCTCTTTCTGGCCCACGCGCAGGTTGCGCGCGAGCAGACGCCAGCCCCGCAGCTCGAGGAAGCGCGCGGCCATCTCCTCACCCAGCGCTCCCGCGATCGCGCGGGGTGCCCCCCTTGATCCACCGTCCACAGAAACTCCGTCGGTGCAGGGGACAGGGTCCCCGTTCCAGGAGGGCGTCCACGTGGGCCGCGCTGCCGTAGCCCTTGTGGCCGGCGAAACCGTAGCCGGGCCACTGCTCGTCCGCGCGGGTCATGAGCCCGTCGCGATGCACCTTGGCCAGCACCGAGGCGCCGGCGATGCTCAGGCTGCGCGCGTCCCCGCCGACGACGGCGCGGCTGATGCGGGCGCCCGGCGGCAGCTCGTTGCCGTCGATGAGCACGCGCTCCGCCCGGGGCGACAGCCCGCGCAGCGCGCCTGCCATCGCCCTGAAGACCGCCTTGCGGATGCCGATGCCGTCGATCTCCTCGGCGGGCACGTCGGCGACGGCCCAGGCCACGGCGTCCTCGCGGAGTCTCGCCGCCCACTCCTCCCGGGCGGCCGGCGTCATGCGCTTGGAATCGTCCAGGCCCAGCGCGCGGTAGTCCGGGGGCAGGATCAGGGCCGCGGCGGTGACGGGGCCGGCGAGGGGACCGCGGCCCACCTCGTCCACGCCCGCCATGAGCAGACCGGCGGCGGCAGCGCGGTCGAAATCCGCGAGCTGGCGCCAGCGCTCCTCCTTGCGGGCCGAGCGCGCGAGTTTGTTTCGCAAGCTCGATGCCAGCTGCCGGCAGCCCTTGCGGGGGTCTTCGTCGAGGAGCGCGAGCCAGGGGGTGAGGTCGCTCGAGCCCAGGGGCGCCAGGGCCCGGCGCTGCGCCGCGACGGATGCCGACCGGAAGGACTCCGGGTCGGCGAGGATGGGGTCCAAGCCAAAGGCCGGCACCCCATCGGGGTCCCGGCCCTGCTCGGCGGAGGTGGTCATGCTTCTAGCTCTCGTCCGTCTTCACCGGATCGCGGCGGCTGGCGATACGCGCCTTCTTGCCGCTGAGACCGCGAAGGTAGTAGAGCTTGGCGCGGCGCACCTTACCGCGACGCACAACCTCGAGATTGGTGATGTTCGGACTGTGCAGGGGGAATACCCTCTCCACGCCGATGTTGCTGGAGACCTTGCGCACGGTGAAGCTGGCCTCGATGCCGCTGCCCCGCTTCTGGATCACGGTGCCCTGGAAGTTCTGGAAGCGCTCCTTCTCTCCCTCGATCACCCGGACCCGGAACTTGATGGTGTCCCCCACGGTGAACTCGGGGATACCGTCCTGCACCTGCTGGTTCTTGATCGCGTCGACGATGTTCATGGCTACCTCCGCCATCGTGTCGCCGGCGCGCCCGCCGGCTCTCGCTTTTCGCCGCCCCGCCTCTCAGTCGTCGAGAAGGTCCGGGCGGTGTTTCCGGGTCAGGCGCAGCGACTGCTCGCGGCGCCAGGCCTCGATCTTCGCATGGTTCCCGCTCTTCAGGACTTCGGGAACCTCCAGGTCGCGAAACGTCTCCGGCCTGGTGTAGTGGGGCCAGTCCAGCAGCCCGTTCTTGTCCTCTCCGAAGGAGTCCGCCTCGGCGGATTCCAGGTCGCTCATAACGTCCGGCAGCAGTCGCACCACCGCGTCGATGACGCAGACCGCGGCCGGCTCGCCGCCGGTCAGCACGAAATCGCCGAGGGAGATCTCCTCGGTGACCGCGAGATCCCTGAACCGCTCGTCGACGCCCTTGTAGCGTCCGCAGACCAGCGTGATCTCGCTCTCCCGGCTCAGGCGCCCCGCCGTCGCCTGGTCGAAGGGCTTGCCCCGCGGCGACATGAGGATCACCGGGTGGCCCGGAAATTCGCTCGATGCCTGCAGCGACTCGTAGGCGTCCATCAGGGACGGCGCCATCATGATCATTCCCGCGCCACCCCCGTAGGGGTAGTCATCCACCGTGCCGTGCTTGTCCACCGGGAAGTCCCGGGGATTGGCGTAGCGGTATTCCACCACGCCTCTTTCGATGGCCCGCTCCAGGATCCCCACGCGCAGCGCGCCGCGCAGGAAGTCGGGGAACAGGGTGACCACGTTGATGACCACGTTTCCCCTCCTCAATCGTCCCGGTTCACAGTTCCAGGAGACCGTCCGGCGGATCGATCTCGATCGTTTCCTCGGCCCAGTCCAGGCCGCAGAGGATGGGCTCGACGAAGGGAATCTGATACTCCTTCGTCGGACCCTTCACCTGCAGCATCGGCTGCCCGGGCATCGGCAGCAGCGCGACGACCCGTCCCAGCTCCTCGCCGCCGACCACGACCACCCGCATCCCCTCCAGCTGCCAGGAGCGGGGCTCGGCGGGCGGCTCGACGTCGAGCTCACCGTCCAGAACCAGGACGGCTTCCCGCAGGGCCTCGGCCGCGTCGCGGCTGTCGACCCCCTCGAGGCGAAGGACCAGGCACTCCCCCTGGGGGCGCGCCTTCAGGATCTTCGCCGGCCGGCGCCGTTCCACCCGATCCGGCCGATCGGGCAGGGCCAGCTCCAGCTTGGCCGAGCCCAGGGACTCGGGCCAGAAATCGGACGAGAGCAGCAGCTTCACCTCGCCCTTGATGCCGACGGGGCGAACCAGGCGCCCCAGTTCGATCGCACCCACGGCTACCGGGCTCAGTCCAGTTCCCGGATCCGCAGGCTGATCTTGCGATCCTGCCGACGACCCACGGCCGTCAGAAGGGTGCGCAGGGCTTCGGCCGTCTTGCCGTGACGACCGATGAGACGCCCGAGATCCTCCTGGGCAAGCAGGAGCGTGTAGGCGTCCTCGCCGCCTTCCTCGTCCTTCTCGACACGGATCTTGTCCGGCTGCTCCACAAGGGAGTCCGCCACGTAACGCAGCAATTTCTCCATGTGACGCCCGCCTAGCTTTCGGCGCCCTCTTCGGCGCTCTCCTCGGTGGCTTCCTCGGTCTCGGCGGCGGCCTTCTCGGCAGCGGCCTTCTCGGCGGCCTCGGCGGCTTCAGCGGCAGCCTTCTCGGCGGCCTCGGCGTCGGCGGCGGCCTTCTCGGCGGCGGCCTTGGCCTCGGCGGCGTCGGTCTTCTTCTTCGCCTTCTTCTCCGCGCGGGAGAGAGTCTGGCCGGAAGCCGAGGTCTGCTTGCTCTTCCATTCGGCGAGCTTGCTTTCCAGTTCCTCGGCGCTGACGCCGGACTTGAGCAGCTGGAACTTCTCCATGATCCCCTCATTGCGGATCAGGCTGGCCGCCGTGCCGGACGTCTCGGCGCCCTTGACGAGCCAGTGGAGGATACGGTCTTCGTTGAGAGCGACCTCGGCCTTCGCGGGGATCGGATTGTAGGTGCCGAGATTCTCGATGTAGCGGCCGTCGCGCCGGTTCCGGGAGTCCACAACCACCATGCGGTAGAAAGGACGCTTCATGGAACCCATGCGGGTCAGGCGGATCTTCGTGGACAAGGGAGTCTACCTCCGGTTCGATTACTGGATGCCGCCGCCGAACATATTCGGCTTGCGGCCCTTGCCCTTCATCTTCTGAAGGGACTTCATCATCTTCTTCATCTCGGCGTACTGCTTCAGCAGCCTGTTGACCGCCTGCACCGAGGTTCCGCTGCCCTTCGCGATTCGCCGACGGCGGCTGCCGTCGATGATGTCGGGCTTGCGGCGTTCCTTCAGGGTCATCGACTGGATGATGGCCCGCACGCGGACCAGCTCCTTCTCATCCGCCTCGACGCCCTGCGCCTGGAGCTTGTTCATGCCGGGCAGCATTCCCATGATCTTGCCCAGCGGCCCCATCTTCTGGAGCTTCTCGATCTGAGACAGCATGTCGTCGAGATCGAGTCCCTCCTTGCGGAACTTCTTCTCGAGTCGCTGCGCCTCGTCCAGGTCCTGTTCCTGCTGGACCTTCTCGACCAGGGAGAGCACGTCCCCCATGCCGAGGATGCGGCTGGCCATGCGATCCGGATGGAAGGGCTCGATGTCCTTCACCGTCTCGCCGACGCCCACGTACTTGATGGGCAGTCCGGTCACCGATCGCACCGACAGGGCGGCGCCACCGCGGGCGTCGCCGTCGAGCTTGCTCAGCAGGACGCCCGTGAGCGGCAGGCGGCGCTGGAACTCCTCGGCCACCTTCACGGCTTCCTGCCCGGTCATCGCGTCCACCACCAGGAGGATCTCGTCGGGCTGCATCGCTGCATTCAGGCCCTCGAGCTCCGCCATCAGCTCCTCGTCCACGTGCAGGCGTCCCGCCGTGTCGAGGATCAGCAGGTCGCTCAGCTTCTCCCGGGCATCGGCCCGGGCCGCCTCGGCGATGATCTTCACGTCCCGCTGTTCGCGATCGAGATAGACCGGCACGCCGATCTGCTTCCCGAGAACCTCGAGCTGGTCCATCGCCGCGGGACGATAGATGTCGGCGCCCGCCAGCAGCGGTCGCCGTCCCTGCTTGCGCAGCATTCCGGCCAGCTTGGCCGAGAAGCTGGTCTTACCCGAACCCTGCAGGCCCACGAGCATGATCGTGGACACGGGGCTCGTGCGAAGCTGCAGCTCGTCGTGTCGGGCGCCCATGAGCTCCACGAGCTCATCGTTCACGATCCCGATCACCTGCTGCGCGGTGTTGAGCTTGCCCAGCACCTCCTCGCCCGTGGCCTTCTCCTTCACCCTGGCGATGAACTCGCGGGTGACTCCGAACTGCACGTCGGCCTCGAGCAGAGCCCGGCGCACCTCGCGGAGAGCCTCGACGACGTCCTCCTCCTGCAGCCGTCCCTTCCCTCGCAGCTTGGAGAAGACAGACTCCAACCTGTCGCTGAGGTTCTGAAACAAGCTTGCCTCCGGATAAGCGGACTACGCCAGGCGACGCTGGTGAACACAAAGTCGGCAATATAGCAGAGCTTAAGGGGTCTGACAAGCCCCCGACGGGCCCATTTTGGACAGTTTCTACTCTAAACCGGCCCCGATTCCGCGGGACGGGTCAGGCCGCCCCCGCACCCGCGGCGGCACCCTTGAGCGCCGCGATGGCCGCGCGGCGATCGGGCTGGCCCAGGACCGAGCTCGCCGCCACCAGAATGTCCGCCCCGGCCGCGCGAAGCGGCCCCGCCTGGGCCGGGCCCACGCCCCCGTCCACGGAGATCGCGAACTCCAGACCCCGGCCGCGCCTCAGGGCCGCGGCGGCGGCCACCTTGCCCTCGGCCAACGGGATATAGCTCTGACCGCAGTAGCCGGGCTCCACGCTCATGACGAGCAGCAGATCCAGGTGCTCCCAGAGGGGATCCTCCCCGCCGGGCAGCGCTGTCCCGGGTTTCACGGAGATGCCCGCCAGGGCTCCCAGCTCCCGGATCCGGGCCATGGCCCCGGCGGCTTCACCCGGATTGGCCGGATCGAGCGCTTCCAGGTGGAGGGTCACCCCGTGGCAGCCCGCCTCCACGTAGCTTTCGAGGCTCTCCAGAGGGCGCTCGATCATGAGATGGGCGTCCAGGGGCCGGCTCGCCGCGCGGGCCACGGCCGCGCAGACGTCGGCCCCGAAGGTGAGGTTGGGCACGAAGTGGCCGTCCATGACGTCGAGATGGAGCAGATCGGCCCCACCCGCCTCCACGTCACGCAGTTCCTCGCCCAGGCGGGCGAGGTCCGCGCCGAGAAGCGAGGGCGACACCGCGACTTCAGTCCGATCCAGATGCGACCACCAGCTCAAGGCGGCGCCCCCTTTCCAGTCGAGTTCCCGCGGGCGGGTTCTGGGACAGGATCGTCCCCGGCACCTGCCCGCCCGCGCTGCGATAGCGGAGGGCCGGCGCATCGAGGCCGCTCCCCTCCAGCAGGGCCAGGGCGCCGTCGAGGCTGCGCCGGGCCAGATCGGGCATCAGGTAGACGCCCACATCGTCGCCCCGGCTCAGAAGCAGATCCACCCGCTCGCCAAGGGGCACGCGGGTGCCCGCGCCGGGTCGACTGCTCAGCACGGCGCCGGGCGCCTCGGCGCCCTCGCAGCGCAGGAGGTCGCCGGCCAGCAGGCCGAGGTCCTCCAGGCTGATCCGCGCCTGACGCTCGCTCTGGCCGCGCAGGTCGGGGAGCGTCACCATGCGGGGTCCCGACGAGAACACCGCCATCACCTGCCTCCCCCGCTTCACCTGAGTGCCGACGCGAGGGGACTGTCGCAGGAGATAACCGCTGGGCAGGGAGGCGTCGAATTCGGAAGGCCGCTCGCGGATGACGAGCCCGTGGCGGGCGCAGATCTCGTAGACCTCCTCCTTGGAACTGCCCTCGAGGAGCGGCATCGAGAAGGCGGTGTCGCTGCCCACCGAGCGCGGCAGGATCCAGCGATTGGCCACCCAGATCCCGGCGAAGGTGATGAGGGCCATCAGCAGCAGGCTGCCGAACAGGCGCAGGACGCCTCTCAATCCACGTTTCACGATCGGGATCCCTCCTCTCCGGACTCGCGTCGACAGCGGAAGGCGTACATGCCCACCGGTTCCTCGTCGCCCGGGAGGACGAGGTAGTCCCCCTCGGGAGTCAGCAGCGACGGCCGCAGCTCGTTCGCCGTGAAGGGCTCCGGACGGTAATCCCCATGCGTGTCCAGGAACCACTGCCGCTGGCGCACGGTCTCCTCGGGCGTCAGCGTGCAGACGGCGTAGAGCAGCCGACCGCCCGGCCGCGGCCAACGCGCCGCGGCGGCGAGGAGTTCCCGCTGCAGGGTCGCCAGCCGATCGATCTGCTCGGGCGCTTTCCGCCAGCGGGCGTCTGGATTGCCCGCGAGCACGCCGAGGGCGGTACAGGGGGCGTCCACCAGGACGCCGTCCACCGGGCTGGGAGTCCGCTTGCGCAGATCGCCGCACTCCGCCTTGAGCCTTGTTAAGCCGAGTCGCGTGGCATTGGCAACGACTTTCTCCAGGCGCTGGGCGTCCCGGTCGAGTGCCAGCACCTCGCTGCGGTCGCTCCCCAGCTCGGCCAGGTGGCAGCACTTGCCGCCGGGAGCGGCGCAGAGATCGGCCCACTCGCCGAACTCGCCCCTGGTCAGCAGCGCCGCCAGCCTCTGCGAGGCGGCCTCCTGCACGCTCACCTCTCCGCGCTCGAGGGCCAGACGCAGAACCGGCGGCCAGGCCCCCCGGATCCGGAAGGCCTGAGGCAGGCCCGCTACGGCCTCGGGCTCGTTCCCCTCCGCGGCGAGCGCGGCGAGGAACTCCTCGCGGCCCGGACGCAGGGCGTTCCAGCGGAAGCAGGGGCCGGGGTGGCGGTTCATCGCGCGCATCATCGCCAGCGCGCGCTCGCTGCCGTGCTCGGCGATCCAGCGCTCGGCCATCCAGCGCGGATAGGAGAGAACGCGCTCGGCGTGAGCCACCGGATCGGCGATCGGGTCGGGGTCCTCCCCCGGCACGCCGTCCCGTTGCCAGCCGCGGAGCTGGGCGTTGGTCCATCCCGCCAGCTTGCGTCCCCGCCGGCGCTTCACCCACTCCACGCTCTCGCCGATGACGGCGTGGGCGGGAAGGCGATCCATCTCCTCGAGCTGGAAGAGGGCGAGCCGCAGCGCGGTGCGCACGACGGCGTCGATCTTCTCGCGGCCGGTGAGGCGGGTGAGTCGATCGTCCAGACGGCCTCGCAGCCGCAGGACGCCCGCGACGAGCTGGCTGAAGAGGCGGCGGTCGCGGGGGTCGGCGAGGAGGGGGTCGTCGAGGGACTGCTCGAGGAACTCGTCCCACTCGCGCTCGCCCTCGCTCCCCTGCCGGGAGAGAAAGCGCAGGGCGGCCTGACGGGCCGGGGCGATCTTCATGACGGCTCCGATTCGTCCGTGAGTCCCGGCGCGAGCCGGTCGCCCGTGACCAGAGGGCGTCCGTTCAGGTAGTCCGCCGCGGGCATCGGGCGTTTCCCGGCGGGCTTGAGGCTTCGCAGCGAGAGGGCGCCCTCGCCGCAGGCCACGCGCAGTTCGCCGCCGGAGACGACCACCGTTCCGGGCGCGGCGTCGGCGTCGGTGTCGCCCGACGCCGGCTCGGCCTCGAGCACGCCCAGGCGTTCGCCGTCGCGCCGACACCAGCAGCCCGGGCTGGGCGTGTAGGCGCGGATGCGTCGGTCGAGATCGGCGGCCGACAGGCTCCAGTCGATCGCCCCCGCGTCCGCCGGAATCTTGCCGGCGTAGGTGGCGCTCTCGTCGGGCTGGGGCTCGGGGACGAGCGTGCCGTCGCGATAGCCGCGGATGCTCTCCAGGAGGATCGGCGCGGAGTTCGCCGCGAGGGCGCGGTACAGGTCGCCGGAGTTCCAGCGGGGATCGACGGCCAGGGCGCTCCTGGCCAGCACGGGGCCGGTGTCGAGACCGGCGTCCATGAGCATCGCCGACCAGCCGCTCTCGGGAAGCTCCTCGAGGATCGCCTGCTGGATCGGGCTCGCTCCGCGACCCCAGGGCAACAGGGAGGCGTGCAGGTTCATGCAGCCCAGCCGGGGCAGTTCGAGCAGCGAGGGACGCAGGATCCGCGCGAAGGCGATCACCACCACCAGATCGAGCTCGAGCTGCGCGAGTTCGGCCTCGACCGCGAGGCGCTCCCCCTTCTCCCAGCGCAGCAGCGGAAGGCCGCGCTCGAGCGCGGCGGCGCCCACCGGCGTGGGCACCGGCTTGCCGCGGCGGCCGCGGCGGCGGTCGCCGAGGGTGACCACCTGCACCAGGTCGAGATCGGGCGCGTCGTGGAGCGCCTGGAGGCAGGGAACGCCGAGGTCGGGGCTGCCCATGAAAGCGATGCGCAGGCGGGACATGCTCTCTCCTCGATCGAAGGACTCCGGGCATGGACGCGGGGGTCAGTTGCGGGAGGCGTACTCGCTCTGGATCTCGGCGATCTGCTTCTTCAGGACGGCCTTCCGCGCCGGGCTCAGCCGATCGACGAAGAGCACGCCCTCGCAATGATCGAGCTCGTGCTGGATCACGCGGGCGAGCAGACCGTCGGTGGTGAGTTCCATGCGATTGCCGCCGATGTCATCGAAGGCCACGCGGATCTGCTCGGGACGGGTCACGTCCGCCCGGAGCCCGGGAATCGAGAGGCAGCCCTCCTCGATGGCGACCTCCTTCTTCGAGGCCTCGAGGATCTCCGCGTTGGCCAGGAGCAGGAGTTCGTCCTCCTCGCGCTCCTCGTCGTCCACGTTGACGACGAGGATGAAGAAGTGCAGGGCGATGCCCACCTGCGGGGCGGCCAGGCCGATGCCCCCCTCCTCGCGCATGATCTCGACCATGCGGGGCAAGTGGGCCTCGAGGGCCTCGCCGAACTCGGTGACCGGCTTGCCCTGGGTGCGCAGCACGTCGCAGCCGATGTACTTGAGCGCGAGATCCATCGCTAGCTGTCCAGCTTGCCCGTGATGTTCTGCAGGGCCACCTCGACCTTGGTGTTCTCGTCGATGCGCAGCACCACGACGTCGTCCTTCACGCCCACGACGGTGCCGTAGAGGCCGCCGGAGGTGACGACACGATCGCCCTTGGAGAGCACCTTGAGCATGGCCTGATGCTCCTTGTGCCGCTTCTGCTGGGGGCGGATCATGAAGAAGTAGAGAATCACGAACATGCCCACCATGAGAAGCATGGGGCTCCAGGAGGGTGCGCCTGGCTGGGCTTGGGTCAGGAAGAGCATCTGGGCTCCTTGGGTCCGGAGTGAAAGGGCGTCAATCGCTGGCCATGGTGTAGCTGTCGAAGAAGTCGCGCAGGAAAGCGGAGTAGCGTCCGGCCAGGATCGCCTCCCTGGCCTCTCGCATCAAGTCCAAATAAAAGTACAGATTGTGGATGCTCGCAAGCGTCATCCCCAGGGGCTCCTTCACCTGGAACAGGTGACGGAGATAGGCGCGGTCGTGGCGCCGGCAGGCGGGGCAGCCGCAGTCCGGATCGACAGGTGAAAAGTCCTCCGCGAAGCCCGCGTTCTTCACCACGAGCCTTCCCGCCCGCGTGAACAGCGTGCCCTTGCGGGCGTTGCGCGTGGGCATGACGCAGTCGAACATGTCCACGCCGCGCGCGACGCAGCGCAGCAGGTCCTCGGGAAAGCCGACGCCCATCAGATAGCGCGGCTTCTCCTCGGGCAGCAGCGCGGCCGTGTGTTCGGCGAGGTCCAGCATGCGCTGCTTCGGTTCCCCCACCGCGAGGCCGCCGATGGAGTAGCCGGGCAGGTCGAGGGCGGCCATCTCCTCGGCGGACTGCTTGCGCAGGTCTTCGTAGGTGGCGCCCTGCACGATGCCGAAGAGGAACTGCCGGTAGTCGTGATGACGGAACACGCCGCCGTACACGTCGGCGCAGCGCTTCGCCCAGCGGCCCGTGCGCGCCGTCGACTCCTCCGCCACCGCCCGCTCGCTCGGATAGGGCAGGCACTCGTCGAGCGGCATGATGATGTCCGCGCCGAGTTCGGCCTCCACGCGCACCACGTCCTCGGGCGCGAGGAAGTGCTTCGAGCCGTCCAGGTGGGAGCGGAAGGCCACGCCCTCCTCGCTGCTCCTGTTCAGCTCGCCGAGGGAGAAGAACTGGTAGCCGCCGCTGTCGCTGAGCATGGGCCGCCGCCAGCCGGAGAAGCGGTGCACGCCGCCGGCCGCGGCCACCGTGGGCGAGCCCGGCCGCAGGTAGAGATGGTAGGTGTTGGCGAGGATGATCTCCGCGCCGATCGTCTCCAGGTGCTCCGCCGTGACCGTTTTCACCGTGGCCTGGGTGCCCACCGGCATGAAGATCGGCGTGGGCACGTCGCCGTGATCCGTGTGGATCACCCCCGCCCGCGCCCCCGTGTCGGGGCAGGTGGCCAGCAGCTCGAAGAAGGGCCTCGTCACCGCGAACCTCCCGGCAGAAACAGCATGGCGTCGCCGTAGGAGAAGAAGCGGTAGCCGCTCTCGACGGCATGACGGTAGGCGGCCAGCACGCTGTCGCGGCCCGCGAGAGCGGCGACGAGCATGAGCAGGGTCGAACGCGGCAGGTGGAAGTTGCTCACCAGACCGTCGATACGCCCGAACGTGAAGGGCGGCCGGATGAACAGCCGCGTGCTGCCGGCGTGATCGCCGGGCGCGTCCCACTCGTCGCCCGACAGGCTCTCGAGGGTGCGCACCACCGTGGTGCCGACGGCCACCACCCGCCGCCGGTCGGCGCGCGCGGCGTCGACGGCGCGGCGCGTCGCCTCTGGCAGCAGGAAGCGCTCGGCGTGCATGGGGTGGTCGGCGGGGTTCTCCGCGCGCACGGGCCGGAAGGTGCCGATGCCCACGTGCAGGGTGAGCGGGCGGCGTTCGATGCCGCGGGCGTCGAGCTGGGCGAGCAGTTCGTCGCTGAAGTGAAGGCCGGCCGTGGGCGCGGCCACGGCGCCGTCCTCGCGGGCGAAGCGGGTCTGGTACTCGTCGCGATCGCGCTCGTCGGCCGCGCGGCCGATGTAGGGCGGCAGGGGCATGGAGCCCGCCAGCGCCATGGCCTCTTCCCAGCTGTCGGGGGCGATCAGGCGCACCCAGCGGCTGCCCTCCTCGCCAGGTTCCTCCACAGCGATCTCCACCTGGCCGCCCGCGGCCACGAACCGGTCGCCCGGCTTGAAGCGCTTGGAGGGACGCACGAGGGCGAGCCAGCGGTCGTCCTCGCCCGGGCTGTGGGGAAGCAGCTCCGCGGCGGCGCCCTCCAGGTGGCCGCGATGGCCCAGGAGCCGCGCCGGCAGGACGCGGGTGTCGTTGACCACGAGCAGGTCGCCGGGATCGAGGATACGCGGCAGATCGGCGAATGTCGAATCGGCGAACTCGCCGCTCACCGTATCGAGGGTCAGCAGCCGGCTGCCGTGACGGCCGAGCACGGGCCTCTGGGCGATCCGGTCCGGCGGCAGTTCGAAGTCGTAGTCGGAGAGGCGCTCGCTCACGACGACACTCAATCGCCGTTCCAGAGCTCGCCGGGGGACTCCTCGGGCGGCGTGAGCCCCAGGTGCTCGTAGGCGCGGCGGGCGGCCACGCGGCCGCGGCGGGTGCGTCGCAGGAAACCCTGCTGGATCAGGTAGGGCTCGTAGACGTCCTCGAGGGTCTCCGGCTCCTCGGCCACGGCCAGCGCGAGCGTGGACGCCCCCACCGGCCCGCCGCCGTGGTGGCGGATCAGGCTTTCGAGGATGCGCCGGTCCATGGCGTCGAGGCCCGCGGCGTCGACGCCCAGGCGCTGAAGCCCGTAGTCGGCGAGATCGCGGTCGAGGCGACCGTCGCCCTCCACCTGAGCGAAGTCGCGCAGGCGCCTGAGCAGACGGTTGGCGATGCGCGGCGTGCCCCGGCTGCGGCGGGCCAGTTCGTCGAGCGCGTCCGGTTGCGCGTCGAACTCCATGAGGCGAGCCGAGCGGTCGAGGATGCTGGCCAGCTCCGGAGCGTCGTAGAACTCGAGGCGGGCGACGACGCCGAAGCGGTTGCGCAGCGGCGCGCTGATCATTCCCGCGCGGGTGGTGGCGCCCACCAGCGTGAAGGGGGGCAGCTGCAGCGTGTAGTGACGCGCGGCGGGGCCGCGGTCGACCACCAGCTCGCAGCGGAAGTCCTCCATGGCCGGGTAGAGATGCTCCTCCAGCACGCGGCCGAGGCGGTGGACCTCGTCGAGGAAGAGCACCTGCTTCTCCTCGAGATGGGTCAACACGCCCACCAGATCGGCGGCGTTCTGAAACACCGGCGCGCTGGTGGACTGGAAGGAGACCCCCAGCTCGGCCGCGAGGATGCCCGCGAGCGTGGTCTTACCGAGCCCGGGCGGTCCGTAGAACAGCACGTGATCCAGCGACTCGCCCCGCTCGCGGGCCGCCTGGATGAAGACACGCAGGTTCTCCTTGACCGACTCCTGCCCGACGAACTCCTCGAGCTTGCGCGGACGCAGCGCGCGCTCCTGATGGCGCTCGGCGACGTCGGCGTCGGGATTCGTGATGCGGGACTCGTTGCCGTCCATGCCGTCCTCCATCACCGGTCACCTGCCGCGGCCAGGGCCATGCGGATCATCTCCTCGACCGACAGCTCCTCCTCGCCCACGGCCTCGAGGGCGCGCAGCGCCGCGGCACGGTTCATGCCGAGGGCCGCCAGCGCCAGCAGCGCCTCCTCGCGGTCGGGCGTCACCGCGCCGGGAGTCGCCGGCTGTGGCTGGGCGCCGCCGACCGGCAGGAACTCGTCGAGCTTGCCCTTGAGTTCCAGGAGCAGACGGGAGGCGGTCTTCTTGCCGATGCCGCTGACGCCGGTGAGGCTCTTCTCGTCGCCCGACACCACGCAGCGCGCGAGGTCCTCCGGACTCAGCTCCGACAGCACCGCCAGCGCCAGGCGCTTGCCGACGCCGCTGACGCCCGTGATGAGACGGTAGAGCACGCGCTCCTCCGGGCGGGCGAAGCCGAGCAGCTCCATGCTGTCCTCGCGCACGACCAGCTCCGTGAACACGAGTACCTCGGCCTCGGAAACCGGCAGGGCGGCGCGGGTCTGAGCGGAGATCCCCAGGCGGAAGGTGGCCGGGCCGACCTGCAGCAGCAGGTCGGGATCCAGCGCGAGGACGCGTCCCGTGAGGCTGTCGAGCATTCAGGCTCCCCGGCTCGCGCGTGCCCCGAGGGGCGCGTCCTGACGGCCCGCGTGGCAGATGGCCACGGCCAGGGCGTCGCTCTCGTCGGTTTTGCGCTCGGTGATCTTCTGGCCCAGGATCCGCTCCACCATGAACTGCACCTGTTCCTTGGACGCGCGGCCGCCGCCTGTGATCGCCTGCTTCACCTCGCTGGGGCTGTAGAGGTTCACCGGCAGGTCGTGGCGCGCGGCCGTGAGCATGGCCGCCGCCTGGGCGCGGCCCAGCGTGATCATGCTCTTGGGGTTCTTGTGGTAGAAGACGTTCTCGACGGCGCAGGCCTCGGGCGACCAGAGTTCGATGAGGGCGTCCACCTCGCGCTCGATCACGAGCAGGCGCTCGACCAGCGGAAGATCGGTGGGCGGAGAGATGACCCCGGCCGCAAGAAGACGGCAACGGCCGCCCTCGGCCTCGATGAGCCCGTAGCCCGTGTTGCGGATGCCGGGATCGATGCCGAGGATGCGGCGCAGGGCGGCCCCTCCTACTCTTCGGCGAGCTGTTCGAGGATCTCGTCGTCGATGTCGAAGTTGGCCGTCAGCTTCTGGGTGTCGTCGAGGTCCTCGAGCATCTCCATGAGCTTCAGCAGCCCCGTGGCCTCCTTGGCTCCCACGTCCACGGTGTTCTGGGGCAGCTTCTCGATGCCGACGGTCAGGAACGCGTAGTCGCTCTCGAGCGCCTTCTGCACGGCGGTGAACGACTCCGGCGTCGAGAGCACGCGGAAGTTGTCGTCCTCGTCGAGGAAGTCCTCCGCGCCGGCGTCGAGGGCGGCCATCATCAGGCTCTCCTCGTCGACGCCCTCCTTGGCGATGTCGATGACGCCCTTGGTCTCGAACATCCAGGCCACGGCGCCGGGCTCGGCCAGCTTGCCGTTGTACTTGCTGAACACGTGACGCACCGCGGCGGCCGTGCGGTTCTTGTTGTCCGTGAGCGTGTCGAGGAGAATGGCCACGCCGCCGGGGCCGTAGCCCTCGTAGGTGATCTCGACGTAGTCCACCCCGTCGAGATCGCCCGTGCCCTTCTTGATGGCGCGCTTGATGTTGTCGGCGGGCATGTTGGCGGCCTTGCCGGCCTGGACGGCCGTGCGCAGCCGCGGGTTCATCTCCTCGTCGCCGCCGCCCATCTTGGCGGCGACGGTGATCTCCTTGATCAGCTTCGTGAACACCTTGCCGCGCTGGGCGTCGGCCCGCGCTTTCTTGTGCTTGATGGTCGACCACTTGGAATGGCCGGACATCGCTACCTCCTCGGTACTCGGCTAGAGTCCTAGCCCTCGTTCCGGGCCGCTTCCGCCGCCTCGATCACCTTGCCGGCGAGATCGTGGGGCAGGACCTCGTAGTGGTCGAACTCCATGCTGAAGCTCGCGCGACCGCCGGTGATGGAGCGGAGCTGGGTGCCGTACTTGTAGAGCTCGGCCAGGGGCGCCTGGGCCTTCACGACCTGGTAGCGGCCCTTCTGCTCGGTGCCCTGGATCTTGCCGCGACGTCCGGAGACGTCGCCCATGATGTCGCCGAGGTTCTCGTCGGGAACCTTGATCTCCAGGTTGTAGATGGGCTCCAGCAGGACGGCGCCCGCATCGCGGATGCCCTCCTTGAGCGCCTGGCCGCCGGCCAGTTTGAAGCTGTGCTCGTCGGAGTCCACGTTGTGGAAGGAGCCGAAGTGGAGCGTCGCCTTGACGTCCACGACGGGATAGCCGGAGACGGCGCCGTTCACCATGGCCTCGCGGACGCCCTTTTCCACGGCGGGGATGAACTTGCCGGGAATCACGCCGCCGGTGATGGCGTCCACGAACTCGAAGCCCGAGCCGCGGGGCATGGGCTCGAACTTGATGAACACCTCGCCGAACTGCCCGCGGCCGCCGGTCTGCTTCTTGTGGCGGTAGTGGGCGTCGACCAGCTTCTTGATGGTCTCCTTGTAGGCGATGCGGGGCTTCTCGGTCTCCACGCCCACCTTGAACTTGCGCTTGAGGCGGCTGAGGGTGACGTCCATGTGCGTGTCGCCCTGCACGGAGAGGATGTTCTGCTTGATCTCGTTGTCGAAGCCCACGGTGAAGGTGGGATCCTCGCGGCTCAGCTTCGACAGGCCGGTGCCGACCTTCTCGTCGTCGGCCTTGTCGATGGCCTCGATCGCCACCTGGATGCTCGGGTTCGGGTAGGGAATCCGCATGAAGCACTCGTCGCCCTTGCCGCCGAGGCAGTCGCCGACCTTGCTGTGCTTGAGCTTCATCACCATGCCCAGATCGCCGGCGGGCAGGTCGTCCACCTCGACGCGGTTCTTGCCGCTGGCCGTGTAGAGCTGGCCCAGGCGCTCGCCGCTGCTCGACGCGAGGTTGTACAGGTCGTTGCCCGAGGCGAGCGTGCCGGAGAAGACGCGCAGGAAGTACAGATCGCCGAGGTTCATCTCGGAGACGTTCTTGAAGACGATGGCGTGGGTCGGACCCGCGGGGTCGCAGGCCAGCTCGCCCTCTTCCAGGGCCAGGGGCCGCTGGACGGGCGAGGGCAGGAAGTCCAGCACCTCGTCGAGAAGCAGACGGACGCCGCGGCCGTCGTGGGCGTCGCCCACCAGCACCGGCGCCACCGTGCCCTCGCGGACGCCGGTGGAGAGGCCCTCGATCAGCTCGTCATCGGTGAGGGTTCCCTCGGCGAAGTACTTCTCCATGAGCTCTTCGTTGGTCTCGGCCGCGCCCTCGATCAGCGTGTTGCGCAGCTCGGCGGCCTCGTCGGCCACTTCGGCCGGGATGTCGACCGCCTTGGGGTGACCTTCATCGTCGAACTCGTAGGCCTTCATGTGGATGAGATCCACGAAGCCGCGGAAACTTTCGCCCTGGCCCAGCGGGAGCTGGAAGGGCACGGCGCTGGCGCCGTCGAGCATCTCGCGGATCTGCGAGAGCGTGCCGGCGTAGTCGGCGTGCTCGCGATCCATGCGATTGATGAAGATGATGCGCGGGAAGGCACGGTCGCCCAGGCTCTCCCAGACCTTCTCGGTGCCCACCTCGACGCCGCCGTCGGCGCGAATCACGACCACGGCGCCCTCGGTGACGCTCAGCGCCGCCGCCACCTCGCCGCTGAAGTCGTCGTAGCCGGGAGTGTCGATGAAGTTGATCTTCTGCTTCTTCCACTCCCCGTAGCCCAGCGTGGCGTTCAAGGACATCTTGCGGTTGATCTCGTCGTCCTCGTAGTCGAGGCTGCTGTTGCCGTCGTCCACGCGCTCGAGACGGTTGACCGTGCCGCAGATGTAAAGGATCGCCTGGCCCAGGGTGGTCTTGCCGCTGCTCTGGTGCCCGACGAGGGCGATGTTCCTGATTTCCTCGGGAGTGTAACTCTTCACCTGTCCGCCCTCCTGCAGAAGGGGTGCCCACCGAAGCGGGATTACCTTGAGATTCCGGGGTTAAAACGGTTGGCAGAAAACAACCTAGCCAAGCTAACACCTGGATTCCGGCCTGTCAACATTTGCCATGAGGATCCGGAAATCCGGCGTAAACGGCTCATATTCGTAGGCAAGGGCAGGCTCGCGGGCCAGATCGGGCTCAGCCGCCGATCTTCATGCTCATCTCGCCCAGGGTGCCCATGAATCCCACCACGAGCGCGCCGAGCACCGCGACGACCAGGATCGGCCCCAGCACCGCGCTTCGCTTCCGGCTCATCACCACCGCGACGCCGCTCAGGAACAGGACGAGCTCCCACACCTGGAACACGCCGAAGTAGCGCAGCACGTTGGTCAGGAAGCCGGGCTCCGCCATGAGCGCGCCCAGGCTCAGATCGAGGGCGGATTCCTGGAAGTCGCTCATCCCGGTCATCTCCAGATCCGCCATGGTCAGGTAGATCGTGTTGATGATCTGGAAGGCCAGGCCGATGAAGGACGTGTAGATGGCAAGCGAGAATATCTTGCGGAAGGGCGCGCCGCCGAACGTGACCAGCAGGGCGAGCCAGTAGAAGAACGAGATGATGAGCAGGACCACCGGCACGGCCAGCAGGCCACCGGCGACGGCCGTGCCGACGATGCCGTAGCGGATCGGCGCGGGAAGCTCGCCGTCCTCCGTGAGCTCGAGCCCCTTCATGGCGCCCGACTGGACCTCGGCGACCATCAACTCCTGCTGGAGCGGAAGCAGCATCACGCTCATGGAGATCGCCAGGATCATCATCAGCACGAGGCCGGGCCACCAGGCCAGGCCGTCTCGGACCTCGGTGTAGACGCCGGAGGGTGCGTAGAAGATGCGAAGAGGGGCGCTGAACGCCTGCCCCAGGCCGGGGCGCGCGGGAGCCTCGGATTCCGCTTCGGGCGCGTCGATCCGATCGAGTTCGCTCATGATTGCCTCCCTTGTCAGGATCCGGGTCGTCGAGTGGCGCCCGGCAACCAATTCCAGTTCATCCACTGCTCCCCGTCGTCGCGACGCACCCTGTCCAGGAAGTCGCGCCAGAGCACCCAGAGGGCGAGCGCCAGAAAACCGATCATCGCCGCGGCGAGCACGATCAGCTTCTTCCGGGGCCAGACGGGCAGCGTGGGGACGCGGGGGTCGTCGAGGATCTTCAGCGTGGAGACGTCGTTCTCGGCCTGCAGGCGCGCCTGCTCCATCTGCT
>CAYNQX010000031.1:0-46029 GCA_964399495.1 uncultured bacterium
TTCGGGAGCATTCGCGGAGCCTGCTCCGGTGAGCGTCGTCGGGCTTCACCTCGAGTTCGCAAAGCGAGCCCTCAGAGGCGCCCGAGCGATCGCTCACCTCCGCTAGCAGAATCGAGCCCCCGCCGATGTCGGTGGGGGTTTTGTCCTCCCGGGGGGACTCGAGTTCGGCACGACCTTCCCCGCCCCGGCGGAGCGAATGCTCCCGAAAAGCGCCTCACGTCCGTGCGAAGCGTTCGGGAGCATTCGCGGAGCCTTCAGAGGCGCCCGAGCGATCGCTCACCTCCGCTAGCAGAATCGAGCCCCCGCCGATGTCGGTGGGGGCTTTCTCTATCTTCCGGGCGCCGATGTCGGGTATCATTGAAGAGCCTGTACCCTCACCTCTCGTTCGGAGCTCCTCGGCATGGCCCAGCGTTGCGCCATCTTCCTCCTCTTCCTGGCGGCTACCGTGTCGCGGCTCGTCGCGCCGGCCCAGGCCCTGCCGATTCATGCCGACCACCACCCGCGGCTGTTCTTCGACGCCGACGAGGCCCCGGCCCTCCGGCTGGCCATCGAGAGCGATCCGGAGCGGCTCGCCGTCTGGGAGGAGACCCGCGCCCGCGCCGCGCTCCACGCCACGCTCGCGCCCGACTCCCTGCTCTCCTACTACTGGGGCTTCCAGGAGGTGGAAGAGCTCGCCCTCGTCGCCTGCCTCGACGATTCGATTCCGGCCGCCGAGGCCGAGCAGACGATCGAATCGGCCCTCGCCTGGCTCGTCGATACGCAGGGGCCGGCGCCGGATCCCGGTCACGGCGTGCTGGGCACCGCCATGCGTCTGCACACCCTGCTCTGGGGTTACGATCACGCCTTCTCCGGCGCGGACGAGGCGACCCGGCAGGCGGTGGTGGACGAGATCCTTCTCTACCTGGAGTCCATCACCGCCGATCTCGCCTTCACGCAGTTCCTCCACAATCCCCTCGTCAGCAACAAGGGCGTCACTCTGGGCGCCCAGCTTCAGCTCGCCGACCTGCTGCTCTCGGACGACCTCCCGCCCGAGCACCAGCCGCTCCTCGCCTCGGCCCGCGCCCTCGGCGACAGCCTGCTCGACAAGGCCTGGGCCGACCTGTTCGGCGTCGACGGCAGCTATCGCGAGGGGATCGGCTACATGCTCTGGTCGATGCGAACGCTCCTGCCCACCTGGGAGGCGCGGGCCCGCCTCGAGGGCCCCGACCCGCTCCAGGCGAGCCGCGCCGATGCCCTCCTGGAGTGGCTCGCCTATCAGATGCTGGGTGATGGAGCGGCCGCAACCCTTAATCGCAACGACAGTAACAGCGCCGACTACCTGGTGTCCCGTCACCACACCCTCATGGAGTGGGCGACCTCCCGCGGCGATTCGCCCGAGCTCGCGCGATGGATTTTGAGGCGCTGCTCCGGCGATCTCGGCCACGATTTCGGCCACGAGAGCGATCCCATGGCCACCCTGCTCTGGCACCAGGGCGGCCCCGAGACCGCGCCCGCGCTGGCGCCGGAGCGCTTCTTCGCCGATCGCGGTCTCTACGTCTACCGCCAGGGTTGGCCCGGCGACCCCCTGGAGGAGACCTTTCTCCTCACCCTGGAGGGCGGCGAGTTCAAGGGCGGTCATGCGCAGGAGGACGTGGGCCAGATCACCCTGCGGGCCATGGGCCACGGTTTCGCCCTCGACCACGGCGCGGGCCTCGTCGCCAAGCAGACCGAGGCGCACAACCTGCCCCTGGTCGACGATCGCGGGCAGCACAACGCCGGCGCGAGCATCGGCACGGACGGCGAGACGAGGGTGCGCCACTCGAGTTCGTTCTGCACCGTCGTGTCCGTGGACATGAGCCGCGCCTACAGCACCTACTCGCCCTACAACGCCCCGGACATGCCCTGGGCCGGTTGGGACTGGTCTTGGGGCTACGACGGCGGCAATCCCGCGAGCCTCGCCGAGCGCACGCTCCTGCTGTTCCCCGGCTCGGGCGATCCCGCCGAGGAGTTGCCCGCACTCTTCCTGGAGGACGCCATGGTCATGGTGGAGCCCGGCGAGCACGTGTTCCGCTGGCGGCTCCACATGGACGCGGGGCTGAACTTCACCACGCCGGGCAGCGAGGAGTGGCGCCTGTCCGGTGCCGGGGGCGAGATGCGCCTGTTCCTGCACGACCCGCCCATCGCGGAGGTCTATCCCGGCGCGTCGATGTTCGACAACGGCAACCCGGAACCGGATTCCCGCCGCTTCTCCTGCACCTGGTCCGGCGAGGCCTTCCGTTTCCTGTGGCAGTGGACCCCGCTCGCCGTCGACCACCCCGTTCCCGAGCGCTCCACCGAGCGCCTGGCCGAGGGCCTGCGCATGGTCTCGCTGCGCGAGGGCCGTGAGCGCCGCGTCCTGCGCCGCGACGGCCAGGCGCCGCTGACCGCGTCCGGCGATCACCTGGACGGCAAGTGGGGAGTGATCGAGAAGGAGGGCGACCAGACCCGCAGCCTCCTGCTGGAAGGACGCAGGTTGCGCAGCGGCGGGCACCTTCTCATCGGCCTGGAGCCCGGCGGCTCGGCCTCGTGGGACGGACAGGTGGTTCTGCTCTCCGCGCCGGATCTCGACTTCAAGGTGTACGCGCCCGGCGCGACCCAGGTGTTGTGCGGCGACCAGAGCATCGCCTTCGAGCAGCGGGGCGATTACGTCTCGCGCGTCGCGAATCCGGAACACGAGCTTCCCGACATCAGCGCCCAGCAGCCGCACACCCGTGACGAGGCCCCGATCGCGGGAGAGCCGCCCTATCGGATCCGCTTCTCGGAGGCGATGGGCAGCGGCGCGCGTCTGTCGATCTACGATGTCCGGGGCCGTCTCGTGCGCGAACTCGAGAGCGCGCCCGGCGATGCCGCCGATTTCCACTGGGACGGCCGCGACGCGCGCGGCCTCGGCGTGGCCAGCGGGGTCTACCTGCTTCGCCGCCAGGGCGGCGATCGGTCGACGACCACGCGCAAACTCCTCGTCCTGCGCTAGCGGCGGACGGCGCCGTTCGCGCGGCGCGGCGACCGGATATCCGCGATCAATTCCTTGCATTCCCCCTCCGCTTTGATTCAAATGCGAGAAGCCCATTCCGAGAAGGAGCAGCATGATCTTCGAGCAGATCCGCGTCGGCGGCGATCGCAACTTCGCCTACCTCATCGGCGACGAGAAGAGCGGCCAGGCCGCGCTGGTCGATCCGGCCCACCGCCCGGCCCTGGTGCTGGAGCGAGTCGCGGAGCTGGGTCTCGCCGTGACCCACCTCATCAACACCCATGGACACGGCGATCACATCGGCGGCAATCCCTACGTCCTGCGCAACACCGAGGCGATGCTCCTCGAGCACGCATGCACCGAGGACGGCGAGATCCTGGTTCTCGGCGACGTCACCCTCACCTTCATCCACACGCCCGGCCACACGCCCGACAGTCTCTGCGTGCTCGCCGAAACCCAGGGCCAGGCAGGCAAGCTGGTCACGGGCGACACGCTCTTCGTCGGCAAGGTGGGGGGGACCGGTCTCGGCGAGGACGCCAAGCAGGAGTACGACTCGCTGCACGAGAAGCTGATGACCTTGCCCGAGGACACCGAGGTCTGGCCCGGACACGACTACGGCAAGGCGCCGAGCAGCACCATCGGCGACGAGAAGGCCACCAACCCGTTCATCCTGCAGGGCAGCTTCGAGGAGTTCGTCGACCTGAAGCGGAACTGGGCGGAGTACAAACGCAAGCACGACATCAAGTAGCGGCGCGAGGGGCGGCATGAAGATCACCGGTTCCCAGGACGTTTTCGATCTGCTCGCCGCGGCCGGTCCCGCCGCCGCCCTGGGCGCGGCGCTCGAGCTGGGGCTGTTCGAGGCCCTCGCGAGCGGCCCCCGCACTCCCTCGGATCTCGGCAGGGAGCTGGGCGTCGGCGAGCGGCGCTGTCGCTACTGGCTTCAGCTCCTGAGTTCCCTCGGACTGCTCCGCGCCGAGGACGGCGGCTTCGCCCTCAGCCCCGCGGGACGCGCCGCGGTGCTCGACGCCCACAGCCACGAAACCTGGGCCTTCTTCGCCCGCACCGAGCGGGAGAATCTGCCGATCTACGAGAACCTCGTCCATCGCCTCCGAACGCCGGCCGCCGACTGGCGTCACCAGGTCGAGCTGCCGCCCGACTACGTCGCGCGCATGCGCGAGGACCCCGCCTGGACCGAAGCCTTCACCCGCATGCTGCGGGAGCTGCATCTCCCGCTGGCGGAGGCCGCGGCGGCCGCGCTGGAGAACGAACTCGCCGGCGCCAGGCGTCTCATGGACCTGGGCGGAGGATCCGGCGTGATCAGTCACGCCCTGCTGGAGCGCGCGCCGGAGCTCGAGGCCGTGATCGTGGACATCGCTCCCGTCTGCGCGATGACCGAGCGGATCGCCGCCGAGGAGGGACTCCGGGATCGCATCGCGACCCATGTCGTCGAGGACTTCACGCGCGATCCCCTGCCGGGCGGCTTCGACGTCGTTCTCGAATGCGATCTCAGCGTCCACGGCGAGGAGCTCTTCCGCAAGATCGCCGGGTCGCTAGAGCCCGGCGGCCGCCTGATCCTGATCGACCAGTTCGCGCCGGCCCCCGGCGCCGCGCCTCCCGAGCGCGTGCACTGGCGCTTCCAGAGCGCGCTGCTGGACAGCGAATACGAGACGCCGACCTCGGGCATGGTGGCCAGCTGGCTGGGACGCGCGGGCTTCCGCGTCCGGCGGGAAGAAACGCTCACGGGACCCTGGACCCTGATGGTGAACGAACGTCTCGAATCCTGAACCGAGAGTGAAATCATGACCCATGTCTTCGTCGCCCCGCCCCAGCCCAGCCGCAAGGCGAAGGAGCTGTCCAAGGCGGTGGCTCAGCTCATCGTCGAGTACCAGGAGCGCGAGGGCTCCATGAGCCGCAGCGAGATCCAGATGGCGCTCGGGCTCGCGCGTCAGGAGCTGGCCAAACGCCAGGGGGGCGGCTCGACTCCCGTGGGGGTGATGCTGGCCATCATCCTGGGGATCCTGCTCGTGGGTATCGCGCTCGCGCTCACCTTCGCCCTGCGCTGAGGCGGGTTCCGACCTCTCCGACTCTACACTTCCCCTGCATCGCCGCGTCGTGCTATGGCTCCGCGCCATACCGACGAATGAAGAGAAGAGGTAACGCGATGAGTCGATCGAGAAAGCGCTCCCCGCAGCCGGCCGTGGAACCGCGGCTCGCGGAGGCGGGCCCTGAGCGCAGGATCTTCTGCAACCGCACGCTCAACCTGCGGTCCATCAAGGCCGTGGGCTACGACATGGACTACACGCTGATCCATTACCGCGTGGAGAAGTGGGAGGGCCGCTCCTTCAGCCACATGCGCCGCAAGCTGGCGGCCCAGGGCTGGCCGGCCAAGGATCTTCGCTTCGATCCGAAGGCCGTGCAGCGCGGCCTCATCATCGACCTCGAGCTGGGAAACATCATCAAGGCCAATCAGTTCGGCTACGTGAAGCGCGCGGCTCACGGCACGCGGATGATGGATTTCGACACGCTCCGTCAGACCTACGCGGAGACGGTGGTGGACCTGGCCGAACCGCGCTTCGTCTTTCTCAACACGCTGTTCTCCCTTTCGGAAGCCTCCATGTACGCGCAGCTCGTCGATCTGCTCGACGCCGGTCGCGCCCCCGAGCCCCTGGGCTACGGCGATCTCCACCGCGTCGTGAAGACCGTGCTGGACGAAGCCCACGTGGAGGGCCGCCTCAAGGCGGAGATCATGGCGCACCCCGATCGCTTCGTCGACCTGGACCCGGAGATTCCCTGGGCCCTGCTCGACCAGAAGCGCGCGGGCAAGAAGCTGCTGCTCGTCACCAACTCCGAGTGGACCTACACCCAGGCCATGATGCACTACGCCTTCGACCGCTACCTGCCCACGGGCATGAAGTGGCGCGAGCTGTTCGACCTGGTGATCGTCGCGGCCCGCAAGCCCGCCTTCTTCCTGGGCGAGCAGCCCTTCTTCGAGCTGGCGAGCGAGGAGGGCCTGCTCGCTCCCGTGGCCGGTCAGCCGAAGCCGGGCAGCATCTTCCACGGCGGTCACGCCGGCGCCGTCGAGCGCATGTTCGGACTGCGCGGCTCGCAGATTCTCTACGTGGGCGATCACGCCTACGGCGATGTCCACGTGTCCAAGAACCTGCGCCGCTGGCGCACGGCGCTCGTGGCGCGCGAGCTCGAGGAGGAGATCCGCGCCGAGGAGTCCTTCGCCGAACGCCAGGTCGAGCTGGCCGGCCTCATGAAGGAGAAGGTGGCGGCGGAGCGGGAGCTCTCCCGCCTGCGTCTCCGCATCCAGCACCGGCGCAGGGGACAGGCCCCGCCCAAGGAGCGCGGCCTGCGCGCGCTCGAGCGGGAGCTGCGCGAGCGCCGCGCCGCGATGCTCGAACTCGACGAGCGCATCACGCCCCTGGCTCAGGCCTCCGGCGCCCTGGGCAACGAGAACTGGGGGCTGCTCATGACCTCGGGCAACGACATGAGCTACTTCGCCCGCCAGGCGCTGCGGCACGCGGACATCTACACCTCGCGGGTCTCCAACCTGATCTACGAGACCCCTTTCGCCTTCTTCCGGGCCCATCGGGCGATCATGCCCCACGAGCGGAGTCTCGGCTGATTCGGGAACGCGCGGCGGATCTGCTATAATCGAGTCCCCCCGTTCGTGAGAGGTTCGAGATGCGTTCCTTCATCGTCTCGGCGGCGATCTTCGCCGGTCTCCTGTTCCTCGCCCTCGAGCCGACCTCGGCTCGGGAGGGGGAGTGGGTGTGGACCGAGAGCGACTGGTCGGGAGGCGCGCACGCGCAGGTCGACTCGATCGAGGCGGAGCTGGCTCCCGGCGAGCTCGTCCTCGCGGCGGATCCGACGCGCTTCGTGCTGGCCTTCGACGCCAGCGAACGCGCGGGCATCTGGGCCCTGGCCGCCCGCCGCGACACCCTCTACCTGGGCGCCTGCGACGATCCCATGAGCATCGACGGCGGCGACATCCTCGCCTACGACCTCGGCCGCGACGAGCTCTGGCTCGAGTACGAGGTGTTCGAGCAGGGCATCGCCGTGCTGCGGACCCACGGCGGGACGGTCTACAGCCCCGGCGTCGACTCCATGGGCAGCCACGCCTGGGGCAACATCTATCTCGACGACGGCGACGGCTGGGTTCGCAAGGAGACGGTGCCCCAGGCGGTGCATGTCGACGACATCATCGAGCACGACGGACGTCTCTGGGTCACCACGGGGCTGGGCTCTCCGGATCTGCGCGGCCTGCTCTACGCCTCGGACGACGCGGGCGAGACCTGGACCGAGGAGTTCGCCCTGCTGCCCGATCCCGATCAGGCGCCCTTCCGGCGGCTCTACGGCCTCGCGCGCCACGGCGGCTCGCTCTTCGTGCAGAGCGACTTCAATCCGCCCGAGGGCGCGGTGCTCTACGAGTTCGACGGCGTGGGCACGATCGTCCACGAGATCGACGCCTCCCAGTACTGCCTCGCCGGTTTCGCCGAGTTCCAGGGCAAGCTGCTGTGCATGACGCGCACCCTGCTCAACGTCTACGACGGCGCGAGCTGGAGCAGCCAGTACCTCGGCCTCTGGTCCTCGAACTTCTCCTCGCGCGCCGTCATCGGCCACGGCGGGAGAGCGTATGTGGGCGGCTTCCAGAGCATCAAGAGCAGCGCGGATCTCGCGAACTGGGACGATGCAACCCTCGAGCCCGCCTCCGGTCGCGAGATCAAGGGCTTCGAGCGCTACCACGGCCGGCTGTGGGCGGGGAGCCTGGGTGGGGGCGAGCTCTACGTGAGCGCCGGCGCGCTCTCGGGCCTCCTGGTGACCTCGGTGCACACCTACCCCGGACTCGTCTGCGGCGCCGTCCTCGACTGGGACGCCGACACGCCTCCGGGCACCGGCCTCGAGATCCGGATCCGCTCGGCCAACCTGCCCGAGAACCTGGCGGTCGCGCCCTTCCTGGGCCCCGACGGCACGACGGGCAGCGGCTATGTCGTGCCCGGCCAGGCGATCGCCGCGGCCCACTGCGGGCACACGCTCTTCCAGCTTTCCGTGACGATGGTCAGCGCGACGCCGCGGCTCACGCCGATCCTCCGCAAGTTCACCCTGGACGCACTGCCTCTCACCACGGCGGCGCCCGCCGGGAACGTCGACCGGTGGGGGCTCGCCGTCTGGCCGAACCCCCTCGTCGCGGGCGCCAGCATCAGGCTGCCCGATGCTCCGCCTCCGGGCGCCCGGCTCACGATCTACGACGCCATGGGACGCCGCCTCCGGGAGTTCTCCGAACTCGGCGACGCCGTCCTGCGCTGGGACGGTCGGGACGCGGCCGGCCGGCGCCTGCCGGCCGGCAGCTACCATGTTCGCCTCAGCGACGGAAACGACCGTTCCCTCGCCGTGTGTCGAGTGGTTCTCCTCCACTGAATCCTGCCGCTTTCCCTCCACGCCATATCATGTCGATAACCGGATTATCTCATTCGGGCGACTAAAGATAGCGGACGAAACTGCCGACAATTCACAGAAGGTCGGACCCCGATCGACAGGGGTTCCGTCGGCCCAATTCAGGAGGGGAAAATGCACACGAGATCGGCGGTACTCAGGCGACTGGTTTTCGTCGCGCTTCTGCTCATGGCCTGTCCCGCCATGGCAAGTTCCGCGGAAGAGCCCATCACTCTTCGTTTCGGGATCTACCAGACCGACACTGCAACCGAGATGTATCAGCGCTTCGCGCCACTCCTCGATGCGATCGAGGGGAGCATGTCCGAGAGCCTGCAGCGGCCGGTGAAGCTGGAGCTGACGATCTTCAAGGAGTATCAGGAGGGGCAGGACGCTCTCGTCGACGGCAGCGTGGATTTCGTTCGCTTCGGCGCGGCATCCTATGTTCTCAGTCACGAGCGCAACTCCGAACTCGAACTCCTGGCCATGGAACAGAAGGGTGGCAAGAAGGAGTTCCTCGGCGTGATCGCGGTCCGGGCCGACAGTCCCTACAAGGACGTCGCGGATCTCGTCGGTCACCGCTTCGCGTTCGGCAACGAGCGATCCACGATCGGACGCTACCTCGCCCAGGCCGAGCTTCACGCGGCGGGCATCAAGGCCGGAGACCTGGCCCACTTCGAGTTCCTCGGTCGGCACGACAAGGTGGCGAAGGCCGTCGCGATCGGCGACTTCGATGCGGGCGCGATGAAGATCAACAGCTTCAACAAGGCGAACGCCGACGGCGGGCTGAGAATCCTGGCGCAGTTCCCCGTGGTGACGAAACCCTGGATCGCCCGCTCGGGCCTCTCCGACGATCTGAGCGGCGCGCTTCGCCAGTCGCTGCTGCACCTGGAGGACAAGAGCGCCCTGGGAGCCCTGAAGATCTCGGGATTTTTCCCGACCAGCGACGCGGAATACGAGTTCATCAGGCAGGGGATGATGCGCTCCCGGGAGTTCGCGAACTGATGGGCTTCTTCCCGGCGAGAAACTCGCTCGCGTTCCGTCTGCCGGCGGTGGTGCTGTTCGCGCTGCTGCTGTTCTCGGTGTTCCTGGGCATTCAGGCCTGGATCACCGGCCGGAACGAGGCCGTGCTGCAGATGGACCGTCGCGGCGAGGCCCTGGCCACGGCCGCGGTGGCTTTCTGCGTGGAGCCCATGCTCACCCGGGACTACCCGCTGCTCGAAACCTACGCCAACAGCCTCGTGAAGGGTCAGGAGGCGATCTCCTTCGTGCGGTTCATCAGGGAGGACGGGATCACGGTGGCGTCCCATTCGCTGCCGGACTTCTCCGACGGGGATCCGCTGAAGGGAACGCGCTACTACCGGAGGGAGATGCTTCCGAGCGGTTCCGGGAGCACGGCGATCGGCGAGGTCGTGCTGGGGATCGACTCCGGTCCCGACCTGGCGCGGGCCAACCGCGAGGCCTGGTTTCTCATGCTCCGTCTGGCCGTGCTCACGTTCATCGCGGCCGTCACGCTGGGCTGGCTGCTGCGGCGCCTCTTCCTGATCAGGCTCCTGAGCCTGAACGACGAAGCGCTGCGTCTGGGCGACGGATCGCTCGACGAGGAGCTGGCCGTTCTGGGCGACGACGAGCTGGGCCATCTGCGCGACGGACTGGAATCCATGCGCGGCCAGGTGCGCTCGTCGCTGGCCGCGCTGGAGGAGCGCAACGTCATGCTTCAGGGCACCCTGACCGAACTCGAGCTCGCCCTGAGAGAGGCCGAGGAGGCCAATCGCTGCAAGTCCGATTTCCTGGCGATGATGAGCCACGAGATCCGCACGCCTCTCAACGGAGTGATCGGCGCCACCACCCTGCTCGAGAACACGGAGCTGAAGGACGACCAGGTGAAGTTCACGGGAATCATCCAGGAGGCCGGCAAGAGCCTGCTCTCGGTGATCTCCGACATCCTGGACTTCTCCAAGGTCGAAGCCGGCCGCATGGATCTTCGAGACGAGCCCTACTCTCCCGAGCAACTCGCCAGGTCCGTGGCCGCCGTGTTCACCCCGCAGGCCGAGGCGAAGGGCCTCGAGTTCAATCTCCAGTTCGGGCCCGATCTGCCGGGACGGCTTCTCGGCGATTCCGATCGGATGCGTCAGGTGCTGGTGAATCTCATCGGCAACGCCGTCAAGTTCACGGACCGGGGAGGCGTCACGCTGAGCCTCGCGAAGGGCGAGGAGGCGACCCTGCGCTGGGCGGTGCACGACACGGGATTGGGGATCGAGCGGGATGCGCTGGAGAAGCTGTTCGAGCCCTTCACGCAAGCGGAGCAGGTGATGACCCGGAGCAAGGGGGGCACCGGCCTGGGGCTGTCCATCAGTGCGCGGCTCGTGGAGCTGATGGGGGGAAAGATCTCGGTGCGAAGCCGGATCGAGGAGGGCAGCAGCTTCACGGTGACCCTGCCCTATCGCACGCCGAGCCCCGAGTTCGTCCAGGCGGGCCCTCAAGGCGCCCCCGCGCCGCCCGAGTTCCCTCGAGGTCGCTAGCCACGCCACGACGGCCGCATCGCGCCCGTCGTCCTTCGACTACTCCAGCTTCGCCGCCCGCACGGTATTGGTGATGCCCGTCTGACCCACGGGCAGCCCGGCCGTGAGCACCACCGTTCCGCCTTTCTCGACGAGACCGGAGGCCAGCGCCACCTCGCAGGCGTGCCTGACCATGACCTCGGTGTCCTCCACGCGGTCGCAGCGCAGCGGCACCACGCCCCAGCTCAGGCGCAGACGCCGGAAGGTGGCCTCCACGGAACAGGGCGCGAGAATGGGCATCCGCGGCCGGTACTTGGCCACGAGCAGGGAGGTGCTGCCGGAGCGGGTGAAGGGAATCAGGGCACGCGCGCCAAGCGCCTCGGCGAGATCGCAGGCGGAGCGCGCCACGGCCTCGGGCACTCCGTGCAACGTGCTGTGAAGCACGCGCTCGTGCCAGGTCTCATAGGGGAAGACATCTTCCGCCGCGCGCGCGATGCGGTCCATGGTGCGCACAGCCTCCACGACATGGTCGCCCACGGCGGTCTCCTCGGACAGCATCACGGCGTCGGTGCCGTCCAGGATGGCGTTGGCCACGTCGGTGGCCTCGGCTCGCGTGGGGCGGGGACTCCTCACCATGGAGCCCAGCATCTGCGTCGCGGTGATGACCGGCTTGCCCGCCCGATTGCACTTGGCGATGAGCTGCTTCTGCATGGCGGGCACGCTCTCCAGGGGCGTCTCCACGCCGAGGTCGCCGCGGGCGACCATGATGCCGTCCGCCTCCTCGATGATCGCGTCCATGTTGGCGATCGCCTCGTGCTTCTCGACCTTCGCGATGAGCGGGATCTCCCTGCCCAGGCGCCGCATCTCCTCGCGGGTGCGCCTGAGGTCCTCCGGCCGGCGCACGAAGGAGAGGGCCACGAAGTCCACGCCGAGCTCGACGCCGAGGGCCAGGTCGCGGAGATCCTTCTTCGTGAGGCTGGGAACGCTGAGGCTGCTGCTGGGCAGGTTGATCCCCTTGCGCGAGCCGAGCCGCCCACCCGTGATGACGCGGGTCACCACCTCGTTATCCTCGCCGCCGATCACCTCGAGCTCCAGGGCGCCGTCGGCCAGCAGCAGGCGATCGCCGGCCTTCACCTCGTCCGGCAGAGGGGCGTAGTTCACGGAAACCCGGCTCTCGTCGCCCAGCAGATCGACACTGGTGAGTCGAAACTCGTCGCCCGGCGTCAGGCGCACCTTGCCGTCGGCGAAGTCGCCGATGCGGATCTTCGGCCCGGCCAGATCCTGGAGGACGGCCACGGGGCGCCCTTTCGCCGAGGATATCTCCCGCAGGTCGGCGAGCATCCGGCGATGATCCTCGTGGCTGCCGTGGGAGAAGTTCAGTCGCGCCACGTCCATGCCCGCGTCCAGCAGCCGCCCGATCATCTCGGGCGAGCGGGAAGCGGGGCCGATGGTGGCGACGATCTTGGTCTTGCGCATGGCGTCCTCCTTGCCCTGGCCGTGGAGCAGCCTAGGCTTCTCGGCCGATTCTGTCCAGGATCCCGTAGCCAAACAGATGTTTCTTATGCAACCATGGCGTCTCGTGGTATAATTGAGCCACTTCACCACTTCTTTCGATGAGGGAGCATCCCCATGCGTCGCCTGCTGTCCCTGTTCGCCCTGACCATCCTTCTGAGCTCGACGGCCCTCGCCGATTCGGTGAGTCGCGAGGACGCGCTGCAAGCCGGCGAGAACTGGCTCGCCGCCCGGGCAGATCGCGGCGAGATCCGCATCATGGACTGCACCCCGGTTCTCGATTCGACCCGAGGCGCCCTGCTGGGCTATCACCTGCCGCTCAGTCCGGCGGGCCACGTGCTCGTGTCGAGCCGCCTCGAGCTGCCGCCGGTGAAGTCCTTCTCCTTCGAGACGGACTTCGATCCCGCCGACGAGGGCGGCTACTCCGCCCTGCTCATGGAATCGCTGGCCGCCACCGAGGCGTTCCTCTCCGAGAACGAGGGCAACCTGGGCGCCAAGGTCGAGATGGTGTTCGAGCGCCACCGCGCCACCTGGCGCGACCTGCTCGCCGGCACGCTGGCCGGATCGCGCGATCCGGCCGTGGGCCCCTTCATCCAGAGCAGCTGGCACCAGAGCCCGCCCTACAACAACGACTGCCCGCCCGGCGACGGCGGCTCCACCTGCGTCGTGGGCTGCGTGGCGACTTCCGCGGCGATGATCATGAAGTACTGGGAGTACCCGGCCTACGGCGAGGGCTCCCACTCCTACCTGTGGGGGGGCGACGACTCCTGCGGCCCCAACGTCGGCGGCGGCATGCTCTCCGCCGATTTCTACGACGACTACGACTGGGAGAACATCCTCCACTCCTACGGCGGCGGTGCGACGCCGGCGCAACTCGCGGCCGTCGCCGAGCTCAACTACGAGGTGGCCGTGGCCTTCGAGATGGACTTCGGCGTCTGCGGCTCGGGCACCTGGGTCTACATCGGCGAGAACATCTACCCCAACTTCTTCCGCTACTCGGACGAGTCGATCGACTTCGTCAACCGCAACACCACCGACGCCGACGGCTGGTGGGCGATGATCAAGGGCGAACTCGACGCCTTCCCGCCCCGGCCGATGCACTACCGCATCACGAGCCACTCGATCATCTGCGACGGCTACCAGGAGGACGCCGGCGCGCGCTACTACCACATGAACTACGGCTGGGGCGGCGGCTCCAACGCCTGGTACGCGCTCGACGAGGTGTACTGCCCCTGGGACGGCTGCAACTACCTCTCCGAGGGCATGGTGCTGGGCATCGAGCCCCTCGGCTACTTCATGGTGAGCGAGCCCGCCGACGGCGCGGTCTGGACCCACGGCGATGACCTCGGCGCGGTGAGCTGGTCCGGCGCCACGGGCGTCGATGTGGTGCTCGATCTCTACAAGGGCACGCAGTTCCTGACGCGCCTCGCCGACTGGACCGCCAACGACGGCCATGAGATCCTGACGGGCACGGTGGACGCGGCTTGGGGCACGGGCAACAACTACCGCATCAAGGTCGTGGGCGACGACAATCGTTTCGCGTGGAGCGGCACCTTCGGCATCTACGGGGCCGGCACCTGGAGCGACGTCACCGCCGCTCCCCTGGACGACGCGGGCTCGGGCCAGTCCGCGGCCTGGGGCGACTGCGACGGCGACGGCTGGTGCGACCTCTACCTGTCCAACGACAGCTCGGCCAACCACCTGTTCGGCAACCAGGCCGGCCTCGCGTTCGGTGAGATGGGCGGCGCGCCCCTCGACGTGAGCGGCCACAGCCGCGGCGCCGCCTGGGCCGACTTCGACAACGACGGCGATCTCGACCTCTACGTCGCCTTCACCAGCGGCGAGGCCAACATGCTCTTCCGGAACGACGGCGGCGGCTTCACCGACATCACGGCCGGCCCGCTCGGCGACACGAGCTTCAGCGGTGACGCCGCCTGGGGCGACTACGACGGCGACGGTTTCGTCGATCTGTACATCGCCAATGCCTACGCGGCGGACAAGCTGCTGCGCGGAAACGGCGACGGCAGCTTCGTCGACGTCACCGCTTCGCCGCTGGGCGACGGCGGATACGGCCGTTCCGTCTCCTGGGGCGACTACGATGGCGACGGCGACCTGGACATCTACCTGGTGCGCAACGGCAGCAACAAGCTCTACCGCAACAACGGCGACGGCAGCTTCACCGATCGGAGCGCCGCCAGCGGGCTGAGCGATTCCGGCAACGGCTTCGGCGCCGCCTGGGCCGACTTCGACGGCGATGCCGACCTCGATCTCTACGTGACCAACGACGGCGCCAACAAGCTCTTCCGGAACCAGGGCGACGGCAGCTTCGTCGACATCACGGCCCCGCCGCTGGACGACGCGGGCATCGGCCGCGGCGCGGCCTGGGGCGACTTCGACGGCGACGGCGCGATCGACCTCTACCTGTCGAACAACGGCGCCAACAAGCTCTTCCAGAACCAGGGCGGGGGTCTCTTCGCCGACAGCACCCACCCTCTCCTCGGCGACGAGGGCAGCGGCGGGGGTGTCGCCTGGGCGGACTACGACCAGGACGGCGACCTCGATCTCTACGTGGTGAACGGCGACGGCGCCAACCGCCTGTTGCGCAACGACACCGTGGCGGGCCACTGGCTGGAACTGGACCTGGTCGGCGGTAGCTCCAACCGCCTCGGCATCGGCGCCTTCGTCACGGCCATCGTCGGCGGGGAGCGCCAGTGCCGTCAGCTCGGAGGCGACGCGGGCTACCTGTCGGGCAACGCGCCCACCCTGCACATGGGATTCGGCTCGGCCACGGTCGTCGACACCCTGCGGGTGCTCTGGCCCAGCGGCGTGGTGAACGAGTACTTCGACGTGGCCCTGGACCAGCGCATGACCCTCGACGAGGAGGCCACGCCCGCGGGCGAGGCCCCGGCGCTCGGCTACGCGCTGCTGGCCAACTACCCCAATCCCTTCAACCCGATCACGGAGATCCGCTTCAGCCTGCCCGAGGCGACGACGGTGTCGCTGGAGGTCTACGACCTCTCCGGCCGACGCGTGCGCACGTTGCTAGCGGGCGAGTCCCGGGACGCGGGCCTGCAGGGGATCACGTGGGACGGCCGGGACGATGCCGGCGTCGCCATGCCGAGCGGCGTCTACCTGTCCCGCATCCAGGCCGCCGAGTTCAACGCCGCCAGGAAGCTGGTGCTGCTGAAGTGAGCTCCGCAAACTCTCCCGAACGCTTCGCACGGGCGTGAAGGCTCCGCAAACTCTCCCGAACGCTTCGCACGGACGTGAGGCGCTTTTCGGGAGAGTTTGCTCCGCCGGTGACAAAGAAAAGAGGCCGGCATGCGCCGGCCTCTTTTTCATTTGCTACTGCGAGCGAGGGTTTCGGTCGAGCGCCTCGCGCGTCTTCGCGCGTGAAGCGAGACGAAACTTTCGCGAGCTAGTATAGCGACTTCACGCTGCTCCAGCTGGAGCTCTCGACGGCCACGGACTCCATGCAGTCGCAGGCGCCGACGTCGGTGCAGTTGAAGGTGAACTGGCCGCCACCCACGGGGAAGGTGATGCCGTCCTGGTCCACGATCGCCAGCGTGTCGCTGGAACGGGAGGCACGGACGGTGATGCGGTGGTCGTCGGTCAGCCAGGCCTCGTCGATCATGTAGAAGTCCACGCTACCCAGGTAGGCCAGGGGGCCCTGCAGAGGATCGGTGAAGGCGAGGGCGATGCCGTAGCTCAGGTAGCCGATCTTCAGGTCCGTGTTCCAGTTCTCGGTGATGAGGCCCTGCGCGCCGCTCTCGGGCATGTTGTCGACGTAGAATTCAACGGCCGAGATCTGGCCGGAGAAATCTTGATCGACCCAGACGATCACGTGAACAGTCGTGGTGGTGTAGGGGCTCGCATCGGTGTAGCAGCTCGTGGCATGGGGCTGCGCGAACAGACCGATGTAGGTGTCGGCGGCGGCGACGCCGGCGGTGAGCGCGAGAATGGCAATCAACGTTAGCATCTTCTTCATTATGCAACTCCTTGAGTCAATGTGCAGCTTCGGGTTTCCGTAAGCTTCCCCCCTTACAAGGAACCATGGGGAAGCTGTGGCCTTCGCGCGGAAGCGACGGAAATCGCGCTCGAACCCTCGCGGGGTTCCGGCCACTCACATCGACTCCGGGTGCAAGAGCAACGCCACCTGCATGGTGCGGAAAAAAAGGCGCGGTTCCGGGAAGGAACCGCGCCTCGAGTCTTCGACCTGTTCGGGTGTCGGTCCGTCAATTCTCGCCGCGGTAGGCGCGCCGGGACTTGGACTTGACCTTGCCGAACTCCGGCTCCATCGGCGGATCGGTTTTGTGGAGACGACCCAGCTCACCGAGTCCGCGCTCGAGCTGGGCATCCTTGCCGGACGCAACCTCTTGGGGCAGGTTCTCGACGACGATGTCGGGGTCGACGCCGTGGTTCTCCAGGTCCCAGCCGTCCTCGGCGTCCCACCAGGCGGCGAAGGGGTAGGTGACCAGACCGCCGTCCACCATGCGATGCGACATGTTGATGCCGATGACGCCGCCCCAGGAGCGCTTGCCGATGACCGGCGCGAGCTTCTCGAGCTGCACGGCGCGGGGGAAGATGTCGCCGTCGGATCCCGCGAACTGGTTCGTGAGCACGACGAAGGGGCCGTTGAGCTGGACGTCGGGGTAGGTGTCCACGCGTCCGAAACGGGTGCGGCCCCAGGCCGTGACCGGCCGTCGCAGCCGCTCGAGGATGAGCTGCGACACGAAGCCGCCGCCGTTCCAGCGGCAGTCCACCACGAGGCCCTCGCGATCGTGCTGCGGGTAGAACCAGCGGTTGAAGGCGGTCATGCCGCTGTAACCCATGTCGGGGATGTGGAGGTAGCCGAACTTGCCGTCCGACTGCTCGGCGACCCACTCGCGGTTCACCCGCACCCAGTCCGCGTAGCGCAGCGGCTGCTCGAAACCGAGGGTGCGCACGACGACGTCGCGGCGCTCCCGTTCGCCCTTCGCGTCCTTGGCCACCGTGAGCAGCACGTCCTTCTCGGCGAGCTGCTCGAAGTGCGCCAGCAGGGGGCGGTCTGCCGCGAACCGACGGCCGTTCACCGCCAGGAGGAACTCACCCTCGCTCAGGCCCACACCGGCCGCGAGCAGGGGCGAATGGAGGTCGTCGGCCTCGTCGCCGCGATAGATCCTGTCGATGCGGAAGGCGTCGCCCACGCGGCTGAAGTCGCCGCCGAGGAGGCCGGTGGGCACCATGCGCGCGCCGCCGGCGAAGTCGCCGCCCCAGACGTAGGTGTGGCCGGTGTTCAACTCGCCGATGAGCTCGCCGAGCAGGTCGTTGAGGTCGTCGCGGCCCGCGAGCAGGGGCAGCAGCTTCGCGTACTGGTCGCGCAGTCGCTTCCAGTCGTTGCCGGCCATGCCGGGATCCCAGTAGCGGTCGCGCATGCGACGCCAGGCCTCGAAGTAGATCTGTTCCCACTCCTCGGAGGGGTCGAGGTCGATCACGATACCCTCGAGCGAGAGCATGTCGTCGCCGTTTCCACCGGGGCCGCCGTTCATGCCGGGCATGCCGCGGGGGCCGCCCTTGCCGCCGCCACCGCCGCGCGTGCTCATCACCTGGATGCGCCCGCGGCCCTTGCTGACGGCGATCTTGCCCGCGTCGGCGGCGAGGCTGTAGCCCGCGACGCCGCCGGCGAACTCCTTGGCCTCTTCCTCTTCGAGGTCGAAGGCCATCAGCGACGTGCGGGGGCCGCGGTCGCCGCCCCGCTGCATGCCGTCGCTCCAGCCGCTCAGGGGCGCGCTCATGTAGAACAGCTTGCCGGACACCGCGCCGAGGGCGAAGTACTGGCCGGGTTCGACGTCGAGCTCGACGATGCGGTGGGAGATGCCGTCGAAGTCGATCTCGACGGGTTCGGTTTCATCCTCTTCTTCATCATCGTCGTCGTCATCCTTCTTCGGCTTGTCGCCCTTCCCCTTCTTGCGGTCCTTCCCGTCGCCGTCGTCCTCTTCGTCGGCCTCGTCATCGTCCTCGCCCTCGACCGGGGGCAGGCCCTCGGTGTGGGCGAAGGGGTTCTCCGCGTCGGCCGCGAGCAGCATCAGGTAGAGCTTCGTGTTCTTCACCTCGACCAGGTTGAAGTCGCGGCTGCCGAACATGGGGTTCATGTGACGGTTGCTGGTGAAGTACAGGTGCTCGCCGTCGGGGTCCCAGGCCGGAGATCCGTCGTCGGTGTACTCGCTCGTGATCCGGCGGCTCTCCCTCTCCTGCGTGTCGTAGACGAAGATGCTGCCGAAGTCGTTCTCCAGGAGCTTGGTGTAGGCGAGCCAGCGCCCGTCGGGGCTCCACGCGTAGTCGGTGATGGGTGACCGGTCGGTCCGGTCGACCTTCGCGCTCTTGCCGCCTTCGGCGGGCATCACCCAGAGGCTCTGTGTGTCGTCGCCGTAGGCGATCCACTCGCCGTCGGGAGACCACAGCGGCTGGTAGTGATAGCCGCGCTTGCCCGAGGGCTTCACCACTTCGGCCTCGCCGCGACCCCAGGCGTCGGCGACATGGAAGGCCTCTTCCCGGTCGGCGTCGCTGACGTAGAGCAGCTTCTCGCCCTCGGGGCCGTACACCACCATCGCCTCGCGCGCGCCGCTGCCGTGGGTCACGGGCAGGGTGACGCCGTCCTCGACGGGCACCGAGAAGACCTCGCCGCGACACACCACCGCCACGCGCTCGCCATCGGGCGACAGGTCGAACTCGGTGAGGTAGCGGCCCGCGCCCGTGTAGCGGACGCGTGTCTTGATGCGCTCGCTGGGCAGGTCGACCTCGAGCTCGCGGCTCTTGCCGCGGGCGGGGTCGTAGATCTTGATGCCGCCGGCGAGCATGTAGGCGATGCGGCCGTCGGGGCCCATGCCGGGCCAGCGGGCGTCCCACTCGCCCTCGTCGGTGTGGCGCTTCCTGTCCGTGCCGTCGGCCTTCATCGACCAGATGTTGTAGGTGCCGCCCTGGTCGCTGATGAAGTAGACACGGCCGCCGTGCCACATGGGATAGGCGTCGGTGCCGGTGAAGGCGGTCACCTGCCGGTAGTTCTCCTTCTTGGGGTCGCCGACCCAGATTTCCGAGGCGGTGCCGCCGCGGTAGCGCTTCCAGGTGCGGGTTTCGCGGGAGATGCGATTGAAGGCCCAGAGGCCGCTGTCGCCGTCCATGTCGATGCGGGCGGCCCAGCCCAGGGGGAGCTTGTGAGCGTCGCCGCCGTCCGCGGGCACGGTGAACAGCTCCCAGCTGAAGTGGGGGGCTTCGCGCCAGCTGCGGAAGATCACGCTCTCGCCGTCGGGCGTCCAGCCCACGACCTCGTCGGAGGCCGGGTGCCAGGTGAGGCGGCGAGGTTCGCCGCCCGTCGCGGGCATGACGAAGATGTCCCGGTTGCCGTCGTACTGGCCGGTGAAGGCGACCCGGCGACCGTCGGGCGAGAAGGTCGGGTAGAATTCGGTACCGGCGTGGGTGGTGAGCCGGAGGGCGCGACCGCCCTCGTCGCTCACGGACCAGATGTCGCCCTCGGCGCAGAACACCACCTGCTTGCCGTGGATGTCCGGCGTGCGCAGGTAGCCCTTTTCGCCGGCCGACACGGAGACGGCCGCGAGAAGCGGCAGGAGGAGAATCGTGAGAGCGGTGGCGGAGCGAAGTCGCTTCGAAGCGACGACCTGTTTCATGGATGCCTCCCGGGGAGAAGCCGAGTCGCGACCCTCTTGATCGGGGCGGGATCTCGATGACCCGCAGGGTTATTGCTGCGAGCCTTGGTGGTTGATTCAAGGGAACCCATACCCTACTCTGCCCCGCATTCCCGGTTACAGCGAAATTTCAGGAGTATGATGATTCGAGATAAAAGCCGATCGGTTCGCAAGATATATCGGCCAAGGGCCGAAATCCTGCTCACGTTGCTGCTCCTGTTCATGAGCGCGGGCTGGGCGAGGGCCGAGGAGGAGCGGAAGGACTGGGTGTTCATTCCCGCTCTGGCCTACACCACCGACACCAAGTTCCTGGCCGGCGCGCAGGTGATCCGTTTCTTCGGCTGTGAGGAGCAGGGAGAGGGAGACGACTGCCGTCGCTCCAATCTGGCCGCCGCGCTGATGTTCACCCAGAAGAAACAGATGATCGCGCAGCTCGTCGGCGATCACTATCTGGGAGGCCTGAGTCGCCACCTCGTGTGGGAGCTGGCGTACCGGAAGTTCCCCAGCACGTTCTACGGGCTCGGCCGAGATACGCCGCTCGAGCTCGCGGAGGACTACACCCCCAGCGAGTTCCTCTTCGAGGTCAGCTACAACCGCCGATTCGGAGAGCACTGGGAGCTGGGGCTGGAGGGGGAGTACGGCTCCGTCGATTTCCTCGAACGCAAGGCCGACGGCCTGCTCGAGGTCGGCGGTTTCCCGGGCGCCGAATCGGGTGACTACGCGGGGCTCGGCCTCCGTGCCGCGCACGACGACCGCGATTCCGTCTGGTTTCCCCGCTCGGGCCAGCTCCTGGAGGCCCGGGCGAGATTCTTCCGCGAGGAGCTGGGGAGTGACTACGACTGGGATAGCTACAGCCTGAACCTGCGTCGTTATGTCGGACTGGATCGGTTGCCGGGGGCACCGGTCGTCGCTCTCCAGCTCGCCATGGATCACGCGCTGGGGGACGTTCCGTTCCACATGCTTCCCTCGCTGGGCGGCGACAACCAGCTGCGCGGATATCCCGGCTCGCGATTCCGGGACAAGGCCCGTGTGCTGGGGCAGATGGAGATCCGTCTCAGCGAGCTCCTCGGACCCCTGGGGCTCGTCCTGTTCCTGGGCTACGGGGACGTGGCGCCCTGCCCCTGCGACCTCGATCTCTCGCGGGGCAAGCTGGGCTGGGGCGTCGGCGGGCGGATGCTCTACGATCCCACCAGCGGCCTCCACCTGCGCATGGACTACGGACTGGGCGAGTCGGGGGAGAGCAGCTTCACGATAACCATCGGCGAGGCGTTCTAGCCGTTTCAGGACGACAGGCTCACCGGCAAACGCTTCGCGCCCCATGTGCCCGGCTTGGCCTCGAACACGCCGGCGAGGGGACGTCCACAACCCTCGCAGGCGCCTTCGGAGCCCAACCCCCAGTGGCCGAGGGCGTACCAGTCCCGTTCGATGAGTAGCTCTCCGCAGCCCGGACAGCGGGTGCTGCCGCCCTCGACGTCGTGAACGTTCCCCGTGTACACGTGCAGGAGCCCCGCCCCGATCGCGATCTCCCGCGCCCTGCGCAGCGTCGAGGCGGGCGTGGCCAGGTGATCGCGCATCCTGAAGTCGGGATGGAAGGCGCTGAAGTGCAGCGGCGTCTCCGGCCCGAGTTTCTCGAACACCCAGCGGCTGAGATCCGTGAGCTCCGCTTCGCCGTCGTTCTCGCCGGGGATCAGCAGCGTCGTGATCTCCAGCCAGCAGTCGGTCTCCCGGCGGATGAACTCGAGGGTCTCGAGCACCGGCTCCAGTCGGCCGCCGGTGAGGCGCCGGTAGAACTCCGGATCGAAGCTCTTCAGGTCGACGTTGGCGGCGTCCATGGCGCCGAAGAACTCGCGGCGCGGCGCCTGTTCGATGTAGCCCGCCGTCACGGCCACGGAGCGCAGGCCCCGGGCGGCGCAGGCGGCGGCCGTGTCCACGGCGTACTCCAGGAAGATCACGGGATCGTTGTAGGTGTAGGCCACCGACGCGCAGCCCAGCTCCGCGGCCGCCTCGGCGATGCGCTCGGGCGAAGCCTGGTCGGCGAGGAGGTCGGTTTCCCTGGCCTTGCTCATCTCCCAGTTCTGGCAGAAACGGCAGAACAGGTTGCAGCCCGCGGTGCCGAAGGAGAGCGTCGGGGTGCCGGGCAGGAAATGGTGGAGGGGTTTCTTCTCGATCGGGTCCACGCAGAAGCCGCTGGAGCGACCGTAGGTGTCCAGGACGAGCCGCTCGCCGTCGCTTCGCCGGACGAAGCAGAGGCCGCGCTTCCCCGCGTCCAGCTTGCAGCGGTGGGGGCAGAGGTGGCACTCGATGCGTCCGTCGTCGATGCGGCTCCAGTGGCGGGCGACCGTCATGATTCTCCTCCCGACCCTGCCAGTATAGCCCGACCGCCATGGCCGCACGAACCGAAACCCGGCGCCGGTGGCCCCGTAGGGGGAGCACATTCGGGCCCGCCCATCGACTCGCGGTCGCCCGACCTATCCCTCGGAGGTGGATCATGATCAAGAAAACCCTTATCGCGGCGATGCTCTTGCTGCTCACCGCCGGCCTGGCCCTGGCCGAGGCGGAGCGCTGGCTGCACGTGCGGGTGCTGGACGACGATGACAAGGTGTCCGTGAACCTGCCCGTCGAGCTGGTGGCCACGGTGCTCGCCAACGTGGAGCACGAGAATTTCCACGACGGCGGCATCCAGATCGACGAGCTCGACGTGGATCGCGAGCTGCTCGAGGCGATCCTGAAGGCGGCCGTGGAATCCGGCGACGGCGAGTTCGCGCGCGTGGAGGAGGGTGACGATACGGTGGTGGTCGTCCACAAGAAGAACGACACCCTCTATATCGACATCGAGGAGGACTACGAAAAGGTGAAGGTGCAGATTCCGCTGCGGGTCGCCCGCGCGATGCTCGATGGCGACGGCGACGCCCTCAATATCGTGGCGGCGCTGGAGGCGCTGGGAGCGGGCGAGGGCACCACTCTGGTGACGGTGGATGACGGCGACGCGAAGGTGCGCGTGTGGGTGGACTCGAGCATGGAGGGCATCTAGCCCTCGAGGAGGCGGTCATGTCACGCCGAACACTGTTCCTGTCGATGGGCGCCGGGCTGCTCGTCGTGATCACGCTCTTCGGCTTCGCCCTCTGGATGTTCCTGGGCTCCGGAAGTCTGCAGGTGCAGGTCGATGGACGGGATCATCCCCGCTTCGCGATCAGCCTGCCCTTCTCGCTGCTGCACGCGGGCGTCATGTTGATGCCGAATGAGGTGTTCGCGGAGGTGCGCGATGAACTCGACCACGAGCTCGGATCCATCTCGCCGGCCATCGAGGCCTTCTGCGAGAGCCTGGCGCACTGCCCCGACGGCGAGTACCTGCGGGTGGAGTCGGGCGAGGAGAGCGTCGTGATTCTTAAGAAACGGCGGCACCTGCACATCATCGTGGAGGAGTACGACGAATCCGTCCGGGTGAAGGTGCCGATCAAGGCGCTCGAGATCCTGGGGGAGGCGATCGTCGACGCATGATTCCCGGATCCACCTCGTAAGATCCAGGGTTCCGCTCCGGCGGGGCCCTTTTTTGCATGGGAGATCGCTCAGCCAGAAATCGCTTGCCGAGACCGGAGCCTTGCTGTGTAATCCCGGTCGCCAGCGGCGAGTAGTCGTTTTTATCGGACGGACATGCATGGCTTCCATGGAGAATTTCGAGCGGGACACCTACTTCATGTGGATGGCCCTGGACGAGGCCCAGGCCGCCTTCGACAAGGAGGAAGTGCCCGTGGGCGCGGTGGTGACCCACCAGGGAATCGTCGTGGGCCGCGGCCACAACTCCATGGAAACACTGCAGGATCCGACGGCCCACGCCGAGATGCTGGCCATCACGGCGGCCGCGGGCACTCTGAAAAGCTGGCGCTTGAACGAATGCACTCTCTATGTTAGTTTGGAGCCCTGCACGATGTGTATCGGAGCCATCCATCTGGCCCGCATCAAACGCGTGGTATTCGGCGCTAGGGATCCCAAGTTCGGCGCCTGCGGTTCCATCATCGACGTCCCAGCGGTGTCGGATTGGAATCACAAGGTCGAAGTTCAGGGGGGTATCCTGGAGGACGAATCCGCCAAACTGATGCGGAGCTTTTTTCGAAGGCTAAGAGACTGAGTGCTACGGAGAGTTGCGAGAGCGGTTGAATCGGCACGACTGGAAATCGTGTGTACCGAAAGGTACCCTGGGTTCGAATCCCAGACTCTCCGCCCATAGTCCAGAATAGAGGAGAGGTGCCGGAGCGGTTGAACGGGGCGGTCTCGAAAACCGTTGAGCCCTCGCGGGTTCCCAGGGTTCGAATCCCTGCCTCTCCGCCTTTTTCGAGCGACATCGTTCTGGGGGCCAGGTCCCACGCAATCCGACTTTTCCAACCCCGTCAGGATCGGAAGATAGCAGCGGTACGAAAATCCATCGGATGTGCCGTGGATCCACCTGGCCCCCTTTGATTGCACTCGCATTTTCATCGACCGTGAGGAGCGAAGGTGGATTACCGGGTCCTGGCCCTGAAGTATCGCCCCGGAACCTTCGAGGAGATCGTCGGGCAGGACGCGGTCACCTCGGTGCTCGCCGGCGCCATCGAGCAGGGCCGCGTGGCCCAGGCCTACCTCTTCTCCGGCCCCCGCGGCTGCGGCAAGACCTCCAGCGCGCGCATCCTCGCCAAGGCCCTCAACTGCGAGAAGGGCCCGACACCCACGCCCTGCGGCGAGTGCGACTCCTGCAAGGCCATCTCCGCCGGCAGCAGCCTGGCGGTGATCGAGATCGACGCGGCCAGCACGGGCGGCGTCGACGACATCCGCGGCATCCGCGAGGAGGCTGCCCTCGGCAGCATCGGGGGGCGCTACAAGGTCTACATCCTCGATGAGGCTCACCAGATCAGCGGCGCGGGCGCCAACGCCCTTCTGAAAACCCTCGAGGAGCCGCCCGCGGGCACCGTCTTCGTGCTGGCGACGACCGAAGCGCAGAAGATCATTCCCACCATCCACTCCCGCTGCCAGCGCTTCCAGTTCCGGCTGCTCTCCGTCACGGAGATCGCGGGCCGACTGGCGGAGGTCTGCTCGCGCGAGGGGATCGAAGTGGGCGACGAGGTGCTGCGCGCCATCGCCCGACGCGCCGACGGCAGCATGCGCGACGGCATCACGCTCCTCGACCAGGTGCTCGCCTCCTCGGGCGAGGACCTGAGCCTGGAGACGGTCACGGGCCTCCTCGGCCTGACCCGCCACGACCACTACTACGCGCTCAGCGAGGCCTGGGCCGCCGGCGACGGCGCCGCGGCCCTCCGCGCCCTGGACGATGTGCTCACGGGCGGCCTCGGCCCACGCGAATTCGGCCTCGGCCTGTCGCGCTTCTTCCGCGACCTGCTCCTCCTGAAGCTCGATCCCGAACTCGCCGCGGGCGAGATGGGCGAGGAGGACCGCCGACGCTGCCAGGAGCTCGCGGGACACTGGCAGGTGGAGGACCTGCTCCACCTCACCCGCCTGGCCGGCGAGCGGAGCGATCAGATTCGCTACGCCAGCCAGCCCCGGATCCTGCTCGAGACCCTGGTGGTGGAGATCGCCCGCTTCGAGAAGCGAGTACTGCTGTCGGAACTGCTGGGCCGTCTCGGCGCCCTCGAGAAGGGCGCACCGGCCGGCGGCGGTGGCGGTGGCGACGGAGCCGAGACGCCGCGGAACCCGGCCCCGAAGTCGAGGCCCGGGAGTTCGTCCTCATCGGAGGGACGCCGCGGGGCGGCTCCCGCGGCGACACCGACACCCGCTCCGGCGGCCGCGCCGGCACCCGCGCCTCGTCTCGACGCGAGCGCCGGCCCCGACGCGGTGTGGGGAGAGTTCGTCCGCCAGGTGGGGCGCAGCATGAAGAGCCTGGGCTCCTTCCTGGAGCACGCGCGTCCGGGATCGCTCACGGAGAAGCACTACGGCATCGTCGTGGAGAATCCCTTCCATCTGGCGATGCTCGACACGCCCGAGCACCTGCAGATGATGGGGGAGACGCTCTCCACCCTCACGGGCGTCAAGCGCCAGGTCATGCTGGAGCTGGTCGCCACGGGCGGCGCACCGGCCGCCGCCGAGGCGTCGGCGGAAGCATCGGTGCAGGGTCGTGCCCCGGCTCCGGAACGAATCACGTCGGCGCGGGCCAAGGACGCCCAGCGCCAGCAGGCACTCGCGGATCACGCGGACAGCCCCCTCGTGCAGGACCTCCTCAAGCGCTTCGACGGAGAGCTGCTCGAGGACTGACGCGGGGCGAACACGAATCACGGCCGGACGCCGGCCGCAGGACGACGAGGTACAGCGAATGAAGAACATGAATCAGCTGATGAAGCAGGCCCAGAAGATGCAGGCCGAGATGGCCGCGGCTCAGGACGAGCTCGCGCGAACCCCCTTCACCGGCCAGTCCGGCGGCGGGATCGTCACCGTCACCCTGACGGGCGCCATGGACCTGCAGGAGATCAAGATTGCGCCGGAGGCCCTCGAGGACGCCGACGCCGAGATGCTCGAAGACCTGCTCACCGCGGCCTTCCGCGCCGCCCAGGAGACCGCCCGCAAGGCCAGCGAGGAGAAGCTGGGCGGACTCACGGGCGGAATGGGCCTGCCGGGGTTCTAGCTTGGAATACGGAAGCCCCCTCCTGGAAAAACTGATCCGCCGCCTCACGCGCCTGCCCGGTATCGGTGAGCGCGGCGCTCAGCGCATCGCTCTGCACCTGCTCCACGCCCCGCCCGAGGACAGCGGCGAACTCGCGCGGCTCCTGCGCGAGGTCAGGGAGAAGGTGGGCTTCTGCCCGCGCTGCGGCTTCTACTCGGAGGCCGAGCTCTGCTACATCTGCATGGACGCGAGCCGTCGCGAGGGCGTGCTCTGCGTCGTGGAGCAGCCCGTCGAGGTGATGAGCCTCGAGCGCAGCGCGGCCTACCGCGGGCGCTACCACGTGCTGGGCGGAGTGATCAGCCCCCTGGACGGCGTGCATCCGGAAGACCTGACCATCGCCTCGCTCCTCGAGCGCATCGAGCAGGAGTCGATCGCGGAACTGGTGCTGGCCCTCTCGGCCGGCGTGGAGGGGGAGACCACCGCGCTCTTCCTCGCCGAACGTCTCCAGTCGCTGCCGGTGCGGGTGACGCGTCTCGCACGCGGCCTGCCGGTGGGCGGCAACCTCGAATACATGGACGAGGCCACGCTGCAGCGTGCCTTCGAAGGCAGAGTGGAGCTAGGATGAACCGCATCGCCATCTTCCTGGGAAGCATCGCCTACACCGGCTTCTTCCCATTCGCGCCCGCGACCTTCACCACCCTGATCCTGGCGCTGCTCTTCTGGTGGTGGGCTCCGGGACCGATGGCGCTGCTGATCGCGCTCGGCGTCTCGCTCGTGCTGTCGGTGCCGATCGCCGCCGTCATGGAGAAGAAGCTGGGCAAGGATCCCAGCGCCTGCACCATCGACGAGCTCGTCGGCTTTCTCATCGCCCTGCAGGGGCGCGACCTCGCCGACCCCGGCTCCTGGAAGATCCTCGCGGCGGCCTTCTTCCTGTTCCGCTTCTTCGACATTCTCAAGATCTGGCCCGGGAACCGTTTCGAGAGCCTGCCCGGCGGCTGGGGCATCGTGGCCGACGACGCCATGGCCGGCGTCTACAGCCTCCTCGCCCTGGCGGCCCTGTCGCAATGGCTGATCTAGGCGCGCAGCTCCGGGCGCGCCTGCGCCATCCCCTTCGCCTCCTCGCCCTCGGCGACGAACTCCTCCGGGGGGAGGTCGCCGACAGCAACAGCCCCTGGCTCGCGAGCCGGCTGGGCGCGCTGGGGCATCACCCCGACGACATGGGCCAGATCTCCGACCACGGCGACGCCGTGGAGCGCGCGGTCCGTCGCTGGCGCGACGAGGGCGGCTGTCTGGTGCTGGGCGGCGGCCTCGGCCCCACGCCCGACGACCTCACGCGCGAGGCCATCGCTCTCGGCCTCGACACGGAACTCGCGCGCGACGCCGACGCGGCCGCCATGATCGAGGCCCGCGAGGCCAGGCTGGAGCATCGCTTCACCGAGTTCACCCACCGCCAGGCCCTGCTGCCGAGGGGCTGCGCGCCCATCGCCAACCCCTGCGGCACGGCGCCCGCCTTCTGGCGCGAGGGCGCCGACGGCGGCTTCCTGCTGGTGCTGCCCGGCGTGCCCGCCGAGTACCGCGCCATCGGGGAGGCGCTGTTTCCCCTGCCCGAGGACGTGGCCCTCGCCGAGAACTGGCGCCTGGTGGGCCTGGGCGAGGACCGGCTGGCTCAGCTGGTCGCAGATTTCCCCGGTCATGATCGTCTCGGCTTCTATCCCTCCCTCGAGGGGCATCGTCTGCGCGTGCCGCCGGAGCTGGACGTCGCCCGGCTCGCGGCGCACCTCGAGCCCTACCTGGTCTCCCGCACGGGCGAGGGCCTGGAGGTGGTGCTGCTGCGCGAGCTGGCGAGCCGGGGCGAGACCCTGGCCGTGGCCGAGAGCTGCACGGGCGGCCTGCTGGGCGCGCGCGTGACGCGGGCGGCCGGCGCGAGCGAGGTGTTCGTGGGCGGCGTGCAGTCCTACTCCGATCGCGTCAAGGAGGAGATGCTGGGCGTGGACCCGGCGCTGATCCGCGCCGAGGGCGCGGTGAGCGAGGCGGTGGCCCGCGCCATGGCCGAGGGCGCGCGCGACCGGCTCGGCAGCCACTGGGCCCTGTCGATCACCGGCATCGCCGGCCCCGGCGGCGAGCGTCCCGGCAAGCCGGTGGGCACCCTGCACTTCGGACTGGCAGGGCCAACCGAGCGGGGCTTCGCCACGCGGCATCTGCATCGCATCGCGGGCTGGGGCCGCGAGGACAACAGGCGCTACGCCGTGCTCCAGGCGCTCGCGCTGCTCCGGCAGGCCCTGCGCGAGGAGACGGCGTGAGGCTGTTCGTGGCCCTGACGCCGCCGGCGGCGATCGTCGAAGGGGCCGCGGCCCTGGCCGCGCCGTGGCGGGATACCGCGCCGCGACTGGGGTGGTCGCGGCCCGACAACTACCACTTCACCCTGCGTTTCCTGGGCGACACCGGTCCGGCCCAATTGCATGAGCTGGAGTCCGCGCTGGCCGGCATCGAGTTCGAGTCCTTCGAGATCGGGCTGGGCGGCGCCCTGCGCATTCCTCCCGGCCGTCGCGCGCGGGTGCTGGCGCTGGGACTGTCGACGGGCGGCGACGCGCTGAAGCGGCTGGCCGCCGAGGTCGAGCGGGCCTGCGTGTCGGTGGGCTACGACGCCGAGCCCCGTCCTTTCACTGCCCACCTCACCCTGGCGCGTTCGCGTCGGGGCGAGAGCCTGCCCGAAGGCCTCGGCGAGGAGGCGGGCGCCGCGCCGCCGCAGCCGGTCTGGCGCGCCCGCGCCTTTCAGTTGATGGAGAGCGAACAGCGGCCCGAGGGGCCGCGCTATCGGGTTTTGAGAACCTTTCCCTTGAGCTGAGGAGATGAGTCCCATGCGCTCCATGACCCTTCGCGTCGCCATGCTGCTGATGGCCGGCCTCCTGCTCGCATGCACGAGCTCGCCGCTTGGTCGCAAGCAGCTGATCCTCGTGCCCGACGATCAGATGAACGGCATGGGCCTGGCCGCCTTCGAGGAGATGAAGGGCGCGGTGCCGGTGGAAACCGATCCGGGCGTGAACGCCTACGTGCGCTGCGTGGCCGAGGCGGTGCTGGCGGTGACCGAGGACGCCACGGGCGTCACCGGCTGGGAGGTGGTGGTGTTCCGGGACGACACGCCCAACGCCTTCGCCCTGCCCGGCGGACGGATCGGCGTGCACACCGGTCTGCTGTCGGTGGCGAGGACGCCGGACCAGCTCGCCGCGGTGATCGGCCACGAGATCGCCCACGTGCTCGCGCGCCACGGCAACGAGCGGGTGTCGACCGGACTCGTGGCGCAGCTCGGCCTCGGCGTCCTCGACCAGGTGCTGGGCGATCCCACCGACGAGAACCACGACACGCTCATGGCCCTGCTGGGCCTCGGCGCGCAGGTGGGGGTGATGCTGCCCTTCGGCCGCTCCCACGAGAGCGAGGCGGACCTGATGGGGCTCGACCTCATGGCGAGGGCGGGCTTCGACCCGGCCGCCAGCGTGAAGCTCTGGGAGAACATGGCCGCGGCCGGCGGCGGAGAGCCGCCGGAGTTCATGTCGACGCATCCGAGTCATGGGCGACGCATCGAGGGGCTTCAGGGGCGCATGGGCAAGGCGCGCGGGTTCTTCGAGGGCGCGCAGGCGTCCGGGCGCGAGCCGGACTGCCGGCACTAGCGCACGCTGTCCGGTCCGCTCTGCAGAGCGCCGGGCGGAGTCCGGTCTTCCAGCCGGCGGAGCAAACTCTCCCGGAAAGCGCCTCACGTCCCTGCGAAGCGTCCGGGAGAGTTTGCGGAGCCTACTTGAGCAGCAGCATCTTGCGCGTCGCGATCCCGTTCTCCGACACGAGACGGTAAAAATAGACGCCGCTGGGCGAGGGCCTTCCCGCGTCGTCCCTTCCCTGCCAGTCGACCTGGTGCCAGCCCGCGGAGAGCTCCGCGCCTGCGATGAGCCGCGCCACGCTGCGTCCGCTCACGTCGTAGATCTCCAGGCTCACCGCCGACGGGGCGGGCAGCGCGAAGGCGATCTCCGTCGAGGGGTTGAAGGGGTTGGGGCTGTTCTGACGGAGCGTGAGTCGGCCCGGCAGCGGCGTGTCCTGGGCGGGCGTGGCGCTGCAGCCCTCGCCGAAAGCGCCGATCTGCAGGCCGCAGGAATTGCCCGTGGGCAGACAGGGGGAGTTCGCGGCGAGAGTGAAGAGGCCTCCCGCGAAGTCGCAGAAGAGCGGATTCAGGGAGAAGTTCCCGTCCACGCCGACCGGATCGGGCATGTCGCCGCCAGGGTTCCCGGCGCTGTTGCCCCAGACGTCGCAGCAGCTCACGTCCGGAACGGTGGCGCCGACATCGAGGAAAAGGCCGTGGCCGACCGTGTCCAGGGCGACGATGGAGCTGATCACCCGGTCCTCGCCGGAATCCGCGAAGTGCAGCGTGCCGGAGAGATCCAGCTCGCTGGGCATCGAGACGTTGCCGGCAAAGGTGCATCCCTCGATGAGCAGGGTGCTGCCCCAGCCGTAGACGGCGCCGCCGCGTCCCGGCGTGTGGGAGCCGTAGTAAGGTTCGACGGGATAGGACTGCTCCGCCGTGTTGCCCTCGAAGAGGCAGTCGATGAACTCGGCCGATCCGCCCCAGGCGTACACCGCGCCGCCGGCGCCCGCCTCGAAGATGACGTCGTCGGTCCAGCAGCGGTTGCCGGTGTTGCCCCGGAACTCGCAACGCTCGAAGCGGGGGGCGCCGCCGTAGAGGTACACCGCCCCGCCCTGCCGGGCGTCGTTGTCTTCGAAGAGGCAGTCGATGAACTGGGGAGAGGAGTCCGAGATCCGCACCGCGCCGCCGCTGGAGGCCGCGTTCGAACGGAAGACGCAGGACTCGAAGCGGGGCGATGCGCCCTCGCTGCACTGCAGGCCTCCGCCGTAGGCGTCGTTGGGGTAGCCGACGCTGCCGTGGTTGTCCTCGATGATCAGGTCGCGGAAGGTGGGAGAGGTGCCGTTCCGGCAGTGCAGCGCGCCGCCGTCGTAATTCACGGGGAAGCCCCGCAGCTTGAAGCCCTGCACCACAGCGCCGGGTCCCTCGCCGACGTCGAAGCGGAACGCGTTCCAGCCGAACTGGGACGAATCGTACTCGAGAATCGTCGCCTCCGGGCCGCCCGCGCTCACGACCACGAGCTCCTTGCCCTGGAAATTGATGCCTCCGAAGCCCTCTCCGCCGTAGGTGCCCGGCGCTACGAGGACCGTGTCGTACAACATGGCGAAGTCGATGGCCTCCTGGATCGTGGGCATGCCGGTGGGCACGTGGATGATGCCGGGCACCCGCGTCGCATCGTAATCCTGCGCCGTTTCGTCCTGGGCGAGGGCTGCGTAGCTGCGCGACGGCGGATCGAAGGAGTATGTGGGCAGAACGGGCGTGAGGGTTCCGCTCCAGCCGGCGGCCTCGTCGATCCGATACTCGCCGTTCGCGTCGGAGGTCGCCTCGTAGCTTCCGCCCGTCAGGCGGACGCCGGCGAGTCCGACGCCCTCCAGCCAGATGCGACCCGTGATGGAGTGGAACGACTGCTCCGCGCAGCCTTCGCCGAACGCACCGATGTTCGCGCCGCAGGAGTTGTTGGGGGGCAGGCAGGGCGAGTTGGCGGCGAGGGTGAAGTCGCCACCCGCCGGGTCGCAGAACCGGGGTTCGACGGAGAAGTTGCCGTTCAGGCCTGTCTGATCGCCAATATCCGAATCGTAATTGCCCCCGGCGTTGGCGAAGACGTCGTTGCAGAGTACCGTGAAGGGATCGGGCAGCGAGTCCATGTCGAGGGCGGGATCGCTTCCGGTCTGGAAGGCGATCAGGCAGGCGATCACGCTCACGTTGCAGCTGCCCTCGGCACTCATCGCCGATCCCTCATTGCCGACGAACGTGGAGTTCACGACGTTCGCGTCCGCACCATAGGCGAAACGGATTCCGGCCCCGATCCCGCCGGCCCGATTGTCCCGGACGAGGATCCCGGACATCGTGGCCGGGGAGAGTGAGCGATAGAGCAGGATCGCGCCGCCGTCGAGCCCGGACTCGCAGTTCTCGATCCGAACATCCGTCAGGGTGCTGCCTCGGTCCCAGCGGAGGACGATGGCGCCGCCGTGGCTGTCGGTGCGGCAGTTCGAGATCCGCAGATCCTTCAGCGTGAAAGCGCCCTGCTCGACGTAGATCGCACCGCCTCGCGCATCTCCGTACTGGGAGGGATCGCCTCCGACGATGCTCAGGTTCTCGATGCTCGCCTGCGTGGGATCGTAGGGATCGCCATCGCAGATGAACGCGCGACCGCTCCCGAGACAGTCGATCACCACGTCCTCGGGAGCCCCGTCACCCCGCACGACGATCGAGCGATCGCTCAGACCGATGTCGTGGTTGCCGGGTCCGGAGTAGACGCCCGGCGCGATGAGCACGGTGTCTCCCACGGTGGTCGCGAGGACCGCGGCACCGATCGTCCCGTGATCGCCAGGCACGTGGATCGTCGCTGCGGTCGCGGGCAGGGCCGCGAAGGGCAGGAGAAGCAGGGCGAGGAGTCCATGAGGAACGGGGAGAAAACGGCGGGGAGCGGGTTTCCTGGGCACGTCGACCTCCAACTCTTGACACCATGGGGATCACCGGGCGTTGCTCGGCGCGCGATCAATTATAACATGAACGGGGCGGGATCACCTCCCCACCTTCCTGTTGGACGTCTGAAATCCCGGGATTACAAGAGATTTTCGACCGCGATGGCCGGCGGACGGATCGGCGTGTGGATGGGGGTGTTGCTGTCTTCGAGGAAGCGCGGGCGTCGGGGCCGGAGCCCGACTGCGAACACTGGGCCATGAAAAAGGGCGCCGACAGCCGTCGGCGCCCCCGAATCCTATATCGATCGTTGGCGTCGCGCTTCCTCGAGCCGCGGCACCTTGCGCACCGCGATCCCGCCGCCGACACCGAACTCGGAACTGTGGCCGGCTAGTCCGTGCCCACGGTGAGCACGTCGAGCCCCTCGGCCACGGTCGGGTGCAGGTCGCCGGACCAGTAGTGGGGCGGATTCAGGCCCCAGTCGCCATGGTGCGCGAAGGCGGTCACTCGGTAGCGGGGCGTGGGATCCGTGAACTCCGAGGTCGGCACGGCCAGCAGCAGCGCGCCGCCGTAAATCATCACCCGCGCCGCGCTGGCGATCTGCTGGAAGCCGGAGCCGGCCCTGGCGTCGGTGACCACCAGTTCCCAGCCGCCTGCCGGCGAGTACTGCACCGAGTACCAGCGGTCGGTGTCGTCGTAGAAGTCGTTCGCGTACTCGCCGCTGCCCTGGTAGTTGTTGCCGGTGTCGCCGTCCGCGTCGAAGACGAAACCGAACTGGTAGGTGTGATCGGGGTCGTCGAGCGGAATCTCGCCCTCGGTGCTGGTCCACACCAGGAAGTAGTCGCCCTCGGTGGGCGTGAGCGGGATGTTGGGACACACCGTGTAGCCGAAGTCGCCCTCGCCGCAGGGGAAGTCCTCGCGACCACCCCAGATCCGCTGGATCGCCGCGGCGGCCATGTGCTGCATGTAAGCGCCGTGATCGGAGATCTCGGTGTAGAGCAGGAAGGGTACGATGGCGGCGATCGACAGGGCGGAGTGCAGCACCTCCACGCCCACGGGATCGATGAGCCAGGCCATGATCAGGAGCTGCTGGCAGAGCGGATCGGTGGGGCAGATCCAGGCGATGAGCTGGTGGATGTCGCGGCAGACGTTGTTCACGGTGACGGTCTGCACGCCGTGGAGTTCGGGGAAGTCGTTGAGGGGGTATTCGATCTCGTCGAAACCGTAGTTCATGTTCACGGACGTGCTCTCGAAGCCACAGCCCACGACGGACACGGTGATGTCCACCGACTCGCCCTTGGCCACGGAGCCGCTGGCGGGTTCGGCGCTGATGATGTCGCTGTTGTCGAAGTTGAAGTAGATCGGCTCATCGCCGTAGGTGTTGTTCTTGATCGTGATCGTGCCGACGGTGTTCGGCAGGTTCTCGGGATCGCAGCAGAACACGGCCATCTCGGCGGTCGATTCGACCGCGATCTGGTCGAGGTTCGGGGGCGGATCGATCTTCACCGTGCCGGTGCCGCAATCCAGGCCCATCAAGGCGAAGGCGGCGAGAGGGATCAAGGTGACGAGTATCGCTTTGCGCATGGCGGACTCCTCGGGTGGGGGAAGGGGTGAGCGCCGTTGACTTCGCGCCAAGATAACGCACAATTCATGATATAGGTCAAGCCGGTGTCGGCGGTGAGGCATGCCGGTGTTGACGCTCAGGCTTCGGACCGCCCACCGGGGTTGTCGCGGAACCCGCCCCGAGACCGCCGATCTCCCTTGGATACAAGGACTCCCGTCAAAGGCACGCCCCCTGCAGCGCCCCCGGGTTCCCCGCGGAAGACTGTTTGACGGCCCCGAAGCCTTCGGTGTACCTTCGGCTCCGGAAGATGGGCCGTCTGGCCGGGGGCGAGGTGTATCCTCGAAGCCCCCTCAATAGGGAGAAAGCTACACATGACGCGCAACACGGATCAGAACGGCAAGAGCAAGGCGCTCGATCTGGCCTTCGGGCAGATCGAGAAGCAGTTCGGCAAGGGCTCCATCATGCGTCTGGGCGACGATGCGGTGCTGCCCGAACTGGACAAGATCTCCACCGGCAGCCTGATGCTGGATCACGCCCTCGGAATCGGCGGCGTGCCCCGTGGGCGCGTGATCGAGATCTACGGACCCGAGGGATCGGGCAAGACCACCCTGGCTCTCAGCGTGGTGGCCAATTCGCAGAAGGAGGGCGGCACCGCGGCCTTCGTGGACGCCGAGCACGCCCTCGACCCCGTCTACGCCCGCAAGCTGGGCGTGGACGTCGACAAGCTCCTGGTGAGCCAGCCGGACACCGGGGAGCAGGCTCTCGAGATCACGGAGGTCCTCGTGCGCTCGGGCGCCCTGGATGTGGTCGTGGTCGACTCGGTGGCGGCGCTCGTGCCGGCCGCGGAGATCGAGGGTGAGATGGGCGACGCCCACATGGGCCTGCAGGCCCGGCTCATGAGCCAGGCCCTGCGCAAACTCACGGCGATCGTCTCCAAGAGCAACACCTCGCTGATCTTCCTCAACCAGCTTCGCATGAAGATCGGCGTCATGTTCGGCAACCCGGAGACGACCACCGGCGGCAACGCGCTCAAGTTCTACAGCTCCGTGCGCATGGACATCCGGCGCACCCAGGCGATCAAGCGGGGCGAGGACGTCATCGGCAGCCGCACCAAGATCAAGGTGGTCAAGAACAAGGTCGCGCCGCCCTTCAAGGTGGCCGAGACCGAGCTCTACTTCGGCGAGGGATTCAGCTACGAGGGCGACCTCATCGAGATGGGCGTGAAGGCCGACATGGTGCAGAAGAGCGGCACCTGGTACAGCTACGGCGACCTGCGCCTGGGCCAGGGCAAGGAGAACACCCGCCAGTTCATCAAGGAGCACCCCGAACTCGCCGCCGAGCTGGACGCCAAGCTGCGCGTGCACTTCGGCATGGCAGGCGGAGCGCCCGAGGAGGCCGTGACCGAGGCCGAGGCCGCGGAAACGCCGGCGGACGACGGGAAGAAGACCGCCAAGGCCGCCAAGGCCGGGAGCGCCGGAGGGAGTTGATGGCCGCACGACCCGCCACCGGGTCTCCCAAGGCCCGGATCCTCCGCTGGCTCGCCGGGCGCGACCGGAGCGAGCGGGAGATCCGGGCTCGTCTTTCTGAATGGGAGGTGCCCGAGGGCGAGGCCGATGCGCTGCTGGAGGATCTGCTCCGGCGGGGCTACGTGAACGACGCCGCCCTGGCCGAGAAGATCTGCGACTGGCACCGCCGTCACGATCCCATGGGGCCGCACAAGCTCCGGGACCGGATGCGGCGGCGGGGGATCCCCGAGGAGCACGCGGCCGCGGCCCTGGCGCCTTTCCACGAGCAGGACCTGCAGCGGGAACTGGCGACGCGCCTCGTCGACAAGAGACTTCCGTCCCTCGCGGGCCTGCCGTCCGCGACACGCTGGCGGCGGCTCTGCGATTACCTGAACCGGAGGGGCTTCGACGCGGCCGTCGTCCGGGAGCTCACCGACCCGATCCTGGCCGAGGCCGAGGCCGACGCGGGAGAATAGCCGCGTCGACGAGACGAGAGAGAAGGAAACGAGACCGATGATGAGTCACGAAGAGCTGCGCCGCATCTACCACGACTTCTTTCTGGCCCGCGACCACACCCTGGTGCCCAGCGCCAGCCTGGTGCCCCGTGACGACCCCAGCCTGCTCTTCACGACCGCCGGCATGGTGCAGTTCAAGCAGCTCTACTCCACCACGGGCGAACTGCCCTATCGCCGCGCGATCTCCGTGCAGAAGTGCCTCCGCGCCGGCGGCAAGGACAGCGACCTCGAGAACGTGGGGCGCAGTCCGCGTCACTGCACCTTCTTCGAGATGCTCGGCCACTTCAGCTTCGGCGACTACTTCAAGGCCGAGGCCGTGGCCTACGCCTGGGAGTTCTTCAAGGACGTCCTCGGCGTCGACACCTCCCGCTTGTGGGTCTCGGTATTCGAAGATGACGACGAGGCGGAGGAGTGCTGGAAGAGGGTGGGCTTCCCCGCCGAGCGCATCGTGCGCCTGGGCGCCGCCGACAATTTCTGGGGTCCGGCCGGCAGCACCGGCGCCTGCGGCCCCAGCAGCGAGATCTACTGGGACCTCGGCCCCGAGCACGCCTCCGGCCAGGTCGGCGGCGGGCCCGGCCTCGACGACCGCTACGTCGAGGTATGGAACGAGGTGTTCCCCCAGTACGACCAGCAGGAGGACGGCAGCCGTCCGCCCCTTCCCAACCGCGGCATCGACATGGGCGCCGGCCTGGAGCGCATGGTGCTGATGGTGCAGGACAAGACCAACATCTTCGAAACCGACCTCTTCCGCCCGATCATGGACGGCATCCGCGAGCTCACCGGCTACGACGGCCCCGAACAGGGCGAGGCCCTGGTGGCCCTGCGCCGCATCGCCGACCACGCGCGCGCCCTCACCTTCACCCTTCATGAGGGCCTCGTGCCCAGCAACGTGGGCCGCGGCTACGTGCTGCGCCGCATCCTGCGCCGCGCGATGATGTCGCTGCGCACCCTCGACGTGCACGAGCCCATGCTCTACCGCGTGCTCGGCCTGGTGGGCGAGCACATGGGCGGCGTCTATCCCGAGCTGGCCGAGCGCGCCGAACGCAGCGCCCTGGCCGTGAAGAGCGAGGAGGAGCGCTTCCTGCGCACCATCGAGCAGGGCGTGGGGCGCTACCGCGAACTGGTCGATCAGGTGAAGGCCGGCGGCGGCGGCGAGCTGCCCGGCGCGGAGGTGTTCAAGCTCTACAGCACCTTCGGCATCCCCTGGGAGATGACCCGGGAGATGGCCGAGGATGAGCAGCTCAGCGTCGACGAGGCGGGCTACCAGGAAGCCCTGGAGGCCGACCGCAAGCTCTCCCAGCAGTCGAGCAACTTCGCCGGCGCCGATCCCGGCACCGACGAGGCGAGCTACGAGTCACTCGTGGACGCCCCGCCCGTCTCGGAGTTCGTCGGCTACGACTCGCTCGAGGCCGAAGTCCGTGCCACCGAATGGCGCGAGGTCGGCGAGAATGAACTCGAGCTGGTGCTGGACAGGACCCCCTTCTACGCCACCTCGGGCGGGCAGAGCGCCGACACCGGATCGCTGACCCTGCATGGCGCCATGCTCCCGGTGAGCGACGTCAACAAGCGCGGCAGCCGTCTCTGCCATCGCGTCGCGTTGCCCGCGGAACTGAACAGGGACACCGCTCTCGAGCGGCTGGCCGCCGAACCGCTTGCCGCTCGCGTGGACGCCGCGAGGCGCGCGGCGATAGCCCGCGCCCACACCGGCACGCACCTGCTGCACGCGGCCCTGCACCGGGTGATCGGCGACGAGGCCACGCAGGCCGGCAGCTGGGTGGGGCCGGACATCTTCCGATTCGACTTCAACCACTTCCGCGGCCTGAGCGCCGAGGAGATGGCGGCCGTGGAGCTGCAGGTCACCGAGTGGGTGCTCGCCAACCTGCCCGTGCGCAACGAGACGCTGAGCCTGAACGAGGCGATGGAGCGCGGCGCGATGGCCCTCTTCGGCGAGAAATACGGCGATGAGGTGCGGGTGGTAAGTATCGCCGACACTTCGATGGAGCTCTGCGGCGGCACCCACCTCGAGGCGAGCGGCGCCGTGGGGCCCTTCATCATCACGTCCGAGAGCAGCGTGGCCAGCGGCGTCCGTCGCATCGAGGTGCTCACCGGCCTGGCGGCGCAGGAGGCGATCGCCGGCGGCAGGCGCAGCCTGGGCGACCTGATCCAGAGGCTCAGAGTGCCCGAGGCGGAGCTGGACCGGAGCGTCGCCGAGCTCATGTCCGACCGCCAGAAGCTGCGCAAGGAGCTGGACGCCCTGCGCGCCAAGCAGGCCGCGGCCAGCAGCGAGGAGCTGCTGTCGCCCGCGGGCGAGTTCGGCGGCATCGCCCTGCTCAGGGGCGAGCTCGAAGCCGACAATCCCAAGGCGATCCGCGGCATGGCCGACTCCATCCGCGGCAAGCTCGGCGAGGCGGCGGGTGTGCTGCTCGCTCGCGCGGGAGGGAAGACCTCCTTCGTGATCCTGGTGGCCGATGCCCTGCTGGCCCGGGGGATTCACGCGGGCAAGCTCACGGCCGCGGTGGCGGCGGCGCTCGGCAGCCGCGGAGGCGGCAGCCCGACCATGGCCCAGGCCGGCCTGGCCGATGCCGATCAGTTCGACACGGTACTCGCGGCTCTCGGCGACGCACTCGCCCAGGCCGCGGACGGGAGTGGAGAGGAGTCATGATGCGCGATACGAGGAGCCTGAACCGGCACGGCGCCGGGCTCATGGCGGCGGTCCTGATTCTGGCGATGCTGGCGCTCCTGACGCCGGCGCCCGGCGGGGCCGAGCCGTCCCTGGATCTCGATGGCCTCGCGATGCCCGGGGCGGAGGCATCCTTCGTCGATGGGGACTGGGCGCTCGACAGCGAGGTCGGACGCGACCACTACATCGTCGGCCCCGGCGATCGCCTGCTCCTGCTTCTCGACGGTAAAAGCCTGCGGCGCCTGGAGCTGACGGTGATGCCGGAGGGGCTGCTGGAATGGGAAGGCGGTCTGCGGGAGCGGGTCGCCGGGCTCAGCCTGAACCAGACCCAGGCGCGGGTGGCCGAGGTGCTCCGGCCCCTCATGCCCGAGGTCGAGGTGAGTCTCTACCTTCAGAAGCCGCGCCGCATCAACGTCCATGTGCTCGGCGAGGTGAAGATTCCCGGCGCCGTGACGCTCCACGCCAGCTCACGGATCAGCAGCGCGATCCGCGCCGCGGGCGGCCCCGGCGCGCGCGGAAGCAAGCGTTTCGTCGAGTTCCGCGACGGTGGCCGCGTCACGCGGCTGGATCTCTATCCCTTCCAGCTCGAGGGCGACTGGAACGCCAATCCCTACTGCCCCGGCGGCACGGCGATCTTCGTGCCCCTGCGCACCGACACGGTGACCGTGATCGGCGAGGTCAACCGCCCCGGCACCTACGAGTGGCGTGAGGGCGAGACCCTCGCCGACTTCATCCACTACGCCCAGGGCTTCACCCAGGACGCGTTGGCCGCTTCCATCCTGCTCGAGCGGGACGAGGAGGAGGTGGTGATCGTCCTCCTGGACGACTCCGACAGCCAGATGCCGCTCCGGCCCAGCGACACCATCGTCGTGGGCAGCCGCAAGCCGCTCATGAACCGGGTGTTCCTCGAGGGCGCCGGGGAGCGCCTGGGGGAGATCTACCTGAGCCCCGGCGAGACGCTGGGCGATCTCGTGCACAGGCTCGGCGAGACCCGCGGCCGGGCCCTGCCCGATCAGGCGGTGCTCGAGCGCAAGGGCACGGAGCGCGACCGGTTCATCCGCTTCGACCTGCGCGAGGTGCTGCGCGGCGGCGAGCTGGCCGAGATGCCGATCCTGAACGACGACGTGCTCTACGTGCCCCGGCGCAGCGGCGAGGTGTTCGTGCTCGGCGAGGTCCGCAACCCCGGCGCGCAGCGCTACGTGCCGTCCTGGAAAGTCGGTCAGTACCTGGCGATGGCCGGCGGCACGAGCGACCGCGGCAGCGCCAGGAAGCTTCACGTGGTCGGCCTGGATGGACGCAGCCGCAGGGTGAGCGCCGAGGAGAACCTGCACCGCGGCGACGTCATCGTGGTGGGGCGCTCCAATCTCTCCATCTTCTCCGAGGTGTTGATCACGGCGGCATCGCTCAGCGGCCTGATCCTGGCGATCAACGCCCTGGCCCAGTGATGCGCGTCGCGATCACCGGATCCGGAGGAATGCTGGGTCGTCGACTCATGGAAGAGGCGGCCGCTCGCGGCCACGAGGTCCATGGCCTCGACCTGCCGGACTTCGACCTGACCCGGAGCGCCGAGGCGGGGGCCGCGGTGCTTCGCCTCGCCCCGGACCTCGTGATTCACGGCGGCGCGATGACCGACGTCGACGGCTGCGAAAGCGCCGAGGCGATGGCGCTGGCGATCAACGGCGAGGGCAGCGGGGCCGTGGCCCGGGCAGCCGCCGAAGCGGGGGCGCGCTGCGTCTACGTGAGCACCGATTACGTCTTCGGCGGCGACAAGGCCTCGCCCTATCTGGAGGACGATCCCACCGGTCCCGCCACGGCCTACGGCCGTTCCAAGCTGATGGGCGAGACGCAGGTCCTCGCCGCGGGCGGCTCCGTGCTGCGCCTGAGCTGGTCCTTCGGCCCCGACGGCAACAACTTCGTCACCACCATCGGCGGCCTGCTCCGCGAGGGACGCACCCTCAAGGTGGTGGACGATCAGATCGGCGCGCCCACCTACACGCGGGATTCGTCGAAGGCGATTCTCGACATCGGCGAGACCGGCGGCGTGGGCGTCTTTCACTGCAGCAACGCGGGGGAGACCACCTGGTTCGGTTTCGCGCGGGCCATCGCCGAGGGACTCGGACTGCCCTCCGAGCGGGTGACGCCCTGCACGAGCGAGGAGTATCCCCGTCCCGCGCCCCGTCCCGCCAACAGCCGCCTGGGCGGTTCGCGCCTGACCGAGCTGCGCGGCGCGGCGATGCCGCCCTGGGAAGACGCCCTGCGGCGCTACCTGGATGAGATGGATTGGCTGGCGATCTGAAGGCGCGCGGCATCGCGCGCGAGCCGCGGGTCGGAGCATTGGCAGGAACCGTCCCCATGTGCTAGCTTGCAGCCCGATCGTCTGCGAGAGGCGGTCGACGAGGAGGCGGACATGAAGCGGGCTCCCATCATCATCGGCATCGCGGGCGGCACGGGGTCGGGAAAGACCAGCGTGGCCCTCAAGCTGAAGAGCCACTTTCCCTACGAGCGGGTGGAGCTGATCCATCACGACTCCTACTACCACGACAACAGCCACCTGGGCATGTCGGATAGGGAGCGGATCAACTACGACCACCCCGAGGCCTTCGAAACCGACCTGCTGCTCGCGCACCTCGACGCCCTTTGCGCCGGCGACGAGATCCTCCAGCCCCGCTACGACTACGAGAGCCACTCCCGCCTCAAGGAGGGCACGCCGGTCAAGGATGCCGATATCATCCTGCTCGAGGGGATCCTGGTGCTCGAGCACGAGGCGCTGCGGCGGCGCATGGATATCCGCATCTACATCGACGCCGACGCCGACGAACGCTTCATCCGTCGCCTGCATCGCGACATCCGCAACCGCGAGCGCAGCGTGGAGTCGATCATCCATCAGTACCAGGAGACGGTGCGGCCCATGCATCTGCGCTTCGTCGAACCCTCGAAGCGCTACGCCGACCTCATCGTGCCCGAGGGCGCCCAGAACGAGGTGGCGATCGACCTGCTCGTCGCGAAGATCCGCGACGTCCTCGCCGGCAACGGGCAGCAGAAGCGGGAAGGCGTCGAATGAATGGCGTCGCCGCGTTCTTCGAGGGGCTGCGTCCCCGTCAGTGGACGAAGAATCTGATCGTCCTGTTCGGCGTGGTCTTCGCGCGTCAGGCCGGCAATCCGGACCTGCTCATGCGGAGCCTCTCCGCCTGCGCGATCTTCTGCCTGCTGTCGGGGGCGGTCTACCTGCTCAACGACCGTCTGGACATCGACAAGGACCGCCTCCATCCCAAGAAGCAGCACCGCCCCCTCGCCTCGGGCCGGCTGTCCCTGGCGGCATTCAACTTCGGCATGCCGCTCCTGCTGGTGGTGGCGCTCACGGGGAGCTGGCTCCTGGGCCGGAACTTCCTCCTGCTGGCCGTGGTGTTCCTCGGCGTGAACCTGCTCTACTCCCTCTGGATGAAGCATCAGGTGATCCTCGACGTCTTCGGTATCGCCATGAACTTCGTGCTCCGGGCCGTGGCCGGCGTGGCGGTGCTGGCCGAGCATCTGGTGACCGGTTTCGGCGGCGGAGCGGGCGCCGAGAGCGTCCTCCTCTCTCCCTGGCTACTCATCTGCACCTTCTTCGGCTCGCTGTTCCTGGCCTTCGCCAAGCGCCGCAGCGAGCTCCTGGCTCTCGACGATCCCGGCGGCCATCGTCCCGTGCTCTCCAAGTACAGCGCGCCGCTTCTGGACCAGCTCGTCGGCCTGTCGGCGGGCACGGTCGTCGTCGCCTACGCCCTGTACACGCTCTGGCCCAGCACCGTGGCCCGCTACGGCACGGGGTTCCTCGCCTCGAACCTCTTCGTGGCCTTCGGCGTGATGCGCTATCTCTACCTGATCCAGCACAAGGAGTGGGGGGGCGACCCCTCCGAGGTCCTGCTGCGGGACCGCGGAATCCTGCTCACGGCCATCGGCTGGGCCCTGTTCATCCTCTGGAAAGTGGGGTTGGGCGAATGAGCGGCAGCCTGCGGGCCTTCGCGCCGGCCAAGGTGAACCTGGGCCTCGAGGTGATCAAGCGCCGTCGGGACGGGTTCCACGAGATCGAAACCCTGTTCCAGACCCTGGACTTCGGCGATGAGATCGAGTATCGCAAGGATCCGGATCTCAAGGGATTCCGCCTGTCGCTGGCCGAGGGGCAGCTCCCCGATCGGCCGGACAACACCCTCCGCCGGGCCTACGAACTTCTGAACGAGGCGCGCCCCGGACGCCTCGGCGGCGTCAGGGCCAAGCTCTGGAAGCGGATTCCCGTGGGCGGCGGGCTCGGCGGCGGCAGCAGCGACGGCGCCGCGACCCTGTTGGCCCTGAATCGCCTCTGGAGACTCGGTCTGGATGCCGATGAACTCGCATCCCTGGCCCTGGAACTCGGAAGTGACGTTCCCTTCTTCCTGAAGGGCGGCACCGCCGTCGCGGGAGGAAGGGGAGAGCTTCTGAGGCAGCTTCCGCCGCTCTCCCAGGGTGCATTCTTGCTGGTTTTTCCCGAAATCTCCATCTCCACCGCGTGGGCATATGAGCATTTGAGATTGGGCTTGACAGGGAATCCGTATCGGGTTAGTGTCGAACAAGTTAAGGTTTATCTGTCTCGATTTCCCGCCTCCGGAATGGTGCTGAAGAACCGTCTGGAGGACGTCGTCTTTCCCGCCTACCCGGTCTTCGACGAGATAGCGGAGGCCCTGAAGGTCGAGGGAGCGGTTCATGCCCTCATGAGCGGGAGCGGGTCGACCGTTTTCGGCACCTTCGCGGACATGAAAACCGCGGAGATCGCCGGGGAGGCCCTGAAGGCGAGATGGCGGGTCCGGGTGGCGAAACCCCGGACCACCGGAATCGGCCTTGACGGCTAGCCGCAGAGGCAGCCCTGCGAGGATACCGTTCGACCGGGAGGAATAAATGGAGATCACCGAGGTCCGCATCTCCCTCCGCAACGACGACAAGCTCAAGGCCTTCGCCAGCGTCACGTTCGACGATTGCTTCGTGGTGCGCGGGTTGAAGATCATCGAGGGGGCCAACGGCACCTTCGTCGCCATGCCCAGTCGCAAGCGGAACGACGGCACATACCAAGACATCGCGCACCCGGTGAACAACCACACGCGCCAGAAGATCGAGGCCCGTATCCTCAGCGAGTACGCGAAGGAGCAGGCCCGCCTGGAGGCGGGAGAAACCTCTTACTCCACGGGAGAAGACCTCTAGACCACCGGGGAATTGCACGCTTTCGGACTGGGGCGTCGACAAGTGGCAAGTCGCAGGGTTTTGGCTCCTGTATCGGAGGTTCGATTCCTCCCGCCCCAACCTTTTCCTGTTCATAATGCTGCCCGCCGTGGGCACGTGAGGCTCAAAACCTGCCGTCCGTGACGAGGGCTCGAACGGCCACCACCGAGGTTTAGGATGTTCTCCACCCGGGAAGATCTCTGTCTCATCAGCGGCACCGCCAACCGTCCCCTGGCCGAACTCATCGGCCGCTACGTGGGGCGCAGTCTCACGGAAACCACCATCGAGCGTTTCGCCGACGGCGAGATCTACGCTCACGTGCAGGAGAACATACGAGGCGTGGACGTCTACATCATCCAGTCCACTCCCGCTCCCGCCGACAATCTCATGGAACTGCTGATCCTGGTGGACGCCTGCAAGCGCGCCTCGGCCGCCCGCGTCACCGCCGTGATTCCCTATCTGGGCTACGCGCGACAGGATCGCAAGGACAAGCCGCGCGTGGCGATCACGGCCAAGCTGGTGGCCAACCTCATCGCCGGGGCGGGCACGGATCGCGGCCTCACGATCGATCTCCACACGCCCCAGATCCAGGGCTTCTTCGATATTCCCCTCGACCACCTCTTCGCCGCCCCCGTGCTGCTCGACTACGTGGAGCGGCTGAACCTCTCCGCCCCCGCTGTGGTGTCGCCCGACGTCGGCAGCGTCAAGATGGCCCGCGCCTTCGCCAAGCGCCTTGATGCCGACCTCGCCATCGTCGACAAGCGCCGTCCGGCGGCGAATGTTTCCGAAACCATGAACCTGATCGGCGAGGTGGAGGGCAAGGACGTCATCATCGTCGACGACATGATCGATACCGCCGGCACCCTGGCCAACGCCGCCGAGCTCTGCATGGAGCGGGGGGCCAACACCGTGCGGGCCGCCGCGACCCACGGCCTGCTCTCCGGAGAGGCGAAACGTCGCCTGGAAGCCTCGCCTCTGAAGCAGGTGGCGATCACGAACTCCCTGCAGCACGACGACGCCCTACCGGAAAAATTCAAGATTCTTGACGTCGCCCCCTTGCTCGGAGAGGCGATTCGTCGCATACATAACGCGGAATCCGTAAGTTCACTGTTCATTTGAACTCAGCACCCTGAGCTCCGCCTTCGTATCCCGGCCACGCGCGCCGGGGCGGCAGGCCGGGAGGAAAAATGCAGACCCTCGAACTCAAAGCCAGCGTCCGCGAGGGCACCGGCAAGTCCGTCACCCGCAAGCTGCGCGTCCAGGGCATCGTGCCCGCCACCCTCTACGGCATCGGCGTC
>CAYNQX010000032.1:0-43584 GCA_964399495.1 uncultured bacterium
CGTTGGCCTTTCCTGTCTAGCTAGATGAGTTGCACTTGTGAGTTGAATCCGCGAGGACATCATAGCCCATTCGCAATCACACCGCGCCATTTCTCCATGCTCATCGCAGTGCTCGCTCTCGCCCTGGCCATGCCGGCGGCGCAGGCCAGCGTCATCACCATGTTCGGCGGAGCCTCCGGTCCCGGACTCGCCAGCATGTCCTTCAACGAGGTCGTCACCACCGACCTCGCCAACGACGACGTCGTCGGCGCCTCGCCGAACTACGTCTCGATCAACCAGAAGGCCTTCGGGTCGGTGAACTACATCGACATGGTCTTCACGGTGGAGGACTTCGGCGTGCCGACGACGGAGTACGTCTTCATCGAGGGCGTCTCCAACGGAACCGGTTCCGACTGGATCGGCTACCAGATTTCCCTGGGCTTCGGCACGGGCGCGGGCTTCACCCAGTCGCCCCTCGGCGACGGTCTCGACTTCGACGCGCCCGACTACAACTCATCGCTCGATTTCGCGCCCTACACCTCCGTGACCCTGGGCGAGGACGTCCACAACGCCACCGGCGGCGTCTTCGCGAACGGAGCCTTCCACACGTTCATGTTCTCGGTGGACGTGCCCAACACCATCACGGAGTTCACGATCCGGCAGGAGCCGCGCGAGGAATCCGTGGCGACTTCGAACTCCACCTGGAGCCAGGTGAAGGCCCTCTACTGATCCACGATCGGCGGTGACCTCACTCGGAGGTCACCGCCGCCTTTTCATGCATCTCAGATCCGCACGTACTTGCTGCCGGGAACACCGCAGATCGGGCACTTCTCCGGCGCTTCACCGAACTCGATGTGACCACAGACAGGGCACAAGTGGAAGGCCGACGTATCCAGGTCCTTCCCTTCCTTCGCCGCGGCCAGCGCCCGCGCATACAGCTCGGCGTGCACCTTCTCCGCCTCCACGGCGAACCTGAACATGCGCTTCGCCTTGTGGCCCTCCGCCTCGGCCCGCTCGAGCATGGGCGGATACATCTGCTCGGCCTCGTAGGTCTCGCCCTCGATGGCGGCCTCGAGATTCGCGGCGGTATCGCCGACGCCGTCCAGCGCCGACAGATGGCCGGCCGCGTGGATCCGCTCCGCCTCGGCGGTCGTGCGGAAGAGCTTCGCGATGTTGGCGAAGCCGTCCTTCTCCGCCTTGTCGGCGAAGGCGGAGTACTTCTGATAGGCCTGGCTCTCGCCGGCGAAGGCCTCTTTCAGGTTCTCGGTGGTGTTCGGCATGTCTCCCCTCCCATTCACTTCGGTTTGCGTTTCGGACTCGGCTCCCCCGCGTCGGTGGTGAGAACGAGCGTGGCCGTGACCGGGTAGTGGTCGGACGGATAGCGTCCCTTGCGGTTGTCGTGCAGGATCGCAGCGCCCCGCACCGCCCAGGCGGGGGAGATGAGGATGGCGTCGATCTTCTCCCCGTCCCGGCGCCCGCTGAACGCTCCGAAGGTGCCCACGCCCTCGGCTTTCGGATGCAGCACGCGGAAGCTGTCCCGCAGACCGCTCTCCAGCAGGAGCCGCACGGCGGGGTTGGACTCGCCCGCGTTGAAGTCGCCCATCACCAGGTAGGGTTCCCCGGCCGCGCCGAACTCGCGGATCATGGCGAGCAGCAGCCCGGCGCTCCGCACCCTGGACTTCTGGGCCTCGTGATCCCAGTGCAGGTTCCAGACGGTGAAGCTTCGTTTCTCCCCCTTCGCCCGGAAGCGCGCCCAGGTGCAGATGCGCGGGATGCGGTTGCCCCAGTCCTCGGCGATGGACCCGGGCTCTTCGGGGTGGTCGGAAAACCAGAAAGTGCCCGACTCCTCGCCGTCGAGGCGGTGGGAATCGTAGAGGATCGCGGAGAACTCGCCGGCCCGGTCGCCGTCATCGCGGCCGACGCCCACGGCGAGATAGCCGGGCAGGTCGAGCAGCATCTCGTCGAGCTGGAACTCCAGGGCCTCCTGGATCCCGAGCACGGTCGGGCCCTCACGGGCGATGAGCGACGTCACCATCTCCCGGCGCAGCGACCAGGCGTTGTCGCCGTCGGCGGCGGTGCCGTAGCGGATGTTGAAGCTCATCACCTCGATCAACTCGCCGCGCGCGGGAGGCGCGAAGACGATCAGAGCGAGGGCGATCAGGGCGGGGGCGACGGCTCCGGGATTCATATTTGGACTCTAGCAAGATCGAACCCTGTCGGCCAGGAATCGTGAACAGCGATGAATCGGAATCGGTCTCACCGGTAGACGCCGCGCTCCCCGACCCCTAGAATGCCAGCGTCCGTCAGCCCGGGAGGATCCATGGACAGCCTGCTCTTCGGACTCGTGATCGGTTTCCTGCTCGCCTTCGTCGTCGTGATCGCCTTCCGCAGGCGCAAGCGGGGCGGCGGGGCACGCATCACGACCGGCAGCTCGGTGGACGCCTTCAAGAGCGTCGGCGAGCTGGTCGTGCTGAAGGTCTTCACCAAGCAGATCGTCACCAGCCGCGACCACCTGCTGGGCGACTGGGGCGAGAAGTGGATGACCTGGCTGCTCAGCTCCAAGCAGGCGGCCATCATCTTCGACTTCGTCGTGGATTTTCGCTTCGACCTGCGTCACGAGACCTTCCGCGCCGACGTCGACGAGACCGGTCGCGTTCGCTTCACCCTGCCACCCGCCTACTACGAGATCCAGATGAAGGGCATGGAGATCTACGACGAGCAGAAGGCCGGCTTCGTGCCCAGCCTGTTGCCAAAGTGGCTGGCCCAGGCCTTCGGCGGCACCTTCGGCCCCGAGGACAAGAACCAGCTCATCGGCGCCGCGAAGGCGGAGGCCGAGGGGCTGTCGCGGCAGCTGGTCGAGAGCATGCGCCACGATCTGCAGAAGAGCGCGGAGGCGACGCTGGGCTCGATGGCCCGCGGCATGGGTTTCACGGAGGTCGGGTTCGACTTCAGCGAGGCCGAGCCGGTGCGGCTCTCCATCGACCTCTCCAGCATCGAGGCCAGCGCGACCAGGGCGCTGGCGGGCGGCGGGGAATAGCCGCCGAACCTCAGTCGTCGGGCTGCAGCAGCCGCCGCGTCCACACCATGATGAGTACCGCCAGGCCCAGGATCGCGGCGCCGAGCATCTGGTGGAACGTGGCGAACGCCACCTCCCACCAGGGAATGTCCATCGGGTCCGGCGTGCCGCTCACCGCGGCCAGCGCTCCTGTTCCCAGCAGCAGCTGCACACCGATGAGTATCGTCAGCGCACGCCCGGTGGGCCTGAGCGCCGGCAGGCCGCCGTAGAGCCCCCAGTTCCTCGCCCCCACGCTCACCGCCACCAGCAGCACGAGTATCGCGAAGCTCACGTGCCAGAGGGTCGCCACGGCCAGGTGCCGCAACAGGGCTCCCAGGATCAGCTGGATCCACACAACGCCCACCAGGATCGGGGCGAGCTGGCGGTCCGTGAGAGCCGTCGGGCGGGACACGCGCGCGGCCGTGGTCCAGGCGCGGCTGCTGAAGGCCGCGATCGCGACGAGCAGCCCGAGGAAGATCTGCCCCAGCACTCCATGCACGATCGCCAGCGTGATGCTCGGCGCCATCGCCTCGGGAGACTGGCTCATGGTGAAGCGGCCGGTGACGCGCAATCCGCCCAGGATCCCCTGGATTATAACGAGCAGCAGGGCGATCCAGGCCAGCACCTTCATCCAGCGGCGCGTCTCCGCGGCCTGCAGGTGGAGCGTGAGGAAGAGGGTCGCCAGGCCCACCAGGGATCCCAGCAGGCGATGCGCGTGCTCGTAGAAGATCCCGCCGGTCATCTTGGACAGCGGATAGAGGAACATGTTGTGGCCGAAGCTGTTGGGCCAGTCCACCACCGCGAGACCCGCCTCCTGGCTGGTCACGAGCCCCCCTGCGCCGAGCAGCATCAGGGTCGTGGCCGAGGCCACCGACGCGAACACCGCGTTCCAGCCCATGGCCGGCGTCCTCACGCCGCCCCGCTTCTTCGCGCGGATCCGTCCCACGAGGGCGCCGACGCCGCCCAGGCCCATGCCGACGAGCACGCTGCCCGGCATCCAGAGCATCGCGGACCGCTTCAGTTCGCCCGGCATGTCCCCGCCGATGACGCTGCCAAGGATCATCAGATTCAGGAGCGAGGCCAGCCCGCCCACGGCGAACCCGCCCGGCACCCCGCGCTCCGTGTGACAGCCCGCCAGGACGCCGCCGAGGAACAGACAGACGAGGAACAGGAAGAAGGTCAGCGGCGGCGGCAGGAGCGCCGGCAGGATTCGGCTGAGGTAGGCCAGGGTCCACATGGCCGTGGTCACCCCGAAACCAAGGGCGAAAAGCTCCGCGCGCCTCTCGCCCGGCAGGGGTGTCGGCAGGGTTGCCGTGGTCATGGATCGGTTCCTTCCAATCGGGACCCGCAAGGCCTAAACCCTTGCGCCGTCACATTATCCCTTTAAACGGGGGAGGGAAGTTGCTACCTTGGTGCGGTCCGGCTGCGGCCTGCCGGCAACTCGCCATCCTAAACGCGACGCGGCCCTCATGCAAACCCTCTTAGGCGTCCAACGGAAACCGTGACTCCCATGTCCGCGAACCTCCCCCGTCCCGCCCTGCGCGACCTCCCCGGGCTCTACGTGGTGCTGACCAAGGCCCGGCTGAGCAGCCTGGTGCTGGTGACCACCCTGGTGGCCTACCTCATGGCGCGCCGTGGGCCGCTGGACCCGGTGGAACTGCTGGCCACGCTGGTCGGCACCGCGCTCTGCGCCTTCTGCGCCAACACCCTGAACCAGGTCTGGGAGCGGGACCGCGACGCCATCATGGACCGCACCCGGCACCGCCCCCTGCCGAGCGGACGCCTGAGTCGCCGGCACGCGGTGACGCTGGCGCTCCTGATGCTCGTGGCCGGACAGACGATCCTGCTGCTGGGCACCAACCTGCTCACGGCCGGGCTGGCCCTGAGCACGGTGCTGATCTACGTGCTGATCTACACGCCCATGAAGCCGCGCAGCTCCCTCAACACGCTCGTGGGCGCCGTCTGCGGCGCGCTGCCGCCCATGCTGGGCTGGACGGCGGCCGCCGGCCGTCTCGAGGGTGGCGCCTGGCTCCTGGGCCTGCTGCTCTTCCTGTGGCAGATCCCCCACTTCCTGGCCCTGGCCTGGCTCTACCGCGACGACTACGCCCGCGCCGGCTTCCGCATGCTGCCGGCCATCGACGCCGCCGGCCAGCTCACCGGCGCCCTCACGGTACTCTACAGCCTCGCGCTGCTTCCGCTGGGCGTGGCCTTCGCCATGACCGGACTCACCGGCCCCCATTTCGCGGCGGGCTTCATGCTGCTCATGTTGGTGCTGGTCGTGCTGAGCGTGCGGCTCTGGCGGCGTCTCGACCGGCGCAGCGCGCGGCAGCTCTTCCTCGCCAGCGTGATCGTGCTGCCCCTGGCCCTGATCCTCCTGCTCATGGGCCCGACCGACCGGGATGAGAGCGGCGGACGCGACGCGGCGCGCGGTCAGGTGATCGCCTCCGGCGACCGGACCGGTCCCGCCCGATGATCCTGCGCAAGCGCAACGCCTGGCTCTTCGCCTTCGCCTTCTTCCTGGGCTTCCTCGCGCTCGGCTGGCAGCACAAGATGCGCAGGGAGTTCGCGGAAGGCGGGCTCAAGGGCGACGGCCGGAACGTCTCCACCTACGGCTTCGTCATCGACTCCCTGGCGGCGATCGCGCCCGAGGATGTCGTGCCCTCCGGCGTGCCCCGCGACGGCCTCCAGGCGCTCGCCTTCCCCGACTACCTGGACGCGCGCGGTCTCGATTCCCTCAACGCCGAGGGCCGCAAGCCCTTCCTCTTCGATCACGACCGCGTGATCGGCGTGAGCGTGGGCGGCGAGTCGCGGGCCTATCCCGTGTCGATACTCAACTGGCACGAGGTGCTGCTGGACACACTGGCCGGTCGGCCGGTGCTGGTGACCTGGAATCCCCTCTGCGGCGCCGCCTGCGCCTACGATCGCGAGCTGACGGACGGATCGGCGCACTTCGGCGTGAGCGGGCTGCTGTACAACTCCAACACGCTCCTCTACGACCGCGAGGGCGAGAGCCTCTGGAGCCAGCTCACCGGGCGGGCGCTGACGGGCCCGGCGGCGGGGCGGAACGAGCAGCTGCGCCGCATCCCCGCGCGGCTCACTCGCTGGGGCGCGTGGCGCGAGCGGCACCCGAACTCGCTGGTGCTGGCGCCGGATCCCGTCTGGCTGCACAAGAAGTACCGACGGCGGCCCTACGTTAGCTACGAGGGCTCCGACCGGCTGCAGTTCCCCGTGCGCGGGCTCGAAGAAGCGAAGCTCATGCGTCACAAGACACCGGTGCTGTCGGTATGGGCCGGCGGCGAGCGGAGGCTCTACCCCTTCCCCCTCATCGCCGAGCGCAGCGGCGCGTCGGGGGCCTGGCGCACGACCCAGGGCGACGCCGAGCTGAGCTTCCGCCACTGGCCTGGCACGCCGTCCGTGGCCGAGGTGAGCGGCGAGGGCGTCCTGGCCGTCCAGGCCTACTGGTTCGCCTGGCATTCGCAGATCGAAGACGCCGAGGCGCTGCTCGCCACGCCCTGACTCCCACGACACCCCCAACGAAGAACGGGAGCCCCTGCGGGCTCCCGTTTCGCGTTTCCGTGGATCGATTCGGCGATCAGTGTCCGACGTTCTGCTCGATGGCCGGCGCGTAGCCGGGGATCAGATCGTCCGCGTACTCCAGGGTGTCCAGGAGCGCGATCGAGATGAACAGGATCACGAAGAAGATCGTGCCCACCAGCACCACCGAGTTGAAGGGCCGGTCGTACTTCAGGTGCATGAAGAACAGAGCCACGAGGACGGCCTTCAGCGTGGCGATGCCGAGAGCGACGATGATGTTCAGTGGGCCGAGATCCACCCAGGTCACCGCCACGGTGACGAAGGTGAGGAAGAGCAGGGCCGCGAACACGGCCGCGAGGATCTTCAGGGGCACCACGTGCACGTGGTTCTTGCCGGCGTCCGAATGCGTCATCGTCGATTCCTTCCTGTCTTCTCCGCTCGACCTATCGGATCAGGTAGAGGAGCGGGAAGAGGTAGATCCAGATCATGTCGACCAGGTGCCAGTAGAGGCCGGTGAGGTCGACCGGTGTGTAGTAGTCGGGGCCGAAGTCGCCGCGCCGGGTGCGGATGATCATCCACGTGATCACCACCATGCCGGCGATCACGTGCAGGCCGTGCAGGCCCGTCATGGCGAAGTAGATGCCGAAGAAGATATGGACGTTCTTCGGGCTCTCCCCACTCGGTCCGTGCGCCGCGCCGTGATCCGCCGCGGTCTCGACCGGAGCGGCCAGGCCGGCGGGCGCCTCGGCGGCCGGCGCGATGAGCGAGCTCGCGCTGCCGTCGTGGCTGGCGACGGGAGCCGGGAGCTCCGCGTGATCCGTGCCGGTGACCACGTGCTCCGGGTTGTAGTGGGTTCCCGGCAGGAGTCCGTGCTTCCACTTGTGCTCGTATTCCACGTACTTGATGCCGAGGAAGCCGAAGGCGCAGATGAGCGTGATCACCAGGAGCGTCACGGCCTTCTTCTGCTTGCCCAGCTGCACCGCGCGCACGGCCCAGGCCATGGTGAAGCTGCTGAAGATCAGCACCAGCGTGTTGATGCCGCCCAGCTTCTTGTCCAGGAACTGGTGGGCGTACTCGAAGATCTCCGGGTGGTTCACCCGGTAGACCGCGTAGGCCACGAACAGCCCGCTGAACAGCAGGATCTCCGTGGCGAGGAAGAGCCACATGCCCAGCTTGCTCGACTCGAACTGCTGCTTCGAGCTGTCGAAGTGGTGGGCGACGTGGGAAGCGTGGTTTGCCATAGGTCTCGACTCCGCTCTCTTCGTTCAGTGCCTAGGCCCGGGACCCGCCGTCGGCCGGCAGATAGCTGTCGCTCTCGGCGTCGTAGCGCAGCGGGCTGAAATCGTAAGGGTCATGCTCGGCGGGCGCCTCATCGAAGTTGTGATGCGGCGGCGGCGAGGAGCACTTCCACTCCATGGTGGCGCCGCCCCAGGGATTGGCCGGCGCCGGCTTGCCCTTCAGCAGCGAATGGATCAGGTAGACGGCGATCAGCACGAAGCCCAGGCCCATGAAGTAGGAGCCGTAGGTCGACACCTGGTGAGGGATGGTGAACTCCGCCGGGTAGTTGAAGTAGCGCCGCGGCATGCCCTGGATGCCCATGAAGAACTGCGTGAAGAAGGTCACGTTGAAGCCCACGAAGATCATGCCCGCGGCGAGGCGTCCCAGCGCCTCGCTGTACATCTTGCCGAACATCTTCGGCCACCAGTAGTGCAGGCCGCCCAGGAAGGCGATCAGGGTGCCGCCCATCATCGTGTAGTGAAAGTGCGCGACGATGAAGTAGGTGTCGTGCAGGTGGACGTCCGTGGCCAGGGTCGCCAGGAACAGACCGGTCAGGCCGCCGATGGTGAACAGCAGCAGGAAGGAGAGGGCGTAGAGCATCGGCGTGTCGAGGCGGATGCTGCCCTTGTACATGGTGGCCAGCCAGTTGAACACCTTGATGGCCGAGGGAATCGTGACGCTGAAAGTGAGCGCGCTGAAGATCATGCTCGCCAGGTTGGACTGGCCGCTGGTGAACATGTGGTGTCCCCACACCAGGAAGCTGAAGATCGCGATCGCGATGCTCGAGTAGGCGACCATCTTGTAGCCGAAGATCGGCTTGCGGCTGAACACCGACATCAGCTCGCTGATGATGCCCATGGCCGGCAGGATCATGATGTAAACGGCCGGGTGGGAGTAGAACCAGAAGAAGTGCTGGAAGAGCACGGGGTCGCCGCCCAGGGCGGGATCGAAGACGCCGATGCCGAAGGCGCGCTCGAGGATGAGCAGGAGCAGCGTGACGCCCAGCACGGGGGTGGCCAGCACCTGGATGATGCTGGTCGAGTAGAGGCCCCACAGGAAGAGCGGCATCTTGAACCAGCCCATCCAGGCCGGGCGCATCTTGTGGATGGTCACGATGAAGTTGAGCCCCGTGAAGATGGAGCTGAAGCCGATCATGAACGCGCCCAGGGTGATCAGCACCACGCTGGTGCTCGTCGTGGTGCTGTAGGGCGTGTAGAAGGTCCAGCCCGTGTCCACGCTGCCCATGACGATCGACGCCACCGCGAGGACCGCGCCGGCGAGATAGAAGTACCAGCTCGCCAGGTTGAGGCGGGGGAAGGCCACGTCCTTGGCGCCGAGCTGCACCGGCAGCACGAAGTTGCCGAAGGCCGCCGGGATGGCCGGGATGATGAACAGGAAGATCATCACGGCGCCGTGCAGGGTGAAGGTCTGGTTGTAGGTCTTCGCCGCCATGATGGTCTGCCCGGGCGTGAGCAGCTCCGTGCGGATCAGGACGGCGAGCACCCCGCCGAGCAGGAAGGCGGCGAGAACCGAGATCAGGTAGAGCACCCCGATCCGCTTGTGGTCCAGCGTCGTCAGCCAGGACAGGAGCCCCCTCGAATGAGTGAGGTAGTTGTCGCCGGCGGCGTTCGCATGACTGGCGTTGGCATGGCTCATAGTCGGTATCCGTTCCCTACTCGCTCAGTGATTTGATGTACTCGATGATGTAGCCGATCTCGTCATCGCTCACGCGCCCCTGGAAGGTGGGCATGACCGGCTCGAAGCCTTCGGCCACCTCGACCGTCGGCTCCAGCAGGGACCGGCGGGTGTAGTCCTCGTCCGCCGTCGCGCTGCCGCCGCCCTTGAGGGTGCGCTCGCTGCCGAAGAAGTCCTTGAGCGACGGACCCACCAGGCGGGTCCCGTCGGTGCTGTGACAGGCCATGCAACCGAGGCTGGTGAAGAGGGACGCGCCGGCCTCCGCGGGCGGCAGGGTGCCCAGCACGTCGCCGGCCGCGGCCAGCCAGGGCTCGAACTCGCCGGCGGGATGCACGATCACGCGGGAGAGCATGTCCGAGTGGCCGGTGCCGCAGTACTCGGCGCAGTAGATCGGGAACTCGCCGTCGCGCGTGGCCTCGAACCACACCTTGGTGTAGCGGCCGGGCACGATGTCCCGCTTCACGCGGAATTCGGGCACGAAGAACGCGTGCAGGACGTCGTCGGAGGTCATCACGAGACGCACGGGCCGGTTCACCGGCACGTGCAGTTCGCTGTCGGTGTAGCCGTTCGGATAGGTGAAGCTCCAGCTCCACTTCTGGGCCTTGACGCTCACCTCGTAGGCGTCGGTGGGCATGACGTACTGCCCCAGGAAGGCCTTGAAGCCCAGGGTGAAGATGACGATCACCAGGATCACCGGGATGATGCTCCAGACGAACTCCAGCAGATTGCTGTGGCTGGGGCTTTCCTCCGGCACCTCGCCGTGGTGGCGCTGGCGATAGCGCAGGATGAAGATCACCATGACACCGAGGATGAGGACGAAGAAGAACAGGGAGATCCAGAGGATGAGATTGAAGACGGCGTCCACCGGCGCAGCCAGCGTGGAGGCCTGCTCCGGCATCCCGAAGGGTCCGCCCGCCCTGGCCAGCAGGGTGCTTCCCGTGTTCCCGAATAGCATGCTCAGCAGTTTCAAGATATCAAACCCCTACCAGGAGTTTCCGACGGCGTTCGCGCCGCCAGAACACGCTCAGCCAAAGGACCAGCACGAGGAGCACGACGCCCCCCGCCAGCCGCATGAGTTTCATCGCCGCCGGCGCGTAGCGCCCCGACTCGGCGTCGTAAACGAAGCAGAAGAGCAGCGCCTGATCCAGCGCGCCGCCGATCTCGCCCTCCGAGGCCTCCACCAGCGCCAGACGCAGGGTCTTCGCCGGGTACTCCAGACCCAGCAGGGTCTGGGAGATCTCGCCCTCGGGCGTGATCACGAAGAGCCCGGCAGCATGCATGTACTCCTGCCGCTCTTCGTTGAACCGGAAGCTGAAGCCCACCGAGTCGGCCAGTGCCGCGATCGGGGCTTCTTCCCCGGTCAGGAAGTGCCAGCCGTCCGCCGCGGAGGGCCGGCCGTAGTTCTCGATCTGGTGCGCCTTCTTCAGCCAGGCGGCCTCGGGCGTCTCCCGCGGATCGATGCTCACGGTGACGATGTCGAACTCCTGCCCCGCGGTCCACTCCAGATCCCTGAGGCCGGCCACGAAGCTGTCGAGCATCAGGTTGCAGAGCATCGGGCAGTTGTAGTAGACGAGCGTCATGATCACCGGCTTGTCGCCGCCGATGAACCGGTTCAGCTCCACCGTCTCGCCGTTCTCGTCGGTGAAGACGAGTTCGCCCGGAAGCTCGACGCCGCCCCGATGGACGATTCCCAGGCCCTCGAGCTCCGGGATCTCGCTGTTGAGCTGCGCCGAGGCCGTCCCGGCCGCCAGGCCCCATGTCAGCAGCGCCGCCGAGGCGGCCCACCGCATGACGGCGGCATGCCAGGTGCGACGCGTCATCAGTTCACGTCCGCGTCCTGGGTGGCCACGACCCGCGCCATGGCGTCCTCGATCGGCATCGCCAGGGCGCCGTCGCTCTTGTTCACCCAGCGGTAGCTCCCCAGCCTGTTTTCCTGAACCTGGCGCAGTTCCGCCATGGCCTCGATGCCGGCGGTGCCGCGCTTGGCCGCGAGTTCCGTGGCCTCCATCCGGTAGAAGACGATCCGCAGGAACATGACCATCAGGATGACGACCAGGAAGCTGATCACTCCCGCCCACGCGGTGGAGGTGCTTTTGGGATCGTCGAAGAACTTCACTGCGCGTACCTCGCGGGGCTTAGGCGTTCTCGAATTCCAGGGAGCCGATCAGTCGCGGATCCTTTTCCGGGATGCAGGCCTGCTTGGCCATGCGCCGCATCACCAGGGCCGTCGTCACTCCGCCGAGGCCCACGAACAGGGTCAGGTCGAGCAGATGCAGGGGCACCACGTCCGGACTGAAGTTCGGCATGACCAGCCAGTAGATGTCCACCCAGTGCATGAACATGACCCAGAGGGCGCCAGGTGTCAGCAGCAGCATCTGGCGCTTCGGGAAGCGCGAGAGCAGGCCGAGGAAGGGCGCGAAGAAGTGGCCGAAGAGCAGCAGCACGGTCACCGTGGTCCAGCCGCCCGATTGGCGCACGAGGTACCAGGCGGTCTCCTCGGGGATGTTGGCGTACCAGATCAGCATGTACTGGGAGAAGGCGATGTAGGCCCAGAACACGATGAAGGCGAACACCAGCTTGCCCAGGTCGTGATAGTGCTCGCGGGTGATGGCGTTTCTCAGGATGCCCGAGTTCTGCAGCAGGTGCGACCAGAGCGCGAGCAGCGCGAAGGTGGCCACCGCGCTGCCGGAGAAGAAGTAGACGCCGAAGATCGTGCTGAACCAGTGCGGGTCGAGGCTCATCAGCAGGTCGAAGCTGGCGAAGCTCGCGGTGAGGGCGAAGATGACGATGGCCGGCCCGCTGAAGCGCTCCATGCGCTGGGTGTGGGCGATGTCGCCGGACTGATCCTGCGCGCAGGACTGGCGATAGTAGAAGCGCGCGATGAGCGACCAGACCACGAAATAGACCGCCATGCGGATATAGAAGAAGGTGCTGTTGAGGTAGGGCGTCTTCGCCGCGAGCAGGGGATCGTGGGCGACGTGTTCGACGTCGGTCCAGTGGTAGAGATGTTTCATCCCCAGCAGGACCGGAATCAGCAGCAGCGCGAACCAGGGCAGGTTGGTGGCCAGCCCCTCGGCCAGCCTGCGCACCACGACGCTCCAGGTGGCGCCGGTCACGTGCTGGATCAACACGAAGAACAGCGCGCCCAGGGCGAGGCTGAAGAAGAACATGTAGTTCACCAGGTAGGCCTCGTAGAAACGCCCCCAGTGATCGCCGGCCGACCAGCCGAGGAACAGGCTCGCGGCCAGCCCCAGCACGCCCAGCACGGCCGAGATGCGGAAGACGCGCTGTCCCCAGGCACCCAGGTGGCGCGTTTCCTTCGAGATGTCCACGACCGGCGGTCGTTTCATCGTACCTCTCCTCTTTACCTCAAGAGGTCCCGCTTGCCAGCGGGAACGTCTTCGATGCTCGCGTTCTGGCTGAGCTGCAGGGCCTTCACGTAGGCCACGACCGCCCAGCGATCGCTCGGGGTGAGCTGCGGCCCGTAGGCCGGCATGTTGCGGATCCCCTCCGCGATGGTGTTGTAGAGATGCCCGACGGGGCGCTCGCGCACGATCTCGGAGTGGAGATCGGTCGGCGGCGTCCAGGCCGGCTCGCCCAGCGCGAGGGCGCGCTGGTGGACCATGCCGTCGCCGTGGCCGGAGTAGCCGTGGCAGGGGGCGCAGAAGACGTCGTAGCGGTCGCGTCCGCGCTCGAGCTGCCGGCCGTCCAGCGTCATCGGGTAGCTGTCGGCCCACTCGCCGTCGACCTGTCCGCGATGGAGATGGTCGTCGGCCATCAGGGCGCCGCGCGCCACGGTGCCCGCGGGCTCGGGGCGCGCCGAGCGGCCGTCGGCGAAGAAGCTGCTGGGCTCCTGCGCGCTGTAGCGGGCCGTCTTGTCCATGTCGGGGAACACGCTCAGGCGTGTCCGGTCGCCGCGGGGCGTGAGCCGCTCCTTGGCGACCATCGCCAGGGGGACCAGGGTGATCAGGGCGCCCACGATCATGAGGTTGAGGAACCAGCGGGGCATCTTACTCCTCCAGGCTTTCCACCTGGGCGGCGCCCAGGGATTCCAGGAAGCTCCGCGTCTCCTCGGCCCGGAACTTGGGGTCGCGCGCCTCGACGCTGATGAAGAAGCGGTCGTTGGTGACGCGGCGGAAACGCTCGCTCTGGAACACCGGATGGTAGAACCGCGGCAGACCGTTGAAGGCCAGCATGCCGATGAAGGCCGTGATGGCGCTCAGCAGGATCGTCACCTCGAAGGTGATGGGGATGTTGGCCGGTATGCTGAAGAGCGGTTTGCCGCTGATGTTCAGCGGATAGTCCACGGCGTTCATCCACCACTGCATGAGCAGGCCCAGCCCGGCGCCCGTGGCGCCGGCGAAGAACACGGCCCAGGGCAGCTTCGTCGTGCGCAGGCCCATGGCCGAATCGAGGCCGTGCACCGGGAAGGGCGTGTGCGCGTCCCAGCGCTTGAAACCGGCGTCGCGAACCTGCACGCAGGCTTTCATGAGCTCGCCCACCGACTCGAATTCGGCCAGATAGCCGAAGAGGCGGCTCTCTTCGCGTTTCATCTCAGTGATCTCGCTCACCGTCCCCTCCTTCCGTCTACTCGGGATGATCCGGATCGTAGCGACCGGGGATGTCGCCCCAGTAGTCGCCCGCGCCCGGATGGTCGGGGTCGTGGTAGTGCGCCTGCGGCATGACGGTCTTCACCTCGGCGATGGCGATGATCGGAGCGCCGCGCAGGAAGAGCAGGAACAGCGTGAAGAACAGGCCGAAGCTGCCGACGAGCGTGCCGACATCCACCCAGGTCGGCGAGTAGTGACCCCACGCCGAGGGCAGGAAGTCGCGGCTCAGCGAGGTCACCACGATGACGAAGCGCTCGAACCACATGCCGATGTTGATCAGCACGGCGACGACCCACATCACCCACAGGTTCCGGCGCAGCTTCTTCGACCAGAACAGCTGCGGGCTGAGGACGTTGCAGCTCACCATGATCCAGTAGGCCCAGGCGTAGGGGCCGACGGCCCGGTTCACGAAGGCGAAGGTCTCGTAGGAGTTGCCGCTGTACCAGGCGATGAAGAACTCCATCGAGTAGGCGTAGCCCACCATCATGCCCGTCGCGAGCATGATCTTGGTCATGGCCTCCAGGTGCTTGGGCGTGATGATGTCTTCCAGGCCGAAGAGCTTGCGCACCGGAATGACGATGGTGCTCACCATGGCGAAGCCGCCGAAGACGGCGCCGGCCACGAAGTAGGGCGGGAAGATCGTCGTGTGCCAGCCGGGCAGCTGGCTCGTGGCGAAGTCGAAGCTCACGACGGAGTGCACGCTCAGCACCAGGGGCGTCGCGAGGCCGGCGAGGAGCAGGTAGGCCTTCTCGTAGCGATGCCAGTGGCGGTTCGACCCGCGCCAGCCCAGGCTCAGCAGGCCGTAAATGATGCGGCGAACCTTGCCGGTGGCGCGATCGCGCAGGGTGGCGAGATCCGGCACCATGCCCATGTACCAGAACAGGATCGACACCAGCATGTAGGTGCCGATGGCGAAGACGTCCCAGAGCAGCGGGCTGCGGAAGTTCGGCCACGCCTGCTGCGAGTAGGGAATGGGGAAGATCCAGTGCAGCAGCCAGATGCGGCCGACGTGGATCGCCGGGAACAGCCCGGCGCACATGACCGCGAAGATGGTCATGGTCTCGGCGAAGCGGTTGATGCCCGTGCGCCACTTCTGGCGGAACAGGAACAGCACCGCCGAGATCAGCGTGCCCGCGTGACCGATGCCGATCCAGAACACCAGGTTGACGATGGCGAAGCCCCAGGCCACCGGGTTGTTCAGGCCCCAGACGCCGATCCCCTCCTTGATGAGATATCCCACCAGGCCGAAGAGAACCAGGGTCAGCAGGCTCGAGATGGTCAGGGCGATATACCACACCCTGGGCATCTTCTCGCGTTCGACGATCCCGCACACCTTGTCGGTGACCGACGCGAAATCGTTGTCGCCGGTGACCAGCCGCGGCTGTTGGCCCGGCAGCAGGTCCAGCTCGGCGCTGGGATCAGGAATGGCTGTGCTGCTCATGCTCCGGACTCACCAGTTTCGGGTTGGGGTTCCTGACGCGTGCCAGGTAGGCCGTGCGCGGTTTGATGTTCAGTTCCTCGAGAAGCGTGTAGGCGCGGTCGTGGCCGTGCAGCCGGCGCACTTCGCTCGCCTCGTCGTTCAGATCGCCGAAGCGGATCGCCTTCGTCGGACAGGTCTGCATGCAGGCCGGCTGGATCTCGCCGTCGGCCACGGGGCGGCCGTCGTTCTTGGCGCGGATCTTCACGTCCTGGATCCGCTGCACGCAGTAGCTGCACTTCTCCATGACGCCGCGGGGCCGCACCGTGACCTCGGGGTTCTGCCCCAGCTTCTCCACCTCGGACATGTCCTTGTGGTAGTTGAAGTAGTTGAAGCGCCGGACCTTGTAGGGACAGTTGTTCGCGCAGTAGCGCGTGCCCACGCAGCGGTTGTAGACCATGTCGTTCAGGCCCTCGCTGCTGTGCGTGGTCGCCTGGAAGGGGCAGACCTGCTCGCAGGGCGCCAGCTCGCACTGGGCGCAGGCCACCGGCTGCACCACCGACTCGGGATTCTCGGGCTCGCCCTGGAAGTAGCGGTCCATTCGGATCCAGCTCATCTCGCGGCCCCTGGCGACCTCGTCCTTGCCCACCACCGGAATGTTGTTCTCCGCCTGGCAGGCCACCGCGCAGGCGTTGCAGCCCGTGCAGGTGTTGAGGTCGATGCTCATGCCCCAGCGATGCCCCTCGTAGGCGTGCTCCTGCCACAGGGAGACGAGGGGCGGATGGTGGTCCATGTGCCCCGCGAAGGCGGGGTCGCGCCGGTACTCGTCGAGGGTGCCCTCGCGCACCAGCTTCCCGATGCGGCTCTCGCGAGCCTCGAAGCCGATCGGATCGATGAGGTAGTGGTCCTGCGTGCCCGCCAGCAGATAGGTGCCGCCGGTGGGAGTGACACGCAGACCGTCGGCGTAGTGCATGGCCTTGCTGCCGCGGAGACGGTAGCTGTCGAAGCCGACACCGTCGCCCACGTCGCCGGCCGCGTCGCGGCCGTAGCCCAGTGCCAGGGAGATGCTGCCGTGGGCCTGGCCCGGCAGGACGGCCACGGCCGCCTCGAGCTCCCGGCCGTGGACGGCGAGCTTCACCATGTCGCCGTGCTTCACGCCGATCTCCTCGGCGGTGGCCGGGCCCATGGCCGCGGCGTTGTCCCAGGTGATCTTGCTCATGGGATCCGGCAGCTCCTGGAGCCAGCCGTTGTTGGCGAACCGGCCGTCGTAGACGCTTCCGTCCCGATGAAACTCGAGCTCCAGGCCGTGATAACCGCCGTTGGCCGGCTTCGCCGCGACGACGCCGGTCAGCGAAGCCGCCTCGAGATTCACGGCCTCGGCCTCGAAGGCGCTGCCGGCCAGGAAGCCGTCGTGCAGGAACTTCCGCCAGCCCTTCTCGAAGTCCGCGTCGAGTTCGCTCCTCATCGCATTGCGGAGGAGGTCGTGTCCGCGGGACGTCTCGCCCGAAAGGAAGGCGATCAGCTCGAGCGCGGAACGGCCATCGTAGAGGGGCTCGATCAGGGGCTGCACGGCGTAGCGCGTGCCGTCCCAGCCGCGCGTGTCGCCCCAGTTCTCCAGGGCGTGCGCCATGGGCAGGTGCCAGCCGCAGAGCCTGGAGGTCTCGTTCCGGTGCGAGGACAGGTGGATCGTGTCCCCCACCCTGCCGAGCGCGCCGGCGAAGTCCAGATCGGCGGGCGCGTCGTAGGCCGGGTTGCCGCCGAGCATCACCAGGGTTCCCACCCGGCCCGAGGCCATGTCCCGGACGAGGGCGGCCAGGGAGCCGAGCTGATCGACCTCCTCGCCCTCGGCGAGACGGGTGTAGCGGACGGTCTCGCCCGCGTTGCCCAGCGCATCGTTGATCAGCGCCACGAGCGCGTGCACCAGGGCGGGCTGACGGTCGCCGGCCGTCACCAGGGAGCGGCCGCGGGCGTGGAGGAGGTCATCCACCATGGCGTCGACGAAGGCCTCGTCGAAGCTGTGGCTCTCGTGGACACCCAGCGCGCTGCGCAGCTCGCGCAGGTCGGCCGGCAGCTCGTGGCCGCCGGAGCGGAGCACGCGCGCGGCCAGGGTGAGGGCGAAGGCCTCGATGCGGCCGCCCTGCAGGGGCAGCCGATGATCGGCCATCGAGCCGGTGATGGTGTAGCGGCTCTCCACCGCGTACAGGCGATTCATGCGGCCTTCGGGATCGCGTCCCGCGGCGAAGTCGCGCGCCTGCCCCAGGGCCGCGGGGTGCGCGGCGAGCAGGTCGGCGTCCAGCGCGACGATCACTTCGGCCTTGGACAGGTCGTTCTGGACGCGCAGGGGGCGGCCGTAGGCCAGGGTGGTTCCGGCATGGACGGCGTCCATGTTCACCGGCTCGTAGACATGCCAGCTCGCCCTGGGGAACTTCTCCAGGAAGCGGCGGCGCTGGGCCGCCAGCGCGGGCGAGGAACTCGCCTCGGCGAGGACACGCAGACCGGCGCCGCCGTCGGCGGCATGCTGCGAAAGACCGGTCGTCGCGAAGGCCTCGAACTCGGACCACGTGCGCCGGTGCTCGCCGTCCTCTCGCTGCTGCACCGCGTGACGACTGCGGTCCGGGTCGTAAAGGCCCAGGATCGAGGCCTGGGCCATGGCGTCCGCGGAACCCTGGGAGAGGGGATCGCTCGGGTTGCCCTCCACCTTGATCGGACGCCCTTCATAGCTCGTGACGAGAAGCCCTGAGGCATGGCCGCCCAGCTCGAAGGCCGTGGCGAACGCGCGGGTGATGCCGGGCTCGAGCCCCGCGGGACGGTAGGCCCGCGGCACGATGGTCTCGCGCGGCCAGCGGCATCCGGCCAGTCCGGCCAGGGCCACCGACGCGCCCATGATCTTGAGGAACCCGCGGCGCGAGACGGCGTCGGGCGCCTGATCCGCCCCTTCGGGGAACTCGCGCGAACACAGCTCCGCGAACTCGGGACTGCCGGCGTATTCCTGAAGGCTGCGCCAGTAGCCCCGTTCGTTCTGACGACGATCTATCGATGACATGTGGAACAATCCGTCGGCGGTTGGATGTGATATTCCTGGCGCAGGCGGGCCCCGAACTCTGCCGGGTCGCCCTGGGCCTGCCAGTCCATGGCGGTCACCTCGTCCTTGGGACGCAGTACGGCATCGGGATCGCGGTGGCAGTCGAGACACCAGCCCATGCCGAGAGTCTTGACCTGTGTGACGACCTCCATCTCGTCCACGCGTCCATGACAGGAGACGCAACCCACGCCGCGACGAACATGGGCACTGTGGTCGAAGTAAACGAAGTCGGGCAGGTCGTGCACACGCACCCACTCCACCGGTAGGCCGGTGGAGTAGCTGGCCATCACCGGAGCCAACGACTCGCTCTCGCGCTTGACGCTCGCATGACAGTTCATGCAGGTCTGCGTCGGCGGAATCGTGGCCTTGGCTCCGATCTCCACGCCCGTGTGGCAGTAGCGGCAATCGATCCCCAGCTCCCCCGCGTGTAGCGCGTGGCTGTAGGATACGGGCTGCGTGGGCGCATAGCCGATATTGGTGGTGTCCGGAGAAGTGGCGTAGCCGATCAGCACCACCACATATACGAGTCCGCCGAGGATACCGACGGTCGCAAGGGGGCGGATCGCATTCGTCCACTTGGGAAAAATTACGTTGGGTCGCGGGTCATTGCTCTGCATGGCGGAGCAACTTAGAGCAATCGAAGGGGTAGGTCAAGGGAAGACAATAATGGAACAAAGCGGATCCCGATGTCCGACATAGGGCTCCGCGTGCGACACCAAACACCACGTTTTGGAGACTGAGGTGAGACAGAAAAAAGGCAAGAGGATCGAGATCCTCTTGCCCCGCACATCTCAGCATCAAGGAGAGGAGTTGCCTCCTCCGGCCGGTCCCGCCGGTTGTCCCCTCACGTTGCCCCACACTTCATGAGAGAACCGAGTCCATTGACTCACCGGGCGGTCCCAACCTGATGAGGGTCATGTTCGAATCCGGCTGACTTCCCCAATCAATCCAATTCGAGACCCTCAAGTGAAGGGAGAAAAGAGTCTCATACCTGCCAAGCCTGACTTTTTCCTCCGCTTCACTTCTTGTTATTGCAGAGAGCGTGCCAAAGGGTGCCAGGGTCCGGCAAAGATAAATCACCCGCAACCCGTTGTCGCGACACAGCTTATGCGGCCGACAATCAAGAGCCGAAAAGGAGATTACGACCTCGAATGGGCGACTATAAAAGATCTTTACTGGCGCAGAATGAGGGCCGCGCAAACCCCTCTCGGCGGGACGGTTACGACACAGACCCTCCGGCCGGCAAAACGCCGTTATTGTAAAGGTTCTTTCCTGGAATCGGGGTAACGAGAAGCGGCCCGGGAAGCAATCCCGGGCCGCGCGTGTCGGTTCATTCGATGCGGGAGCTAGGGCTCCAGATCGTATTTCTTGATCTTCTGCAGCAGCGTCGGATAACTGATGCCCAGGCTCTTGCTGGCCGACGTCCGGTTCCACTCGCACTGCTCGAGCGCCTCCAGGACCAGCTGGCTCTCCAGGTCCTCCACCTGACGACGCAGGTTGAGATCCACCGGCTCCTGGACTTGCGCCAATCCACCGGACTGCATCCCCTCCTCGAGGATCACGACCTCGCTGGCGAGGGGTTGATCGTCCTGGCTCAGGAGGAGCGCTCGCTTCACGACCTTCTCCAGCTCGCGAACATTGCCGGGCCAGGGATGGAGCATGAGCTTGTTCAGCGCCCGCTGGGAGATGCCGTTCAGCTTCTTGCCGAAATCGGCGGCGTAGCGGTCGATGAAGTGCTCGGTGAGCAGTGCGATGTCGTCGGGGCGCTCCCTCAGGGGCGGCATCCGCAGCGGGAAATCGTTGAGACGATAGTAGAGGTCTTCGAGGAAGCGGCCCTGGCGCGCGAGTTCCTTGAGATCCGTCTTGGTGGCCGTGACCAGTCGCACGTTCACGGGGATGCTCTCGTTCGAGCCCACCCGCCGGATCTCCCGGGTGTCGAGGAACTGAAGGAGCTTGGCCTGCATCTTCAGCGAGGTCTTGCCCACCTCGTCCAGGAACAGCGTGCCGCCGTTGGCCTCCTCGATGAGGCCGGCCTTGTCCTGGATCGCGCCGGTGAAGGAGCCTTTGATGTGCCCGAAGAGTTCGCTCTCGAGCAGTTCCTCGGGCAGCGCCGCGCAGTTCACGTGCACGAAGCGGCGGTCGCGACGGCTGCTCATCCTGTGGATGGCGTAGGCCAGGACACCCTTGCCCGTGCCCGTCTCGCCGCTGAGCAGCACCCAGGCATCGGTCTCGGAGACCTTGCCGGTCAGGTGCAGCAGTTCGAGCATGCCCGGATCGCGGGTGATGATGTTGTGGGTCGCCTCGTGGAGATCGGGCGGAACCACCGTCCGCTCGAGACTGCGGCCGCGGTCCTGCAAGGTGATCAGGGTCACCATCCGCGCGAAACCGGCGATGTAGCGCACCATCTCGCGGGAGAATCCCTGCTCCTCGCCACGCTTGCGCCAGAGGCAGAGAAAGCCGACCTCCTCGCCCGAGTGGACGAGAGGCTGATAGAGGAGCGAGCTCGGCTTACGGCCGTTGCCGTTGCCGCCGTCGACGTCATCGAGCTGCTCGGTTCTCTCCCGGCCCGTGGCCTGGAGGTTCTCCATCTCGTTTCGGTTCATCCCCTCGATGAACTCGAAGGGGCCCCCGTCGCTGCTGTCCATGCAGAGACAGCCCGCGTCGGCGTCGCAGAGTTCGAAGAGCGACTGCCAGGCCCTGCGCAGATCCTCGGGCAGGTCCTCGCGGCCACCCTTCCCTGGCACTCCGAGGGAGCCGGGGAGGAAGCCGAAGTGGGTGCCGCCCTTGGCGATCTTCCGCTGCTCCACCTCCTGGCGGACCTGCTCGAGGGCCTCCAGGTCGGAATCGTCGGAATCCTCGGGGAGGTAGCCCTCCGCATCGAAGACGGCCAGGAGCGCGCTGTCCAGGTCGCCCAGCCAGCTCACGACTCTGGCGAGGAGCAGGCTCACCTCGAAGTGGAAGCGATCGCTGCTCTGGTCGAAGGCGTCCTTCTGAAGGTCGTCGAGGATCTTGCGGGCGCGGAGCGCATCCTCCAGGTTCTCCCGACGGAACAGGAAATCGGCGTACTCGAACCGAGTCTGGATTTCCTGGGGGCGATCCTGGGTACGCTCGAAGGCGACCAAGGCGTTGCGGAAGCAGGCCTCGACCTTCTCCATTTTCTCCAACCTCAACCAGGCCAGCGCCTGGGTACGATAGAGGAAGGGGATCTCGAAGATCTCGCCGTTGGTCTCGGTGAGCTTGAGGGCGCGCTCGGCGATACGAACGGCGTCCAGGGGCAAGCCCTGCTTCAGCAGCACTCGGGCCATGCGTTGAAGAATCTCCACGACGATGTCGCCTTTGGGGGCGATCCGCTTGGCCAGGTCCAGCGCCAGTTCGAAATTCGCCATGGCGGCTTCGTAGTCGCCGCGGGCCTCGGCGAGTTCACCGAGGAATTCGTCCGCGAGAGCGATGACGCGCTTGAGGGAGTTCTTCTCGGCCATGACTCTTGCTTCGAGCAGGAGCTTCTCCGACTTGCGATAGTTCCCGAGCTTGATGTGCGCCCGACCGAGATCCAGCACGGCGTTGGCAAGCTTGGTTTCCTCGCCGGCCTCGCTCGCCAGGCGCCGGGCATGCTGGAACAACTCGGCGGCCTCGGACACGCGGTCGAGCTTGAAGTAGACCACGCCGGTGTTCAGGAGAAGGCTGATCCTCAGGCTCTGCAGGGAGTGCTGCTTCGCCAGCGTCATGCCCTTCTGGAACAGTGCGAGAGCTTCCTCGAACTTACAGGCGTTCTTCTTGACCAACCCCAGGTTCATCGTGGTGCCGACGATTCCCTTGAAGTGATCGATTCTCCGATAGGTCACGAGAGCGTCGGTGAAGAACTCCTCGGCCTCCTTCGGATAACCGAGCCGCGCGTAGATCATCGCGATACGGTTCAGATTCTCCGCGACTTCGGCGTGCAGAGAGGAGTTCTTCAGCAGCTCGAAGGCCTGGAAGCAGTACTTCAGCGCTTCCTCGGGGCTGCTCGTATAGTTGTGGATCATCCCGATGCGATCGAGCACGAGGCCGTATTCCAGGCTGCTCTCGCGGCCCTTGAGACGACTCTGGGCGAGGTAGAACCACTCGCGGGCCTCGTTCATGAGCCCCTTGTGGCGGTAGCCTTCACCGAGTTTGTAGGCAAGTCTCCACAGGTCGCCGAGTTTTCCGTCCTCCTGGGCCTTCTGATAGGCCTTCTCGAAATACTCCAGTGCCAGGCTGAAGTTTTCCGAGGAGAGATGGAAATCACCCATCGACTCCGTGTCACTCGTACTGTCCAGGCCGGGTAGCGGAACCCGATTCATCGGCTCCTGGAAGTCGTGTGGTTTGTTGCGTTCTGGCTCTCTCATCAATTCGTCCTTCGAGTGGGGTGGACGGATCGCCCGGTGGTTACGAATCCAGCGTCACTAGTGGAACAACCAGCTGTTCGTTTCCATCCAAGTCTCGAGAACTAGCTGCAGCATGGAGGTGTCGTCGTCCTTCACGCCGTCGTCGCTCATGATGCCATCCCAGTAATCGTCACCGTCTCCGGTATCCAGGGAACTGGCGGGGCCGTCGTCTTCATCGTCGTCACCCGCAATTGCCGGCGGGTGATTGCCTCCGGAGTGGTACATCTCTCCATAGGCGGAGGCCTCACTGGCGAGCGCCGTGTCGTTCTCTGGCGCCGTCAACCCGAAAGCCGCGAGCAGAAGGACTAGGGTGAGGAAGGCAAGAGTCTGTCGTTTCATGATTCTGTGCACTCCTGGCAAAGGGACAGAATTCCGTTTCGGATCAAGATTCATGGTGATCCCGGGAATGATAGGGAGCGCCGAGAGGTGAGTCAAACCGATAGGGAACAAAAACTTAGAGATTGCGGCGGGTGTCAGATGGACCGAACCCGAGCCTATTCCTCGCCATCGGCGGGCCGATTTCCCGTAAGTCCATATTTTTCAATCTTCTTGTACAAGTTGCTGCGCTGCATCTCCAGATTCCGGGCCGTCTGACTCACGTTGCCGCCGTTCTCGCGGAGCTTGCGGGCAAGATAGGCGGCCTCGCTCTGCTCCTTGAAGGCCTGGAAATTCGGGGCGGCGAACAGCACGGACTCCTCGTCGCGTGCCCCTTCGCCCAGGGGCACGTCCTCCGCCTCGATCTGATCGCCCGGGGCCATGATCATCAGGCGCTCCACGAGGTTGCGCAGCTCGCGGATGTTTCCCGGCCAGGAGTAGGCGGCGAACCGATCCATGGCGCCGCGACTGAACTCCCTGGGCCGCATTCCCTGCTCCCGGGTGTAGTGCTCCGCGAAGTGATTCGCGAGCAGGGGAATGTCCTCCGAGCGTTCGCGGAGGGGCGGTACGTGGAGGGGGACGACGTTGAGCCTGTAGTAGAGGTCCTCCCGGAAGCGGTTCTCCGCGGCCTCGGCCAGCAGGTCCTTGTTGGTGGCGGCGATGACGCGCACATCCACCTCGAGCGTTACGGTGCCGCCCACCCGCTCCAGCTTCCCCTCCTGGAGAACGCGCAGCACCTTGGCCTGGGCGCTCAGGGACATGTCGCCGATCTCGTCCAGGAACAGCGTGCCGCCGTCGGCCTGCTCGAAGCGCCCCATCCGCTGTTGGTGGGCGCCGGTGAAGCTGCCCTTCTCATGGCCGAAGAGCTCGCTCTCGATCAGCTCGGTGGGAATGGCCGCGCAGTTCACGTCGACGAACGCGCCTTCGGCCCGCGCGCTCAGCCGATGGATGCGCCGCGCCACCAGCTCCTTGCCCGACCCGTTCTCGCCGGTGACGAGCACCCGCGCGTCCGTGGGCGCCACCCTCTCGATGGCGGCGAGGAGCCCGGTCACGCCCGCGCTCTCCCCCACGATCTGCTCGCTCTCGCCGAGCCGCTGCTTGAGCGACTCGATTTCGCGCCGCTGCTCGCGCCAGGACAGCGCGTTGCGCAGCGTGACCATGATGCGGTCGGCGTCCAGCGGTTTCTCCAGGAAGTCGAAGGCGCCGAGCTTCGTGGCCTGCACCGCCGTGTCCACGTTGCCGTGGCCGGAGATGATCACCACCGGCACGCGATGCCCGCCCTCGCCCAGCCGGGTGAGCACCTCGATGCCGTCCAGGCCCGGCATCTTGATGTCCAGGAAGATGAGATCGAACTCCTGGCGTTCGTAGAGAGCCAGGCCGGTGGCGCCGTCGGGGGCCTCCTCCACCTCGAAGCCCTCGTAGCGCAGGATCTTGCCCAGGGATTCGCGGATCCCCGCCTCGTCGTCCACAATCAAAATGCGCGCGGACATTCTCGCTCCTTGTTGCCTGGATTGGTTTGCGCTCGGAGGATAGCCTGTCGGCTTCAGGGATGCCAGCGGATCCAGAGGCCGCTCTCCCAGTCGCGGGAGGTGGCGTCTGGCTCCAGGAAGCTGTAGTAGACCTGGCTCCTCACTCGCGCCTCCCAGCGCCAGGGCCCGCGCTCCCACTCGAGGGCGAGGCTCCCGCCGAGACTGCGTTCGCTCTCGGTCTCGTCCTCGCCGTCCAGCACGTCGCCGTACCGACTTGAGTATTGATCCAGGCTCATCGTCCCGCGCAGGCACAGGGTAGGTCGGGCGCGCCAGCCGAGTTCCCACTCGTAGCGAACGAGCAGGTAGCGATCTTCGAGATCGCTTTCGAGGCGCAGGTCTTCGAGGAACAGGCCCACGCCCACCGGGAAGCGGCCGCGAGGTTTGATGTCCCCGCGCAGGCCGAGTTCCCAGCGTAGCTCGCGCCCGCGCGCGAGGTCGTCGGTGGAGGTCAGGCTGTCGGGTTCGAAGCGCGCGACCAGGGCAAAGAGGTCGAGCTGCAGCGCGGGTTCGTAGGGCTCGCCGCCCAGCCGGAGATTGCCGGCCAGCTCCGCCTCGATGGAGCCCCCGCTGCGGAAGTAGGCCCCGGGCAGCGCCTGCCAGTCTTCACGGCCGGAGCGAAGCGCGACATGACCGTCGGCGCGATCCACGAAAAGGAGCAGTTCGGCGCCCACCTCGACGCTCTCTCCTTCTGGCCGCTCGTAGTAGGCCACCTCCGTCGGATGATCGGGAGCGTGTCCCTCGAAGGTGCCCAGCAGCGCCAGTTCGCCCCTGGGCAGGTCCCGGGACAGGCGCAGGTCGAGTTCGCTCTCGCCGCGATCGCCGCCGAGTCTATCGAGACAGCGCCGGCGCCTGTAGCCCGCGTCCAGGCTCGCGTGGAGCTCGGCGGGCAGGAGCAGGCCGAGACGACCGGCCAGGATGAGTTCGCGCTGGTCGGAGAGGATCTCGCTGGGCTCGTCGTAGTCCAGGCTGCGGTATTCGGCCTCGGCGCGGAGGTCCCAGCCCAGGGAGCGCCAGCCGAGCCCGGCCGTCCCCCCGCTTCGCCGGTAGGCCGCGCTCGAGGCGGCCTGGCTCTCCAGGGAGTCGGGATCGAAGTAGAGGAGCGGGTCGGTCATTCGCCCCGCGGTGTAGCGCTCGATCGCGGTGTCGACGACGAGCTCGAAGGATGGGCCGAAGTAGCTGAGGTCCAGGCCGCCGCGGAGCGTGCCCAGGTACAGATCTTCGCCGTGGGCGAGGTCGAGTCGGGAGATCCAACCTCCTTCGCCCCGGCGGGTCAGTCGGAGTTCGAGGCTGCGGGCCAGGACGCTCTCGTCCAGGTCGTCGGCGCTGTAGCTCTGGTGGGACAGGCCGCCGAGGGTCTCGAACTCCCAGGTCGCCCTGGGCTCCGCGGTTGCGGCCGCCGGGATCAGCAGAACCAGGAGGATCGTCGCTGCTGGAAAGCGTCTCGCGTGCGGCACGAAACTCACTCCGTCGAAAGGGTGGGCGGGGTGGGATCAGCGGATCTGATAGTGCCTGCGAATCCTCTCGAGAGCGCCGGCCACGCGCTGGATGCGCTGGAGCATCTGGCGCAGGGACGGGTCCTCGGTCCAGTGCTGCAGGCGTCGCACGCCCTCGGCCACGAAACGGTCTCGCGCCTGGAGCGACTCCAGCCTCGGCGACAGGACCGTCTCCAGCCAGTCGCGGTAGGCGTTCGCCTCGGTCGGCGCGATCTCCTCGAGCTCGGTCGTCAGCCTCAGATAGCGGCGACGCAGTTGAATCAGCTCCTCGCGGCTGCGGATCCGCTGCTCGTCGATGCGACCCAGACGGGTGAGCAGCCGTCGCGCCCGACGCAGCTTGCCGCCTATCGCCTGCACGCGCAGGAAGTCGGCGCGAAGCCTCAGCCTCTGGGCCGCCGTGAGATTCGGCGGCATGGTGGCCTCCAGCTGAATGATCTGCTCATGGTGCACGAGACGCCAGGGCGCCACGATTTCGCGCTGAAGCCACTCGTGGAAGTGACGGTACTCGCCCTTCTTCAGGGTCTCCTCGAGCTGGTGGACCTCACGTTCGTGGCGGGGCACCAGACCGCCGGGAGCGAGCAGACGTTCCTGGATCCTGTCCAGGCGGCCGGTCAGACGCGCCTGTTCGGAACCGCTCCGGGCCAGGACGGCATCGGAAGCGCCGATGAGCAGCAGCATCGCGCCGAGTAGGATTGTCTGGATTCGCCGTCTCATGGCATCACCTCGTCAGCAGGGAAAGCGTCTCGACCGGGGTCCAGCAAGGGCAGGGCCAGGGGCTCTCCCGCGGCATCCGGAACGGCCTATCTCGTTCATTCGACTGGTGTTGTGTCGGCGGGCCGAAACCGTTCCGCCGCTCGCAATAGCTTCTTGGCGCACCAAATGGTACGCCGCGGTCCGGGTTGGTCGACTCAATCGTCAGTGGCTTCGGAGGCCTCGCCCTCTCCCGATCCCGCCAGTCCATGTTTCTCGAGCCGGTAGCCGAGGGTGCGCCGGGTGAGCCCCAGCAGACGGGCCGCCGCGCTCTTGTTGCCGCCGCTGCGCTCCATGGCCTGGGCGAGCAGGCTCCGCTCGAGCTCCTCCAGGTTGATCCCCGACTCCGGCAGCTCGAAGCCGATCTCATCCTCGCCGGACTTCGCGGTCTCCAGGGGCGGCAGGTCCGCGACGTCGACGAGTTCGCCCGCGGCCAGCACCATCGCGCGCTCGATCACGTTCTCCAGCTCGCGCACGTTGCCGGGCCAGGGGTGGCCGCGCAAGCGCTCGAGCGCCGCCGGAGTGATGCCGCGCAGGGCGCGCCTGCTGCGGCCCGCGAGCTTCTGCAGGAAGAAGCGCACGTAGAGATCGAGGTCGCCGAGACGCTCGCGCAGGGGCGGCAGGTCGAGGCGGATCACGTTGAGGCGGTAGAACAGGTCCTGGCGGAAGGTGCCCGCGGCCACCATCTCCTCGAGGTCGCGGTGGGTGGCTGCGAGCACGCGGACGTCGGCCTTCAGCGTCTTGCTGCCGCCCACCCGCTCGAACTCGCGTTCCTGTAGAACGCGCAGCACCTTGGCCTGGGTGCCGGGAGCCATGTCGCCGATCTCGTCGAGGAACAGCGTGCCGCCGTCGGCCTGCTCGAACTTGCCGGCGCGCGCCTTGACGTCGGTGGCCACGCCCGCCTCGATGCCGAAGAGCTCCGCCTCGAGCAGGCTCTCCACCAGCGCCGCGCAATTCACGCGCACGAAGGGCTTGGTCTTGCGCGCGCCGTGTTCGTGAATGGCGCGGGCGAACACCTCCTTGCCGGTGCCGCTCTCGCCGATCACCAGCACGTTGGAGTCGCTGGCCACAACGCGAGGCAGCAGCTCGTAGATGCGGCGCATGCCAGGGTGTTTGCCGATGAGGAGCCGATCGAAGGCGCCGGGCAGTTCGCCCTCGGTGCTCACGCCCATCTCGCCGCCTTCCGCCTTCGCCGCGCCCAGCAGCTTGTCGACGCTCTCGCGCAGCGCGCGCAGCCGCACCGGCTTCACCATGTACTCGGCCGCGCCCAGCTCCAGGGCGCGCACGCCGGCGTCGATGCTGGCGAAGGCGGTCACCAGGAAGCAGGCCGTCTCCGCGCTCGCCTTCTTCACCTTGCCGATGAGCTCCAGCCCCGCCTCCTCGCTCTCCATGCGCAGGTCGGTGACCACCAGGTCGGCGCCCTTCGCCTCGAACTCCCGCCAGGCTGCCTCGCCGCTCGTGGCGGTGACGATGTCCCGGCCCGGCGCGGCCAGGGTCTCGGCCAGAAGGGTGGCGAGCTTGGGCTCGTCGTCGACGATCAGGATGCGCTGCTTCACGCTTGCTCCTTCAGTGGCAGTTCCAGGGTGAACGTGGCGCCCCCGGGCCCGTTCTCGGCCAGGCGCATTCGGCCGCCGTGGGCGCGGGCCACGCCCTCGCAGACGGCCAGGCCCAGGCCCGTGCCGCCCTCGCTGCCCGAGGCGAAGGGCACGAAGAGCTGTTCGGTGAGCTCCTCGGGTACGCCGGGGCCGTCGTCGCTCACGGTGCAGCGCAGGTGGTCGCCGGCTTTTTCGACGCGCACCCGCACCGTCTTTCTGGCCGCGCGAGCCGCGTTGGCCAGCAGGTTGAGGGCGAGCTGGCGCAGGCGGTCCGGGTCGACATCGAGTTTCGGCAGCGGGGCGTCGATGTCGCACTCGATGCGCAGGTCGCCGTGGAGGGCGGCCTGTTCGAGGGCGGCTCGGCGCCAGAGCTCGCCGAGATCCGTGGAGCTCCGGCGCAGGTCGCTGGGCCGCGCGAAGTTCATGAAGTCCTCGAGGAGGCGCTGGAGGCGGTCCGTTTCGTCGATCATGTCGGCCGCGCGGCGGCGTTCGCGATCGCCCTCCAGGGTGGCCTCCAGCAGTTCGGCGTTGCCGGCGATGATGGCGAGCGGGTTGCGGATCTCGTGGGCGAGGCCGGCGGCCAGGGTGCCCACCTCGGCGAGATGCTCGGCGCGATCGAGCTCGCGCTGACGGCGCCGAGCCTGCCCGAGAATCCCCGCCATCGCCGCGAGCATGAAGGCCACGAAGGCCGCGCCCAGGCCGGTGGCCCAGAACAGGCCGCGGCGCAGGGTCTGGAGCTGGGCGCTCACCGCCTCGCCGGACTCGATCAACAGTATCGCCGCGACCTCGCCCCGATAGTTGAGCGGCAGGTAGTAGGTCTGGAACAGCTCGTCCCCCACGCGCTGCGGGGGCGGGAGGAACTCGAGGCCGAGCCCGAGCTCGAGGGCGAGGCTGTCGGGCAGGTCGGCGCCGGGCAGGTCCCACAACGGATCGGTGTGGAGGGCGCGGCCGTCGGGCGAGAAGAGCTCGAGGCGGTCGAGGCCGGCGGCGAAGCGCAGCTCGTCGGGGTCGAGGGTGTGCCAGGCGCTCTCCGGCCCCTGGTCGTGGGCCTCCAGGGCGCTGCGGATCAGCGCGGCCTGCTCGCGCAGCTCGCGGCGGGCGCCCTCCTGGAAGCCGCGCTCGAGCAGGGCGTGAAAGATCCAGCCGCCCGTGAGCAACAGCAACACGAGCAGCAGCGTGAAAAGCCCCACCAGGCGGGTGACCCTGTCGATCCCTCGTCCGAACATGGCCACAGTGTCGCCGGGCGTTTGAGAACTGTCAATGTGTGAGGCTCTTTCACGAACCGGCGGCGCGTGTTACCTTGCCGGGCATGAATCGCATCGCACTGAAATCCCTGGCTCCCGAGGCCCTCGACGCGTGGCTGTCCGAGCGGGTCACGCCCGCGTGGCGCGTGAAGGCCGTGATAAAGTGGATCTACGCCAAGGGCGCCCTCGACTGGGACGAGATGAGCGACCTGCCCAAGGCGCTCCGTGAGGAGCTGGCGGGCCAGGCCACGCTCTGCTCGGTGGAGCCGGTCACGACGCTGCGCAGCAAGACCGACGGCTCCGTGAAGACCCTGTTCCGCCTGGCCGACAAGCAGACGGTCGAGGCCGTGAGCATGGCCGGCGAACGGCATCCCACCTTCTGTATTTCCAGCCAGATCGGCTGCCCGCTCGACTGCGTGTTCTGCGAGACCGGACGCATGGGCTTCAGGCGCAACCTGACCCAGGACGAGATCGTCGACCAGGTACTCGCGCTGCAGCGGGAGCTGCCGCCGGATTCCGTGCGGCCGAACCTCGTGTTCATGGGCATGGGCGAACCGCTCATGAACTTCGACGCGCTGGTCGGCGCCCTGCGCTGGCTCGGCGATCCCGACGGGCTGGGATACGGCGGGCGACGCATCACCGTGAGTACGGCCGGCCTGCCGCGGCGGATCATGGATCTGGCGGAGTCGCCCGTGAAGGTGGGCCTGGCGCTGTCACTGAATGCCGCGGACTACGACACGCGCAAGCTGCTCATGCCGTCCATGCACAAGCACCGCATCGAGGTGCTGCTGAAGACCTGCGAGGCCTACGCCGAAGCGACGAAACGGCGGGTGACGCTGGAGTACGTGCTGATCGCGGGCGTGAACGACCGCCACGAAGACGCCGCCAACCTGCGCAAGCTCACGCGGCGGCGGCCCTTCAAGCTGAACATCATCCCCTACAATCCCGGTTCGACGCAGGTGCGGATCGCGCTGCCGGGGATGCCGGGGCAGGTGGAGCTGCGGCGGCCCACGCCGGAACAGGTGGACAGGTTCGTCGGGCGGCTGATCGGGGCCGTGCCGGCCGTTACCGTGCGCTGGAGCCAGGGCACCGATGTCGGCGGCGGCTGCGGGCAGCTCAAGGGCATGCAGGACTGAGCGCCTGCTGTTTTACTCCCACTCGATCGTGCCGGGCGGCTTGGACGTGATGTCCAGGCAGACGCCGGCGACGCCCGGCAGTGCGCCGATCTTCTCGTTCAACTCACGCAGCACCGCCGCCGGCAGTTGAGCCGGCGCGGCGGTCATGGCGCGGTCGGAGAGTACGGGTCTCACGATCACCAGCTCCTCGCCCTCGCCGCCCATTGAGAGCGGCGCCACGACCGTGGGACACTGCCAGATCTCGGCGTAGAGGCCACTTGCGCGCAGGGCGTCCATGACGATGGCGTCGGCCTCGCGCAGCAGGTCGAGGCGCTCCTTCTTCACGGTGGCGGGCAGCAGCGCGACTTCGCCCGGCGCCTCGGCGCTCAGGTTCCAGACGGCGCGGTTCACGCCGGGAACGGACTTGAAGATCCGGTCGGCGAGGGCGAGCAGGTCGTCCCAGGCGAGGTCGCCGGTGATCATGACCGGGTGCTCGTAGCTGCGCAGGTCGGCCTTCACGCCCACCGAGTTGAGCGGCAGCACACGCGTTTCGATACCGGCGGGGATGTCGATCTCCGCGAGCCCCGCCTCCGACTGCGCGATGGTATCGACCTCTACCGAACCGTCGCTGCAGAGCAGGCGCACACCCAGGCCGGGGCCCGGGAAGGGGTGGCGCCATACGAGGTCGTGGGGAATGCCCATCAGCTCGCCCAGCTCGCGCACCTCGACCTTGTAGAGGTCGGCCAGCGGCTCGATGACGCGGCCGGCCGCGATCATCTCCTCGATGATCGGCGCGCGGTTGTGATGCATCTTGATCTTGTCCGCCCGCGCCGTGCCGCCCGACTCGATGGTGTCGGGGTAGATGGTGCCCTGGCCGAGCAGGTGGCCTTCGAGGTCGAGCTTCTTCGCCTCGGCGGAGAACACCTGCACGAACTCGTGGCCGATGATCTCGCGCTTCCTCTCGGGGTCGATCACGCCGTCGAGCTCGGCGATGAAGTGCTCGCTCGCGTCGACGAAGTGCAGGTGGGAACCGAGGCCCCAGGACTCGAAGAGCTCGACGACCTTCGCGCTCTCGTCCTTGCGCATGAGGCCGTTGTCGACGTGCAACAGCTCGACCCGCTCGGGGCCGAGGGCCGTGACGAGCAGCTTGGCCGCCACGGTGGAATCGACGCCGCCGGAGGCCAGCAGGAACACGGAGCGGTCGCCCACCTCGGCGCGGATCGCGTCGAGCTGTTCTTCGAGGTAGCGCTCCATCGTCCAGCTGTGGCCGCAGCCGCAGATCTCGAAGAGGAAGTTGGCGATCATCCGTTCGCCGTTCACGGTGTCGTCCACCTCGGGGTGGAACTGGAAGCCGTAGCGACGGTGCTTGTCGCTGGCGATGGACGCGTTGCGGCCGATCGGCGTGTGGCCCAGTTCGACGAAGTCGGGGCCGAGGCCGGTGACGGTGTCGAAGTGGCTCATCCACACGGTCTCTACGGGCTCGATGCCGTCCAGAAGCGGGTGGTCGGCCACTCGCCGGAACTCGGTGGCGCCCCACTCCTGGCCCTGGTGGCTCACCTCGCCGCCGTAGCGCTTGGCGATCTCCTGGTGACCGAAGCAGAAGCCGAGGATCGGCACGTCGAGGTCGAAGATGGCATGGTTGTAGTCGAAGCCCTCGCCCTGGGAGGCGAGGCTGGGGCTGCCGGAGATGATGACGCCCTCGCAGCCCTTGAATTCATCGATCGTGGCTTCCGGCTGAATGATCTCCGCGTGCACCTGCATGCGGCGCACCTTCGTTGCGATGAGATGCGCGTACTGGCCGCCGAAGTCGACGACGGCGATTCCACCCTTGTTCACGATTACCTCTTCGGTTCTAAGGCCGATTCGCGGGGAGCGACGGGAGCGTTTCTGTCAGGCCACAATCAATCACGTCCGCGGCTCGCGATCAAGCCCACCAGCAGCGCAATCATCCAGGCCGCGAACCGATGGCTGATCGCCCCATCGAGCACCCCAATGTTCTTCCATACGATCGTCACCAGTGTGCCTGCCAGCATGGTCGCGATCGCCCCACGTCCGTTAAACTTTTTCGACGTGATCATCAGCAGTATCACGGGCCCGAAACTCGCTCCGAGCCCGCTCCAGGCATAGCTCACCATGCCGTAGACCGTCTCCTTACTCGCCAACGCCAGCGCGAAGGCCGCGCCGCCCACCAGGAACACGACGAGCCGCGACAGCGCAACTTGCCCCGCCGGCGACAGTTCACGCCTAAGAATCCGCCGGCTGATGTCCTCGGAAAACGCGCTCGTCACGACGAGCAGCTGACTATCCGCCGTCGACATCATCGCCGCCACGGCCCCGCTGATGATGATCCCCGCCATCCACCCCGGCAGCAGCAGCGTCGCCATGGTGGGCATCACCTTCTCGGCATCGCCCCCGAACAGCGACCCGCCGTAGAGCCCCAGCGCCACCAGTCCGATCATGAAAGCTCCACCATAGGCCAGCACCGTCCAGGTACCCGCCAGCCAACGAAGCTTCCCAACCTCTTTCGGATCCGGCAGGGCCATGAAGCGAACGAGCAGATGCGGCTGCCCCATGTAGCCCAGCCCCCAGGCAAGCCCGCCCAGTATCAGCGAAAACGCCGGCCAGCCCGACAGTCCCCCGGTCCAGCTCGCCTTCTCGGGCCCCACGGCCGCGAGCGCCGCCATGATGTCCCCGTGCTCCTGCTTCAGCTCGATCCAGCCGATGATCGGCAGCAGCACCAGGGCGACGATCATGATGGTGCCCTGCAAGAGGTCCGTCCACACCACCGCCCGGAAGCCGCCGAGCAGCGTGTAACCGATCACGATGAACGCGCCCAGCACGATGCCCCACACCTCGGGGCCGAACATGGCCGGCCAGTCGCCGGTGATGATGCCGGTCTTCTGCAGGATCTTCCCCGCTCCCACCATCTGCGCGGCCACGTAGAAGCTGAAGAAGAACACGATGATCAGGCTCGCCAGCCAGCGCAGGGTGTTGCGCTCGTCGCCGAACTTTTGAGCCAAAAGCTCGGGCAGGGTGATGGCGTCGGTGTCGGCCAGCGCCTCGCGCACGCGGCCGCCGATGAAGAACCACAGGAACAGGATGCCCGCGACGCAGCCGATCACGGTCCAGATCTCACCCAGGCCCACGGTGAGCGCGGCGCCGGTGAGGCCCAGCAGCAGCCAGGCGCTCTCGCCGCTGGCCCGCTCGCTGATGGTGATGACCCAGCCGGGCAGCTTCTGCCCGCCGAGCAGGAACTCCGACTGGGAGCTCATCCGCCGGCTGCTGGCGACGCTGATCGCCACCACCAGCCCCAGGTACACCAGGAACGCCACGATGAGCGCGCTCATGCTTGCTCCTTTCTCAGGGTTCGCCACAGCGTCGCGCCGCCGATCACCGCCAGCCCCAGCAGCAGCGCGGCCTTGCCGCCCCGCCCGAAGAAGTACTGCCCCGCGCCGAAGAGCAGGCCGTAGATCAGCGCCGCGCCGGCCGCCACGTTCATCCATGCGCGCGCCGCGCCCACGCCCAGCGGATCGCGCACGCCGCCCGGCCAGAATCGCGCGGGCCAGATGCCCCAGGGCCGAGTCTTCGCCACGAACGCACGCAGGTGCTCGGTGTCGTCCGGCGGCGTCAGGAGCGCAACCGTCACCCAAACCGCGCCGGAGGCGCTAACGTTAATGAGAAAGATCTCCCAGCTAGCGAACGTATGCGCGAACCACTCCCCCTTGTTCGCCAGGTTGAGCAGCGTCGCCACGGTGAGGCTGGCCACCATGGCGGAGATCTCGCTCCAGGCGTTGATGCGCCACCAGAACCAGCGCAGCAGGAACACCGCACCCGCGCCCGCCACGAGCTGCAGCAGGAACACGAACAGGAAGCTGATCGAGTCGCTCTGCCAGGCCACGATGCTACCCAGCACCACGATCACGATGCCCGCCATGCGCGCCACGCCCACGTAGTGCCGCTCGCTCTCGCCCTTCCTGAAGAAGCGGCGGTAGACGTCGTGCACGAAGTAGCTGCTCGCCAGGTTCATGTGGGTGTCGATGGTGCTCATGAACGCGGCCAGCATGGCGGCGAGCATCATGCCGAGCAGGCCGGGGCCGAGGTACTTGGCCATCATGGCGGGGTACACCGCCTTGTGGTCGGCCATGTCGGGGAACACCCAGAGGCTCACCAGGGCCACCAGGAACCAGGGCCAGGGGCGGATGGCGTAGGTCATCACCGCGAACCACAGCGTGGCCAGCAGGCTGTCGCGCTCGCTGCGGCTCGAGTTCATGCGCTGGATCAGCACGCCGCCGCCATCGGAGTACTTCCAGCTCCACCACTGCACCAGGATCGCCGTGGAGAAACCCATGAAGGCGCCGCGGAAGCCGGGGCTCGACCAGTCGAAACCGCCGGCCGAACTCACGAGCGGCGCCATGCGGGCCGCGGGCTCGCCGGCGGCGTCGAGCAGCGTGGGCAGCTTGGCGCGCAGGGCCGTCAGCCCGCCCTCGGCGGCCAGCACCTTCACGGCCAGCAGGATCGCGCCGCCCATGGCCACGACGAACTGCAGCATGTCGGTCACCACCACGCCCCACAGTCCGGCCAGGCTCGCATAGAGCGAGGCCAGGGCGATGCAGGCCACCAGCGTCACCAGCTTGGGCACGCCGAAGGTACCGGCGATGGCCGTCATGGCCAGGATCACCCAGCCCAGCACGACCACATTCGTGATGAACGCATAGAACAGCCCCTTGAAGGCGCGCAGGCCGGCCGCGCCACGGCCGCTGTAGCGCAACTCGCAGAACTCGACGTCGGTGGTCACCCCGCTGCGCCGCCACAGGCGCGCCAGGAAGAAGGTGGTGACCAGGTGGCTGATGGCGAAGTTGAACCACACCCAGTTGCCCGTGATGCCCTCGGTGCGAACGAGCTCGGTCACGACGAGCGGCGTGTCGCTGGCGAAGGTGGTGGCAGCCATGCTGGTACCGGCCACGAACCAGGGCAGGCTGCGCCCGGTCAGGAAGAACTCCTGGGTGGAACTGCCCGCGCGCCGGCTGAAGGCCACGCCCAGACCCATCATCAGGGACAGATAGAAGATGATGACGGCGATATCCAGCCAGTGCAGGGCCATGTAGTGAGCGCCTTTCCGGGTAGGTGGACTTCAATGTAAACGGGATGACGGGCGCATCCGTCAAGGGTGCAGATCGGCGACGAGCGCTTGTGCCGGCGCCGCATCGGGCCTAGGATCCACCCGATCCCCAACCAGCGGAGGTTGCCCATGAAACGCCTACTGATTCTCGCCGCTCTCGCGAGCCTGCTCGCGGGCCCCGTCGCGATCGCGGACGACGGGCTCGAGCTCACCGTCTACAACAGCAACCTCGCCCTGGTGAAGGACCTGCGGGGGCTCGAACTGACCAAGGGGATCCAGGAGTTCTCCTTCACGGGTGTCCCGAAACGGCTGCTGCCCGCCACCGTCCACTTTCGCAGCCTGCGCGACCCCGAGGGCACGCGCGTGCTCGAGCAGAACTACCGCTACGACCTGCTGAACCGCGGCAGCCTGCTCGACCGCTACCGCGGCCGCGAGGTGAAGGCGCTCGTGGACGGCGAGTGGAAGACCGTGCGCCTGCTCGCCCACGGCAACCCGGCCACCGACAGCCAGCCGATCGGGCGGATCCTGGAGATCGACGGCGAGATCCACATCGAGGGCTTCATCCTGCCCGAGCTGCCCGAGGAACTGCTGCTCGAGCCCAGCCTCGTCTGGCTGCTGGACTCCCGCAAGGGCGGCAAGCACGACGTCGAGCTCTCCTACCTCACCGAGGGCCTGAACTGGGAGGCCGACTACGTCGCGGTGATCGAAGACGGCGACGCGCTCGACCTCACCGGCTGGGTCACCCTGGACAACCGCAGCGGCATGGCCTACGAGAACGCGAAGCTCAAGCTGGTGGCCGGCGACGTGCATCGCGCCCCGCGGCCCCGTGGACGAGGCGAGGTGTTCGCCATGGACGCGGCGCCCAAGGCGCTCGCCGGCGGTCGCGGCGGCTTCCAGCAGGAGGAGTTCTTCGAGTACCACCTCTACACCCTCGGCCGGCCCACCACCGTGCTGGACAACGAGCAGAAGCAGGTCGAACTGCTGAGCGCCGCCGGCGTGGACGCGAACCGCAAGTACGTCTTCCGCTCGGGAAGCTGGCAGGAGGACGCCCAGCCCCGCGCGGTGGCCGTGATGATGGAGTTCGACAACGACAAGAAGTCCGGCGCCGGCATGCCGCTGCCCGGCGGCGTGGTGCGCGTGTATCAGGCCGACGGCAGCGGCCAGCTGCAGTTCGCCGGCGAGGACCGCATCCCCCACACTCCCGAGGGCGAGAAGGTGCGTCTGAAGCTGGGCGACGCCTTCGACATTCGCGGCGAGCGCGTCCAGACGGACACGCAGCGGCGCGGCCGCGATATCGTCTCCCGCAGCTTCGAGATCACGCTGCGCAACCACAAGGACGAGGCGATCACCATCGACGTGATCGAGGACGTTCCCGCCTGGCAGGAGTGGAAGGTGCGCGACGCGAGCCACCGCCACGAGAAGCGCTCGGCGCGTCAGCTCGTGTTCAGCGTCGAGGTGCCCGCCAAGGGCGAGACGAAGGTCAGCTACACGCTGCGCACTGACTAGGAACCGACGAAAAGCCCCTCCACCGGCCTCGTGATCCGAGGCTCCGGCGGAGGGGCTTTTTCTTGTGCCGGCGCTCAGCTACGACGCTTCAGGATCCCCCGCAGCTCATCCAGCGTGGCGGCCCTCGTGGCCAGCAGGCCGAGGGCGACGAGGATCGCCGTCACGCCGAGGCTGCCGATGAAGCCCAGCGGCAGGATCCCGCGGAGCAGCCAGACGAGCAGGCCGCCCACTCCGGCGCCGAGAACGGCCCGGGCCAGCGTGCCCGGCTCAGGTCGGTAGCCGAGCCGCGCCGCCGCCGCCAGATTGAGCAGCGCCATCAGGAACTCCCCCACCAGCAGGCCGCGGATCGCGCCCTCGACCCCGTGGCGCGGGACCCAGAGGAACAGGAGCGTCAGGCTCAGCCCGACGCCGCAGGCGCTCCAGATCGTGCGCTCCCACTGCCGGTCGAGCGCGGTGAGCACGTTGCCGGCCGCGAAGGTGAGGAAGCGCAGCGGCAGCAGCCACACGAGCATGCGCAGCCAGGGCGCGCCCGGCGCGTAGTCCGTCCCCCAGAGGCTGCCCAGGATCACGTCGGCGAAGATCAGGGTCCACACCAGTGGAAAGGAGAGGAGCAGCAGCGAGCGGCGGAAGTAGTTCGCGTAGAAGGGTCGAAGCCCGTCGCGGTCGTGGCGGCCGAGGCGGAACAGCTCGGGCAGCACGGCGGTCTGCAGCACGAGCGGCAGCACCTGAAACACCACCATGATCCGCGCGGGCGGCGAGTAGAGGCCCAGGCTCAGGGAGTCGACGGTCTCCTTGAGGAACACCATGTCCATGCGCGTCGCGCCCATGTAGAGCAGGCTGGAGAGCGCGAAGAACAGGCCCTCGCGTCCCACCGTCTGCCGCCACGTGATGTCGCCGCGAACGGGCCGCGTGAAACGCCCGCTCAACGTCACCGTGAGCAGCGCGCTGCCCAGGCTCACCCCGAAGTAGGTCCAGCCGAAGTAGAGCAGTCCCGCGGCGCTGTTCCAGCCGGCCAGGACGACGACCAGCAGCGCCAGCCGCGCGGCCACGAGGATCGCGGCCGAGTACTCCATGCGCTGGTGAATCTGGAACACCGCGTCGAAGGTCACGGCCAGGTTGTCCGCCACCTTGGTCAGCACGAGCAGCAGCGTCAACTGGTAGAGCGGCCCCTGGTGCAGCGCGTAGAAGTGCGCGCCGGCGAGCAGCAGCGCGGCCAGCCCGCCCTTGATGAGCAGGATGTTGAACAGGTGCGCCCCGCTGCGCTCCCGGTGGGCCGAGCCCTCCTTGAGAAGGATGCGGTTGAGTCCCAGGTCCAGGATGGCCGCCAGCAGCTCGGCGGCGGCCAGCATGGCGATGAATCGCCCGTAGTCCACCACTCCCAGGGCCCGGCCCAGGAACACCATCACCGCGGCGCCGATGCCGATGGAGACGTAGCGTCCCAGGGCCAGGGAGAGGAAGTTCCTCAGGATCGGATTCAAGCCGGCGTCACTCCTCTAACGCATGCGGACGACCTTGTCCTCCCAGACCACGCTCTCGCCCGCGGCGTCGCTGAGAACGAGGCGCGCGATGTAGACACCGTTGGCGATCTTGCTCCCGGTCTGATCCAGGCCGTCCCAGATGATCGGCTCCTGGGGCCCCTCGACCATGCCGGTTAGCTCCCGGCGGTAGATCCGCCGCCCGCTGAGGGTGTAGATGCTCAGGCTGCCCTTCGCGACGGCGTTCGTCAACTCGAACTGGAAACCGACGACTTCGCGGAAGGGGTTCGGGAACACGAGTCCGTCGAGCAGGCGCGTCGTGTCGTCCACGCGCAGCATGATGACGCCGTAGTCCTGGCCCTCGAAGCGCACCGCGAGCGTGTGCTCGCCCGAGCTCCAGCTGTAGGGCAGAACCATCAGGTAGACGTTGTCCACCTCGGTCGTCACGGCGCTCACCCCGCTCGGCGCGCCGTCCACGAGCAGGCTGAACGCGCTCGGCAGGATCTCGGTGGACGGCACCGTCACGAGAATCCGCAGCTCGCCGATGGGTCGGACCCACTGGCCCCAGTGCAGGGAGTCGCCGTCCTCCATGAAGAAGTCCACCTTCTTCGGCGACTCCAGGACGAAGGTCGCGGTGCGGCCCGCGAGATCCGTGCCCTCGAGGACGAGCGATTCCATCGCGAAGCTGTAGGGCACGCGGGCGCTCAGATGCCAGGCGCGGCCGCGGCCGTCCTGCGCGACGGCGTCCTCGTCCATGGGCGTCAGGCTGTCGAGAGGGAACACCGCCTCGTCGGTGACCACGGGGGTCAGCACATGCTCGAAGTCGCCCAGCACGGGGTCGTGGAGGCGGATCGACGCCAGGTAGGTCTCGTCGCGAATCAGCGCATCCACCTGCAGCGTGTCGCCCGGGTTCTGCGCGGGCACGAGGTCGTCTCGCGTCACTTCCTCCTCGTTCACGAACAGGCGGAGCCGCGGAGGACCGGCGTCCAGGCGCAGGAGCGGATCGCCGAGGATATGCGTGCGGAAACTGGCGTCGTAGGTGCCGAAGCGCAGCTCCGCCACCATCTGCAGATCACCGATCCGCCACTCGGGCAGGATATCCAGCTCGTGGTCGGGATCCACGTCGGAGGTCATCACCTCGATCCAGTCCCGTTCCCAGTGCAGGTTCGGGTTGAGGTACTCGAAACCCTCGCTGGCGTAGCTGGCCGCGGCGCCGCGGTTGTCGTCCGCGAAGAGCAGATGCTCGCCGATGCAGTCCCCGACGAAGGTCTTCCCCTCCTTGAAAAAGGAGAAGGTGTTGCCGTGGCAGCCGAAGAGCATCCAGAAGAAGGGCATGTCGACGTTGGTGAGGTCGTCGACGTCGTGGCTGCCGCCGGAGGTCTTCAGGATCATCTCGTGGCACACCTGCCCGCGGTTGGCATGACTCTGCACGGCCGCCAGCAGGCAGCCCTGGCTCAGGCTGTCCGCGAACACCGGCTCCACCAGCACGGGCAGCAGCTCCGCCATCTGCGTGGGCAGGACCGGGGAGTTGGCCAGGTACCAGTCGTCGGTGAGCACGGACAGGTTGAAGGGCACGTACTCGAGATCGCCGACCCAGGAGTCGTCGACGATCCCGCCGATCAGCTCCTGCCCCGGCTCGAAGCCCTGCTCGCTGCCGCCGCAGTGACAGGGCTCGTTCCAGTCGTCCCAGACCCAGCAGTCGTCCGCCACCAGCATGAATCGTTTGCGCCACTCGGCGTCGGCCGCACAGGGGCCCTCGGTCGACGTGCTCTCCATGCACTCGATCTTGTCGAGGATGATCTCGAGTTCGCTCACGTTGCCCACGGGCAGGCGCCCCATGAGCATGGCGGGCCAGTCGTTCCACTCCCACTTGACGACCCACTCCTCCAGACCCACGAGCTCGTTCACGCCCACGTAGTCGTGCTCCGAGTACAGCGGGATGAAGTTGGGATCCGGGTCCCAGCCCGCGACGTCGTCGTGGAGCTCGCGGGCGTCCTTGTTCGCGTCGCCCACGAGCAGCAGCGCCTCGGCCCCCCACTGCTGGTAGGCGAAGCGGGCGGCGTTGCGGATGCCGCGCGCGCCCTTGACGCCCCCGAAGAAGGCCTCCCAGACCTGGTCGACCTCGAGCATCTTGACGGTGTAGCCCTGGTCGCTGCGGTGATCGATCCACTGCTGCATGCCGTCCGTGAAATCCTCATGGGTGATGACGAGCACGTCCGCGGATGAGGCGTCGTCGAGGAACGCGATATCCTCGGGCTGCACCAGCTCCGGAGCGAGCAGCGACGCCTCGTCGGCGAGTTGCCAGCTCTCGTCGCCCGCGAGGTCACGGCGCAGCCGCAGCTCGTGGTTGCCGGGCGCGCCGCTCTCGTTGTCGGGCGTGAGCAGGACGCGGGTCGGCGTCGAGTTCGACATCCTCACGAGATGCCAGCTCTCGTGATCCGTCGTGAGCCCGCCCACGACGATCTCGGCGGGGCCGGTGGCTCCGTCGGCGTGGAAGTGCAGGGAGTCGTCGCGCGCGACGTAGGAAGAGCTGTACTCCAGCTCCCACCACTTCACCAGCGCGCGCCACTGGCCGCCGTCGGTGCGATCCACGACCAGGGTGTTCTCACCGTCCACGAGGCAGTCGGCCGACAGATCGGCCTGAAAGCGCATCGTGTCCAGATAGGAGATCGAGAATCCGGGCAGGGTGCAGCCGCCCCCCGCGTTCTCCACGCTCACCTGAAAATCGCGCGTGGGATCGAGGATGGTCGTGGCGCTGCCCTGGAAATACATGGCGAGGCTCGCCGTCGTTCCGGCCCGATAGCCCGGCGTTGCCGCGGGCAGGTTCAGGATGAAGCTCGACGTGTTGTGAGGCGGCCGCCAGAAGTAGAGATTGTCGTCCCAGCTCTCGGCGCTGAGCCCGTTGTAGTACCAGTTCGGAGGCGTGTTGAAGAAGTGGCTCTCGCCCTGCTCCCAGAACCTGCGCATGAAGCTCGTCCTCTGCGGCCAGCTGCCGCTTGCGGTCCAGCCGTCCTCATCCGCCATCTCCAGCACGAGCGAGGGATCCAGCGCCACGTAGTGCGCGGCCGCGCGGCCGAACCATTCGATGGAATCGGGGCTCTCGGCCGCGTGACGCAGGCGGCGGCCGGGGAACACCATGAGATCGTCGGCGTCGAGCAGGCCGTCGTCGTTCCGGTCGACGAAGTAGCGCGCCTCGGCCGTCTGCTGGAAGCTCGGCTGCTCGATGGGGTCCCAGTCGAAGCGCTGTCGATACAGCGCAATCGAGGAGAGCGACGAGCCCAGCACGATGCCGTGGGCGTCCAGGTCGTCGCCGCGGACGGCGTAGAGGCCGTCGTCGGGCGTGAGCAGCTTGAGGGCGGCGGTGGCGCGGCCCTCCCTGTCGGCCATCGACTTGCGCGGCACGCGCCGCTTCCAGTCGCGGGCCTGGAACGCGTTGAGCAAGGTGCCGGCATAGACGCGATCCCAGTGCTTCTCGGGGCGCCGCTGGGGTTCGCGCAGCGTCGAGGCCATGCGGGATCCGGCATCCGGGCGGAAGCGCAGATCCACGTGGATCTCGCGGGCAAGGCGCAGGCCGTCGTCGGGATGCCAGCCCACGGGCTCCACGATGAGCTCCACGGTGCTCTGGTCCCTCAGCCGGCGCAGTTCCCCCAGGCGCACGCGCAGCGGGTAGCTGCGGGCGAAGGCCTCGGGATCCACGATGAGTTTCTCGCCGTAGAGAGTCTCGTCGCCCTGGGGCGACGCGGTCGCCGTGGGGAACGGCGCGGGACGGCCGCCGAGAGCCTCGGCGCTCACGAGCCGCCAGTTCAGGTCCGCGACATGACCGGGCGGCAGCGCCACCAGGCCCCGCCAGACCGGCAACATCGGCGCGCCGGAATCGCGGGCATCCTCGCCACGGCTCTCCAGGGAGCAGCCGTCCAGGTCGAGGATCCGCCCCTGGGCTTCCCCGCCACGGGCGCGCGCCGCGCGGGGCGTGTCGAAGCGAAGCGTCAGGGAAAGGCCGGCGCCATCGCTGCGCTCGATGACGGAATCGGAAGGTAATCTCGCGTCGCCACTGGTGGCGCCGAACGCGACGGATGAGATCATGATCAGCAACGAAGAGAGCAGGAGCCTGGGACTGATAGCATTATACTTCACGGAACCCTCCCGGGCTGTTGGCAGAATCCTAAATTGGTTCGAGCGCAGGGATCTGCAGAGGTGGGTCGGCCAGGGGTGCCGAAAGTTAGCATCGCGAAGCCGTCTTGTCCAGAACGTGAATCGATCTCGTGGGTTCCCACGGGCTCCGCGAACTTCCCCGCACGCTTCGCACGGACGTGAGGCGCTTTGCGGGGAA
>CAYNQX010000033.1:0-5716 GCA_964399495.1 uncultured bacterium
GATCATCGCGGGCAATCCGCTGTTCCCCGTCTCGCTGTTCGGGCTGAACGGCTACACGCCCGAGGAGATCGTGGGCATCGGCGACACGCTCTCCTCCCTGGGCTTCGGCCGCTTCCTGTTGCCCTGGACGGAGGCGATTCACCGCTCGATCCTCGACCACGGGGTCGGCCCGCTCTTCACCGGATTCCTGCTGCCGCTGCTGCTGCTGCGTCCGCTTCTCCGGCGATTCGACGGCAGGGAGCCGAACCGCGGCATGGACCTGATCTACTACGTCGCCCTGGGCTCCATCATTCTCTTCCTGATCACGGACACGCCGCTGGCCCGCTACGGCATCGTGGGCTTCATGCTGGCCACGGTGCTCATCGCCGAGCTCTGGGATCGCTGGAGCGGCCCGGCCACGCGGACGCTGATCCTGGGAGTCTTCCTGCTGGGCGCCGCGCTGCAGATGAACACGGCCTTCGGCGCGGCGCTGTTCCACCAGTACACCCTCGCGCACGAGGGCGCGGCGCGCTTCGCCCTGCCCGCGGCGCTGGACAGCCTGCCGCCCTCCCGCATCCTGAGCGCGCCGAGCTCCCACTACTGCTACGGACTCATGGGCGCCGACCATCGCCATCGCGTCTTCAACATCTTCAGGGTAGTGGTGCCCGGCGACCCCGAGCGCTTCGACGCCGACTACGTGCTGATGCGCGAGCACCAGGAGCGGGCCTTCCTGGCCGTCGAGCCGATGGAGCTGGTGGAAAGGGTGGAGCAGGAGGGCGTGTCCCTGTGGAGACGCGAGAGCGCGCGCGACCGGGGGCGGGACTACCCGCTCGTCGATCTCGATGAGATCCGTCGCCTGATGCCCATGATCATGCGGGCCGAGGCCGTGGAGCCTAGAACTCCTTGAACACGCCCAGGTTGAAGCCGCGGAACTCGTAGAAGTCGGTCTCTCCGTAGTCCAGCCGCAGGTTGATTCCCCAGCTGTCGTCGAACCAGCGCGAGCCGCCCAGGAAGAAACCCCGGGCCGAGTAGTTCACCAGGGCCTGTCCCGGGCCGACGAGCATGTAGGACACCTTGCCCCAGTTGTAGCCGCCGCCGATATCCATGAGCCGCCACAGGCTGTAGGTGAGGCCGACGCCTCCGGAGCGGGAGGTGGTCTTGCCGGGGTAGCCCGTGTCGTGGAGGTAGTTCGCTCCCATGATCCAGCGTCCGCGGTACCAGGTGGCGCTCAGGCGCACGCCGTCGGAGTAGTTCTCCTCGGCGCTCTGGTTGCGGGTATAACCGAGGTTCAGCAGGAGCTGCCGCTGGGGCAGGACGGCGATGCCCACCGATGCGTCGAAGCGATAGTCGGCCAGCACCACGCTGCCCTCGCCCTTGCCGAAGCCCAGGCTGGCATTGAAGCTCGAGGGCCAGTGACGCGTGATGGAGGTGCCGACGCCCCAGCCGTCGGTATCGAAACGATGGGCGCGGCCCACGTTGACGCGCCAGTCCCAGACGAAGGGACGCGAGACGAGCAGCCCCAGCGACTGGCCGCGCGCCACGCCCAGGTCGCCGTCGTACTCGCCGTAGCCGAAGCCGGCGCTGAGGGTGCGGGTGATCTCCCGCTCCTGGGCGCGGACGGCGCCGCTTCCGGTCAGGAGCAGGAGAAGCGTTCCGAAGACGATGCAGCGTTGGGCCCGCTTCATCGCGCGCCTCCTTCCCGCTTGGCCATGGCGGCCTTCAGGGCTCGAGGGATCGGCGCTCTGCCGTTGGCGCGAGCCATGGTGCCTTCCCAGCTCATGCCCCAGGAGTAGAAAACGATGAACAGCAGAACGTCCAGCGGCAGCCCGAACACCAGGAACAGCAGCGGCATCCACAGCTCCGAGCCGTGGTACATCACCACGGCGTGGGCGGTGAACTGCAGCGGAATGAAGATGAACAGGTGGATCAGGATCGCGAGCGTCAGCCCGATCCTGGCCAGCAGCGAGTGGTCGAACACGTAGAAGATGAAGCCCAGCAGCACCGGCACGAGGGGCAGCAGGAAGAAGCCGGCGATCATCATCACTTCGAAGTAGCCGCTGAGCGAGTAGGGGAAGTACTGCGGGATGAGCGCGAAGAAGGTCAGCGCCACCACCTGCACGAACGCCGCCGCGCGGAGCAGGTAGCCGTAGGGGGTCATCTTCCCCCGGCAGAACAGCGACGCCACCACCGTGATCACCGTGAGCAGCAGGCCGATGCCCCAGTCGTCCCAGCCGTAGGGCGACGCGGCGCTGCGCAGCAGCGGCACCTGGAAGTAGAAGAACTCCTCCACGTCGTACACGCCCATGATCACGTAGCCGTTCAGGCCCATCTTGGCCCAGCACCAGGCGATGATCTTGCCCCAGCCGAGCATGATCGTCTCGTGGGACATCATCCACAGCAGCACGAAGCCGAGCGCGATGAAGACGGCGCTGAACAGCCGGTCGCGGTTCTCCACCATGGTGAGCAGCGAGCGGTGCAGCGGAATGTCGCCGCCGGCGTAGCCGCGCCGGCGCAGGACGTCCAGCTGACGGGCCAGCGCGCTTTCGATACCGCGGGGGTAGGGCTTGCGATCAGGCATGGGCCACCTCCTCGTCCCGCTCCTGTTCGGGGGGCAGGACCTCGCCCCACTCCCTCGCCCGCAGGCTGCCGTGGACGGTGACGCCCGGCCGCAGACGGAGATGCTCGGCGAGCACCGTGGTCGTGGCCTCCGGGTCTCCCACCCGGACGCAGGAGCCCAGGGCGAGCTCGCCCTCGGCCAGAACCGGTCCCGTGAGGCGGCAGTGCGCCTCGACCGTCATCCTGTCGCCGCTCACCGCGGCGCCGGTCATGACGACGCCGCGCTCGAGGTGCAGCAGCTTTCGCGCCTTGACGCGGCCGTCGATCTCGCTGTCCTCGCCCACGCGCAGCGTGCCGGTGACCACCAGGTCGCAGGCCAGCCTGCTGTGGGCGGGCAGCTTCAGGTCGCCTTTCACGAGGGCGCGGCCGCCGGAGAAGTCCTGCAGGCCGGGCAGCTTCTCGGGCTCCAGTTCCTTGCGCTCCCGCGTGTCCGGAAGCGGCGGCGGGTTCTCGGCCTCGGCGCTGAGGATCGTCGGCGCGTTCAGGCGCTCGAACTTGCAGAGGGGACTCAGCTCCATTCCCCTGTCGGCGGAGACGCGGCCGTAGAGGGCGCAGTCCCCGTCGGCCTTCAGCTCCCCGTCCGCGTGGAGCCAGCGCAGGCTCACGGTGCCCTCGGGCAACTCGATGTTCCCCTCGGCCAGGGCCGCGCGGAGGATGTCCCCCTTGCCGCCGATCAGGTTCCCCTTCACGGCGATCTCGCCGAGGAAGCTCTTCTCGGGCGGCAGGCTGAGGTTGCCGGGGCTGAGCAGCAGGTCCTGGGTGTAGCCGGAGGGTTCGTCCTCCTGGGTCAGCGCCACCGAGTGGTCGCCGGGCAGGATCCTCGCCTCGCTGCCGTCCTCGAGGGTGGTTCGGATCTCCCGACCCTCCCGGCCGCAGGTCGCGAGCTCACTGCCCAGGGTGTCGTTCACCAGGATGCGGCAGCCCTCGGCGAAGCGGCGGATCTCCACCTCTGAGCTGGAGGCCACGCGCAGGGGCTCCATGTCGCGAGGATTGCGCAGCTCGCGTATCGCCGGCACGAAGGGGAGCGCGAGCAGCAGCACGGTGACGAAGAAGAAAAGCACCATCCACATGTCAGCCCTCCTCCGTCTTGCGCTGGGCGCGTTCGGTCTTGTGCCAGTACAGTTCTTCCTTGCGCCGCTCGGGGAAGAGCCGGCGAAGGGTGATGCGGGACACGGAGAACAGGCACACGAGGAAGCCCAGGAAGATGAACGGCATCAAAATGATCCGCTGCCGCGAGCCGTCGAGCCGGCAGGCGGCGGCCACCTCGAAGAAGGTGGCGAAGTTGCCCAGCGTGCTGTAGCAGGTCACCGCCAGGATGATGATGACGCCGCCCGTGTTGATGCCCATGAGCCAGATCGCGAAGGCCAGCGACCAGCCGATCAGCAGGATGGGGCTCATCAGGTAGACGCCCAGCAGCAGCGTGCCGTCGAGCTTCTCGGCGCGGGTCACGCGTGCGCTGCGCAGGAGCTTCCAGAAGTAGCGCTTGAGCGTGCTGTTGTGGCCGCGCGCCCAGCGGGTGACCTGGCGACGACGGTTGGGCCAGGTTTCCGGCACCTCCTCGTAGCACTCGGTGCGGTTCTGGTAGACCGTCTTCCAGCCCTCCAGCAGCAGGCGGTAGGTGGCGTCGGTGTCCTCGGCGAGGCTGTTCTCGTTCCAGCCGCCGGCGGCCATGAGCGCGGGAATGCGGATGCCGCCCACCGTGCCGCCGTACTGGGGCACGTAGCGGCGGTTCATGCGCGCCTGCTGGTCCACCTGGTAGCCGCCGGCGCGCTCCAGGTCGAGGATGCGGGTGAGCAGGTTGGTGCCGACGTTCTCCGGCACGACCCTGCCCATGACCGCGCCCACCTCGGGGTCGAAGAAGGGCGAGACGAGCTGCTTGATGACGCCGTGCCCGGGCACGTAGTCGGCGTCGAAGACGAGCATCACCTCGGTCTCGACGCGGTCGGTGCACTCCTTCAGCGCGGCGCCCTTGCCCGGCTTGCCCTCGGTTCGATAGAAGGGCTTGAACAGGTTCGGGTGCTTTTCGACAAAGCCCTCGATGATCTCCTTGGTGCCGTCCTCGGAGCGGTCGTCCAGCGGGATCACCGTCATCAGGCCCTCGGGGTAGTCCACCTCGGTCAGGGCCGTGAGCAGTTTGGCGATGACCGCCTCTTCGTTGTGGGCCGGCACCACCACGGTGACCGGCGGCCACTGGGCGTCGTCGATGTCCAGGTAGGGGTGCCGCTGGCGACCGAAGAGCCGGTTCAGCGTAAAGGAGAAGTGGCGAATCAGGTAGATGCAGATCAGGATGATGATCACCAGCAGAAGCAGGATCATCAACTGCACGTACCAGGGCCGATGCTCGCCCGGCAGGCTGGGAATGGCGGCGATGGCGAAGGGGAGGGGCGCGAAGCCCAGCAAGAGTCCGAATACATCTCCCCAGGAGGCGAATCGGACCGGTCTCTGACCCGTGTTGCCTGGATTCGGTTCGGAACCGGGTGCACCCATCGACGTCCCCCTTCTGCCTGGTCCTGTCCGGAGTCGGATTCCAGGCTATTGGAATCGGAACTCCTGAACAAGAGCAAAAGTGCTTCCAGATACGGATTTACCGGATACGGAACACCTTGAAATCGTCGAAGCGAACGCGGGCTCCATCCACGGAGTAGTGGGGCTCGCGGTACTCCGTCACCGGCACCTTCAGGTCGGGGATGGGAATCTCCACGCCGTCGAGGCCGGCCCGTAAACGTCCTTCCACCATGCCGAAGCTCAGGTCATGCCACACGCCGATCTCGATCGGGATCGGGCTGCCCACCCAGTCGAGAATCACTTCCTTCTTCCAGGCGCGGTGGCGCACCACGACCGTGTCCATTTCCGCATAGAGCCGCAGGCCGCTTTCGAACGCGACGCCGGGGTTGTTCCGCACGAGGAGCTGGGCGTTGCCCATGGGGCGGAAGGTCTCCACGATCATCATCTTCGTCTCGATGACGTAATCCAGCGGCAGCACGAAGGGGAGGAAGTAGGCCGAGATGACGCCCTCGGTCTGGGTGCCCTCGAGGGCGCCGTCGACGATCTCCCACTCGCCCCAGCCCCAGCCGTCGGGCGGCAGGCCGTGGTCGAAGTTCCAGGAGAAGACCAGCTCGGC
>CAYNQX010000033.1:5816-19406 GCA_964399495.1 uncultured bacterium
TGGGAGGGCACGCCCATGCTCGACCTGGCCCTGGAGATCGACGCCTGCCGCGCCTGCAACCTGGGCGGCCAGCGCGGCTGCTCCGTGCCCGGCACCGGCAACCCGAACGCGAAGCTGGTGTTCGTGGGCGAGGCGCCGGGCGCCGAGGAGGACCGCCAGGGCATCCCCTTCGTGGGCCGCGCCGGCCAGCTGCTCGACAAGATCCTCGAGGCGATCGACCTGAAGCGCGAGGATGTTCAAATCCTCAACATCCTCAAGTGCCGGCCGCCGGAAAACCGCAACCCGGCGCCGCTCGAGATCGAGGCCTGCCGACCGTTCCTCGAACGTCAGCTCGACGCGATCCAGCCCGGCATCCTCGTGGCGCTCGGTCTGTTCTCGGGTCAGTGGCTCACCGGCAAGAAGATGAGCCTCACCAAACTCCGCGAGACGGGGCCCTACAGCTATCGCGGGATTCCCGTCTACGCCACCTATCACCCGGCGGCCCTGCTGCGCAATCCCAACTGGAAGCGCCCCGCCTGGGAGGACTTCAAGATCATTCGCGAGGAGTATCGCAAACTGTGAGCGCCTATCAGGAACCCGCCCGATCGAGTCGCGACCCCCGCGTGCCGCCCCACAGCCGCGAGGCGGAAGAGGCGATCATGGGCGCGCTCATGCTCGACCGCAACGCCATCTTCAAGGCGATCGAGCTGCTGCAGCCCGAGCACTTCTACGCCGAGAAGAACGCCGAGATCTTCCAGGCCATGGTGAACCTGTTCCAGCGCGGCGAGGCGGTGGACATCATCACGCTCACGGAGGAGCTCAAGCGGGGCGGCAAGCTCGAACGGGCCGGGGGCGCCAGCTACCTGGGCGGGCTGCAGGAGAGCGTGGCCACGGGCGCGCACATCGAGCACTACGCCAACATCGTCATCGAAAAGTACACGCTGCGCAGCATGATCGAGATCTCCGGCGAGATCGTGGACAGCTGCTTCGAGGGGCGGGACGAGGCCGGGGAGATTCTCGACCAGGCGGAGTCGTCGATCCTCGCCGTGAGCCAGGGCCGGCTGCGCCAGGGCTTCGCGCCGGTGAACGACATCCTTAAAGCCACCTTCGCGAACATCCAGAAGATCTACGACAGCAAGACGCACCTGACCGGCGTGCCCTCGGGCTACGAGAAGCTCGACCGACTGACGGGCGGCCTGCAGCCGTCGGACCTGCTCATCGTCGCGGGGCGCCCGAGCATGGGCAAGACGGCCTTCGCGCTCAACGTGGCCCAGAACGCGGCCATCGAGGCCAAGAAGAACGTGGCCGTGTTCTCGCTGGAGATGAGCAAGGAGCAGCTCGTCCAGCGTCTGCTCACGGCCGAGGCGCGCATCGACGCCCACAAGCTGCGCACCGGCAACCTGAAGGACGCCGACTGGCCGCTGCTCACCGAGGCCGCGGGCCAGCTCGCCGAGGCGCCGATCTACATCGACGACACCCCTGCGATCTCCGTGCTGGAGATGCGCGCCAAGTGCCGTCGTCTCCAGGCCCAGAAGGGGCTCGACCTGATCGTGGTGGACTACCTGCAGCTCGCCCGCTCCTCCAGTCGCGCCGACAACCGCCAGCAGGAGATCAGCGAGATCAGCCGCGGCCTGAAGGCGCTGGCCAAGGAGCTCAACGTGCCGGTGATGGCGCTGTCCCAGCTCAGCCGCGCGCTGGAGGCGCGGACGGATAAGCGCCCCATGCTCAGCGACTTACGCGAAAGCGGCGCCATCGAACAGGACGCGGACGTGGTGATGTTCATCTACCGTCCCGAGGTCTACGACAAGGAGAACGAGGAGCTGGAGGGCATGGCCGAGGTGATCATCGGCAAGCAGCGAAACGGCCCCATCGGCATGGTGCCCCTGGCCTTCGTCAAGGAGTACACCCGCTTCGAAAACATGGCCCGCGGCGACGACTACTACGAGTAAGCCGGAGCGCGCGGGCGGAGGAATCCCGTGAACACGGAACTCAACGCCATCGTTCTTCAGCGCATCGAGGTCGCGCCCGGCCTCATCATTCTCCGTCTCGCTCCCGACGGCTGGGAGCTTCCCGAATTCGAGTCCGGCCAGTTCGCGGTGGTGGGCCTGCCCGGCGCCGCGCCTCGCTTCGAGTTCTCCGATCCGGACGAGAAGCCGCGGGATCCCGACAAGCTGATCCGCCGCGCCTACTCCGTGGCCTCATCCTCCCAGGACAAGCAGTACCTCGAGCTCTACATCGCCCTCGTGCATTCGGGCGCGCTCACGCCCCGGCTCTTCGCGCTGGCGACCGGCGACCGACTCTGGCTCGGCAAGAAGATCAGCGGCCAGTTCACCCTGGAGAGCGTGCCGGAGGCCTGCCATCTGGCGCTCGTGGCCACCGGCACCGGGCTGGCGCCCTACATGAGCATGCTGCGCGGCCGGCTGCTCTGCGAACCCGAACGCAAGGTCGCGGTGATGCTGGGCGCGCGGCACAGCTGGGATCTCGGCTACCGCGCCGAGCTCATCACCATGGAGCGGCTCTGCGCGAGCTTCAGCTACCTGCCCGTCATCAGCCGGCCGGCGGAGGAGATCCACCCCTGGCCCGGCCGCGCGGGCTACGTGCAGGAGCTCTGGGCGGAGGGCGCGCTCGAGGAGAGCTGGGGCTTCAAGCCGGGGCCGGACAACTGCCACGTGCTGCTCTGCGGTAATCCCGGCATGATCGAGGGGATGATGGAGACCCTGCAGGGCGAGGGCTTCGCGGAGCACACGCGGAAGTCGCCCGGGCAGATCCACGTGGAGAAGTACTGGTAGCGCAAGCTCGCCCGTGTCCCGTGTCCCGTGTAGTAAGTTCTGTGGTGCCGGCCCTGATTTCCCGCATATCCAGCTCCGTGAATCCTAAATCCCTGGACATTTGCGGGAAGAAGGTTAACACTTATTTACCTTCCTGGAAGCGCTGACCCGCGGGTGCAAAGGAGTCGTCATGGCCAAGGTCGTCATCATCGGCGCCGGGTTCGCCGGGCAAACCGCCGCCCTCTACCTGGGCTCCGCCCTCGGCAAGGATCACGAGATCACCCTCGTGAACCGCTCCGGACGCTTTCTCTACGTTCCCTCCCTCGTGTGGGTGGGCATCGATCGCATGGCGCCGGAGAAGACGCAGTTCGACCTGGAGCCCGTGTGCAGGAAGATGAACGTGAACTTCGTCCACGGCCGCGCCACCGAGGTGCATCCCGACCCGAACGACGAGTTCGTGATCGTCGAGCCCAAGGGCAACGGCGAAGGCCCCCTGCGTCTCGACTACGACCACCTGATCGTGGCGACCGGACCCTATCTCAACTTCGAAGGCACCAGCGGCCTCGGTCCGGCCCACGGCAACAGCTGGTCGATCTGCAACGTGGGCCACGCCGTGCAGTGCCGCGACCGCTACCTCGAATCCGTGACGCGCATGGAGATGGGCGAGAAGCAGCGCATGGTGATCGGCACGGGACACCCCGGCGCCACCTGCCAGGGCGCGGCCTTCGAGTACATCTCCAACATCCACAAGGATCTCATCCGGCGGAACCTGCGCGACAAGGCCGAGCTGGTCTGGCTCTCCAACGAGCGCGCACTCGGCGACTTCGGCGTGAAGGGCGTGCAGGTGCGGCAGAAGGGCAGGGAGTTCACGAGCGAGGAGTTCCTGGGAGCCGTCTTCAAGGACTACGGGATCGAGGACCAGGTGCGCCGCGGCGTCAAGGAGGTGCAGGCGGGCAAGGCCTTCTGGGAGGACTTCGACGGCAACGAGGGCGAGACCGACTTCGACTTCGCCATGCTGATTCCCCAGTTCAAGGGCGTGCCGCTGAAGTGGCTGGGCGCCGGCGGCGAGGACGTGAGCGAAAAGATAGTGAACCCCGCCGGCCTCGTGAAGGTGGACGCCATCTACGGCCTGCCCTATCCGCAGCTCGAGGAGACGCCGGACGCCTGGCCCGGCTTCTACCAGAATCGCGAGTACCGCAACATCTTCGCGGCGGGCATCGCCTTCGCGCCGCCGGGGCCGATCAGCGTGCCCCACACCACGCCCAAGGGCACGGTGATGGCTGCGGCGCCCCCGCGCACCGGCATGGTGAGCGGCATCATCGGCCGCGTCGTGGCGCGGAACGTGATCGACCTGATCCAGCACGGCCGCATGACCCACCACGAGCGCATGACCGAGATGTACGCCGCCTGCATCGCGTCGATGGGCGACAGCCTCTGGGACGGGTCGGCGGCCACCATCATGATCTACCCGGTGGTGCCCGACCCCGTGCGCTTCCCGGCCGAGGGCGGTCGCGACAGCTTCGTGACCCACATGGAGATGGGCCTCGCCGGCGCCTGGATGAAGCGCCTCATCCATTCGACCTTCATTCACAAGCTTCAGGGCCGCTTCGGCTGGAAGATGATTCCGGAGTAGGAGGAAATCATGGAGATCACCAAGCGAGACAGCTTCTGGATGAACAACAAGCTCTTCCAGTTTCTCCGCTTCATCGTGCTGAACCTGAAGATCTTGAAGGCGGTGGACAAGAACAAGCGAAAGTAGGCTCGGTCGGGCTTCGTCTCGCTCCACCTCGCCTCGGTGGGAAACTCGCCCTGCTCCAGACCCACGGCTCGGCTCGAAGTCGCTCGAGCGAAGCCCTCCCTCGCCAGGGGGGCGGATCCTCGCATGACTCCGGGGTAGGAGTTCTGTTATAATGGACAAGCTACCCTCGGACCCCAGCGACCCCACGGATATTCCCGTTCCATCGCTGCGCGACGAGTTCGCCGGGCGCCGCTGTGCCCGGCTCGCCGCCACTACCTACGCACGGCATCGAGGAGGAACCCATGCGTCTCGCCAAGGGAATCGCCTTTTTCACGCTGCTCCTGATCGCTTCCGTCCCCGCCGCTTTCGCCGGAGATCTGCATCCGGCCCTGGCCGCGAAGATGGACGCGACCCCCGCCGATGAGGCGATCAGCGTGATCGTCATCATGGCCGACCAGGCGCCCATTGCTCAGATGAACGAAGCGCTCAAGATCGAGCGCGCGAGCCTGGATCGTCGCCATCGGGAGGTGGTGCTGTCCCTGCAGGACACCGCCCGCTCCCAGAACGCGCTCAAGGCCTGGCTCGACTCGCCCCAGCGCGACGGCAGCGTCCTGGGCTACACCGGCTACTGGATCGCCAACATGATGGTGGTGAAGGCCACGCCTCTGGCCATCGAGGCCATCGCCATGCGCAGCGACGTGGACTTCGTCGAGCTGAACTTCACGGCCGAGCTCATCGAGCCCGTGGCCGTGAACGCCGTCGAGACCGCCGCCGAGGACGCGCCGAGCCGCGGCGTCGAGTCCGGCATCACGGCCTGCAACGTGCCCCAGGTGTGGCATGAGCTCGGCATCACCGGCGAGGGCGCGCTCATCGGCAGCTGCGACACCGGCGTCGACGGCAACCACCCGGCGCTGAGCGCCCGCTGGCGCGGCAACCATGCTCCCGCGAGCGAGTGCTGGTTCGACAACCTCGGCTCCAGCACCTTCCCCAACGACGGCCACGGTCACGGCACCCACACCACCGGCACCATGACCGGCGTGTCGGGCAGCGACAGCATCGGCGTGGCGCCGGCCGCCGAGTGGATCGCCAACAACGCGATCGACCAGGGCACGAGCACCAACTTCGACAACGACATCATCGAGTCCTTCCAGTGGTACGCGGATCCCGACGGCGATCCCTTCACCAGCGACGACGTGCCCGACGTGGTGCAGAACTCCTGGGGCGTGAACGAGAACTTCACCGGCTACTACGACTGCGACACCCGCTGGTGGGCCGTCATCGACAACTGCGAGGCCGCCGGCGTCGTGACCACCTGGTCGGCCGGCAACGAGGGACCGGGCGGCACCAGCCTCCGCTCCCCGGCCGATCGCGCCACCACCGAGTTCAACTGCTTCTCGGTGGGCGCCGTGGACGCCCCGAACGGCTCCAGCTTCCCCTACGGCATGGCCTCCTTCTCCAGCCGTGGACCCACGGGCTGCGACGTGGCCCCCGAGCTCAAGATCAAGCCCGAGATCGTGGCGCCCGGCGTGAACGTGCGCTCCGCCTATCCCGGCGGCGGCTACACCACGATGAGCGGCACCTCCATGGCCGGCCCGCACCTGGCCGGCGTCGTGGCGCTGATGCGCTCGGCCAACCCCGACCTCGACGTGGACAGCGTGAAGCTGATCCTCATGCAGACCGCCCGCGACCAGGACGGCGTCGGCGAGGACAACACCTCCGGCTGGGGCATGGTCGACGCCTACGCCGCCGTGCTGGGCGCCATGTCCGGCTACGGCGACATCGAGGGCGCGGTCACCAACGCGAGCTGGGGCGGCGCGCCCCTGGACGGCGCCACCGTCGAGCTGCTCGGCACGAGCTTCGACTGGACGACCGACGGAGCCGGCTATTACTCCGGCATGGCCGCGGCGGACACCTACACCGCGCGGGCCAGCCGCCCCGGTTTCGCCAGCCAGGACGTGCCCGTGGTGATCGATGCCGACATGCTGACGGTGCAGGACTTCTCCCTCACCGACATCGCCGGCCCCGAGATCACGAACGTCACGGACTTCGGCTTCACGAGCGACACGGTCGGCCCCTACGCGATCGACGCCGACGTGGACGACCCCAGCACCGTGGGCACCGTGACCCTGCATCACCGGGTCAACAACGGCACGTGGATGACGCAGCCCATGCTCGGTCTCGGCACCTACTCCGCGAGCATTCCGGGCGCCCCGGCGCACTCGAGGATCGACTACTACGTCACGGCCGAGGACGGCCTGTCGCAGAGCTCGACCTACCCGATCGGCGCTCCCATCACCACGCTCTCCCTCTACATCACCGAGCTGGAGTACAGCTTCGACGCCGAGAGCGGCAACGGCGGCTGGGTCATCGGCGACCCGGGCGACGCCGCCACCACGGGCATCTGGGAGAACGCCGATCCCCAGCACGTGAACTACAACGGCACGACGATGCAGCCCGAGGACGACCACACCGTCGACCCCGGCAGCTACTGCTTCGTCACCGGTCCTCTGGCCGGCACGGGCGCGGGCGACTACGACGTCGACGGCGGCTGCACCACGCTCTACAGCCCGGTGTTCGACCTGGGCGCCTTCGATCGTGCCTTCGTGAGCTACTGGCGCTGGTACGCCGAGGACGGCTTCTCCACCGACGACGACTGGGTGGTGGAGGTCACCGACGACGGCAACGCGTGGGTGGAGCTCGAGCGCGTGTCCGGCATGGCCAACAGCTGGCAGCGCGTGGCCGAGGAGATCGGCGCGTACGTGAATCTCACCGGCAGCGTGCAGTTCCGCTTCCTGGCCTGCGACCTGAACAACGGCGGCCTCGTGGAGGCGGCGATCGACGACTTCGGCATCGAGACCCTCATCGCGGACCTCACCGCCCTGCCGGGCGACGATGCGCCGCAGCACTGGTCGCTGCAGCTCTCCCAGAGCCGCCCGAACCCCTTCCACCCCGGCGACGGCCCCGTGACCCTGCGCTTCAGCATGGCGAAGGCGGGTCCGGCCACGGTGCAGGTGTACGACATCGCCGGACGCCTCGTGCGCACGCTGGCCGAGGGCGGCCAGACGGCCGGCGAGCACAGCCTGCACTGGGACGGCAAGGACGACGCCGGCTACAACGTGAGCAGCGGTGTCTACTTCTATCGCCTGCAGACGGGCGGCGAGCAGGTGAGCAAGAGCCTGGTGCTGATCCGATAGGGCTCCGAGGCGCTCGATCGAAGCCCTTCCTAGCCCGCGTGTCCCCCCGGGGGGACGCCGTACAATTTCAGAGGGCCGGCGGATGTCCGCCGGCCCTCTCGACACTCTTGAACCGAAAGGGAAGAGTCGCTAGGCTCTCCCGCCAACCCGAAGACCTTGAGGAGGTCGACATGTACTGGAGGCAGAAATGAGCCGCCATCTTCGCGCGGCGGTCGTCGCGCTTCTCTCCCTCACTCTGATTCCCGCCTGCTCCCCCGAGGAGAAGGCTCCCCCCTCCGAGCTCCTCTACACGGCTATTCCGGACCAGAACAGCACCGAGCTCGTCGAGAAATTCGCTCCCCTCACATCTCATCTCTCCGAGACCCTGGGCGTGACCGTGCGCTACGTGCCCGCGCGCGACTACCAGGCCTCCGTGGAGATGTTCCGCAACGGCGACGTCCACCTGGCCTGGTTCGGCGGCCTCACCGGCGTGCAGGCCCGCGCGGCCGTGGCCGGCAGCAGGGCGATCGCCCAGGGCGCGGCCGACCCGGAGTACTACAGCTACTTCATCGCGCACGCCTCCACCGGCCTCACGCGCACGGGCGACTTTCCGGCCGCCATCGCCGACCTGCCCTTCACCTTCGGCTCCGAGAGCAGCACCTCGGGCCGGCTCATGCCGGAGTTCTTCATCCGGGAGAACACGGGCAAGGGGCCGGCCGAGTTCTTCTCGCAGCCGGTGGGCTACTCGGGAAGCCACGACAAGACCGTCGAGCTCGTGGAGACCGGCCGCTTCAGGGCCGGCGTGGTGAACTACAAGGTCTACGAACGCCGCGTGGCCGAAGGGGACACCGACCCGGAGGCCGTCCGCGTCGTCTGGAAGACGCCCTACTACGCCGACTACAACTGGACGGCCCACCCGATGCTCGACGAGCGCTTCGGTGAGGGCTTCGTCGATCGCTTGCAGGCGGCGCTGGTAGGGATCGAGGACGAGGCCCTGCTCTCCGCCCTGCCCCGCAAGCGGCTGATCCCCGCGCGCAACGAGGAGTTCGAGGGCATCCGCGCGGTGGCCGTCGAGCTGGGGATGCTCCGCTGATCATGGCCGGCGACATCGGTATCGGATTCCGCCTGGAGGCGGCCGCGCTGCACTACGACGACGCGGCGGCCCTGCACCCGCTCGACCTGGCGATCGCGCCGGGCGAGGCCGTGGGCCTCGTCGGACCCAGCGGCGCGGGCAAGACCAGCCTGCTCTCGCTGCTGGGCGCCGCGCTGCGGCCGAGCGCGGGCCGGGTGCTCGTGGAGGGCCGCGACCTCGCCGCGCTCTCTCCCCGCGAACTGCGCGCCGCGCGCTGCCGGATCGGCTTCATCCACCAGGACCACCGCCTCGTGCCCAACCTCCGCGTGTCCCAGAACGTCGTGACGGGCAGGCTCGGCCGTATGGGCCTGGCCGCCTCGATCCGTCAGCTCCTGCTGCCTTCGAAGGGGACTCTCGCCGAGGTGCATGCGCTGCTGGAGCGCGTGGGCATCGAGGAGAAGCTCTTCGCGCGCAGCGACCGCCTCTCGGGCGGGCAGCGGCAGCGCGTCGCCCTGGCGCGCGCGCTCTACCAGGCCCCCGGCGCGCTGCTGGCCGACGAGCCGGTGGCCAGCGTCGATCCGGCGCGCGCCGCCGACACGCTGGCGCTGCTCACGAAGCTGAGTCGCGAACAGGGACTCACGCTCGTGGCGAGCCTGCACGATCTCGGCCTGGCCCGCGAGTTCTTCCCCCGGCTCGTCGGCCTGCAGGGCGGTCATGTGCATTTCGACGGGCCCACGACGGAGATCGGCGAGGAGCGGTTTGCGGCGCTGTACTCGCTGGAGAACGGGAGCGACGGGCGATGACCGCCGAGACCCATGTCCGTCGCGGCGCGCCCGGCGCCTACGGAGCGCGCCTGCTCGTGCTGGCGGCCATCGCCGTGGCCGGACTGGCGTCGCTGGCCGCACTCGGCCTCGGCCCCGCCGGCCTGATTCCCGGCGAGGGCGGCCTGCGTCTCGCCGGCGAGCTCCTGAGCCGTGCCCTGAGCCCCGCCCTCGACTACGAGGCCGCCGCGCCGCCGGGCACGCCGCCCTTGCCGCTCAAGGTGCTCGCGGCCGCCTGGGCCACGATCTGCTTCGCCGCCGCCGCCATGGGCCTGGCGGTCACGGTGGGTCTGCTGCTTGGTTTTCTCGTGTCCCACGCCTGGTGGGACCTGCTGCGCGCGGGTGAGGCGAACCGGGTGGGGCGCGCACTGCGGCCGCTGGTTCCCCTGCTGCACGGCGCGCTGCGCCTCGTCATCGCGCTGATGCGCTCGGTGCACGAGCTGCTGTGGGCCGTACTGCTGCTCGCGGCCCTCGGGCTCAGCAATCTCGCGGCGGTGGTGGCGATCGCGATTCCCTACGCGGGCACGCTGGCCAAAATCTTCGCGGAGATGATCGACGAGGCCGATCGCGCGCCCGCTGAGGCCCTGCGCCAGGCGGGCGCGCGGCCCTGGCAGGTGTTCCTGTTCGGCCTGCTGCCGCGGGCGCTGCCCGATCTGGCCGCCTACGCCTTCTACCGCTTCGAGTGCGCGCTGCGCAGCTCGGCGGTGCTCGGCTTCTTCGGCTTTCCGACGCTGGGCTACTACCTGAGCGCCTCGTTCGAGAATCTCCACTACGGCGAGGTGTGGACCTACCTCTACGCCCTGTTCCTCCTCGTGGCCGCCGCCGACCTCTGGAGCGGCGTATTGCGGCGAAGGCTGGTGAGCTGATGGAACGCGCCGCACGCATCGAGGAGCTGCGGAGAGGGCGGGAGCGCAGTCGCCTGCTGCGCGTCAGCGCCTGGGGCGCGATTGCGCTCTGCGCCTTCGCCTGGCTCACCGGCAGCTTCGGCGTGGACGGCTTTCTCTCGCCACGGCGGCTCGCCAACCTCGACCGCTTCCTCGCCGAACTGCGCCCCTATCCGTTGCAGGGCAGGGAGTGGGACTGGGGCACGGCTTTCGAGTGGGCCGGAGCGGTCATGAGCGAGCGGGGACTGGAGGCGATGCTCGTGACCCTCGGCATCTCGGTGGCGGCGATCGCCCTGGCCGCCTTGGCGGCCGGTCTGATCGCGCTGCCCGCGGCCCGGAGCTTCGCGACGCCGCGGCCCTACCTGAGCGCGGGCCGGGCGCCGGGCCTCGCCGCGCGCCTCGCCTGGGGCGCGGCGCTGTGGGCGAGCCGCTTCCTGCTGATTTTTTTCCGGGCCATCCCGGAGTACGTGTGGGCCTTCCTGCTGCTCGCGCTGCTCGGCGCCGGCGCCTGGCCGGCGGTGCTGGCCCTGGCGATCCACAACAGCGGCATCCTGGGCAAGCTGGGGGCCGAGGTGGTGGAGAACCTCGACCGCGCGCCGCTCGCCGCCCTGCACGGCGCCGGCGCGAGTCGCGCGCAGCTCGCCGTAGCGGGGATTTTCCCGGCGAGCCTGTCGCGCTTCCTGCTCTACTTCTTCTATCGCTGGGAGACCTGCGTGCGCGAGGCCACGGTGCTGGGCCTGCTCGGCATCGTGTCGCTGGGATACTGGATCGCCGACGCCCGCGCGCGCAACCACTACGACGAGATGTTCCTGCTCGTGTTGCTGGGCGCGCTGCTGGTGCTGCTGGGCGATCTGGTGTCCGGGCTCGTGCGGGCATGGCTGCGCAGAGCTTAATCCGCTTGAGACGCATCGGCCTCTCGCTATACTTGCCGCGGATGGAAACCCGGGAGGACCCATGAGCAAGCCCACCACGGAGAGACTGCTTTCCACCGACAAGCTGCGCTGGACCTGCGACGAGAACGCCTTCGACTTCGACAGCACCCTGAGCGTGCCCGCCCTCACCGAGATCGTGGGGCAGCCGCGGGCGATCCAGAGCCTCGAGTTCGGGCTGAAGATCGAGAGCCACGGCTACAACATCTTCGTGAGCGGCCTCACGGGCGTGGGGCGCATGACGCTCATCAAGACCCACCTCGAGGAGCTGGTCAAGTTCGCGCCGCGGCCCGAGGACATCTGCTTCGTCCACAACTTCGACGATCCCGACGTGCCTCGCGCCCTCATGCTCCCGCCCGGCAAGGGTTGCGAACTGCGCCGCCACGTGAACCAGCTCGTGGAGACCCTCCGCGAAGAGGTGCCGCGCACCTTCGAGGGCAAGGAGTACGAGGGCGAGGTGCAGGCGGTGGCGCAGGAGAGCCAGGGGCGTCAGCAGGAGCTGCTGGCGGGCCTGGAGGAGTTCGCGTCGGAGCGGGGCTACGCCATCGAGTTCACCAAGGTCGGCATCACGCTGCAGCCCGTGCGCGACGGCGAGGTGCTCGACGGCGAGGCCATCGCCGCGCTGCCCGAGGCCGAGCGCGACGCCGTCGAGAAGAGCCGCGAGGAGGTGCAGGAGGAGGTGCAGCGCTTCCTCAAGGCCGCCAAGGAGCTGAACAAGGAGACCCGCGAGCGGATCGACGCCATCAAGGACCGTGTCGGGCAGTTCGTCGTGGGTTCGGTGGTGGAGATCTACCGGGACAAGTACGACGAGCATCCCGAGGTGCAGGCCTATCTCGACGCCTTCCAGCAGCACGCGGTCGATCAGCTCAGCGACTTCGGCGAGGAGGAGGAGAAGCAGCAGCTTCCCTTCATGCCGATGAAGGCCGAGCCGGACGTCGACAAGTTCGCCAAGTACCGCGTGAACGTGGCCGTGGACAACGCCGGTACCGAGGGCGCGCCGGTGGTGATAGAGACCAGCCCCAGCTACTACAACCTCTTCGGTCGCATCGAACGCAAGAGCTACATGGGCGCCATGGTCACCAACTTCCAGATGATCAAGGCCGGCGCCATCCTGAAGGCGCGCGGCGGCTACCTGGTGGTGAACGCCATGGACGTGCTCACCAGCCCCGGCGTCTGGGAGAGCCTCAAGAAGGTGGTGAAGCACGAGCAGGTGCGCATCGAGGACCTGGGCGAGCAGTACAGCCTCGTCCCCCTGGCCGGCATGAAGCCGGAGCCGATCCCGGCGAAGCTCAAGATCATCATGATCGGCTCGGGGCGCATCTACCACCTGCTGCAGAGTCTCGACGAGGATTTCCGCAAGATCTTCAAGGTGAAGGTGGACTTCGACAGCCGCATGCCCATGGAGCAGGCGCGGCGCGACTACCCGGCCTTCATCAGCACGCGGGTGCGCGAGGAGAACCTGCTGCACTTCGACCGCGGCGGAGTCGCCGCGGTGGTGGAGGACGCCGCCCGCGAGGTCGACGACCGCGACTACGCCAGCGCCCGCTTCGGCGACGTGGCCGACCTCGTGCGCGAGGCCAGCTACTTCGCGAGCGAGGAAGGGGCGAAGCTGGTCGCGCGCTCGCACGTCGAACGCGCCCTGGCCCAGAAGCGCTTCCGCTCCAACCTCATCGAGGACCGCATCCGCCAGCTCTTCGCCGACGGCACGCTGCTCGTGGACGTGGCCGGCGAGATGGCCGGCCAGGTGAACGGCCTCGCGGTGCTGGACCTGGGCGACATCCGCTTCGGCAAGCCCAGCAAGATCACTGTGAAAACCTGGATGGGCCGCGCGGGCGTGGTGGATATCGAGCGCGAGGCCAAGCTCGCGGGCCAGATCTACCAGAAGGGCGTGCTGATCCTGTCGGGCTACCTCGGCGCCACGTACGCCCAGGGCCGTCCGCTCACCCTGTCGGCCAGCATCGCCTTCGAGCAGAGCTACGAGGGCATCGACGGCGACAGCGCCTCCAGCACCGAGCTCTACGCCCTGCTCTCCAGCCTGTCCGGCTTCCCGATCCGCCAGGGGATCTCCGTCACCGGCAGCGTGAACCAGCACGGGCAGGTGCAGGCGATCGGCGGCGTGAACGAGAAGATCGAGGGCTACTTCGCCATCTGCAAGCAGAAGGGCCTCACCGGCGATCAGGGCGTGATGATTCCCGCCAGCAACGAGCGCCACCTCATGCTCAGCGC
>CAYNQX010000033.1:19506-37010 GCA_964399495.1 uncultured bacterium
GCGCGGCGCAAGAGCATCGATGTAGATGGGGTGCGAATCTGGTTTGCGTCACCCGAAGACCTCGTTCTATCGAAGCTTTATTGGTCACGGGAATCCAGATCTGAGATTCAAAGGGATGACGTCGGCGAGATCATCGCTTCCCTGGAGAATCTCGATTGGAGCTACTTGGAGAAATGGGCCGAGTTATTGGGCATCCCGGGATTGCTCTCAGAGGTCAAGCCATCATGAGTGACACCGGTAAGGCAATCCAATTGCAATACAGGAAGCGACTCCTGGGATTGACGCCGGAGGAACGCGTCAAGATGGCCTGTCGAATGTTCTCGACGGCTCGAGCTCTGGTAAAGGCGGGGGATTCCGCCGATATCAATTCGGCGTCGGTGCGAGGCAGGACATCCCTGTTTTTGAAGACCTATGGAAAGGACTTCGACGCGGCAACTCGCAACCGGATCATCGCCCAACTGCGTTGAGTCCACCGTGATGCCGAAGCGTCGCTACCTCAATCGGTGAAGCTTCACGGATTCTCGCCTCGCTCCCGAGTTGAGCTGCGCCAAGTAGGTACCGGCCGCGAGTGTTTTGCCCGTATCATCCTTTCCATGCCAGCAGAAGCAATGCTGTCCCGCCGAGATCGCCCGATCCACCAGCGTTCGCACCCGCCGCCCCCGCACATCATAGATCACTAGCGTCACATGCATCTTCCGATCGAGCGCGAAACGGAGCGTCGTGCTCTCACGGAACGGATTCGGCGAGGCCGGAAACAGCCGGAACGGCGTCGCCCCCTCCGGTGGAATCCCGCCCTCGAGAATCGCCAGCGCCAGCGCGCCGTCGGGCACGCCCCAGCCGACATCGTTGTTCGGATCGCCGGCGTGGTCGGCCGAGAGCTTGAGCGCCCAGCCGAGCTGGCAGGGCGTGGCGTCCGGGTCGGCCTGCACGAGCAGGGCCGCGAGGCCCGCCACGAGCGGCGTGGAGAGGCTGGTGCCCCAGGCGAGGCAGTAGTCGCCGTCGGCGTCGGCCACCGGCACGTCGACGGCGCGGGCGGCGATGTCCGGCTTGATGCGGTCGTCGGAGGTGGGGCCGGGGGCGCTGAAGTCGGTGACGTCGCCGTCCTCGTCCACGCCGCCCACCGCGATCACGCGGTCGCCGTCGGCAGGCACGCCCACGTGCCCAAGATCCTCGCGACGGTTGCCCGCCGCGTTGCACACCAGCACGCCGAGGCAGGCCGCGTGGTCGGCGGCCACGCTGGCGGGGGCGCTGTCGCCGTCGAGGTCGCTCATGTCGTAGCCTTGGTAGAAGCAGAGGCTCGAGCTCACCACGTCGACACCCCGGGCCTCCATCCACTCCAGGGCGGCCACCCAGCGGTCCTCCTCCACGTGGTCGTCGTTGTCCACCTCCTCGGTCTTCGCCAGCAGGAAGGTGGCGTCGAAGGCCGGCCCCATGAGCTGGCCGGGCATCGAGCCGGCCAGCGCCGACAGCACCATGGTGCCGTGTCGGTGCTGCTCGCAGGGTTCGCCCGGCTCGTTGCACACCAGCGAGTCGTCATTGATGAAGTCCCAGCAGTCGGCCACCTCGAGCCGGTCGAAGGCCGGATGCAGTAGGCAGAAGCCGGAATCGATCACGCCCACGCGCACGCCATGGCCGGTGAGCCCCCGCTCGTGCAGCGGGGGCACGCCGATCTGGTGCAGCAGGGGCGCGCTGAGGCCGTAGTCGTGGGGGTCGTCGCGATTCGGGTGGGCGTCCCCCCGGGGGGACGCGTTCGGAGCCCGCGGCGCGGCCAGCCCCACGGGCACGCAGCGCTCCACCCAGGGTTCGGCGGCGAGGGCGATGGGATCGTCGAGGCCGAGCACGCTCACGGCATTGAGCCAGCGGCTCGTCAGGCGCACCGTGAGCCCGCGCTCGCGCAGGCGCCGCAGGTAGCCGGGGTCGGGGGGCAGGTCGAAGGCGTCGGGTCCCTCGACGTGGCCGCGGCGCGCGCGACGCCGGATCGCGAGTTCGTCGATCGTCGCCAGCTCGCGAATCTGTGCGCGCGAGGCATCTACGTAGCGGCCGCGATCGGCGAAAAACACCCAGTACGCGTCGACGTCATCCGCGATTGCGGGGAGCGCGCCGAGTATCAGCACCGCGCAGAGAATCACCCTTCGGGAGAGCACCTCGCACCTCGCGCTTTCGTGGGGTCTCGATTCTGAGACTGCGCGGGCGGGGGCGTCAAGGCGGGGGAACTATTCCGGTATCAGCTCCCGGTACACGTCCCAGGTGCTCTCCGCAACCCTGTTCCAGGAGTAGTTGCCCAGCGCGTGTTCCCGCGCCCGCTCGCCGGCGGCGCGCACGGCCTCGGGGTCGGCCAGCAGCTCGCGCAGGGCGCGCGCGAGGTCGGGCACGTCCTGGGTCTTGAAGTCGTGGCCCACGCCCTCCACCAGTTCCATGTTCTCGGGGATATCGCTCGCGAGCACGCAGTTCCCGAAGCTCATTGCCTCCAGGAGCGCGATCGATAGCCCCTCGATCTCGCTGGGTTGGCAGTACAGGTAGGCGTTGCCGAACAGCTCTTCCAACAGAGTGCCGCCCACGAAACCCGTGAAGACCACGCGATCGTCGCCGGCCGCGAGCTCCCGCAGCTCGTTCACGTACCTGTCCTCGTGCAGACCCTCGCCGGCGATCACCAGCTTCTTGTCCGTGTCCAGCTCGCGGAAGGCGCGGATCAGGTGGTGGGCGCCCTTCTCCGGCGTGAGCCGCGCGATGAAGAACACGTAGTCGTCGCCGCGCAGGCCCCACTTTTCAATGATCTCGGCCGGCGCTCTGCACTCTGGCGCCTCGATGCCGTTGGGGATCGCGTGCACCGTCTTACCGAACTTCTCGCGGTAGTACTCCTTGAGCACCTGGCTCACAACGATGGTCGCGTTCGGAAAGCGCACGCTGAAACCCTCGCAGGCCTGCAGGTAGCGCCGGGCGAAGCGTCCCCACTTGGCGCGCTGCCAGTCGAGACCGTGCACGGTCACCAGGGTCCTGTGGCCGAACAGGCGCGGCAGCCAGGCGAAGATGCTCGGCCCGAGCGCGTGAAAGTGCACGACGCCGCGCTTCCGGAACAGCACGTCGAGGGTGGCCAGGAAGGCGTAGAGAATGGTATCCAGGTGCTTGGACTGGAAGGTCGGCAGGCTGCGGATCGCAACGCCCTTGTACTCGGTCACCTTGCCCACGTAGTAGCTGCGGGAGTAGACCGTGATCTCCGCGCGGTCGGCGAGTCGAGGCGCGATCTCCTCGATGTGCTTTTCGATGCCGCCCTGGGTGGTCGGTATGCCGCGGGTGCCGATGTGGTATATCTTCATGGGCGGGGAATGCCTTTCAGCCGCTGCTCGGGTAGCACCATCCTACGGAGCGCCCCGGTGAAGTGTCAACCTCGCTGCCTGTCGGCGGCGAAGGAACGTCGAAGGAGTCTCGGTGCGGGAACTGGTGCTGGGCATCGCGGGCGCGGGCAAGACGCGCCACTGTCTCGCGCGTTGCCGCGAGGCCCTGGACGCCGGACGCGAGGTGCTCTACCTCGTGCCCAACCGCGACGAGGCGGAGCTGGTGCGCGCCCGCCTGCTCGAACTGGCGGGCGGCGGGGCCGCCGTGCTGCCCGGCATCCAGACGCCGCGGCAGCTCGCCCGACGCGTCCTCGACCGCGAACTGCCCGGCTGGTCGGAGCGGGATCCCCTGGTCCGGCGCCTGCAGATCCGCGGCCTGCTCGCGGCGAATCGCGAAAGGCTCGGCCCCCTGAGCCGCAGCGCGGGCACGGCCGGCTTCCAGGTGGCCCTCGACGGCCTGTTCGACGAACTCGAAAGCGGCGCCATCTCGCCCCGGGCGCTCTCGGCGCTGGCCGACGAGGCCCACACCGCCGCCGACCGCGAACGCATCGCCGCCCTCGCCGGCCTCTACCACGCCTTCCTCGCCGGCCGCGGCGGTGGGGGCCGACCCGACGCCCAGCCGCAGCAGCTCGACCCCTCCGACATGCTCGCCCGCGCCGCGGGGCAGCTGCGCCTGAAGGCGAAGCCGATCCTGCCGGGCGAGCCGCTCCTGATCGTGGACGGATTCAGCCACCTCGGCGTCCTGGAGCTGCGGCTCATCGCCGCGACCCTGCCCGCGACGGGAAGCGCCGTGGTGAGCCTGTGCCTCGACCCGTTCGAAACCCGGGCGGGCCCGCCCTTCGAGGGCCTCCACGCGCTGGCCGCGGCGATCGAATCGGAGGGCGACTGGACCCGCGTGCCCCTGTCCGGCGAGGTCCATCGCTACGGCGAGGGCTTCGGGGCCGCGCTCTCCCGCGGCCTGTTCCGGGTGCTGCCGGGCGAGGGCGGCGCGGATCCCGGCGACGGCCTGCGTCTGCTCGAGGGCGCGACGCCCCGCGACGAGGCCGAAGGGATCCTGCGCGAGATCCGCCGCGGCCTGGCTGCCGGGCTGGCGCCGGAGCGACAGGCGATCCTGTTCCGCCAGGACCGCTACGGCGAGCTGCTCTCCGAGCTCCTGGCCCGCGAGGGGATTCCCTTCCGCTGGGAACGCCGCCGCGCCCTCGCACTGGAGCCCGTGGCCGACCTCTGCCTGACCCTGCTCGAATGGGGCGGCGGCGTGTCGGTGCCCGAGAGCCTGCCTCAGCAGCTGCGTGGATTCTGCGCCACCGACGACGCCCTGCTGGCCGACCTGGCCGCCGAGGCCCGCGTGCGCGGCGTGCCGGGCGCCCTCGGCTGGGAGGAGTTCCTGGCCGCGCGGCGCGAGGGCGAACCGGAGGCGGACTGGAGCTGGCTCGACTGGCGGATGGGTCTGCCCGCCGAAACCGAGGCCCTGGACGGCGCCGCATTCCTGGAGCGCTGCGTCGATCCGCTCGTCGGGCTGCTGCTGCCCGCGCTGTCGGCCGGCCTCGAAGCCGCCCTCGTCGCGCCCGGCGGAGAGGCGGGCGACGCCGGCGCGGAGCTTCGCGCCCTGGGCGCCGACGCCCGCGCGCTGACCCGTCTGCGGGATCGCGCCCGCCTTCTCGCCTCGGTGCTGCCCGGCGCGCGATCGCTATCCGAGTGGGCGGAGCAGCTTCGCCGCGCCGCCGAGGAGGATCCCCAGGCCGAGAAACTCGGCCGCGAGGGCGGCGGCGTGCTGCTGGGCAATCCCTTCACCCTGCGCCTGCCCGAGCTGGACAGCGTGTTCGTCTGCGGGCTCAACGAGGGGGCCTTTCCGCCGCCTCTCAGGGAAGACCCGCTCCTGCGCGACGCCGAACGCCGCGCCCTGGGCCCCGACGGCCGGCTGCCCGACTGGCGCCAGCGCCAGGCGCGCGAGCGCTACCTGTTCTACGTGGCCTGCACCCGCGCGTCGAGGCGGCTCTGGCTCTGCGGGTCCCAGCGCTCGGCCGACGGCCGCGCCCTCGCCCCCAGCCACTTCCTCGATGAGGTGCGCCGCCTCTGCGCCCGCTGGCCCGAGCCCCTGCGCCTGCCCTCCCTCGCCCTGGGCGAGAAGCTCCGCGATCCGGTGGATCTGCGCTCACTCCTTCGCGACCGCCTCCTGGCCGGCGCCCGTCGCGAGGCCGCCGAGCTGGCCGATCGGGCCGAGGCCTGGCTGAGGCGCCACGAGCACGGGCCCAGGCTGGACGAAGCCCGCGCCGAGCGCGCGGAGTCCGACCTCGTCGGGCACCCGGCGCTCGAGGGCCACCTGGGTGCGTCGCCCTCCTTCAGCGCCAGCCGTCTCGAGGATTTCGCCGAGTGCCCCTTCCGGTTTCTGGGCCGCCATCTGCTCGGCCTGGGCGACGAGGACGACTACGAGGCCGGCGCCAGGGAGGAGGGCAGCCTCTACCACCGCGTGCTCGAGCTATTCTACGCCGAAGCGCGCGACCCCGCCGAAGCGCGCGATCCGGGGGAGATCCTCGCGCCCCTCTACGAGCGGGCCCTCGAGGAGCTGGCGGACCGGGGCGACCACGCCCTTCGCTCCCCGCGATTCCGCGCGGGCGACGAGCGCCGTCTCGCGAAGCTGGCCGGTTTTCTCGCGCGCGACCTGGAGCGGCTCGCCCAGGTGGAGTTCCGCCCCTTGCCCGGCGAGCTCGAGCACCGTTTCACTCTGGAGTCCGCCGAGCTGCCCGGCGACGCCCTGCCCGAGGCCGGGGAGTTCCGGCTGCGCGGGGTGGTGGATCGCGTCGACCGCGACCCCGCCGGTCGCGAGCTGGTGCTGGACTACAAGCGTTCGTTCAAGCACACCGAGTCGCCGGACGCGGAGAGCCCCGCGCTCTTCCAGCTCGCGCTCTACGCCATCGCTCGTGCGCGGGCGGCCGAGGGGCCGGTGATGGGCGCCGCCTACAGCGCCCTGAACGAGCGCAAGTCGCTGCGCGGCTACTTCCGCGAGGAGATTCGCGAGGCCACGAAACCCTGGAGCCCCGCCAGCGACAAGGGTGGCCACTGGCTCGACGCGGAGGCCTGGGATCGCTGGCAGGAGAACGTGAGCCGGCGGCTCCGGGAGATCGTGGCGGAGATTCGCGGCGGCGCGCTGAGCCCCGCGCCGCGCAAGGGCGAGGAGAGCTGCAAGCGCTGCGAGTTCCGCCCCCTCTGCCGCTGGGACCCGGACGAGGAAGAGGAGGCGGCCGATGACTGAGTTCCGTCTCCTCGACGAACAGCGTCCTCCCGTGGAGAAGCACGGGGAGCACTGTCTCCTGGCGGCCGGCGCGGGCTCGGGCAAGACCCGCGTGCTGGTGGAACGCTACCTGCGCGTGCTGGAGGGCGGCGGCTGGGATCCCGCGCTGCCGGGGCGGATCCTCGCCATCACCTTCACCGAGAAGGCCGCCCAGGAGATGCGCCAGCGCGTGCTCGACCGCCTGGGCGAGATCGCGGCGGCGGCCGCCACGGGCGAGAAGGAGGCGCTGCACCACCTGCTCCGCGAGATGGAGGCCGCGCCGATCTCCACCATCCACGGCTTCTGCAGCCGCCTGCTCAAGGAGCACGCCGTCGAGGCGGGCCTGGATCCCCGCTTCAGCGTGCCGGGTGAGCTCGATCTCGCCGCCCTGCGCGTGGAGACCCTCGACGAGCTGCTGGCGGGCGAGGATCCCGATCTGCGGAGCCTCGGCGCCCGCTTCGAGCTGAAGACGCTCGCGAGCGCCCTCGATGCTTTCCGCGAGCTGCGCCGGAGCCTGGGCCTGCCCCCGGCCGACCTGGAGGGCGAACGCGCCGACCGGCTGGTGGCCGAGCAGCGGCTCCGGATCCGTCGGCTCATCGGCGAGGAGCTTCTGGCGCGGCATGCCGTCTGGGCTCGGGCCCTGGAGAGGTTCTGCGACTGCACCGGCGGCGAGCATCCCCTGCCGTCGAGCCGGAAGAAGCTGGAGGAGGCGCGGGCACTGCTCGCGACGAGCGCCGTCGACACGATCGACCCGGCCCTGCCCGGGCGTCTGAAGGACGCGCTCAAGGGCCTCACCAACCGCGGCAAGGCGATCGACGACGAGCAGGAGCGCATGCTCAAGTCGAATCTGGAGACGCTCCGCGGCGACCTCACGAAGGCCGTCGACCTGGCGGCGGCCTGGCGGGCTTCCGACCCCGACGAACCGGCCGCCGCCGCGAGCGATGCGCTGGCGCGGGCCTGCTTCCGTCTCACGGGCCGCTACGACGCCCGCATCCGCGAGAAGATGCGCGCCCGCGCCTGGCTGGACTTCGAGGACCTGCAGCTCGAGGCCGTCGACCTGCTGCGGCGCAACGAGGGCGTGCGCCGACGTTTCCACGCCCTCTACGCCCACGTTCTCGTGGACGAGTTCCAGGACACGAACCGGCTGCAGCTCGAGCTCGTGCGTCAGCTCGTTCCCGAGGGCACGCCGGCCTCGGAGCGATCGCTCTTCCTGGTGGGAGACGCGCGCCAGAGCATCTACGCCTTCCGCAACGCCGACGTGGCCGTGTTCCGCGCCGAGGGCGAGCGCATGAGCGCGCTGGGGCAGGCCCGCACGCTCGAGCACAACCACCGCAGCCATCCCGACCTGCTCGCCTTCTTCAACGCCTTCTTCCCGCAGGCGGCCTTTCCGCCCATGCTGAGCCCCAGCGAGCGCGACGGCGCGCCGCGGGTGCTGGTGCAGGTGAACCTGCAGGAGGCCACCGAGAGAATGGAGCCCGCGCGGCTCCGCGCGGCCCGCGCGCTGGTGGCCACGCTGGTCGCCGCCCGGGAGGACGGGCTCGTCGTCGGCCGAGGCGAGACGCGCCGGCCCGTGGACTGGGGCGACATGGCGATCCTGGTCCGAGGCGGCGCGAGCGTGCGGCCCCTGGGCCGGGCCCTGGCCGAGGCGGGCGTGCCCTACGACGCCGATGCCGGCCGCGAGTACTTCATCAAGCAGGAACTGCTCGATCTCGAGGCGCTCGTGGCCGCGCTGGACGACCCTTATCACCCCTTCACCCTGGCCCGCGGTCTGCGGGGTGACCTGATCGGTGTCGATCGCGCCGACCTGCTCACCCTGCTGCCGCCGAAATGGGAACGCCGCGACCGCGAAGGGCTCCTGCCCGACCGGGATCGCGGGGAGCTGCTCGCGCGTCTCGAACGGGCCGCCGCGGGCGAGCTGGATCTCGGCGAGGACGGCCGCCGACGCGTTTCCCGCTTCCTCGCCATGCGCCGGCGCTTCGCCGGACGCCTGCGCCGCCTGCCGCTGCGGGAGCTGATTCCCGAGCTCATCGAGGCCGCGGAGTTCGACCTGCGCGTGGCCGCCGATCCGCGGGCGCTCAAGGTGCTGCGCAATCTCCGTCAACTCGCGGAGTTCCTGGGCGAGATGGAGAGCGGGCGTCGGCTCGGCCTGCGCGAGTTCCTGTCCGGCATGGACAACCTGCGCGAGCACTCGCCGCGCTACCAGGAGGCCTGGGTGCCCGAGGAGGGTGGCAGCCTGCTGCGCATCCTCACGATTCATGGCGCCAAGGGGCTCGAGTTCCCGCTGGTGGCGCTGTTCGACCTCGACCGCGCGCTGGGGCAGGGGCACGGCCTGGGCGAGATGGCCGTCCTGAGGGGCGAGCTGAACGAGGGGCCGACCTCCCTCCTCGGCCTGAAGCCCAAGGACCCGGGAGATCCCGCGGACAAGGGCGAGCCCGACATCGTCCACGCCTGGATCAAGACGGAGGCCGAGCGCCGGGAGGCCGAGGAGAATCTGCGCCTGCTCTACGTCGCGATGACCCGCGCGGAGGATCACCTGATCCTGGCCGGCACGATGAAGCGGGGCGACGGCGACCCGCTCGAGACGTTCATGGAACCCTCTTCGGATCCCGGGCGCAGCTTCTTCGACCGGTTGCGGAGCTTCCTGGCGGCGGGGGAGCGCACGTCGCTCTGCCGCGTGGCCATGGCGGGGGCAGGCGATCGTCTGGCCGGCGATCGCATGGAGCGGGCGACGCCTCAGGCGCCTCCCGTGTTCGAGGCGCCGGACTACGATCGCCTGCTGATCCTGCCCGAGGCCGAGAACGATGCGCCGATGGAGCTGCCGGTGACCTCGCTCACCCTGCTCGGCAGCTGTCCCCTGCGCTGGCTCCTGGCCCGTCGTCTGGGGCTGGGCGGGCTCTTCCGCGTCGACGGTGAACCCTGGGTGCCCGTGGAGCGGGCCGAGCTCGAGCGCGGCGGCCCCGGCGGCGCCACCATGGGCAGCGCGCTTCATGCCATCCTCGAGCGCTGGGATTTCCGCGCGACCTTCGACGAGGCCTTCGCCGCGGCCTGTCCCGCGGGCCTGGACCCGGCGCTGGCCGACGCGTCGCGCCGCCTCCTGGGCGAGTTCTTCGCGGCGAAGCAGCCCTGGCTGACGCGGCTGGCCGAGGCGGAGGAGATGCGCCGGGAGGAGCCCTTCGTCTTCGCGCTGGGAGACCTGCTGCTGCATGGCCAGACCGATCTCATGTTCCGCTGGCGGGGGCAGTGGGTGCTCATGGACTGGAAGAGCGACCGCGTATCCGGCCGGGAGCGCACGGAACGCCGGGTCGGACACCACCGCTTCCAGGTGGTGCTGTACGCGCTGGCCATGGAGGCCGCGGGCCGCAAGCCGGATCAGGCGCTGCTCGTGTTCCTGCGCTCGGCGGAGGAGGGGGCTTTCCGGCAGGTGAAGCTGGAGCCCTTCGACCTGGAGTGGGCGGTGAACCGCGCCCATCGTCTGGCCGCCCTCGCGAGAAGCCTCTCCCGACTCGAGCCCGACCTGCGGGGCCGGGCGCTCATCGAGAGCGTTCCCGTGTTCAAGGATCCGCCCTGCCAGGACTGCCCGTTCCGGGACGGTCCCTGCCCGCGCGACTACCGCCTGTCCGCCCACGCCCGCAATCTGCGCTGATCCGGCTCTTCCCACCTTCCAACTCGCTCTCAAATTGCGAGTTGAGCCCGCGTACGCACCCTCCTGAGCCCTCTCCGGAAGCCTTTCGGCCATGGTCCGTATCCTGCATTTGATCGCGATAGCCGGAGAAGGACCCTCCGGCGATCACGAGAAAGCATTGGCAAGGATGGGGCAGATGAAGCGCTTCAAGAGGAATGAACGGCGGCACGGAGAACTCGGGGGCAGCACCCAGGCGGGCTTCACGCTGATCGAGTTGATGGCGGCGGTGGCCGTGTTCGGGATCCTCGTCTCCATCGCGGTGCCCTCGGTCTATCGCAGCATGGACACCATGCAGAGCCGGCAGGACGCCGAGAGCCTCGGCGGCCGCCTGCGGCTGGCCCGCTCCCAGGCCATCGGGGCGGTGAGCGACGTGGTGGTGTACTTCAACCGCGACGGCGTCGGCACCTACACCGTGCACCTGGACAACGGCGGCGGCAACGGCACGCCCGACGACGACGACTTCGACGCCGCCAGCCGCAACAACGGCCAGGTGGACGCGAACGAACAGGTCTTCAACCCCGTGCCCCTGGCCGAACGCGCCGTCTTCGGCTACGTGCCGGGCGCCATGAACAGCGGCGGGGGGTTCATCGGCGAGGCGATCAGCTTCGAGGGGATCCCGGCGCGCATCACGTTCCGCGCCGACGGTACCTCCGACGCCAGCGGCTGGATCTCCGTGATGCCCCTGGAGGATTTCCTCGAGCAGAAGCCGGGTCGGGACTACCTGATCGAGGTCACCTCAACTACCGGCGAAGTGCGCGTGATGCGCGCGACGCACTAGGCAAGGACGAGGAGCGAATGATGAACAGGCAGGGATACAGCATCCTGGAAGCGGTCGTGGCGATGACGATCTTCGCCGTGGGCATGCTCGCGCTCTCCCAGTCCTACTTCGGCGTGATGCGTTCGCAGGTGAACGCTCGCAACAACGAGCTGGCCACGCGCTGCGCCAAGGACCGCCTGGAGGAGATCGTCAACTCGATGAGCTACACGCTCATCACCGACGCCGTCTATCCCGACGAGGGCTACGGCAACGTCAACGGCGGCCAGGCTCCCTACGAGCACTTCGCCCGCGACGTCACCATCTCTGACTCGCTGAACGTCATCGGCAACAGCGTGCTCAAGGAGGTCACGGTCCGCGTGGAGTGGCAGAGCTCCACCGGGGTGCGGGACGTGACCCTGAACACGGTCGTCGCCAACTACAAGGACATCTCGCCATGAGCCGACTCCAACGCATCAGAGCCGCGCATAACGCCGCCGGGTTCACCCTGGTGGAGCTGATGATCGGAACGCTGATCGCCGCCATCGTGATCACGGTGGCCTTCCAGGTGCTCGTGGGCGAGCAGCGCTCGTCCGAGGCGCGGCGGCAGGAGATGAACGCGCAGCAGAACCTGCGCGTGGCCCTGGAGAAGCTGAGCTCCGACCTGCGCCTGGCGGGCTTCGGCATCGACACCTTCCTGCGGCAGCCGCGAATCCTCGACGCCGGCCCCTGGCAGGTGGCCTTCAACGGCGACATCTCGAGCGGCGTGGGCGGGGAGCCTTCCATGGATTCGGGCTTGCAGATCAAGCTCTCCGGCGGCGCGGCCTACAGCCCCGGCGACTATCCCACGGAGAATCTCAGCGGCGAGCCGCAGTATGGCGGCGGCGCGGAGACGGTGGTGCTGGGCCTCGACTCGAACTTCGACGGCATCATCGACGACGACGACAAGTACGCGGACTCGCCCTGTCCCGCGGACTACGCGATCTTCCGCGGCGTCAACGGGCTGCGCACCGAGCGCCTGGCCTTCGGCGTTCGCGGACCCGACGCCTATCCCGACGGCACCGTGCCCCAGCCCCTGTTCAAGTACTGGGGCGACTACGGCGGCGCGGGTCTCCGGCTCTGGGGCGACGACGACGGCGACGGCGAGCTCAGCCAGACCGAACTGGGCGCCCTCACGGTGATTCCCGCGACCGAACTGGGCAACATCATCTACGTGGACGTGGAGATGGCCACGCTGACCGCAACCGAGGTGGCCGTGACGCCCCACGAGCACGGTACCGGCGGAGAGCCCTTCAAGTACCTCGAGATGGTCAGCACCAGCCGCGTGCGCCCTCGCAACATCGGCGTGAATCCGGCGAACCTGTCGGCCTGCGGCGATCCGCCCGCGCGCCCCAGCGGCATCTGGGGTCATGACACTCCGGATGACGCCGGGCAGAGCATCACGATCTATTTCAACGCCTCGAGCGACGAACAGGGCGGCGAGGAGGACGTGACCCACTACTTCGTCTATCGCCGCGAGGCGGGGGGCAGCTACGGCGCGCCGATCGCGCAGGTGCCGGCCGCGGGGTTCAGCAACTACTCCTGGGACAACGATATCCACACGCCCGACGAGGCCAACATTCCCGTCGACGGCGTCGAGTACTACTACCGGCTGACCTCCTGGGACTGCAAACCCCAGGAGAGCTACATGTCCTACGAAGTGGGGCCCATCAGCAGCCAGCCGAACGGCTCCGATCCGCCCGTGCTGGTGAAGGTGTTCGACACGCCCTGCGACTCCGGTGGCGAGATCTCGGTGGTGTTCGACCAGAGCCCCGACGAGGGCATGGGCACGGTGACGGGCTACCGCGTCTATCGCGGCCCCCTCGGCGGCGACTTCCTGGCCAAGACGCTCATCGGCTACGTCACCTCCGACGGCTCGCCCACCTACACCTACCTGGACAACGTGACGAACAACGTCGCCGGCGCGCCGCCGGTGAACGACGAGCAGTACTGGTACACGGTGCGGGCGGTCGTGGACACCATCGTCTCGGTGGACTCCAACGAGCTCGGCCCCGTGGCGGCCAACGAGGGGCTGAGCGCCGCGCCCCTGGAGTCCGTGTCCGACGTGCCCTTCGACAACGGCACCAGCCTCAACGTGAGCTGGCTGCGCTCCGAGAGCGAAGGTTGCTTCCCCAACGAGGTCACCGGTTATCTGCTCCAGCGCAAGGGACCCATCGACGAGTCCTTCACCGACCTCGCCTTCCATCCGAGCAGTGGCGATCCGGCCTATGCGGTGCAGGACACCGCGTTGCTCGCGGGCCAGCCCTACACCTATCGCGTGGTGGTGAAGTCCATCGATGACGCCCAGCCCAGCAACGAGCTGGTCGGCGTGCCCACCAACAACGTCGATCTGCTGCCGCCGGTGAACGTGGATGCGGACGGCGTGCCCTGCGATGCCAGCGGCGCGATCCGCGTCACATGGGACCGCTCCTTCCACGACAACGGCAGCGGGGACATGGAGTGGTACCGCATCTGGCGCAGGGAACAGGGCGCCATGGCCTACGGCGAGGTGGGCGAAGTGATGGCCACCGCCGCGGACAACTACGTGTTCGACGACAACGACGGCGGCGCGAGCCCGCCGACCATCGGCCTCACCTACCAGTACGTCATCACGGCTTACAACGAGACCCTCGGCAACGAGTCGGGCCACTCGAACTCGGCCTACTGCACCTCGGCCAGCATTCCCGACGCGCCCTACCTGAGGTCGGTTTACGACACGCCGGACGATCACGGCGGCTCGATCAACGTGTACTTCTACGCCAGCGACGACGACGGCGACTGCACCGACACGGTGGAGGAGTACCTGATCTATCGCAGCGAGGAGTGGGGCGAGTTCGAGCTGGAGGATATCGTGGGCTACGTGGCGGCCACGGACCAGTCGTCCTACACCTATCTCGACAACGGGAGCGGCTACGGCGACGCGCCCGAGAACGAGACGCCTTACTACTACATGGTGCAGGCCTTCGACGGGGAACAGCTCTCGCCCGCCAGCAACACGCGTGGGCCGGTGATGGCGCTGGACGACGCGGTGACGACGGCCGTGCTGTTCCACGACGGTTTCGAGACCGACACGGGCTGGACCGACGGCGGCTACCGCAACGACTGGCAGCGCGGCAACCCCAACGCCAAATCCCAGACCTACGGCGAATCGGATCCGGAGGACGCCGCCCTCGGCAACAACGTCTACGGCACCGATATCGGCAGCGGCGGCTGGAACGGGCGCTATCGCGCCAACGCCGATTCCTGGCTGATCAGCCCCGCCGTCGATTGCTCGGAGGCGGAGAACGTGAAGCTGGTGTTCCAGCGCTGGCTGAACGTCGAGCAGCCGGTCTACGACCGCGCCTCCATCGACGTGAGCGGCAACGGTCCCGAGGGGGACTGGCACGAGATCTGGGTGAACGGGCAGGAGATCACCGACACCTCCTGGCAGGAACAGGAGTTCGACATCAGCAACTGGGCCGACGGCCAGGAAAACGTCTGCATCCGCTTCCGTCTGGAGGCGGACGGCAGCTGGCACTACGCGGGATGGAACATCGATGAACTACAAATCCTCGGCGATCAGTAGCATCGCCAGACGAACCGAGTTCCTGCGGGACAACCGGGGCAACGCCCTGGTGGTGACGCTGCTGATCACCTTGGCCCTGTCGGGTCTGGTGATGGGCGCGCTCATGTCGTCCCAGACGGAGACCCGGCTCAGCGGCAACCAGACCATGCAGGAGCAGGCCTTCTACCTCGCCGAACGCGGCGTGGAGGAAACCATCGCCTGGCTCTCCCAGTCCGGATCTCCCTTCATCGGCGGCGGCGCCAACGGCGGTCAGCCGGTGTCGCTGTTCGAGGATGTCCAGACGGATACCGGCACCTACGATGCCTGGCTGGATCCGCTCGACACCAACGGCGGCCAGGCGAGCCGCTATCTCGCGGTGAACGTGCGCGGAACCCTGAACGGCTCGGGCCTGAGCCGCTCGCTGCGCGTGAAGATGGGCCAGCAGAACTTCTCCCGTTTCGCCTACTTCAGCGACGAGGAGCACCACAACGGGGGCAGCACGATCTGGTTCGTCACCGACGACGAGTTCTTCGGACCGGTGCACACCAACGACCAGCTGCACATCTACGGCAGCCCGCAATTCCACGACGAGGTGGCCTCCGGCGCCGCCACGATCGACTACTGGCACGGCGGTCCGCCTCAGGACGATCCGGTGTTCGACAAGGGTGTCCAGCTCAACACGCCCTATATCCCGTTGCCCCTGAACACCGATCTCATCGCCGCGAAGGGGCTGGAGGCCGACGGCCTGTTCTTCTCCGCGAACACTGTGGAGATCGTGCTGTTCGTGAACGGGTCCGACGAGGGCAAGATGGACGTGAAGGTGGGCAACGGCGGCGCCTGGACCGAGTACGACATCCCGGCCAACGGCGTCTGCTACGTGGACGGGCGCGCGGTGATTCAAGGCGAGCTGGCCGGCCAGCTCACCATCGCGAGCAACGACGACATCGAGATCTACGACAGCCTCGTCTACCACACCGATCCGCGTCTGGACCCCGAGAGCACGGACATTCTCGGTGTCGTGTCGGAGAAGAACATCCTCCTGGACGGTTCGCCCCACGGCCCGAACGCCGACGTGGCGGACGAGACGATCATGGGCTGCTTCATGGCCCTCCAGTGGAGCCTCACGGCCGAGAACTACGCCTCCGGCACGCCGCGAGGCACCCTGGTGCTGTACGGCGGGCTCATCCAGAAGCGGCGCGGCCCCATCGGCACCTTCAGCGGCAACTCGGGGCAGCCACTGACGGGCTGGACCAAGGACTACACTTTCGATTCGCGCCTGCTCGACTATCCGCCGCCGGCCTTCCCGACCACCGGCCAGGTGGAGAAGATCGCCTGGGAGGAACTGGATCCCGCCACCGATCTGGCAGACAACGGCTGGTAGACCGTCACTCGCGACGGGGATTGGACCCTTTCCCCGCCCACCCATCTCGCGTATCATGTCGCGGCCCGGAGCTGGTGCTCCGGGCCGCCTTCGCCTTCACCCGAGGTGTTCCTTGTCCCGTCTTCTCGGCGCTCTCCTGCTGATCGTCCTGTTCGCCGGCCCCGCGCCGGCGGCGCGGGGCGAGTACGTGTCCGCCCTGCTCATGGAGTCGGATACGGGGCAGATCCTGTTCGCGGAGAATCCGGATCGTGAATGGATCCCCGCCTCCGTCGTGAAGCTCATGCTCATGCTGCTGGCCGAGGAGGCGATCGAGGCGGGCCGCATCGCGCCGGGCGACAGCGTCACCGCCACCTGGCGCGCGCAGCGGCAGGGCGGCAGCCAGGTCTACCTGGGCAAGGGGGAGCGCGCGAGCTACCAGAAGCTGCTGGAGGCGGTGGCGGTGGGCAGCGCCAACGACGCCGCCGTGGCCGTGGCCGTGGGCCTCTACGGCGGCGTGGACGCGGCGGTGGAGGCCATGAACCGGCGCGCGGCCGCGCTGGGCATGACCCGCACGCGCTACGTGAACGTGACCGGCCTGCCCGAGAGGCGCGGCAAGCCCGAGAACAAGAGCTGCGCCCGCGACCAGGCCCTGCTGGCCCGCGAGGTGGTGCTGGGGCATCCCGGCGTCCTGGCCCGCACGGCCCTGACCTGGACCCGGTTCCGCAAGGGGCTGGTGGTGCCCTGCACCAACGTGCTGCTGAAGGAGTTCTCCGGGATGGACGGCCTGAAGACCGGCTACCACCACAAGGCCCGCTCCAACATCGTGGCCACGGCCCAGCGCGACGGGCGCCGGCTCATCGCCGTAGTCCTGGGCAGCTCCGGGCCGAAGGTGCGCAACCGGGTGGTGGCGCGTCTCCTGGAGCGTGGTTTCGCGGAGTGGGAGCTGGTGACCGGCATGGGCACGGGCGAGGGTTTCGGCGCCGAGTTCCCGGTCGACCGCAGCTGGAAGGGCACCGTGCCCGTGCGGGCCGGTCATGCCCTGCGCTTCTCCCTGAAGCCGGGGGAGCGGGAGCGGGTGGAGATCCGTCTCGCCGGGGACGCACGGCTCGAGGCGCCGATCCGCCGGGGCCAGGTGCTGGGGCGGATCGAGGCCTGGCTCGACGATCGCCTCGTCGCCAGCGTGCCCGCCCTCGCCGGGCGGGACGTCGACCGCAGCTGGCTGCACCTGCCCTTCGGCCGCGAGGAAACACCCTGGCCGGTGCTCTCCCTGAAGCCCGCGGACGGCGGTTGACGTCGCTTATCCCTTGGCTTGCGCGCCCGCGCTGCTTACCCTGTTCCCGAATCCCAACCCCCTCCTGGAGGCCTTTCATGCGCCCGACGCTCATCGCCCTGCTGATGCTGCTCACCGTGTTCGCCCTCGCCGCCTGCGGCGGCAAGGAGGAGGCCGCCACGGAGGAGACCGCCGTCGCTAGACACGAGGAAGCCCCCGAGGAGGGCCTCGTCTGGCGCAACTACACCGAGGGCA
>CAYNQX010000033.1:37110-43456 GCA_964399495.1 uncultured bacterium
CCGAGGGCAAGTATGTGCTGGTGGATTTCTGGACCACCTGGTGCAAGTGGTGCAAGGTGATGGACACGGACACCTACAGCGACGAGTCCGTTCAGGCCAAGCTGGCCGAGAGCTTCGTGGCGATCAAGGTGAACGCCGAGAGCGACGACGCCCAGGGCGAAGACGGCGCGCCCAGCGGCCGCGCCCTGGCCGGCCAGTACCAGGTGAGCAGCTTCCCCACGACCTGGTTCGTGGACCCCGAGGGCCAGAAAATAGCCCCGCTGCCCGGCTTCATGCCGCCCGAGCAGTTCGTGGTGGTGCTGGACTTCATCTCCACCGGCGCCTACAAGGACGGCACTTTCCAGGAGTATCAGGCGAGTCTGGACAAGTCCGAGGATTAATATTTGACAATATAAGGTTGCTGGATTATATTAGCGATTATCAGGTCCAACCGAGAGGGAGGCCTACATGATCGCCGTGATCACCGGAGACATCGTCGCCTCGGGGAAGGTGCCCGAGGACGAGCGAGCCGCTCTCCTGCGGAGGCTCCAGCGGGGAATGCGCGAGGTCGATTCGCTGCTCGGGGCAAAGACCTTCATCGCGAACCAGATCTTCAGGGGCGACTCCTTCCAGATCGCCCAGAGCGCACCGGCACGATCGCTTGTCGACGCCCTCGGCCTCTATCTCGCCATGCAGCTGCCATTGCTCGGCGAGGGTCCCCGTGTGGAGGTGCGCATGGGCATCGGCATCGGTGAACACTCCCGCCCGGGAGGCGAGATCGATCTCGGCTGGTGGAGCGGAAGCGCGTTCGAGAACGCGGCGGAGGCCCTGGACACCCTGCGCTCCGACCGGATCGCGCTTCGAACTCCCTGGCCCGAAGTCGACGAGGAGTTCGCCATCTCCCTGGCCCTGCTGTCGGCGCTGATGCGTCGCTGGACCTCGGAGCAGCGGAACGTCCTTTTCTCCTCTCTCTGCGGCAAGAACCAGGCGCAGGTGGGTGAGGAGCTGGGCGTCAGCCAGTCCGCGGTCTCGCAGCGCCTGAAACTGCTCGGCTGGGATGCGATCACGGAACTCCGGGATCGATTCGAGGAGAGGATCGGCCTCGGGCTGACCGGCAACCTGTACACCGAGGGGGACGGTGCATGGAGTTCGTAGTCGCCCGGATCGGGGCCTGGTTGCTGCTGCATGGCGACCTTCTGCTGCCTCTGATCGCGGCCCATCTCGTCGCGGACTTTCCCTGCCAGCCAGGCCCGTGGGTCGAGCGGAAGCGGGAGCGACGATTGCATCCCGTCCTCTGGCTTCACGCCGGTGTCGACGCGCTGGTGGGATACCTGTTCCTGGCGCGCTGGGATCAGCTCTGGCTGCTGCCCTACCTGTGGATCGGTCATGCCCTCATCGACGCGATCAAGAGCCGTGACGATCGTTCGGCCTGGGTATTCGTCGGCGATCAGGGGCTTCACCTCATCCACCTGATCGGCGCCGTTCTGCTGCTGCGGGGCACGAGTCCCGGCGAGTTCGTCTGGCTCTCCGGGAATGGCTGGCTGCTGCTTATCGCCATCCTCGTGAACTGGTTCTTCGCGGGCGTCCTGCTGTCGAAGGCCACCTCCGCCTGGAGGGATCAGCTCGACCACTCGTCGGGGGAGGAACTCGATCGGGCGGGCCTGTGGATCGGCAGGCTGGAGCGGGTGCTCACGCTGATCTTCATCCTGGCGGGACACCCGACCGCCGTCGCGCTGCTCATCACGGCGAAGTCGATCTTCCGTTTCGCGAGCCGGGACGGCGGTGGGAGCCGGAAGGAGTCGGAGTACTTCCTCGTCGGCACCCTGGGCAGCCTGACGATCGCGATCCTGACGGGATTGCTGGTCGTGAAGCTCGGCGGCGCGCTCTAGCCGCTCAGCACCTCGATCCGCACCTCGGCGAGCCCCGCCTCGAGGAAGCCCAGCTCCCGGGCGGCGCGGCGGGAAACATCGAGCACGCGCCCGGCGATGAAGGGCCCGCGGTCGTTCACCTTCAGCACCAGCTTCCGACCGTTGAGCAGATTGGTCACCCGCACGCGCGTGCCGAAGGGCAGCGTGCGATGGGCGGCCGTGAGCGCCTCCATGTCGAAGCGCTCGCCGCTGGCCGTGGTGCGGCCGTGGTACTTGGGGCCGTACCAGGAGGCCGTGCCCACCAGCTCGGCGCCCTTGCGGGCGGGCGGTCCGGCCATCTTGGGGGAGCAGGCGCTCATCGTCAGGGTCAGCGCGAGCATCGATGCAACGAGGGCAATCCTGGGGAATCGCAAGGCAGCCTCCGGAATCGTGGGGCGGGTGCCCCGTCCGGTCATCCATGCATGCAAGTTCCCCGCCGAGCCGGACCCGTCAGACGCCGGCCAGCTCGCGCCCGCGCAGGAAGGCGTTCCAGTTGCCCTCCTCGGTGCCCTTGGGCACGCTCTTCATGACGACCCGCTTCCACAGCTCGAGCTCGAACTCGAGGCAGGCGGACAGCGCACCGAGGAAGAGCACGCTCACCATCTTCTCGTTGCCGAGCTCGCGGCACTCGTCGATGGCGTCGAAGGCGACCAGGTGGTCGCAGCGCTCGCGCACCTGATCCATGGCGTCGTCGGGGTAACTGAACTGCTTCCCGGCGGCGATGGGCGGTATGATCTTCTGCTCGCTGACGATCGCCGTGCCGTCGGGTCCGAGATCGTGGATCGCCCGCAGGGCCTCGGCCTGCTCGAAGGCCATCAGGATGTCCGCGCGGCCCTCGGGGATGATCGGCGACCAGATCTTCTCGCCGAAGCGCACGTGGCTCGACACCGTGCCGCCCCGCTGGCTCATGCCGTGGACCTCGCTCTTCTTCGCGTCGAAGCCGGCCTCCATGGCCACCTGGGCGAGGATGTTGCTGGAAAGGATGATCCCCTGGCCGCCGACGCCCACCATCAGGACGCCGGTGGTCTTCGTGATCGTCGCGCTCACGAGGTCACCTCCTGGTTCACGAGCATGATCGCCTCGTCGTTGCAGGTCTGGGGGCAGAGGCCGCAGCCGGTGCAGGTCTCCAGGTCGATCACCGCCCGGGCGAGCCCCTTGTCGTTGAGGCTGCCGGTGAGGCTGATGCTCGGGCAGCCGGTCTGCACGCAGCGCATGCAGGCCGTGCAGTTCTCCTCGACCACCGTGTAGGGGGTCTCCTTGATCTTGTAGGGCATCAGGGCGCAGGGGCTCTCGGCGATGATCACGCTCACGCCCTCGTAGGCCTCGGCCTCCTTGAGGCCGGCCTCGACGTCCTCCAGATCGTGGTTCATCACGCGTTGCACGTGCTCGACGCCGAGTGCGCGGCTGAGCGCCTCGAAGTCGATGTTCACGGCCTCGTCGCCCATGAGCGTGAGGCCGGTGTGCGGGTGCTCCTGGCCGCCGGTCATGGCGGTGATGCGGTTGTCGAGAATCACCACGGTGATGTTCGCGCGATTGTAGACGGCATCGAGCAGGCCGGTCATGCCGGAGTGCAGGAAGGTGCCGTCGCCGATGGTGGAGAAGATCGGCTTGCCGCTCGGGTCCGCCTTGCTCGCGCCGATGGCCGTGCTGATGGAGGCGCCCATGTCCAGGCAGGTGTCCATGGCGTTCAGGGGCGGCAGGGCGCCGAGCGTGTAGCAGCCGATGTCGCCGAACACGTGTCCGCGCTCCTTCTTGAGCTGGAAGAAGACGCCGCGGTGGGGGCAGCCGGGGCAGAGCACCGGCGGGCGGGGCAGCACGTCGACCGGATCGGCCAGCTCGGGGACGGGATCGGCGATGCCCTTGCGGATGAGCCCGTCGCCCAGGCGGCCCGGCGTGAGCTCGCCGAGCAGACCGGTGATGCTCTTGCCCTCGCACTCGATGCCGGCGGCCTTGAGCTGTTCTTCGATGAAGGGGTCGAGCTCTTCCACCACGACGAGCCGCTCCACCTTCGACGCGAAGTCGCGGATCTTCTCGATGGGCAGGGGATAGCTGAAGCCGAGCTTGAGGAAGCTGGCGCCCTCCAGCCGTTCGCGGGCCTGCACGTAGGCGGCGCCGGCGCTCACCACGCCGAGGTCCTTGTTGCCCCACTCGATGGAGTTCAACTCGGTGGTCTCGCTGAAGGCGCGCAGCCTCTCCATGCGCTCCTCCACGTAGGCGTGGCGCGGCCGCGCGTGGCCGGGCACCATGACGAACTTCTTCGGATCCTTCTTGAAGCCGGTCACCTCGGTCTTCTCGGTCTCGCCGGCATCCACGATGCCCTTGCTGTGGCTGATGCGGGTGGTCATGCGGAAGAGGACGGGGACGTCGAACTCCTCGCTGATGCGCATGCCCTCGGCGATGTAGTCCTTGCAGTCCTGGCTGTCGCAGGGCTCGAGCATGGGGATCTTGGCGAAGCGCGCGTAGTGGCGGTTGTCCTGCTCGTTCTGGCTGCTGTGGAGCTCGGGGTCGTCGGCGCTCACGATCACCAGGCCGCCCACGACGCCCGTGTAGGCCAGGGTCATCAGCGGGTCGGCCGCCACGTTCAGGCCCACGTGCTTCTGGGTGCTGATCGCCCGCGCGCCGCTGTAGGAGGCGCCGGCCGCCACCTCGAGGCCCACCTTCTCGTTGGGGGACCACTGCACGTACATCTCCGGCACCATCCGCGCGATGGTCTCCAGGATCTCCGTGCTGGGCGTGCCGGGGTAGCCCGCGCCAACGTGGACGCCCGCCTCGCGGCAGCCAAGGGCCACGGCCTCGTTGCCCGAGAGCATGTAGCGTACTTGTGTCTGCGATTTCACCGATGCTTCCATGGCGTCCCTTCCCCCTTGATCCTTGTCGATGAGCGGACTCGAGACAATCCGGAGCGATTGCTCCTGTACCAGGGCTCAAGATGGGAAACCCGGTGCGGGGCGTCAATGGGGGCCGGCTCGGCGGCGGGAACAAATCACTGGCACCGCCGGCGTGGGCGAGGCACATTGGCCGGAACCGACACCGGAAAGGCGGCGCCGTTCATGATTCCCTACATCGACATCCCGGCCATCGATCTGATCGGCCCCTTGAAGATTCAGCCCTTCGGCATCCTGGTGGTGCTGGGGCTGATCGTGGGCTACCGGGTCGCGCTCTGGCAGGCGAGGGAACGGAACCTCGACAGGGAGAAGGTGGAGAGCCTGGTGCTCTGGACGGTGGTGAGCGGCTTCATCCTGGCCCACCTGGTGTCGGAGATCTTCTACGCGCCGCAGCGGGTGGTCGAAAACCCGCTCGTGCTGCTGACCTTCTGGACGAGCCTCAGCTCCTACGGCGGCTTCGCCGGCGGGGCGATCGGCGCCTATCTGTTCGTGCGGCGGAACAAGCTGGCCTTCTGGCCCCATGCCGACCTGCTCGCCACCGCCCTCATCGCCGGCTGGTTCTTCGGCCGGCTGGGCTGCACGGTGGTGCACGACCACCCCGGCAAGCTCTCCGAGTTCTTCCTGGCCGTGAAGTTTCCCGGCGGCTCCCGTCACGACCTGGGCTTCTACGAGTGGCTGTTCACCATCGGCCTGAACGCCCTGGTGTTCTGGCAACTCCGCCGCGATCCCCGCCCCGGCACGGTGGTGGTGACCCTCATGCTCACCTACGCCCCGGTGCGCTTCTTCATGGACTACCTGCGCACGGCCGATCTTCACTACTTCGGGCTGACGCCCGGGCAGTACTTCTCCATCGCCCTGCTGGTCGGCGGGCTGCTGCTGGCCTGGCGGCTGGGGTTCCTGGCGAAGCGGGAGCCGGCCTAGTCCTTGGCCGTCTCGCGGACGGCGAATTCGACGAAGGCGCGCAGCTCGAACATCTCGTGACTGGTCAGACCCTGGCCGATGAAGGCCGCCCCGTAGATGAAGGCGTTCAGGGCGATCGCGGCCGGCGCGGCCAGCATGGGCCAGAGGGGGCCGTCCACCGTCATCTGGGCCAGGCCGTAGATCAGGCCGGCGAGGCCCAGCATTCCGATGAAGAAGAACAGAGCCATGAAGCCCGTCCAGACGTTGGGACTGGGCGAGAAGCGCCCTCGCACCACCTTGCAGTCGTTCTCGTCGACGCATTCGAGATTGAGATGAGGAGAGAGCAGGGTGCGCCGATCGTCGGGAATGCCCAGGAACGCGTGGCCCTTGCGGACCTGGCCGGTGAGCGAGCAGTCCTGTGCTCCGAGCTGTTCACGCATGTGCTCGAGCAGGGCTTCGCTCGGCCCTCGCAGGGGGATCTCGAACTCGGGACGTAGACGCAGCGAACGGGACATGGCCACTCCTCGGGGTGGGGTTCCTCCGAGGATAGCATCTCGCTACATATTTGGCTGAATAAATCCGCAATCACGGAATAGAGGGTCGGGAACCCCGCTCGGATCCTACCCGAAGTAGGGCAGGTGCTTGCGATTCTCGATCTCCACCTCGTCGTGGAGC
>CAYNQX010000034.1:0-5513 GCA_964399495.1 uncultured bacterium
GGCATCACGCACATCGATAGTACGAGGATCAGGAGTAGGAGAATTGCAGTAGTCCGTCTGCGCCGCGACATGACCGTCGGCTCCTTCATTCAGGACAAGAACTCATCCCGTGTAGCCGGAAAGGCGCATCTGTGGCCGGGCGGTGTGCTTGGGGTGCGAGCGCCACAGGATCGGCGCTGCCTCATGGAGATGTCGCACACGGAGGGTGGGGTGATCGCCCGGACGACCTTTCCTCTTCGTTGCATTTGGTACGGCAGAGCATACACGACGGCAAATAGATTGTCAATCAAGGAGCTATTTCCAAAAGTAGCCTGACTGGCAATCATGGATTGTGTGAATTCGCATCAAGATGAATCACGGCGCTAGCGGACTACGAGAGGTATTGGGGTCTCGGTATCAGGCGTTCTGCTGTTGAGGCCACGGTATCAGTGCATTCCATGATCGTCATCATCCCCGTATTGCACATAGCGGGGAGTGTTGAAGGTGTCGTCGTCGTCGCCCCTGGCCCGCAATTCACCAGGGATGAGGGTGGCAGCAAACATGGTAGCGAGGAATAGAGCCAGAAGACGAGTCGTGAGACTCATGGGAAAGACCTCCTGGGGCTGAGATGACTGCCCATAATATGCGATCCTGGGTTGCGCGGGAGCTTTGCTACTGCATGAGCCAAGTCGAGAAGAGCTGAATCCTGATCATATAGAGGATCAGGAAGTGGTCCGTATCGTCGTCAACGCCGATGAATCTCGCCGGAATGACGTTCGCGCCATCATCGTCATCATCTCCACAGGCCCCCTGCACGATGTGCATCCCTTGATCATCATCCCCGAAGTGATCATGGCGAGTCATGTTCGCACCATCATCGTCGTCATCATCCCCGCGATGTGATCTCCATATGATATGGATATCATCATCGTCATCGTCCCCACGCAGATCATATCGGGCGATGTTGAGGCCATCATCATCATCATCCCCCCCAGCCAAGACTTCTCCGGGAACAGCAGAGATGGCGAACATCACAACGAGGCACAGAGCCAGCAGGCGTGATAGGAAACTCATAGGTCGGGCCCTCCTGTGGGGTTGGAGTACGAACTCGAAGTTGCAAGCACCGCCCCAAGCCATGCCAATAAACCCAACCTGTGTACCCTCCCTCCACAAATGAAGATAGCCAGCAAGGGCCCCCACGGGCTGGAGTCGAACATCAAGTAGGCGGCAACAGCGTTTCCACTTTGATGGCGCAAGCGACAACACTGTTCCCACCCAGGAGAGCGGCAATCACCCTACCGGCATTCTAGTGCCGTGCTGTAGGGAATAGACACGTGTCTATTCACAACTTACTGAAAAGCAACTATTTCCGAGAATGCCGCAGCCGCAACACGAACCTGCCCACCCCGGGATCGCCGTCCCAGGCGTAGGTAATCGCCTCCACGCGCCAGGCGCCCTCAATGAGGCGGTGTCGGCGCACGCGAATGCCGCGATGAGCCCGAGCAGCAACAGGGGAATCAAGTATAGCATGTCCCCTCCCGTCGACGTCACATCCCCAGCCAGCGATTCTCCTGCCGCATCAAAAGCCGGCAAACCGCCACACCATGCGCCTCTCAGGTGTCCGATCTTCAATCATGGTAGAATTCCCACGGAGGTACCGCATGTCCAAGAGCATCATCGCCCTGCTCCTCATCGCTCTGACTGCCCCCGCCCTGGCCGACACGGCCGTCGTCGACACGGACCAGGACGCCTGCTACGACACCTCCGGCGCCATCACTTGCCCCGCCGAGGGCCAGTCCTTCCACGGCCAGGACGCCCAGTACGACGGCGACCAGCCCCAGTACCAGGACAACGGCGACGGCACGATCACCGACCTCGTCACCGGCCTCATGTGGCAGCAGGGCTTCACGCAGTCCACGTGGGCGAACGCCCCCGCCGCCGCGGCGTCCGCCACCACGGGTGGTCACACGGACTGGCGCGTGCCCACCACCAAGGAACTCTACTCACTCATGCTGTTCTCGGGCGTGCAGGGCAATGCGCCGCCGGAGCAAGCCGACCCGCCCGCCGACGCCGTGCCCTTCATCGACACGGACGCCTTCGATTTCGAGTACGGTTCGCCGCGCTACATCGACGCGCAGTACGTCACCGACACGGCATACACCGGCTACGTGTTCGGCAACCAGCTCGCCTTCTTCGGCGTGAACTTCGCCGACGGGCGCATCAAGGGCTACCCGCAGTCCGGCGGCCCCGGCGGCGGCGTCTGGTATGCCCGCTACGTGCGCGGCGGCGCGGACTACGGCGTGAACGCCTATGAGGACAACGGCGACGGCACGGTCATGGACGGCGCCTCCGGCCTCCAGTGGCTGCAGGCCGACAGCGGCGACCCGGCCTTCGCTGCGCTCCTGAGCGGCTACACCTACCAGGACGGCTCCCTCAACTGGCAGGAGGCCCTCGACTTCGCCGAGAACCTCGTCTTCGCCGGCCGCGACGACTGGCGCCTGCCCGACGCCAAGGAGCTGCACAGCATCGTCGACTACACGCGCAGCCCCCAGGCCACCGGCACGGCGGCCATCGATCCGATCTTCGACATCTCGAGCATCATCACCGAGGCGGGCGACTCCGACTGGCCCCACGTGTGGAGCTCCACCACCTTCCTGCCCGGCAGCGACGCGATCTACATCGCCTTCGGCGAGGGCCGCGGCTACATGAACGGCCAGCACATGGACGTGCACGGCGCCGGCTGCCAGCGCACCGACCCCAAGGAGGGCACGCCCGACTACGGCTGGGGACCCCAGGGCGACGTGCGGCGCATCTACAACTACGTGCGCTGCGTCCGCGACGCGGGCACGACCACGAACACGGGCGATACCACCCCCGCGCCGAAGCTCGAACTCAGCGCCGTGCCCAACCCCTTCAATCCGCGCACGGAGCTGCGCTTCACGCTCGGCGATGCAGAACACGCAAAGCTCGCGATCTTCGACGTGGCGGGCCGCCACGTGACCACGCTCCTCGACGCAACCCTAGAGGCGGGCGAGCACGCGATCGCCTGGAACGCGAAAGGCGTGAGTTCGGGCGTCTATCTCGCGCGTCTCAAAACCGTGACCGGTTCGAGCGCCGTGAAGCTGGTACTGGCGGAGTAGCCCCCATTTGTTCTAGGCTGACCTCCTCACCAACCCGGAGGTGCGTCATGCCCGTCCCGCTCCATCCCATCGTGGTTCACTTCCCCATCGTGCTGGGCCTCGCGGTGCCGCTGCTCGCCCTGATCGCGCTCATCCGCATCGGCGCCGGCGCCAAGCCGCGCGCGGCGTGGACGCCCGTGCTCGTGGTCGTGCTGCTCACGCTGGTGTTCGGGATCTTCGCGACCCGCAGTGGAGAGTCCGAGGAGGAGCGCGTGGAGGAGTTCGTGCCCCATGACGCCATGGAGCTGCACGAGGGCAACGGCAAGCGCTTCATGCCGCTCATCATGATCACGACGGTGCTCACTCTGGCCGGATTCGCGGGACGTCGCGTGGGCGGGGCCGCCCGCGGGGTCACCCTGGTCGTGGCGCTGCTCATGGCCGCGCAGCTCTTCTGGGCGGCGAAGACCGGCGGCGCGCTGGTCTACGAGCACGGCGCCGCGAACGCCTATACCGGGGAGCTGGCGGAGCCTACCGGCGAATACGAGGACGAGCACGACGACGACGACTAGCTACACCCCACCCATCACGGTGACGGCGTTGATGTCCTCGTTGTGCAGGATCAGCAGATACCAGCCGAGCATCAGCAGCATCGGCAGGTTCGTGTCCTTCAGGGCGCGGGGCTCGATATCCACCCTGGCCTCGGTGCGCAACACGCCGTTGGTCTTGTGCTCGCTGTCGGAGCTGTAGCGCAGCATCAGCCCCTCGGCGTCCCTCAGCTCGACGGTGCTGCTGAACGCGCCCTCCTCGAGCCACTTGTAGGCCGCGAAGCCGGGCACGCGGATCTCGCCCGCCGTGCCTGTCCAGCGCGGCGAGTATTCCGCCAGGTCGCCCTTCTTGCCGAAGGCGCGCACCACCACCCGCGTGCGGAAGAAGCCCATGCGCTTGAAGGTCCAGTGGCCCGTGGCCGTCGTCACCTCGGCCATGCTGCCGAGCGCGCTCCGGAAGCTCAACATTCCCACCGTATCCGGACCCGCGCGCAGCGTGTACTCGCGCCGGGCCGCCTTCGGCTGCTCCCAGTACAGGGGTCCGGAGACCCCGTGGAGCGGCTTGAAATCGATTCTCGTTTCATGGGTCGCCGTGGTGCTCATCGGTCAACCTCCCGCTGCCGACGCCTGCAGCTTCTTCAGGCCCTCCTCCACGGTCGGGGTGTGCTCGAGGACCTTCAGGAACCACAGCACGTCGAGGATCGTCCTCACTCTGTCGTTCATGCCGGACAGCACCATGCTGCCCCCGGCGTTCTGCACCGAGGCGTAGGCGGCCGCGAGGATGCCCACGCCGGTGCTGTCCGCGTACTCCACGTTCTCCATGTCCAGGATGACGTTCGGGAACTCGTCGGTGGTGTCGCGCAGGCTCTCCAGGAAATCCCAGCAGGGCCCGTAGCCGAACAGGCGCCCCGCAAGGTGGAAGATGGCGACGCCCGCCTCCGGGCTCGTCTGATTGAAACGGAAACCAGGTTTCGTCATGGCGACTCTCCAGGGATAGGGTCGCCGGTAGCGCCGAAACCGTGGCGACCACGTCTCTTATGAAAGCTTAGACGAAGTTCCCCGCTCGGCAAGGCGGCGGACAATTCCGCAAGCAGGACTCGTATATCCTGTATAATCAACGACTTAGTTGAATCCTATTCCTTCCTCCCCTACTCTAATGATCGACCCGAGAGCGGGTCGGGCTTGCGAACAGGGAGGAGAATCCCATGAAGAGAACCGGAATCGTCATCCTGGCGCTGCTGCGCACGCCGACGCACACCGAGAGCCGGAAGCTGAGCCTTCTGAAGTAGGAGTTCATACGACGGAATCACATGGGGCCGGCCTTGCGCCGGCCCTTTTTCATTTCGGGGCCCGCCGCCAGACCGAGAAATGAAAGCCCTTGCCCGCGCTCGACCGCAGCTCCTCCTCGCGCACCCTCTCCAGGCCGACCTCGCGAGCCGCGGCGGCGAAACGCTCCGGCGGCACCAGTTTCAGGAGCGGCTCCAGGATGCTCACGCCTTCGACATGAGGGCTCTCGCTCACGGCGCCCTTGCCCGCGACGGGCATCTGCAGGAGCACGCTCAACACGCCGTCGGCCGCGAGCGTTGCAGCGAGCACGGGCAGCAGCGCCGCCGGGTCGAGGTACTCGAAGAGCAGGGCGGCGTGGACGAGGTCGAAGCGCTCGGGTGGCAGGATCGCGGCCGCGGCCGCCGCATATCCCAGGTCGGCCTCGCGCAGGACGAGCGCCTCGCCGAGGCGCCCGCCGTGACGTTCGGCGGCGAGGGCGAGGTAGTCGGGGTTCAGGTCCACGCCCAGCACGCGTTCACACCTGTCCGGATCCACGTGCTCGAGCCCGTTGCCCGTGGCGCAGCCCAGCAGCGCCACGCGGCGA
>CAYNQX010000034.1:5613-30612 GCA_964399495.1 uncultured bacterium
CGCGGCGACGCGCAGCCAGGGATTGCCGCCCTTCACTCCAGATCCTCGAAGCGGGTGACGAAGGCCGCCTTCGCCTCCAGCGGCGTAAGCGGCTCGATGACGTCCGGCAGGGGCTCCACCTCGATACCCCAGTCGCTGGGCGGCTCGCCCATGAGGTCGCGGGCCTCGGTGGCCAGCAGCACGGCGTCCGCGTGATGCACCGGCTCGGGGATCGGCCAGGGCAGGTCGTAGCGCAGGGCCGCGGCGGCCTGCAGCTTCCGCTCCATGGCCTCGATGTCGGGGAACTGGTCCTTCACCGGGGTCGGGATGTCGCCGAAGTAGGCCTCGGCGAGGTCGTGAAGCAGGCCCCAGCGCGCGTGCTCCGGCGGGCAGGCCATCGACACGCGCACGCTGTGCTCGGCCACCGAGTAGAACTGGCGGCAGTGTCCGTTGAAACGGCAGAGCAGGCTGAGGGAGTGCGCGATGTCCATGACGTCGAAGTCTTCCGGACGCGGCGCGAGCGGCCAGAACTGACGGCCGGAATGGGTCTGGATCCAGGTCACCGCGATACGTCCTTCCTTCGACCGGTCACGAAGGGCGCAGTATGACGCGGCCGAAGGGCAGGGTCAACGGGCGGGCCGATTCATCGCGATGTGCGCCGTGTCGCCGGCTCCCTGAGGCGGCAGGGACAGCGCCGCCTCGGTGGAGTCGGCATGTTCGAAGCTGCCGAGAATGCCGGCCGTTTCCAGGATCTGACGGACGCGGCCGTTCATGCCCGTGAACACCAGGCGGCGGTTCGCGCTGCGCGACGCGCAGGCGATCTGCGCGAGCGTCCCGACTCCGGCGCAGTCCATGAATTCCAGATCGTTCAGGTCGATGACGACGCGGTCCAGCCCGGGGCCGAGTCCGTCGGCGCCGTCCAGGAGGCTGCGCCCCGCCAGGGGGCCGACGAGGCGGCCGCGCAAGCTGAGAAGCGCCGCGCCCGCGGCGGGATTGCGAACTTCGACGTGCAGGGGTAGTGCAGACATGTCGGACCTCGTGGCGAGGGAGTGGCGATCATTGCGTTAGACCGCCCAGGGCCGTGAATGGTTACGCCGGGCCGCGGATGAATACGAAAGAAGCGCCCGAGCGTTTCGCCCGGGCGCTTCCCTGCTTACCGCAAACCGATCCTAGAGACCGCTGAACTCGATTTCATCGAAGCGCAGACTCGGCCGGCGCCAGGACGAGTAGAGGTAGGGATCGTCGCCCACCTCGACGAGCTTGTGGAACAGCTCCTTCAGGTTGCCGCCGATGTTCATCTCGTTCACCGGCCTCACGATCTTGCCGCCTTCCACGTAGGCGCCCATGATGCCGAAGGAGAAGTCGCCCGTGGTGGGGTTCGAGTTGCCGCCGATGAACTGGGTCACCAGGATACCCTTGTCCAGGCGCGCCACCATCTCGTCCAGGGAGCGCTTGCCCTCGGCGAACACCAGGTTGCTGGTGCCGCCGCTGGTGGGTTCCATGCCCAGCTTGTTGGCGTAGTAGTTGTCGATGTAGTAGGCCTTCAGCACGCCCTCGTCGATCATCACGCGTTTCTTCGCGGCCATGCCCTCGCCGTCGTAAAGGCGGGAGCCGGTGCTGCCCTTTATGAAGGGGTCGTCGATCCAGGTGAAGTGCTTCGAACCGACCTTCTCGCCGAGCATGCCGTCCAGGAAGGTCGACTTGCGCTGCAGGGCCGCGCCGGTCATGGCGCGGTAGAAGGAGCCGAGCAGGCGCGAGGCCGCGCGGTTCTCGATGATCATCGAGTAGCGGCCCGAGGCCATCTTCTCCTGACCCACCTTGGCCTGGGCGCGGAGCACCGCGCCGCGGCCCAGCTTCACCGGGTCGCCCAGCCTGTCGCGATGCGTGACCGTGCGCCAGTCCCAGTCCGACGGACGCCCGCCGGCCGGGTCGTTCACCGTGGCCTCCGCGCCCGCGGAGAACACGGTGCCGCGCCGGTCGCCCTCGAAGCCGTTGCTCTGCACCTTGGTCGCCTCGTAGAAGGTGTCCGAGAACTGCGCGGTGCAGGTGAGCACGCTCTCGCCCATGGACAGGGCCGCGTCCTCGATCTCCCGCGCCATGCGCACGCGCTCCTCGGAACTCAGCTTCTCGTAGCCGTCGTCGAACTGCCCGAGCTTCTTGCGCGCCTGGCCCCGGTAGTACCTGGGGTCGGGCAGGCGCCGGTGCGGGTCTTCGCTCAGGTAGCGGGTCATCGCCACGGCCTGCTCGATGAAGGGCGTCAGCGAATCGCGTCGCAGGTCATTCGTGGAGTGGCCCGAGTAGCGGCCGTCCACGAGCAGGTCGAGGCTCAGGGAGTTCTGGGTCGACTCCTTGAGCGTGTCCAGCTTGCGATCGCGCATCATCACTTCGATGTCGCGGTTGCGGCTGATGTTCACGGACACTTCCGCGGCGCCGAGCTTGCGGGCCTGATCCACGACCCAGCCGGCGAGTTCCAGTCTGCTGTTCTTGTTCATCGTCCCACCTCCCTAGGAGTTCTCGCCGCCGACGGTGATGGAGGAAACCTTCACCGTGGGAAGCCCCATGGCCACGGGCACGCCCTGGCCGCTCTTGCCGCAGGTCCAGGCGCCCACGGAGTGTTCGAGGTCGTTCGCCACCATGTTGATGCGGCTGAGCACCTCGGGTCCGTTGCCGATCAGGTTGATGTCCTTCACCGGCGTCGTCAGCTTACCGTTCTCGATGAGGCTGCCGATCTTCACGTAGAAGGTGAAGTCGCCGGGCCCTATCTGCACCTCGCCGTTGGCGAACACCTCGCAGTAGACGCCGTTCTTCACGCTGCCGATCACGTCCTCGCGCGTGTGCGGCCCGGGCAGCATGTAGGTGTTGCGCATGCGCGGCATCGGCTGGTGGCGGAAGCTCTGCCGCCGGCCGCTGCCGGTGGGTTCCACGCCGTAGTGCTTCGCGCTGATGCGGTCGTGCATGTAGCTGCGCAGCGTACCGCCCTCCACCAGGTAGGTCTTCTTGGAGTCGTTGCCCTCGTCGTCGATGTTGATGGAGCCCGGGAAGTGCGGGTTCGTGCCGTCGTCCACGATGCTCACGAACTTCTCGGCCACCGGCTTGCCGATCTTGTCGGCGAAGATCGACTCGCCCTTGCGGTTGAAGTCCGCCTCCATGCCGTGGCCGATCGCCTCGTGCAGCAGGATGCCGGAGCTGCCGGCGGCCAGCACCACCTCCATCTCGCCGGCCCGGGGCTTCGTCGCCTCGAACAGGCGCATCGTGCGGGCCACGGCCTCGTCGGCGACGAGGTTCATGTTCTCCTCGCTCAGCAGGTCGAGACCGCGTCGATAGTTGAGGCTGCGGCCGGCCTGCTCGCGCTTGCCGTCCTGCTCGGCGGTGCAGCCGGCGTGGAAGGTGGTCATGGGTTGATGGTCGCAGACCACGCGGCCGTCGGAGTTGGCCAGCAGAAAGTAGGAGCTGCGGTCGCTGTAGTTGAGCCGCGTCTTCACGATGCGCTCGTCGGCGCCGCGCATGCGTGAGTTGACGTACTGCAGCTTCGGGATCTTGCGATCGATGCCCACGTCCTCCACGCGCTCGCGCACGGGGTAGTAGTCGCCGCCGGCGTGGAAGGCGAGACGCGCCGGCGCGGGGCTGGCCCCGGACGCCGCGATGTTGGCCGCGGTGAGGGCGGCGTTCTTCATGGCCTTCGGCGTGAGCTCCTCGGTGAAGGAGTAGCCGGTCTGGTCGCCGTTCAGCACGCGGATGCCCAGGCCCATGTCCACGTTGGTGAAGGCCCGGTTGACGATGTCGTCCTCGAGGCCGATCGACGTGGAGGTGGAGTGCTGGAAGTAGAGGTCGCAGTAGTCGCCGCCCCTGGAGAGCGCGGCGGCCATGATCTCGCGCAGGAGCTCTTCGGTCACGCCGAAGTGGGCGTAGTAGGTCGCGAGGCCGCCCTTGTCGCCCATGGCCGGCGCGAGCGCGGCCGATGGATCGGCCTTGAAGATGGCGGGAATCGAGGCGAGCGCCAGGCCCATGGCGCCCGTCTTCACGAATCCGCGGCGGGTGAGTTGTTGCATGTGGAGGCCTCCATTGCGGAACGGGGATCGGGATCTCGCGGGAATGGAGGGAATGATACGCCCTGGGGACGGGGCGGTTACAGGGGTGAGATGAGGGTTTTACATCCGTTACAAGTCGGGGCGATTGATCGGGTCTTCAGAGGCGTTGCTCTCCGCCAACAGCTCGGCCAGCTTCGCCCTGCCGGATTCTCGCAACCAGCCCAGCAGTTCCAGGGCCGCGGCCAGCGACTGTCGGATGACGGGTTCGATCTCGGCCCAGTCGGTCGTCATCTCCACGGCCGGCACATCGATCCGCAATGCCGCCGACTTGCTTGCACGCTCCACGCTCACGCTTCGAGGAAGCCCCGCGGCGAGCTCTGCGTGGACGTGATCCAGCCGATCCCCCTGACCACCAAGCTCAAGATCCACGTGTCCGTATCGAACCTTGTGGACGAACCGAACCCCTCCGGGGAGATCCGGGGGCCTGAAGGTCACGAAACTCGACCAGTACGGCTTCTCTTCCGGACGCGGCATCTGCAGGTCGGGCGCGCATTCCCGCGCCAGATCCCAATAGCGTCTCCAGAACTCCGTGACCGTGGCATCCGCGACCCGCTCGTATCCTCGCCTGGCCCGTTCGATGGCGGCGAGCAAGAGTGCGGCCTTGTAAGCGCACCGATGGTCCGAAGCGGCACCGCGCTCAAACCAGGCTCGAACATCTTCCAGGATGACTCGGGCATCAAAACCCTTGTCGCCTTCGGAGCCGACGAAGTAGCTGCCGGGCGCGACGATGATGGTGTGATAGATGTCGCATGCGCCATCGGAAACGTACTCGTCGCCTCGGGTGCGATATCGCTCCGCCTGACGCGGCTGCAGGGGTGCCCCGATCTTGTCTTCGATCAACAGGAGACACACGGAGCCGTCGTCCAGGAGGAGCTCGAGCTCCAGGTCGGATTCACCGCTGTCCGTGGAGACGGAGTGCCGCACCGACCGGACCTCGGACGCTTTCGTGCTCAAACCCGACCGTCGAAGGAACCAGGTCGTGAACTCGAAGGAAGTGGCGAACTCCTCCATCAGGAGAAAGTCGATGTCGCGCTCGCTGATCGAGCTGAAGTCGATCGTCGGTCGATCACTCACGGTGTCCCCGATTCCCGTCTGGAGTCGCCGAGTGGAGACATCAGGAATACTCTTCAAGGTCGATCGAATCCGTCGTCAGGAGCCGCATGAGCTTCCGATGGACGAAGAGAATCTCTCGGCCCACCTTGCGCGACTCGAGAACGCCGAGCCCGGTCAGTTCGTGCAGGTAGCGCGAGGCCGTCTGCCGCTTCGCGATCCCGGCCTTCTCGAGCTTCGAGATCCGGCAGTAGGGTTGCTCGAAGATCATGTCGATGAGTTCGTGGCTGTAGATCTTGGGGAGCCGACCTCGAACGAAGTCCGTTGTATGCTCCTGCAGCTTCCGAATCGAAGCGATCTTCCCCAGGGTCCATCGGGAAGTGTCCTCCACGCCCTTCAGCATGTACAGAAGCCAGGACTCCCAGTCGCCCTCTCGGGTCACGTCCAGCAACCGCCGGTGGTACTCCTGCTTGTTGCTGATGATGTATCGGCTCAGATAGAGAATCGGCAGGGTGAGCAGTCCCTGCTCCACCAGGTACAGACTGTTGAGGATACGGCCCGTCCTTCCGTTCCCGTCGGTGAAAGGGTGGATGGCCTCGAACTGGTAGTGCGCGGCCGCCATCCGCACCAACGGATCCGACTCGTTCAAAGCATGGAGAAATCGCTCCCAGCCGGCCAGGAGGTCGCGAATCCGGCTCTCCCCCACAGGCGGTGTGTAGATGATCTCTCCCGTCGCCTGATTCTGGAGAGTCGTCCCCGGCACCCTGCGAACACGCATCTCCCTATCCTTGATTTGCCCGCAGATCGCTTCGGCCATACCGGTGCCGATGGGACGATCGCCCAACGACTGGAATCCATCCATGAGAGCCTGGCGATAGCGAAGCGCCTCCTTGGTCGCCGGATCGGCGCCGGCCTCGACCTCCAGGTGCCGAAAGAGGGCATCCGCCGTCGTGACGATGTTTTCCACCTCGGAACTGGCCTGTGCTTCGAGAAGAGGCAGCGTGTTGATGAGGACGGAGGGATTCGGAATGAGCTCCGCTGCTCGATGGAGCTCCGCCAGGGCCACTCTTGCCGTAATGCACCATTTCAGAACGGCTTTCGTCTCCAGCTCCTCCACGTTCGGAATCGCCGGGAGGGTGTTGTAGGGCTGCTCGGGATTCCAGGCGACATCAAACATATCGATGTTTCCCCCTTTTTTCGACACGAGAAGAGGATAGGTTGATCGCGTCACCATGTCAACGAGATGTGTTGATATTCTTGGTTTCTATCGACATATATGGGGGTTGTCCAGGGATGCACCGTCGTCCCCCCGGGGGGACTCATCAGATCGGCCGAGGTTTCCCCTGGAACACTTCACTCGAGTGCCAGTCGATGTACTCCGCTGCTGGCAGGTACGCCAAGTTCACAGGATCCGTCAACGTCACACCGTTGAACCGCATCACCCAGTTCTCGAAGCCTTCGGAGCCGGTCGCCAGCTCAGAGACACGAACGCGTCGCTCCGGAGAGAGGCCGATGGCCCCGAAATCCAAGAGCTTGTGATGCATGGCGCAGAGGGCCAGCCCGTTCGACTCCGTGTCCGGGCCGCCCGCCTGGTGCCACTTGATATGCGCGGCCTCGATTCCGAGCGACTTCACCCCGAGGCGGATCTCGGTTCTACAGACGGCGCAGCGGTTCTCGTAGGCCGTCAGCACCCGGGGGCGGAAGGTTGAATCTCGTGAGGAGCGGGTAACTGCCGCCTCCTCGAACTCCAGCCCCACTGACCGGAGGATTTCCGCATGTATCGTCTCGGGGAAGTGGCCGGCCAGCAGGTCCATGGCGACGGCTTTAACCAGTCTTGGGTTTTGGCGAAAGTGCCGAAAGATCTGCTCCGTGAAGCCCCCGGAGGTCTTGAACTTCAGGAGCTCGGTCTTCTTGGGATCCGAGTGCCCTTCCCTCACTTCGAGTTGATCTCCACCGGGCACCACCCAGACTCCATCCGACTGCAGGCCCCTCTGGCTCCCTCTTTGCCAGACTCGGAGTCGTGAGAACCGCTCCTGGATCTCCTTGGTCGTCATCTTCACCGTCGGGGATTGGTAGATGTCAGGAAGTCTACCCGGGTAGACTCGCCGGGCCAACCGAACAAAAAAGGGAGGACCCGCCGGCCCTCCCTCGCAGAAATCGAAGCCGTCCCCCCGGGGGGGCGAACTCACTCCCCCCGCACCATCGCCTTGAAGAACTCGCGCCGCATCACCGCGATGTGCTCGATGCTGATCTGCTTCGGGCAGGCCGCCTCGCACTCGCCGTGGTTGGAGCAGCCGCCGAAGCCCTCGTCGTCCATCTGGGTGACCATGGCCATGGCGCGCCGCGTGCGCTCGGCCTGGCCCTGGGGCAGGTGGGCGAACTGGGCGATCTTCGCGCTCACGAACAGGCTCGCGCTCGCGTTGGGGCAGGCCGCCACGCAGGCGCCGCAGCCGATACAGGTGGCGGCGTCCATGGCCTTGTCGGCGGCGAGCTTCGGCACCAGGATCGCGTTGCCGTCCGGGGCGGAGCCGGCGTTCATCGACGTGAAACCGCCCGCGCCCTGGATGCGGTCGAAGGCGGTGCGGTCCACCACCAGGTCCTTGAGCACGGGGAAGCCCTTCGCGCGGAAGGGCTCGATGGTGATCGCCTTGCCCTCCTCGAAGTGGCGCATCCTCAGCTCGCAGGTGGTCGAGGCCGCGCGCTCGCCGTGGGCCACGCCCTGGATCGACAGGCCGCACATGCCGCAGATGCCCTCGCGGCAATCGCTGTCGAACTCCACGGGGTCGTCGCCGCGCGCGGTGAGCTGTTCGTTCATCAGGTCGAGCATCTCCAGGAGCGACATCTCGGGCAGCACGCCCTCGACGTCGTACTCCACGAGCTTGCCCGCAACATCGGGGCCCTTCTGACGCCAGACCCGCACCTGCATCGTCTTACCTTCACTCATTGCATCGCCTCCGCTACTTGTAGCTCCGGGTCTTGACCTCGATGTCCTCGTAGTCCAGCTCTTCCTTGTGCATCTCGTGGGGTCGGCCCTCGCCCTTCCACTCCCACGCGCTCACGTGCATGAAGTTCTCGTCGTCGCGCTTGGCCTCGCCCTCTTCCGACACGTGCTCGTCGCGGAAGTGACCGCCGCAGCTCTCCTCGCGGGCCAGCGCGTCGCGCGCCATCAGCTCGCCGAGCTCCAGGAAGTCGCCCAGGCGGTTGGCCTGCTCCAGCGCCTTGTTCAGGTCGTAGGAGCTGCCGGGCACCTTCAGGTCGTTCCAGAAGCTCTCCTTCAGCTCTCCGATGGTCTCGATGGCCCTCTCGAGGCCGGCGGCGTTGCGCGACATGCCGACCTCCTTGATCATCACCTTGCCGAGATCGAGATGGATGTCGCGTACCGTGCGACTGCCCTTGATCGAGAGCAGCTTCTCGAGACGGTCCTTCGTCTCGCTCTCCACCGCCGCGAAGCTGTCGTGCTTCTCGGTGACTTCACCCGGCGTGACGCCGGCCAGGAAGTTGGCCACCGTGCGCGGCAGGACGAAGTAGCCGTCGGCCAGGCCCTGCATGAGCGCGCTGGCGCCAAGCCGGTTCGCGCCGTGGTCGGAGAAGTTGGCCTCGCCGCCCACGAACAGGCCCGGGATGGTGCTCTCGAGGTTGTAGTCCACCCAGAGGCCGCCCATCGTGTAGTGCGGCGCCGGGTAGATGCGCATCGGCTGGTGGTAGGGGTCTTCGGCCGTGATCTCCTCGTACATGTCGAAGAGGTTGCCGTAGCGGTCGCGCACCACGTCCTCGCCCAGACGGTCGATGGCGTCGGCGAAGTCGAGATAGACGCCGTAGCCGCTCGGGCCCACGCCCTGGCCGGCGTCGCAGGCCACCTTGGCCGCGCGGCTCGCGATGTCGCGCGGCACCAGGTTGCCGAAGGCCGGGTAACGGCGCTCCAGGTAGTAGTCGCGTTCGGCTTCGGAAATCTCGCCCGGGGCGCGGGTGTCGCCGGGTTTCTTGGGCACCCACACGCGACCGTCGTTGCGCAGGCTTTCGCTCATCAGCGTGAGCTTGCTCTGGAAGTCGCCGGCGTGGGGAATCGCGGTCGGGTGGATCTGCGTGTAGCAGGGGTTCGCGAAGAGCGCGCCCCGCTTGTGCGCCCGCCAGGCGGCGGTGGCGTTGCAGTTCACGGCGTTGGTGCTCAGATAGTAGACGGGCGAGTAGCCGCCCGTGGCCAGCACCACGGCGTCGCCGGCGATGCGCCTCAGCTCGCCGGTCACCAGGTCGCGGGCGATCACGCCGCGCGCGCGGCCGTCCTCGAGCACCAGGTCCACCATCTCGTGGCGCCCGACCATCTCCACGGTGCCGGCCGCCACCTGACGCATGAGTGCGCTGTAGACGCCCAGCAGGAGCTGCTGGCCCGTCTGCCCGCGCGCGTAGAAGGTGCGGCTCACCTGCACGCCGCCGAAGCTGCGGTTGGCCAGCGTGCCGCCGTACTCGCGCGCGAAGGGCACGCCCGCGGCCACGCACTGGTCGATGATGTTGGCGGAGAGCTCGGCCAGGCGATACACGTTCGCCTCGCGGGCGCGGTAGTCGCCGCCCTTGATCGTGTCGTAGAACAGGCGGTAGGTGCTGTCGCCGTCGCCCTGGTAGTTCTTCGCGGCGTTGATGCCGCCCTGCGCCGCCACGCTGTGGGCGCGCCGCGGCGAGTCCTGGATGCACAGGTTGATGACGTTGTAGCCCAGCTCGCCCAGCGTCGCCGCCGCGCCGCCGCCGGCCAGGCCCGTGCCCACCACCACCACCGTGTACTTGCGGCGGTTGGCGGGAGCGACGAGGGGATTGTCCTGCTTGTGCTGCTCCCACATGCTCGCCAGGGGAGCGCCGGGAATCTTGGCGTCGAGTGTAATGGCCATCAGTGACCTCCCGGATGGGGACTGCCGTTGAAGAACATGATCACGGGGATGATCAGGAAGCTGAAGGCCATGATCACCGCGAACACCACCGCCAGCTTCTCGAGCAGCGGCAGCGTGCTCTTGTTCGCGAGGCCGAGGCTCTGGAAGGCGCTCCAGAAACCGTGGCGCAGGTGCAGGCCGAGCATGAGCATGATCACCACGTAGGTCGCCGCCGTCCATCCATTGGAGAAGGCGGTCGCCACGACCGCGTAGAGATCCTTGATCTCGCCGCCGTGGCCGTCGGGGATCATGAGCGCGCCGCCGAACTTGAAGCTTTTCACGTGCCAGATCACGAAGAGAATCAGGAGCACGCCCGTGTAGATCATGCTCTTGGAGGACAGCGTCATGCGGCTCGCGCCGCCGGCGTCCTCCTTCTTCTCATAGGCCACCGGCCGCGCCTTCACCTTGTCGGTGACGGCCACCGTCACGGCCGCGGCCATGTGCACCAGGAAGATCGCGATCATCCCCACCTCGAAGATGATCACCAGCCAGCCGTGGAAGGCGTGCTCGAGGAAGTGGGCGTAGTGGTTGAAGGCCTCCTGCCCGATCAGCAGCGTGAAGTTGCCGAGTAGGTGGGCGATGATGAAGCCCATGAGCAGAAAACCGGTGAGGCCCGTCAGCAGCTTCTTGCCGACGGAGCTCCACAGTGCGGCGCGCAGATCGCTCATTCTAGTGCCTCCGGATGGATGGAATCGCGGACAAACTAGCACACGGCGTCCTGAATATAAAGCCCTGGATCGCCGTGCTAAGCGGCTCTGAAACATTGCGATAACTCTCAATCGCCGGTGCGCCGCCCGCCCGTGACGGGCTTTCGGTCATCCACCGCGAGCGGATCTGCTATCCTTTGTAACAGCCGCCCGGCCTCGTCACGTCAGTCGCGGGCAAGGAGGTATTCCATGCCGCGCCCCTCGATTCTCGGCACCCGCATCCTCGCCCTGCTCCTCGCCCTCGCCGCCGCCGGCGTCTCGTCTGTGCGCGCCGCCGTAGACGTCACCTTCCGGGTCACCGTGCCGGCCGAAACGCCGGCGATGGACTCCATCTACATGGCGGGCGACCTCCAGGGCTGGGACCCCGGCCATCCGGACTACCGACTTGCCGATCTGGGCGGGAATCTCCGCGAGATCACCCTGGCTCTCGAGCCCGGTACTTCGATCGCGTTCAAGTTCACGCGCGGCGACTGGGCATCGGTGGAGAAGGGCTCCGATGGCGAGGAGATTCCCAACCGGACCCACACGGTCACCGGTGAGGAGACGCTGGAGCTCGAGGTCCTGCGCTGGGCCGATGTCCAGCCCGGCACCCTGTCGGGCGACGTCACGCTGATCACCGTTCCGGGATTTCTCGACGGTAGGAGGGTTTGGGTCTACCTGCCGCCCGGATACCATGACGAGCCCGAGCGCCGTTACCCGGTGCTCTACATGTTCGACGGACAGAACATGTTCGACGAGTCCACGAGCTTCGCGGGCGAGTGGGGCGTGGACGAGGCCTGCGAGTCGCTCATCCCCGCCGAACTGATGGAGCCGATCATCGTGGTCGCCGTGGCCAACGGCGAGGTGGACCGCATCGAGGAGTACTCGCCCTGGCCCGACCCCACCTACGGCGGCGGAGGGGGCGGCGCCCACCTGACGGCATTCGTCGACACCCTGAAGCCCCACGTGGACGCCAGTTATCGCACCCTCGCGGCGGCCGAGCACACCGGCCTCGCGGGCTCCTCCCTCGGCGGACTGATGTCCCTGTACGGCGCTTACGCGAATGCGGGAGTGTTCGGACGCATCGCCGCCCTGTCGCCGTCGCTGTGGTGGAGCGAGTACGCCCTGCTGGCCTATGCGGCGGGACAGCCGAAGCCGGCGGCGAAGGTGTACTTGGACATGGGCACCCTGGAGCCCGGCCACTGGGTGGATGACGACGGAAACGGCGTCGCCGATGCGATCGACGACCTCCGGGCCCTGCGAGACCAGATGATCGCCCAGGGCTTCGTGCTGGACGACGATCTCATGGTGGTCGAAGACGCCGGCGGACTGCACAACGAACATGCGTGGAGTCTGCGCTTCCCCACCGCTCTCCAGTTCCTCTTCCCGTTCACGTCCACCACGGCGCCCGACGACGGGGTTTCGCCCCCGGACGCGCTTCGCCTTCTGCCGAACGCGCCGAACCCCTTCAACCCGCACACCGTGTTGCGCTACGAGCTGCCGAAGCCGGCCGAAGTGACCCTGCGAATCTACGATGCCGAGGGGCGGCGGGTGCGGTCGCTGTGGGAGGCGACGCTCCAGGATGCGGGAGTGGGGTCCGTGACCTGGGATGGTCGCGACGACGGGGGCGTCGATCTCCCGAGCGGCATCTACTTCTACCGCCTTTCAGCCGGCCCGGATCAGGCCCACGGCAAGATGTGCCTGCTCCGCTAGCTGCGGGGCGGATGATCCTGCGGCGGCCTACTGCAGGGTCACCATGATCTCGATGACGCCGGTGCCCCCCGAATGCCCTTCGAGGGCCTTGCCCACCACGGTGCCCACCTTGGGATCCGCCGCGCGCATCGCATGGCCCGGGGTGTTCGAGGTGACGAGCAGGTCGCCCACCGCGATCGGGCCGTTCTCCGCGCTCACCTTGCAGGGCACGATGCCCACCACGGCCAGCGGCACCTCGTCGATCTGTCGAGCGAGCTCCAGCACCGGCGTCGAGGGCTGCTCGCCGTCGCCGTTCCAGGCGGAGCGGCTGCGGTCGAGGGCGTCCCAGTCGCGGTTGCTCGCCAGCACGCCGGGCTGCGTGCTGTAGACGCCGGCCACGAGGGTGCTGCGCGAGTTCGTCGACTTGGCGAAGCCGCGACGGGCGCCGCGGTCGATCACCATGACGTCGCCGGGCTCCACGCTCGAGGCGCCGGCCTCCACCTTGACGATCTCGGCGAAGTCCGCGCCGCCGCCGGTGAAGGCGCCGTCGGCGGTGACGTCGCCGTCGGTCCACACGCGCCACTTCACGTCCGTGCCGAGCTGGGCCTCGATCAACTGGCTGTTGAGGTCGCTGTCGGCGTGCTGGACGAGCTGGAGCAGATCATGGGACGCCGCCGAGGCCACGTCTCGCTGCAAGTTCGCGCCGTACGTGCTGGCGGCCTCGCGAACGTCCAGGGTGTAGACGGGCGCCGCCGACGTGCCGATGCTCACGCCGTAGGGGTGGATCACCTGGCCGTCGGCGTTCACGTAGACCGCGTCGCCGGGGTTGCCGTCGGAGGCGTCGAGGGAGTGACCGTCGCCGCCCGTGGCCGCGCTGGTCTGCACCGTGCCGTCGGGAAACTTGAAGCCGCCGCTGTTCGAGTAGATCGTGCCGCCCACCTCGAGCTTCTCCGTGGGGTGATAGGCGCCCAGGCCCAGGAATCCGGACTGGGTGAGGGAGAGATGGTTGACGCCGCCGTTGTTCAGGAACCAGTAGCCGTTGGCCCCGTCGTAGGCGTGCCAGGCGTCGTAGGTGCCGCCGGCCGCGTAGCCGTAGAAGGGCAGGCCGTTCTCTCCGTCCGTGGACACGTACATGCCGCCGTAGGATCCCGAGACGTTGGCGTGGACACCGAACACCTCGGACGAGGAGATCTGCGAGCTGCGGCCCACGCCCACGAAGGGAGCCGTGTCGTTGTAGACGCGGCCGCCGGTCACGCTCCAGTGGTTCTCCACGTTGAGCGCATGCGTGGCGTAGGGCGCGGCGGTGAGCTTCTGCCGCGGGTCGAGCGTGGTGAAGGGCGCCGTGTTGCCGGGATCGTGGGGCGAGCGAACCTGGATCTCGAGCCAGCGGGTGTCGCCGTCGTAGGACCAGGGGCCGTAGTCCAGCTCCACGGTGAACACGCCGTCCACCACGTCGACGTTGCTCAGATGGATCGCCGCGTTCACGATCGAGCCGGCGCTCGCCGCGTCGTAGAGCGTGAAGATCAGGTCGACGGGGCCGTCCAGGGCCGCGCCGCTCTCGGCCAGCTCGCCCTGATAGGTGAAGGACGAACTCATGGGCGTCTGCGCCGGCACGGGCACGGCCGCGAGGAGAAGAAGGAAGACGAGGATGATGCGCTGCATGCTGTGGCTCCTTGAAGTCATCGAACGAGGACGGCCTTGCGGACGCCGGCGTAGCGGCCGGCCCGCATCTGGATGAAGTAGACGCCGCTGGCGAGCTCGGCGCCCGCGTCGTCGCGACCGTCCCAGGTCAGGTCGTAGCGTCCCGCGGGCATCGCCTCGTCGGCGAGCGCGCGCAGGCGGCGGCCCGTGACGTCGAACACGCGCACGGTCACCTTGCCGGGTTCGGCGAGCTCGAAGGCGAGGGTCGCCTTGGGGTTGAAGGGATTCGGCACGGGGTCGAAGAGGCGGGTGAAGCGCGGCGTTTCCTGGTCGGGGGTCGCCGTGGAGGCGTCGCCGCCGGCCCAGAAGCCGCCCTTCAGTTCGAAGTCGCCGCCGGAGGAGAGACCCGGATCGAATTGCCCGATCGTGCCGTGCAGTTCGAAAGCGCCGCCGCTGCTGAGGCCGCCGCCGCCGTCGAGCGTCGAGCGCACGAGCTCCAGCGCCGAGACGGGCAAGGCCAGCACCAGGCAGACGCCCGCCAGGAGACGAGCCCGAAGTCCCGGGCTCCCTTGGATTGGTCGCATTGGATTCGATTCCTGTCGAGAGGTTCCGGAGGTGTCGATGGACAGAGGATACACGAGACCGAAGTCTATGCCAAGTGTATATAAATCAATGGTTTAACTCGGAGTATCCGATCCGAATTGACCCCATCCGCGCGGGCGGTCCCGGGGCGACGCCGCCTTGTCCGCCCCTCCGCAAAGGGATACACTTCCGGGTAATCCAAGGGAGAACCGTGAGCGACCGGAAACCCATCAAGGACTTCGCGATCCTGGAGGATCCCGGGCAGATCGGCTCGCTGGCCCATGCGGACCGGCTGGCCATCCTGCGCACGCTGGGAGAGGAGCCGCGAACGGGCGCCGACCTGGCGCGGGAGCTCGGCCTGCCCGCCAATCGCGTCCACTATCACCTCAAGCAGCTGCTCGAACGGAAGCTCATCGAGGAGGTCGGCAAGGGGCGGAAGCTCTGGAAGGAGGAGCGGCTCTTCCGGAGCGCGGCGCGGCACTATGTCGTGGATCCCAAATTGGGCGGCGAGGAATCGACGGCGGCGACCGCGATCAAGGACTCGATCGAGCACGCCTTCCTGGACTGGCATCGCGAGGAGCTCCTGCAGCTCGATCTCGGCCGGGTGGCCCGGCTCATGGTGGAGCAATGTCTCCGGGCCCGTCCCGGGGAGCAGGTGCTCGTGATGCATGGTCCTCAGGGCTTCGACCTCGCCGAGCGGCTGCACGTCGAGCTGGCGGCCGCGGGCTGCCTCTCCCACACCCGCCCCTGGTCGCCCGAGACCATGCGGGCCATGCTCGAGCGATTCAGCGCGGAGGAACTCGCGAGTACCCCCTTCGTCGCACCCGCCCTGGACGAAGCCCTCGACGCGGTGATCTTCCTCAGCGGGGCCTCTCCGCAGGGTCCGCCGCCCGACCCCGAACTCATGAGCAAGCTGCCGGCGCTGATGCAGTGCGTCTCCACCTGGCAGAAGTCGCTGCACGAACGACGTATCCGCTACCTGGAGTTCGCCCTGCCCTTCCGCCACGAGTTCGACGTCCGGGGTTCCGGCCCCATCACCGGCGCCACGCCCGAGCAGGCGATCGAGATCTTCTGGCGTTGCATCGACACCGACTACGGCGATCTCGCCGCCAGGGCCGATCGACTCATGGCCCTGATGCCTCCGCCGGGCGAGCTGCGGATCACCTGCCCGCTGGGCAGCGACCTGCGGGTGGCCGTCGACACGGAGAGGGCCTTCCTGCTCGACGGCGTCGTCTGCCCCGAGGACGTCGCCGGCGGGCGCTCCTTCGAGGGGCTTCCCGCGGGCACGCTGAACTACTTTCCGGTGTCCGGAAGCGCGGAGGGCGTGTTCCGCGCGGACTACACCTTCCAGGGCGCGCACGTGGAGAGCGTGTTCCTCACCCTGTCGGAGGGGCGCATCGTCGACCTGCGGGCGGAGCGCCACGAGGAGCTGCTCAAGCAGAGGCTCGCCGGCGCCTCGGGCGACGCCGACCTGCTCTCGGGCGTACGCTTCGGGCTGAATCCGGCCGGGCGCGGCCCGACCGGCAAACCCATCCTCGACGCCTGCCTGTCGGGAGCGGTCACCCTGCACTTCGGCAACAACGAGCTTCAGGGCGGCGACGTGCGCTCCACCATCGACCTCATCATGCCGGCCTGCCATCTCACCGTCGATTGCGGCGATCGGCGCATCGTCGACGGCGGCCGCCTGGCGCTCGATTCCGTCGACGACGACTGAGGCGCACCGGATTCCATCTGGCAGAAAAAGGGCGGCGGTCCGATCGACCGCCGCCCTCGTCGTGGCGCCATGGGGAGGCGCGGCTTCGCTATTTCGCCATGACGAGCTTCGTGGACTCCGTCCGCCCCGCCGCCTCCAGGCGGGCGAAGTACACGCCGGACGGAAGCGCGCGGCCCGCGTCGTCCACGCCGCGCCAGGCCACGCGATGCTCGCCGTCGGACCGGTATCCGTCGACGAGGATCGCCAGGCGACGACCCGAGGCATCGTAGATCTCCAGGCGCACGTCGCCGGGCTCGCTCAGCTCGTAGCGCAGGGTGGTCTCGGGATTGAACGGGTTGGGGTGGGCATGTCGGAGCGCCCGGCCCATGAGCGGAAGTTCCGAGGCGACGTCCGTCGGTGATCCGGCGCCGTACAGGGCCACGTAGCCGGTCTGCGTTCCGCTGCCGCCGAAGCCGATGGCTCCGCAGGCCACCAGACCGCCCTCGGTGGCGATGGAGGTGCCGAAGTTGTCGAACTCGGCGCCGTCGCTCACGAGCAGCTTGTCGATGAGCGTGGCGTCGGAGGCGTCATAGAGATACGCGGAGCCCGCAGACCAGGCGCTGTCGTCGTCCTCGTTCGCGCCGATCGCGAGGAGGCCCCCCTCGATGGAGATCGACTGGCCGAAGTGGTCGCGGTCGTGGCCGTCGGCGGGATAGATGAAGTGAAGCTGCTGACCGGTCGCGGCGTCGAAGACGTAGGCGGCGCCGGAATGGTCGTAGAAGATGCTCCGGTTCTTGGCCCCCACGGCGACGAGGCCGCCGTCGATGTCGAGGCAGTCGGCGAAGTGGCCGCCCTGATCGTTGTTGTAGTTCTCGATGTCCGGAGACAGCACGTGGGTCTGGTTGCCCGTCCCCGCGTCGAACACGTAGGCCCTGGCGAAGGTGAAGCCGTCGCCGAGCACGAAGAACGTGCGTGCGCCGACGGCGACGACGCCGTCATCGACGGCCACCGACACGCCGAAGGTCTGGTAGTTGCCGCCCGCGTCCGGCAGCAGCTTGTCGAGCTGGTCTCCCGTGGAGGCGTCGAACAGATACGCGGCGCCCGAGCCGTCGCCGAACTCGTCGGCGCGCCAGGCGCCGACGACCACGATGCCGCCGTCGATATCGATCGCGTTGCCAAACTCGTCGCCGGCCTGGGGATCGTCGGGGACGAGCTTGAGGAGCTGGCCGCCGGTGGCGGCGTCGAAGAGATAGGCCGCGCCCCGGCCTCCATCATCTCCCGGCGCGCCGACGGCCACGATGCCGCCCGCCATGGCGATCGACCGGCCGAAGCCGTCGCCGGCGGCGCCGTCCGCGGGCACGAGCTTGTGGAGCTCGGCTCCCGTGGGGGCGTCGAACAGGTAGGCCGCGCCCTGGCCTCCCTCGTCTCCCGGCGCGCCGACGGCGACGCGATTCGCGCTCACGGCCACGGAGCCGCCGAACTCGTCGCCGGCCGCGCCGTCGGCGGCCAGCAGCTTCATGTCCTCGTGGATCAGCGCGCCGAAAGCCGGCGCCGCCGCGACGATGCAGCCGACCGCCGCGAGGACGAGCAGGACCCGTATCGAACGGACTGCATGGGGAATCGCTACGTTCATCGAACTACCTCCCGGTTTCATGGGCCAAGCTCCTATCGCAACAGAACGACGCGAGCGCGGGCCTCCTCGCCTCCCGCTCGCAGCCGCACGAAGTAGACGCCGCTGGCCGCGGAACGCGCGGCGTCGTCCCGGCCGTCCCAGGCGAGATTCCGTTCGCCGGCCGGCAGCGCCTCGTCGATCAGGGTTCGGACGCGGCGGCCGCGGACGTCGAACACCTCCACCGACACGTCTCCCGGCTCGTCCAGGACGAAACGCAGTCGGGTGCGATCGGAGAAGGGGTTGGGCTCGGCGTCCAGCACACGGAACTCGAGGGGGCCGTCGTCCGCCGCGGCGGTCTGGGTGTCGAAGGGCACCGTGAGCACGGCGATGCCGCGGCTGGCGCAGGCGAGCCAGAGCTCGTAGGTCTCACCGACGACCCGGAGCTCGGCGTCGTAGATCTGCTCGTGAGGCAGTCCGTCCTCGCGGGTGAGGGCGCCGAACTGCGTGCCGTCGAACCAGACGATCGCGCGCTCGAACTCGTTGTTCATCTTGAAATTGGTGAACCAGACGCGACCGTCGGGCGCCACGGCGAGGGGCTGCATCTGATCGCCGGGCATCGTCGAGTTGCTGGAGTGCCACCACTGGTGCGTGCCGGACTCCGCGTCGAGGCGGAAGATCCCCTCGGTCGTTCCCAGCCAGGCGACGCCGTCGCGGTCGGCGACGACGCCCATGTAGGTGTCGTGCAGCGCATCGAGCTCGGGCAGCTCGACGTTCTCGCGGGAGTAGCGATAGTCGCCGTCGGTGCGCACCACCTCGAGGTTCGCGCAGGCCCAGACCGTGCCCGGCCGATCGGAGTCGGGCACGATGTTCGCGCCCCAGCCCGCGATGGGCAGGTCGGTGATTCCGGCCTCGTCGTAGCGCCGCAGGCCGAAGTAGTTGCCGATCGACCACAGCCGGCCGAGGGAGTCCTCGGCCAGGCCGTCGGAGATCATCGCGGGGTCCACGGAGTCGAAGCCGCTTCCCGCCAGTTCGTGCACCCCGTTGCTCGTGGGATGCAGGGCCGTGTTCCCCGTGGAGGGTCGCCAGCAGACGGCGTCCGCATTGTCGCAGGGGAATGGCCAGTCGCCGCCCAGCCCGTAGGTGTAGATGTTGTAGTTGAACCAGCGCTGGCCGTCGAAGCGCGCGATGCCGCCCACGCCCGGCGCGGCATTGCCCGTGGTCCACACCTCGCCGTTCGCGCCGAAGCTGATGTCGCGGACCCACATGTCGACCTGCGCGGTGTTCGTGATCCGGTAGCGCTGCCAGACGCCCGTCTTCCCGTCGCGGCGGGCGGCCCCGCCGGTGCCGGAGACCCAGACGTCGCCCGAGGTGTCCATGCCGAGTCCGCCGACCGTGCTGGTGCCCGCGGGCCAGTCGCCGAGGCTGTTCCAGCTCGCGCCGTCGAAGTGCCAGATCTCCGCGCCCGCCGCCACCATCAGCGCCTGCGCGTCGCCGTAGGCCTGGAAGGTCGAGAGCCCGTAGAAGGCCGGGTAGGGCTAGGGCGGCGAGACCCAGGTGCCGTCGGGACGACGGTAATCCAGGTTCCAGCCGGCGCTGCCCTCCTGCTCCCGGAACATCCAGACGTTGCCCGCCTCGTCGGCCGCGTTTCTGATCATGCGGGCGACATCGCCGGGGAGGTCGTCGTTCGGAACGTCGCTGAAGAGCTGCGTCGCGCTGTCGAACACCACGCGACCCCAGAAGCCGTCCTCGATCCAGACCAGGTACTCGCCTCCCGTCGTCGGCTGAACATTCACCCGGTCGAGGCCTGTCCAGCCCGGCCAGCCGTCGGGACCCGTGTTCGCGCCCCACACGGTCCAGCCGCCGATCGCCGGTTCGTATCGCGCGAGACCGCCGCCGTCGCTGCAGATCCAGAGGCTGCCGTCGGGGGCCATCGCCATGTCCCGAAGCGATCCGTAGGGCAGGGGGGTGTTGGTCGAGTCGAATCGCTTCAGGGACGCGGGTCCCACGTCGGGGCGATAGGAGAACAGGGCGACCCAGGTGTTCGCCCAGAGCCTGTCGCCGTCGGCGATGAACTCCCGGAAGCGGGCGGATCCCAGCACCTCGGGATCGCCGATGATCGGATGGTCCACATTCGAGACGCCCTCCCACCGGTTCTCCGATCGGACGAAGCGCGCGAAACCGCCCTCTTCCCAGATGGGGTTGTAGGCGGCGATGTAGGGGTCGCCGTCGGGGTGGATCCAGAGCGCTTCGCTGTTGTCGCCCTGGATGCCCGTGTTCGTGGGACGGTAGTAGGTCCAGGTCCACCCCTCGGGCAGGGATCGGGCGACGGACGGCGCCAGGGCCACCGCGAACCAGATCGTCAAACCGACAAGGGGGAAGGCTGCGCATCTCCTCATCATCACACTCCATGGGCCGACGGGGTGCATGGCATATTCAACACTTCGTGAATATGCCATAGACGCCGATTCCGCGTCAAGGATCTTGTGAGGATTTAGATATCAAGGAATGAAAAGGGTGGCGCGACGATCAGGGGGCGTCCCCGCCTCGCCAGCGCTCCAGTTCGGCCTTGGCGGCCTCGCGAGACTCGGGGGCCACCAGCATGCACACCCGTCCTCCGCCGAGGTAGGGATAGTTGAAGAAGGCGGGGAAGCGCGGCTTGCAGATTTCCCAGGGCGAGCGGCTGCCGGTGAGGCCGATGACGCGGTCGTCCTCCACCCGCGACTCGATGCCGGCCCCCTCCAGGCGCACGTGCGCCAGCGCGGGCTCCAGCCAGACGCGACTCTGCAGCACGCAGACCGTCTCGCCGCGATCGCGCTCGAAGCGTGGCCGCATCACCCGCCAGAACTCCATGGCCAGGGCGACGTTGATCAGCAGCGCCGCGCCGAAGAACTGGCCCACCTCGGGACGCACGTTCACGATCATGAGCACGACCGGCTGCGAGAGCAGCACGAGCCACAGGATCAGCGTGTGGGGCCAGAACATGCGCAGCAGCGTGCCGTCGAACCAGGCCTCGCTCCCCTGGCCGGCGAGCCGGAAACCCCAGCGGGCGGCGCGGAGGCGAAGGTCAACGGGATTCGTGAGCCAGGCGGTGAAGAGCAGGTTGATTCCCGCCACGAGCAGCAGTCGGATCGCCCAGCTCCACCAGGGCGCCGCGGGATACCACACATAGGGGCCAAGAGCCGGAATCATGCCCAGCATGCCGACGATCGTGGCCGAGGCGGCCAGCGGCATGGCGCCGGTGAGGTTGGGGCGCAGGGGGACGTCCACGACGAGTTCGCTCTTCTCGTCCTGGAGGATCAGCGGATGCCGAGCGCGCAGCCAGGCCGCCAGCACCGCCACCAGCGCGACGGCGACGAGCACGAAGAGCGTCCAGCTCGGGGAGCGCGGCTCGGGCAGCAGCGGCGTGGCCAGCTCGACGCGCAGCCAGCGGAACAGGTCGCGGCCCAAACCCACCAGGATGATGAGCGCGACGCCGTTGCCCAGCCCGTGTCGCGTGACGAGCTGGGCCAGGGACACGGTGAGCAGCGTGCCCACCGCCATCGCCACCGCGGTGAGGACGCGGAACAGCCAGGGGCTGGTGAGCAGGAAGTGCGAGGCGACGATGCCGTCGCTCGTCCACACCTGCGCCACGCCGAAGCCCTGCAGCAGCGCCAGCAGGGTGGTGAAGGCCAGGATGAAGCGGTTGAAGCGCTGGTTGAGGACCTCGTCGCCCTCGCGCAGGCGTCGCAGCGGCGCGACGAGGCCGCTGAGCAGCATCATGAAGCCGGCCGCGGAGAGATAGGGGAGGAGGCCGAGGGAGAGAATCGACACCTTGTGCCGCATGCCGAAGGGCAGCGCCTCGCCGAGCGTGTCGTAGCGCAGTGCCGGCAGCGGGATCCGCGCGCCGAGCTCCAGGACGACGAGAACCCCGAGGGTGATCAACAGGCGGCGCTGCGTCTTCGTCATGACGACCTCCCGGTTGCGTCGATCATGAACCGCCGGCCCTCCCCGGTCCAGCGAGAACATTCGGGCTTTACCGCCCGCGGCTCCTTACCTACTCTCGGCGCCGTGATCCGTCGACTCCCCGCAATCGCGCTTCTCCTCGTCGCCCTGGCCGGGCTCGTGCTCGCCCTGGACGCCGATCCGTCGCGCCTGCTCTGGCGCGACTTCATCACCGACGAGGGCTGGTGGACCGCCGAGGCGCGCGACCGCGTGCTCTTCGGCGACTGGGTCACCGACGAGTACAACCAGGGCCTCGCCGTGCCCGCGGCCACCTGGGCCTGGCGCGCGAGCTTCGAGGCCTTCGGCGTGTCGCTGCTCTCCGCCCGCCTGCCCTCGCTGCTGGCGGGCCTGCTCACCCTGCTGCTGCTCGGCCTCATGCTGCGACGCGACGGCGCCGACGTCGCGCGCGGCGCCCTGCTGCTGGCCAGCGCCCTGCCCTTCGCCATGCACGCGCGCGTGGCCATGCCCGAGTTGCCGTCGCTGCTCGGCGTCACCGCCGCGTGGTGGCTGCTTTCGAGCGGGCGGCGCGGCGCGCAGTTGCTGGGCGGCCTGGCCTTCGGCCTCGCGCTGTCGGCCAAGTTCAGCGCGATCGTGGCGCTGCCGCCGCTGTTCTGGATCGCGCGCGGCGCGGCCGGTCCCGCCTGGAGCCTGCCCGCGGGCGGCGGCCCCGTGGAGCGCGTGCCGCTGATCGCGCGCTGGCGGCGCTCGGTGAACTTCACTTTCGCGGCGCTCGTGGCGTGGAGCCTGCTGCGCCTGCCCTTCGGCCTGGCCTTCCCCGACGCACTCGGGGCGCTCGAGTCGCTCTACCGTGGCGAGAATCTGCCCGCGAACCCGATCGACCTGCTCGCCAATCTGGCCTACTTCCCCTTCCCCGCGCCCTTCCTCTATCACACCGCGCCGTTACTCGCGCTGGCCGGCGTGGGCGCCTGGGCCGCGGGGCTCGAGTGGCGACGGCGCGACCTCGCCGGCCAGGCCCTCGCCTTCCTGCTGATGGGCGGGCTCACGCAGGCGCTCTTCCTGAACCCCGCGGACCGTCGCTTCCTGCTGTTCCTGCCCGCGCTGGCGATTCTGGCGCTGCGAGGCTGGCGCGCGCTGGCCTCGGGCGAGACGCTGCCGGGCTTCCACTTCCGCAAGCCCAACCTGGCCGCCATGCTCGCCGCCTCCTTCGCCCTGGCCGCGGTGCTGCCGGGGCGCCTGGCGATCTGGTGGGGACGGCTGCGCAACATGACGGGCGAGCCGCTGCCCGACGAGCGCCTGCGCGCCCTCGCCGCCGGCCTCTTCATTCTGACGCTGGTCCTCGGCCTGATCTGGCTGGCGCGGCGGCCGCGTCACCTGTCCACGACTCTCGGCGCCGGACTCCTGATCGGCTGGATCCTCCTCTGCCTGGAGCACTTCGACTTCCTGGCCTGGGCCGGCCTCTTCCACGCACTCGGTCGCTACGACGCCTCGCGCCTCTGGCTCGAGATGGGAGGGCCGTGGTCGGTGTTCTGGGCCCTGGCCACCCTGCTGCCGCTCTGGCTCGCGCTGGCGCGGGCCGGCCTGCTGCCGGGCGCCCGGCTCGAGGGCAGCCGGGCCCGTCTGCCCTGGCTCGCGCCGATCCTCGGGCTGGCGATCCTGCTGCCGAACTGGACGCAGCCGAGTTTCACGCTCCGGGATGCCGCGGACGATCTCGCCGCCCCACCGGTCGAACTGCTCGTGGGACCCGAGGCGCCGACTCTGGCGATCGGCTCCGAGGCGCGCTGCGTCGTGCCGCGGGGCGCCTTCAACGCCGGATTCCTCGACGATCCCCCGCCGAACTCCCGCCTCGTGACGCTGGTGGAGGACTCCGGCGAGCTCGCGAGCGACTGGCCGGAGGGCGCGAGACGGCTCGAACTCTGCCCGCAGAGCGACGGCAAGCCGCGATTCGTGCTCGCCGTGCAATCGCGCTAAACCGTTTCATATCAACATATCGGTGCGTCTACACGTGTAGACAGTCTTACAATATCTCCCATAAAACTGACAATAATCACCGCTTGACAGTTTTCCCGTCTTAGACTGACTATCCGCGCATGCCCAGAAAGCGTAGCCAGGAGATCCGCAACTTCATCCTGGACCGGCTGGAGGATCGCCCCGAGGGGATCAGCCGGCAGGTGCAGGACCGGTTCGGGATGACGCGGCAGAGCGTGCACGCCCATCTCCGTTCGCTCGAGGAGGAGGGGCTGATCGAGGGCACGGGGCGCACGCGCGCCCGCCAGTGGCGCGCCAAGGTGTTGCAACAGCGCCGCTTCAACCTGCCCGTGGCCATGGGCCCCGCCGAGGACGAGCTCTGGCGCGACCTCATGGCCCCCCGCCTCGGTCCACTCCCCGACAACCTCCGCGAGATCTGCCAGTTCGGCCTCGGCGAGCTGCTCGCCAACGCCCTGGAGCACTCGGGCGCGCAGGGTCTGCTGGCCGGATTCCAGCGCACGGGCGCCCGGCTGCGCTTCGTGGTGAGGGACGACGGCGAGGGCGTGTTTCGCAAGCTGCGCCGTTATCTCGACTTGAGCGACGACCGTCACGTGCTCCTGGAACTGGCGAAGGGCCGCCTCAGCAGCGACCCCAACCGCCACCCCGGCCAGGGGCTCTTCTTCACGGCCCGCGCCTTCGACGGCTTCGCGCTCGAATCGGACGGCCTCCGCTTCGTCCACCGCCCCGGCGTGGATTCCTGGTGGCTGGAGGAGGACGTCGAGACCCGCCCCGGCACCCGCGTGCTGCTGGAGCTCAATCTCTTCGGCGAGCGCCGCCTCGAGGAGACCTTCGCCCGCTTCCGCACCCAGGGCGGCGGTCCCGCCTTCACGCGCACGCGCGTGCCTCTGGCGCTGGCCCGCTACGGCGACGAGAACCTGTCCACGCGCTCCCAGGCGAGGCGGGTCGCCGCGCGGCTGGATCGCTTCCGAGAGGTGTGGCTGGATTTCCGGGACGTGCCGGCGATCGGGCCCGCCTTCGCGGACGAGCTGTTCCGGAACTGGGCGCGCCGGCATCCGGAGGTGGAGCTGCGCTGGATCAAGACCGCGCCGGAGGTCGAGGCGCAGATCGAGGCCGCGCTGGCCTAGCGCAGCAG
>CAYNQX010000034.1:30712-40672 GCA_964399495.1 uncultured bacterium
AGCAGGTCGAGGTCGTCGTCGTCGTCGAGGTCGGCCAGGAGGGCCTGGTCCATGTCGTAGTCCGCGTTGAAGACGAAGGGCGGACCGAGATAGCCCATGCCGAGACCGGGGATGCCCCAGATCTGGCGGGCGTTGTCCTTGTGGATGAGCAGCAGGTCGTCGATGCCGTTCAGGTCGATGTCCACGGCCTCGAGGTCGTAGGGCTTGTCGGCGGTGGTGTAGCTGACCGGCGGCATGAAGCCGCCCGCGCCGTTGTTCAGGTGCACGGCGAGCTGGTCGGTGGCGAACACGGCGAGCACGACGTCGGGGCCGCCCACGCCGTCCATATCGGCGAGGATGATGCCCCGCTGCCCGCCGTTGGTGGTGTGCGACACGCCGGTGAAGTGGCCGCTGCCGTCGCCGAAGTAGGCCATGAAGGTGGGCGCGCCGACGTGGCTGCAGACGAGGTCGACGTCGTCGTCGCCGTTGAGGTCGCCGGCCGCGAGCTCCCAGGGATTCTCGGCCGTGGCGTACACGGGGCCCGCGATGAATCCCCCGTCGCCCTGGCCCAGGAAGATGCGGAGGCTGTCGTCCCAGCCGCAGGTGGCGAGGTCGTCGTGGAGGTCGCCGTTGAAGTCGGCGCACACGAGGGAGGTGGGGCCGTCGCCCGCCCAGTGGCTGCGCGGCGGCATGAAGCCGTACTCGGCGCCCAGCAGAACGGTGAGCGAATCGCCCTCGTAGCTGACGGCGGCCACGTCGGGGCCGCCGGCGCCGTCGAAATCGGACACGACGATGTCGAAGACCTGCTCGCCGGGCATGTCGATGAAGCTCGGGGGAAAGAACAGTGGATCGGCGCTGAAGCCCATGGAGGGGAGCAGGAGGAACAGGAACAGCAGGGCCGATCGTTGAATCGGCACCCTGCGGCGCTGCCTGGCCATGACTGGACCTCCCCGCTTCGGCGTGGGTCCGCTAGGCGCTCGTCAGTACGAAGGTCTCCTCCAGGAGTAACTCCCGGTTGAAGTAGACGCGGCAGCTATAGGTGCCGGGCACGCGCTCCTTTTCCAGACTCGTGTTGAGGCCGATCTTCAGCCGGAACGAGTTGTCCTCGTTCCTCTGCGTGAACTCCCGCAGATAGAGCAGGTTCTCGGCCTTCTTGTACTGGATGTGAGCGTCATACCCCGTCTCGCTCTCCTCGACCCTCACTTCGGCGTAGCGGCGGAATACTTCCTTCTCGCCCGGTTTGATCCAGACGAGATGGAACATGTTCACTTCGCCGGGTTCCACGTTGGCCACTTCGAGAAGGGCCTCCACCCGGCTTTTCCGCTTCATTTCAAATTCGGTGCCTACGCCGATGGGTCGCCAGCTCTTCTTGCCGACGCGGCGGCAGAGGGTGAGCTGAGCCTGGAACTCGCCGTCCAGGGCGGTGGGGTCTTCGGCCAGAAGCGCTTGTGCCGCCTTGAATTCGGCGACACGCTTCTGTCCGCAGCCGCTGGTCGCGACCAGGGCGGTGAGTAGAATTCCGAGGGTCAGGAACGCGCGAGACAAGGGTGAACCTCCCACCGCATCCGGTCAGTTTCAGTCCAGGTGGCCAGAAACCGGGGCCTCATGGGAAGGGCTCCGGTTTCGGGAAAAGTATCGCATGGGAGGGCTGACAAGAACAAGAGTTCCAACCGCGAGCGGAGGCGAGGGTCGCTCGGGCGCCTCTGAGCCGAGTCTTCGAGGCGAGGTGAAGCCCGAGTGGCCCTCGACGGAGCGCCTACTGCAGGAGCACCAGCTTCTCGGACTCGCTGCGTCCCGCAGCCTCGAAGTGCAGCAGGTAGACGCCGCTGGCGAGACGGTGTCCGACATCGTCGCGGCCGTTCCAGCGCAACGTGTGCGGGCCCGCCGGCAGGGGGCCGTCCACGAGCGTGCGCAGGCGGCGGCCCGCGGCGTCGAACACGGCCAGCTCCACGCGACCCGCCTTCTCGAGTTCGAAGTCCACCCGGGTGGACGGATTGAAGGGGTTGGGGCTCGCGCCGACGAGGCGCGTGCGCGCCGGGACGGCCTCGCCCGTGGCGGTGACCGCCTCGCAGCCCTCGCCGAAGGCGCCGATGAGCGAGCCGCAGTCGTTGTGGGCCGGCAGGCAGGGCGAGTGGGCTTCCAGGCTGAAGTCGTCGGCCAGCGCGTCGCAGAACAGCGGATCGGTGGCCAGGTTGCCGTTGATGCCGGCGAAGGCCGTCAGGATGCCCGTCCAGTCGCCGTCCGCGTTGTCGTGGATATTCGTGCAGTTCACGTAGAGGCCGGTCAGACCGTCCGGCACCACGAGCTGGCCGGTCTCGTTGCCCACGATCAGCGTGTCCAGCAGGATCAACGGCGAGTAGTAGCAGCGGAGGTAGCCGAAGTTGCTGTGGCGGTTCTGGGCGAGCGTGCAGCCGTCGAGGGCCAGGTCGAGCCAATAGGACACGATGAGGCCGGAGTAGCAGCCGTTGTCGTGGAAGAGGCAGTCGCGCAGCGTGACGGAGCCCACGGCGTCGGCGCTGTCGCCGTCGAAGAACGCGGCCGGGTCGGCGTTGTCCACGAAGCTCAGGCGTTCGAGCGTCGGATACTGGGAGCCGATGATCGAGAGCGCGCCGTCGTAGCGTGAGTAGTTCTCGGTGAAGAGGCAGTCGCGGATCGTCGTGGACGCCTCGGCTTCGATCAGGATGGCGCCGCCGTAGCGGCCGCCCCTGTTGTCGTGGAAGGTCGAGTTCTCGCAGAGCAGTTCGGCCGTTTCGCCGCGCAGGGCCGCGCCGCCGCCGCTGATGAAGTGGTAGCTGCCGGCCGAGTTGCCGGTGAAGTGGCAGTCGTCGAGCTCGAGACGCCCGGCGAAGTCCACGCCGCCGCCGGTGTCGTTGCCGTAGTTGCCGTCGAACCGGCAGCCCTCCAGTCGGACCGTTCCGACTTCCACGCGAATGCCGCCGCCGCGCTCCTCGGCGATGTTGCCGATGAAGTCGCAGTCGACGAACAGGGCCTCGCCGCCCTCGTGCAGCACGCCGGCACCGTCCTGGTCGGCGCTGTTGTTCCGGAAGACGCAGCGCTCGAAGCGGGGCGCCGCCGCACCGACGGTGTACGCGCCGCCGCCGCGTGTCGCATGACCGGTCTCGATCACGCAGTCGCGGAACACGGCATGACTGCCGATGAGGTAGAGGTTGCCGCCCTGGCCGGCGACCGCTCCTCCCCTCAGGGTGAGATTCTCCACCTGTGTGGCCGCGCTGACGCCGCCGAGCACCATGACCCTGTGGATCGACTGGCCGTCGATCACCACGCCGTCCGGCGACGCGCCGCCGCCGCGCAGCAGGACGCCCTCGGGGGGCGAGAGGCTGAGCTCGTGGTAGACGCCGGGCGCCACCAGCACCGTGTCGCCGGGGCCGGCGTTGACCAGGCCCTGGGAGATGAGCGTGTAGTCCGTGGGCACGTGGACCGTGACGGCCGCGGCCGGGGATGCGAGGACAATCAGTGCGGCCGCGAGAGGAAGGAAACGACGCATGACGGTTCTCCTGGTCGGGGGCAACACATGATTATAGAGGCGCCGGGGCCGCTTGCCCAGCGACCCCGGCGATCGAGATTTCTTTCACGAACTCGGCCTATTTAAGCAAGACTAGCTTCTCGTTTTCCACGGTGTCCGCGGCCTCGAATCGCAGCAGGTAGACGCCGCCGGCGAGCTCGCGGCCCGCGTCGTCGCGACCATCCCATTCGAGTTCGTGGCTGCCGGCCGTCATCTCGCGCGCCGCGAGCGTGCGCACGCGGCGGCCGGTGATGTCGTAGACCGCCAGGTCGACGGGGCCGTCGGCCTCGAGCGCGAAGTCCACCCGGGTGGACGGGTTGAAGGGATTCGGGTGGGCGGCGAGCATCGGCCGCGGTGCGGGCGTTTCGGCGTCGACGAGCGTGTCCTCCACCAGCATCACGCGCACGTTGTCGAAGTAGGGCGCCTGGTTGCTGCCGAGGCCGTCGCCGTAGATGTTGGCCCAGGGACCGTACATGTCCAGCGCGACGAGGCGCACGATGATCGACTCCAGGAGCTCGTACTCGCCGGCGAGGAAATCGGTGACGTAGAGCGTGATGTCGAAGGTGAGGTCGTGCCACTGCCGGTCGTCCTCGTGGTAGATCGTCTGACATGTAGACCAGTAGCCCAGACAGTCGACGCCGTCACTGCGGGTGGCCGAGACTTCGAAGGTGTAGAAGATCAGGTTGTCGAGGGGCATGTCGGTGTAGACGTCGAAGGACAGCAGTACCTGCGTGTCCGCGGTGATCTCGATCGGCACGCCGCTCGCGTCGACGGAGAGCGGCGGGCTCTCGATGGCGTTGTGCAGGTAGGGCGGGCCCGGGATGATGCCGAATTCGTAGCCCGGGTCCGGATCGTTGGCGGGCGTGAGACTGTCGAAGAAGGCCCAGACGAAGCTGTCGTTCACCGGGTCGGCGTCGCCCTGGTGGAGGCCCTGGTAGAGATTCGCGAAGTCGCCGGCCGCGCCGAGTCGTTCGACGCTCATCTCCGCGGGCAGCAGGCCGTCCTCGAAGTCCGTGGCGAAGATCGATGCGCCGTCGGCGTCCACCTGGATGTTGTCCAGCCACACGGCGCCGACGTCGGAATCGTAACCGCCGTCCTCGTCGGACCAGCCGCCGTCGGACTCGAAGACGAAGGCCAGGCGCCAGTTATCGTCGCCGAAAACCTCGGCGGGGTAAGTCCAGTCGAACTCATCGTACACCGGACCGCCGACGGCGCTGGCGGAGAGCACGTTCCACTCCCCGTTCAGCCAGGAGGCCACGGTCAGGTTTTCGTAGGGCGGATCCTCGAAGTCCCAGCTCATGACGTAGCGCAGCCTGACGCTGTCGGCCATCTGCTGGCCCAGGTCCAGCACCGCGGCCTGATACCAGCCGTTTCCGTAGCCCGGAGGCGAATCCCAGTGGCAGCCGTCCTCGGAGCCGCACCAGAGCGCGTAATCGTTCACCGTGTCGCCGGTGTCGAAGGGCAGGGCCTCGCTCATGTCGGTGCCGGTGCCGGCGCAGATCGACGTTTCGGCGAGGTGCCAGTAGACCTCGTCGTCGATGGTCAAATCCACGCCCTGCCAGCCGGCCGGCGCGGGGCCGCCCATGTAGTCGAAGGTGAAGCCGCGGCTGTCGGTGCCGGGGCTGCCGAAGCTGCCAGGACCGCTCTCCGCAAAGAGGAAGAGCGTGTCGGCGCGGGCGCCGGTGCGGCTCTGCACAACGGGCTCGGTGGACGGCTTCTCGAAGGTGATCGGCTCCTGCACCGGTGTGGCCAGGGCCGTCGCGGCGAAGGCGAGCAGCATCAGGACGAGGATCGTTCTACGCGGAATCATGTCTTTCCCCCGGTCGGGTGTTGAATAAGTCGAGGGGTCCCGGTGGGGTGGGCCCATCGTTCGATTTGGACGGCACAAAGTTCCGGATTCCCATCACTGCACCATCACCACCTTGTGGGACACCCGGAAGTCTCCCGTTTCAAGGCGAATGAAGTACACGCCGCTGGGGAGGCGGCGGCCCCGGTCGTCGCGGCCCTGCCAGTGAATCTCCCGCGTGCCGGCTTCCTGCGGGCCGTCGAGCAGCGTGCGCAGGCGGCGGCCGGTGAGGTCGTAGACGCGCAGGGTCGCCGGACCGGGCTCGGCCAGGCTGAAGCGGATCGTCGTGCTCGGGTTGAAGGGGTTCGGGTAGACGCCGTGGAAGGCCGTGACCTCCGGTGCGAGATCGGCGGCCACGTCGTACAGGTACTGCCCGAAGAGCTCCATCAGCACATGCCGCACCATGTAGCGGGCATAGTCGCGGCCGGCCGGGATGCCGTAGCCCTCATCGAGCACGTGTGCATAGCCGAAGGGGTTGAACAGCGTGCGGTTCGCGTGGCCGAGGGGGCTGAGCGCGGTGCCGTCGCCGTCGGGGTCGCGATTGAGGATGCCCGCCACCGCGCCGTAGCCGGGATCGACCTCCCACTCGTGGGTGATCTCGGTGAGCGGGCCGAGGGGCGCGACCAGATCGAAGTTGTCGACGTAGGGGCAGCCGCCGTCCACGCGGAAGTGAGGCGTGCCGTCCAGGTAGGCGAGATCGGGGTGGGTCGCGAGGACGCGCGGCACGGTGATGCCCGTGACGTCATCATAGTAATAGCCGTAGGCGATGCGCTCCGCGCCGAGTACCGAGTTCAGGAAGCTCGGGTCGTCGGCCTGATCGGTGGCCACCTCGTTGCCCATCACCCAGAGGCCCGTGTCGTGAGGTGTGTTGTTGAGCCAATCCTCGAGCAGCACGGTGTCGAAGCAGAGATCATCCCACTGTGTGTTCGCGAGGGTGTAACTCGGAAGGTTCCCGCTGTCCCAGACGATCATCTCGTAGCTCGCGAGCTGGCCCAGCTCGGCGCGGCAGCCGAGTCCGTTGCTGAGGCCGCTGCTGGGCGCTTGCGTGCTGTAGATATCGTATCCCGCAAGCCCGCTGGCCGCGAATGCCTCCTTCCACCAAGGCAGGACGCCGAGGTCATCCTCGACGAAGAGGACGGTGGCGCCGGCCGTGGGTAGACAGCGCATGTGGAGATAGTTGCGCAGGTAGGGATCGGCGGACTCGGCCCAGTTCGGGCGCGCCGACGTCGCGCCGCTCAGGGCCTCGGTGCGGTAGTAGAACTCGATGATGTCGCCGGGCTCGAAGTAGTCGTCGGCCAGGTCGAAGGCCCAGCGGTCGACGGTCCATGGGCCGCCTCTGTGCGCCGAGTCGGCGATGGCCACGTTCCAGGTTTCGCCGTTCACGAGTGTCGTGCCGATGTGGGGCGACCAGATGCCGTCGCTCGCGTCGGGATCGCCCATGGCCGGATCGGTGGATTCCGCGTGCGGGCCGTCGACCACTCGGAAGTGCAGGTAGAGGCTGGGGCGGGTCTCGCCGGGCACGCTCGTGTTGTCGGGCCTGATGCCGCCCAGGAGGTCCATGTTCAGGTCGATGGTGGTGGAGTCGCCCACGACGAGCGTGGGGCTGCCGTAGGGCTGGAGATCGAGGGCGCTGTCGATGCGCACCTTGCCGCCGAGTTCGGCGAAGTTGTCCTGGAGGCGGCGGAACGGGTCCACCCACCAGTCGATGTCTGAGGGTTGGACGAGTTTCACGCGGATGTTGTCGAAGAAGGGGCCCGAGCGGTGGTCGGTACCGTCGCCGTAGATGTTGCACCAGACATCGCACATGTCCATGACGCCGAGACGTATCGCGATGCCGTCGATGGGGCCGCCGGCTGCGGATTCGGTCATTTGAAGGGTTCTGTCCGTGCTGGCGAAAGTCCAGCCGTCCTGCTCCCAGCCGGTCGTGTTGCTCGACGCCCACACGCCGAGGCACTGCTCCGTCGCATCCCAGACGGCGACCTCCGGTCTGGTGGCGAAGATCAGCGCGTTCATGTTGATGCTGTCGAGGTAGTAGTCCCAGTCGATGTAGAGCAGAGTCTCCGGCCCGATGTCCAGCGGGGCGCCGTACTGGTCGAGTTCGAGAATCGGACTCTGGATCATATTCTCGACATAGGGCGGTCCGTAGGGAATCAGCGGGGTCGGATACTCGGGGCTCGTGGTGCCCGGGTCGAAGAAGGTCCAGAAGTAGGACGGGTTGTAGATGCAGTGGTCGTCCTGGAAGACCCCTCGCCGCAGGGTCGCGTAGCTCCCCGCGCCTTCGGGCGTCTCGTAGCCGATCTCCGGCGGCTCGATGCCGCTCTCGAAGTCCTCGGCGAACACCTGCGCGCCGTCCACCGTGGCGACGATGTTGTCGATCCACACCGCGCCGACGTCGCTGTCGTAGCTGCCGTCCTCGTCGGACCAGCCGCCATCGGATCGGAAGTAGAAGCCCACCCTGGTCGCTCCACCGCCGAAGTCGGCCGCCGGGACGGTGTAGGATAGCTCGCGGAAAGTTCGATCGGCCGTTGTCTGATCAACGTGGACGGTCTTCCAGACACCCGCCGAGTCCACGCGCAGCTCGAACCAGTCGTAGTTGTCGCCCTCGAAGTCGCTGCGGTAAGCGAATTCGATGGTTAGGTCGCTGGCGACCGGGTGCGCGGTGAGGTCGACCACCGCGTACTGGCGCCAGTTGCTGCCGTAGCCTCTGGGATTCGCCCAGCTGCAGACGTCCTCGCGCCCGCACCAGAGCGCGTAGTCGTTCACCGTGTCGCCGGTGTCGAAGGGCAGCGCCTGGCTCATGTCGGTGCCGGAGCCGGCGCAGATCGACGTGCCGGCCAGGTGCCACCACGAGCCTTCCTGCTCCGTGAGATCCACGCCGAACCAGCCGGCCTCCGCCGGGCCGCCCGCGTGGTCGAAGGTGAAGCCGCGCGCGTCGGTGCCGGGCGAGCCGTAACTGCCGGGACCACTGGCGGCGAAGAGGAAGAGCGTGTCCTCGCGCGCGCCGGTACTCGGCGGCGCGGGAGTTTCGGGTTGCGTGAAGCGCATCGGCGGCGGCGGCTCCGCTTCCCTGGCCATGACGGCCGCGCTGCAGACGAGAGACAGGAATACGATCACGAAGAGCGGAGTGCTCAGACGCATGGCAATCCCCCTGGCATGTGGCCGATGCGAGCAGGGGTAATCCCGGTGGAGCCAGGGGCGACGGGAGCGCTCTAACGGCCGATCTGAACTAGGGAAGTCTGGCCGAACATTTGATTATACACCATCTGCGAGGATCGTGTGTATCACTTAATGCTCACTTGAGAAGCACCAGCTTCTCCTTGCTCACGAACCCCCCCGATTCGAATCGCAGAAAGTAGACACCACTGGCGAGCGGATTACCGGCGTCGTCGCGGCCATGCCATTCGAGTTCGTGGGTGCCGGCGGCGAGCTTGCCGTCGTGCAGCGTGCGCACGCGGCGGCCGGCGAGGTCGTAGATGCGCAGGGTCGCGTGGCCGGGTTCTGCGAGCGAAAAGTCCACCCGGGTGGACGGGTTGAAGGGGTTGGGGTGGACGCCGGTGAGTTTCGTGCTCACCGCAGGGGTCGCAGCATCCACGACGTCGTTCAGCGGCTGGCCGAAGAATGCGTTCAGCACGTGGCCCACCATGCGGCGGGCGTAGTCGACGCCCAGGTGGAGGCCGTGGCCGTCGTCCCAGACCTGTTCGTAGCCGAAGGGATTGAACAGCGTCCGGTTCTCGTGACCGAGGGGGCTCAGAGCCGTACCGTCGCCGTCGGGGTCGCGGTTGAGGATTCCCGCCACCGCGTCATAGCCGGGATCCGGATTCCAGGTGTGCGTGACCTCGGCGAGCGGGCCGATCGGTTTGACGAGATCGAAGTTTTCGATACTGGGGCAGCCGCCGTCGGCGAGGAAGCGTGGGGTACCTTCCCAGTACAGATCGGGATGCACGGCCTCGACGATCGGGTTCAGGACCCCGCTGGCATCGTCGTAGTAGGTTCCCAAGGCGACCCGTTGCGCACCGAGCGCAGTGTTGAGGAAGCTCGGTTCGTCGCGGAGATCCGACGCCACCTCGCAGCCCATTACCCAGAGGCCCGTGTCGTGGGTCGAATTGCTCAACCAGTCCGACAGGAGCGTGGTGTCGAAGCAGAGGTCGCCGGGCAGGGCGTTGGTGAGGGTAAAGCTGGGCAGGTTGCCGCTGTCCCAGATGATCATGTCGTATCCTGCGAGCTGGCCGAGTTCCGCGCGGCAGCCGAGGCCGTTGTGCAGGCCACTGCTGGGCGCCTGGGTAACGTAGGTATCGTAACCGGTGATTCCGTTGTAGAGGAGGGCCTCCTCCCAGTGAGGAGCTTCGGAGGGAAGGGGCTCGGCAGCGGAGAAGTACGAGGAATAGGCTCGGTAGGGATCGTCGTTCACGAACAGAAGCGAGGTGCCTGCCGTCGGAAGGCAGTTGATGCGGTAGAACCTGCGCAGACCGGGATCGAGTGATTCTGCCCCATCAGGCCGAACCGAGATGGTGCCGTTACGAGCCTCGCCACGATAGTAGATCTCGATCCTGTCGCCGGGTCGCGGATTCAACTCACAAGTGCAACTCATCTAGCTAGACAGGAAAGGCCAACG
>CAYNQX010000035.1:0-38177 GCA_964399495.1 uncultured bacterium
CCCGGCGGGGGTTTCGTCCACACGGGTGGACGATGACAGTGGATCGCCATGACCTTCGCCATACCAGGATATCGTGGTTCCGGCGATCCGTGCTTGCGCCAGTGCTTGCACGCCAATACTGTATTCCAGGTCAGTGAGGCCGAGCATACGGATTAGAACACCCAACCAGGACTGTGAGATGGCATCCAAGCTTTTTGCGAGTGTGGAAAGAGCCGTGTTTCGAAGGGCTTCTGCTCTCTCCGCAATCCTTGTGATATCGGCAGCTTGCTCCTCAGTGGCATCGCCCAGCTTCTACATTCACTCACCAAGTACATCGATCGAGTACATTCATGAGGTCGTACTGCAAATCGAGGAGGGATTGGACAGCCCAGATGAACGGAATCAGAGCGAAGCGCTTTCCGAACTGTCCTCTCTTGCAGCTAGTGCGCGGTTTCGCCCCACACTACGCCGCCCTGATTGCGGGTGCCCCGACTCCAGGGTCGAATTCCAACCGTGGTCAGACGAAGTGCTCGAACTCCTGAGGAATCGGTTTGAGCGGACTCTCGAGACGATGCTAGCCGACAAGGAGTACGAGGAAGCGATAAGAGCTCTTCCCATTGCTGGGTTCCTCGGGATGGATCGTCCGGAATACAGATCCCTGGCTCGAAGACTCCTGTCCTCCAGCAAACATGACGTGCAGATGCGAGGAGTGGCGTTCTTTAAGGGTCTTGGTACCACAGGCGTGTTGGCGGCGATGTCCATGCTTCCCGGCGAGAACCCAGAGGAACGCCAAGGCCTCTTTTCCATCTTCCGCAGGACGGCATGCGAACTGGACCTAACATCGGCGGAGCGTCGAACGTTAGCTGATTCCCTTCTTACAGCCTTGCGCGATCCCGACTCCAGAGTAGTCAGCCACGCATTGGCGGCACTTCGGCAGTCGGGACTTGCCCCCCGGAAGATGGCCTCGATTCTCATCAAAGCTCTGCTCTCAGAGCAGGGAGATGCAGCGCATGCCCGTGCTTTGAAATGCGTGCCGCACCTCGAAGTCAGCCACCGAACTGAACTCATAGGCATAGCGCGTAGCTCGGACGCGCAAATCAGGAAAGCCACCATAGAGATACTCAGCCGTGGAGTCGACGGTGATTCAATCCTCGTCGCGGCCTTGCATGATGAGGATCATCGAGTCAGATCCACTGCTGTGAGAAGGCTGGGAGAAGGCGGATATCCCGAGGATGTGTTTATCCAGCTTCTAATCGAATGTATGGACCTAAGCGAAGGTCTGCAGTTCATCACGTTTCCAGCTGTCGCCGAATGTGAACGGCTAGGCCCTCGTGCTCGTGAAGCATTTCCCGCACTTTCGCTCCTATTGACGGAGATCCCCCACGATCACCTTCGGAAAGACGTTCTTCGGGCCATGGTGGCCGTGGCCGGAGATTGCCAAACGAACATGGAGTTCATCCGCAGCTACTGGGAGATGAACACCGAGATCGATCGAGGCGATTTAGTTCGAATCATGACGATGCTCGGTCCGGGAGCCGTGGTGTTCTTGGATGAGATCGAGGAAGCGCTTTCCGATCCTCACCGTGCGTTCTATCGGGATGTGTTGAAGCTCTGCAGAGTATTGGGGCCTGAAGCCGGCGAAATCGCTCCAAGCCTAGTCCCTGGACTACACAGCGATCGATGGTGGATCCGCAAGGACACGCTGGAAACCCTCATCGCCCTCGGTCCCGGCCTCTGTCTCGTTAGAGAGGAGATTGAGGCTATCACCTGGGACGAGAACTGGGACCCTGAACTCCGCACGGAAGCTGGTGTAGCACTGCTTCATTCGGAGTGTCCGTAGTCCTTGGACTTCGACCACCCACAAGTCGTCTCGCTCACTCCGTCCCCCCGGGTGGACGAATAAGCCCCCACCGCTTCCGGCGGGGGCTCGTGCTTTCAAGCCCGCCAGCGGAGGTGAGGGTCACTCGGGCGCCTCGGAGCGAGTCTTCGAGCGAGGCGAAGCCCGATGGCCCTCACCGGAGCGTCACGCGACGGCAAACAGCCTCTGATACTCCTCATGTTCCGCCAGCAGCTGGTCGTGGCTTCCCTCCCGCAGGATCTTGCCCTCCTCCAGCCAGACCACGCGGTCGGCCTGCTGGGCCGTGGCCTCGCGGTGGGTCGACACCAGGATGCCCGCGTCGGGCAGCTGCCCGCGCACGTGGTTCCAGAACTGGCGCTCGGTGCGGGCGTCCAGGGCGCTGGTGACGTCGTCGAGCACCAGCAGCGAGGGCTTGCCGGCCAGCGCCCGCGCGATCGCCACGCGCTGCTGCTGTCCGCCGGAGAGGCCCTTGCCGCTCTGGGACACGTCCTTGTCCACCGGCACCTCGCGGCTGAGCCGCGCCGTGCGCAGGGAGCGCAGCACGTCGTCGCCGCTCACCTGCTCCCGGTCGAGGGAGATGTTCATTCCCACCGTGCCCGCGAAGAGCTGAGGCTCCTGGGGCGCGTAGCCCATGTGACGCGCGCGCTCGGCATCCTTCACGTCGGCCAGATCGTGCGCGCCGAACCTGACCTCGCCGGAATCCGGCGCAAGCAGGCCGGTGGCGCACTCGAGCAGGGTGGTCTTGCCGCAGCCGACCGGACCCACCAGGGCCACGGTCTCGCCCGGACGCACGGTGAGGTCGACGCCCTCGAGCACCGGCACGCGCTTGCCCTCGCTGTCGGCGAAGGCGAAGGCGAGCTGCTTCATCTGCAGGGCGGGGTGCCGTTCGGGCACATCCTCGCTGCCGGGCACGCGCTCGGGCTGCTCCTCCACCTCCTGCATGCGCTTGATCGACGTGTGCGCCACGTTGGTGCTGACGAAGAACCAGCTGATCGTCCACAGCGGCATCGTGAGCCCCGACAGGTAGGCGACGAAGGCGTAGAAGTCCCCCAGCGTGAATCTGGGATCCTTCAGCACGAACCAGCCGCCGAGGAACAGCACGATCACCAGGCCCACCTGGTTCATGATCGAGAAGAAGGACTCCAGGATCGCCTGCAGGCTCACCACGCGCTTCTCGGCTTCCTCGCGCTTGCCGAGCACTTCGTCGAACAGCTTCTCCTGGGCGTCCTCCATGCCGAAGCCCACAGCGATGCGCGAGCCGGCGAAGCCCGCCTCGAGGGTTTCCACCGTGCGGCTGGTCGCCTTCTGCCGCTCGTTGTAGCGCTTGTTCTGCAGGGTCTCGGTCTTCGAGAGCAGCCAGACGATGAGCGGCAGCGGCAGCGTGGAGGCCAGCGTGAGCTGCCAGTGCAGCGTGAACATGATCGCCAGGCTGAAGGCCAGCGTGAGGCTCGCCTCGATGGGACGGAACACTCCCGAGCAGCTGTACCAGCTCAGCTTGTCCATCTGGTCGATGTCGTCGGTCATGCGCGTCACGAGGTCACCCGGCTGATGGCGCTGGAAGAAGTCGTGACGCTTGCGCAGGATCCGCTCGAGCAGGCTCAGGCGGATCCCCTTCGCGATGGCCAGGTTCATCCAGGCCCGGGTCGAGGGCAGGAAGGCCTGGCTGAGGCTGCGCAGCAGGCCCATGCCCAGGAGGATCAGCACCCAGTTGCGTGCGCTCTCGAGGTCGATCGCGCCCGTGGACTCGCTCTGCACGGTGAGCGCGTCGATGATGAACTTGAAGATGAGCGGGTAGAGCGTGCGCGTGGCGATGCCCAGCACCGTGAGCGTGAACACCACGGCGAGGCCGCCGCGCACCTGACGCCAGTAGGGCGTGAACCATTTAAGCACTCTTCTCAGCACCGGTCACCTCCTCCATCTGCAGGGCCACCAGCTCGGCGTAGCGGCCGTTCAGCTCCATCAGTTCCTCGTGGCTGCCGCTCTCGACGATGCCGCCGTCGATCACCAGGATCTTGTCGGCGCGGCGCACCGTGGAGAGGCGGTGGGCCACCACCAGCGTGGTGCGGCCCTCCGTGAGCTTCTCGAGCGTCGCCTGGATGCGTCGCTCGGTGCCGGGATCCACGCTGCTCGTGGCCTCGTCCAGCACCAGGATCGGCGGGTCCACGGCCAGCGCCCGCGCGAAGGCCATGAGCTGCCGCTGACCGTAGGACAGGTCGCGGCCGCGGCTCTCCAGGGGCGACGCGTAGCCGCCGGGCCGGCGCGCGATCACATGGTGCAGGCCCGCGATCCGCGCGGCCTCCTCGACCCGCTCCTCGGGGATCTCGTCGCGGAAGGCCCGCAGGTTGTCCTGAACGCTCGCCGGGAACAGGTAGAGGTCCTGCAGCACCAGGCCGAGCCGGCGCCTGAGCACACGCGGGTCGAAGTCCCTGAGATCGTTGCCGTCCAGGGTGATGCGGCCCGAGGTCGGGTCCATGAAGCGGCAGATCAGGCTCACCAGCGTGCTCTTGCCGCCGCCGGTGGGGCCGACCAGGGCCACCGTCTGACCGGCATCCATGCTGAAGCTCACGTTCTCGAGCACCGGCTCGCCGGGAACATAGGAGAAGTCCACCTCGTCGAATCGGATCGAACCGGGGCGCTCGGGCACGGGCACGGGGTCGACCGGCGACTGGACGTCGGGCTTCGTGTCCAGCACCTCGAAGATGCGGTCCGCCGCGCCGCCCGCCTTCTGGATCTCGGCGAGCTGCTCGGAGAGCGCGATGATCGGCCAGTAGATCTGGGCGATGAGCTGCGCGAAGGCCACCAGGGTGCCCACGGTGATGCTGCCCTCGCCGATCCAGCGGCCGCCGAGCCAGAGGGCCGTGACGGTCATCAGGACTTCCAGGAAACCCAGGGTGTGGAAGAGCCCGTATTCCATGAAGTAGAGCTTCACGCTGAAGCGGTTGTAGCGCTGATTCTCCTCGTCGATGCGCCGCTTCGCCCAGCCCGTGCGTCCCACCGCCTGCAGGAAGCGGGCGGCCGGCACCGTCTCGGCGATGAGTCCGGTGAGCTTGGCGTACAGAGCCCGCTCCTTGCGGAAGCGCGGGCGCATGATCCGGAACAGCAGGAACGTACCCACCAGCATGATGGGAATCACGAGCCCCGCCACGGCGAAGAGCCGCGTGTCCAGCTTGGCCAGCAGCACGAGCGCGCCCACCAGCGTGCCCGCGGCGTGGAGGATCTGCATCATCATGGTGCTCGTGAGCGACACCAGGCGCTGGCTGTCGCTCTCGATGCGGCTCACCAGGGTACCCACGGGCAGCTTCTCGAGCCAGAGCACGCCCAGGCGGAAGAAGTGGCCGAAGAGCGTGCGCTTGATGGCGTTCACGGCCATCACGCCCGCCTTGCCCAGCAGCACCGTGGAGCTGAGCGTGGCGATGCCCATGCCCAGCATCAGGCCCAGGTAGAGCAGGGCCGAGCGGAACAGGCCGCCGAGCTCGCCGGCGGGCACGTCCACGTCGATGATGTGGCGCAGCACGAGGGGCTGACCCAGGTGCAACGCGACGCCGGCCAGGCCCAGCACGAAGGCGGCCAGGAAGGCGACGATATGAGGGCGCACGTAGGGGTGGATGCGCCGGAACATCTCCCAGGTCGGGAGACGGTCCTGCTCCTCCACCTCGTGGCTGCTGTCGTGACCCCACCACATGGCGATTCCTTTCGAACGTCGATCCGGGAGGATGCCGGACTACGGCCCTTCCGGTCGAGGGGTTTCCCTCGCAGATACAAAAAGGATCCCACCCGCTTGCGCAGGTGGGATCCCAAACGAAGCTAGGTAAAGCTACTCGATCTAGTACAGAGCCTTGATCTGGCTGATGGTCGCGTCCTCGACCGGCACGGAGCCGTCAGGCATATGGATGACGCAGCCCTCAGGCGCGGTGACCGTGAGGTCATCGATCCAGGCGGTGTCGCCCTCGGCGGAGTACGTACGAGCCGTGATGGTGAGGCCGGTGTGGCCGTCGACCACGGTCCAGGTGTACTCGTGGTAGTCCCAGCCGAGGCCCTCGCCGTAGTCGCCGTTGCCGCTGGCGCTACCGCTGTATCCGCTCACATCCTCGGTGTCGTTCCAGTTGCCCCAGATACGCACGGAGGGCGAAGCGCCCGGCGTGTCGTCGAAACGCCAGAAGCCGGCAGTGACCTCGTCGCCGTCGCTCAGACCCGTAACCCACGCGATGTAGGCCTGGGGAGTGCCGGAGGGCGAGTTGTCTTCGAGCTGAAGACTGTACATGCCGCTGTAGACCGGAGTCGTGGCGACGGTGGCGATGATCGGAGGCTCTCCACTGCCATACAGGCCGAGCAGATCCGGGGTGCCGGTCTCCCAACCGAAGCTCATGGTGTCGGCCATCGCGGACGTGGCGAAGAGCGCCACGAGGGCGAGCAGAAGCAGTTTCTTCATTGGTAATCCCCCTAGGGTGCGATTTCAGAAGCTGTCATTCGAATGTGTACGCGTACATGTCACCGTTGTCGTCCCTACGGAACGAATTCCAGCGAACACTTGATCTTACCATGATGGTCCCGGTGTAACAAGTCCACAACCAAACAATAAGGTGAAGATCGCGTAAAACCTTTGCCTGCGAGGCTTAGGCGATCACGCCCAGCTCCCGACCCACCTTGGTGAAGCCCGCGATCGCCCTGTCCAGGTGCTCGCGGGTGTGGGCCGCGGACACCTGCACGCGGATGCGCGCCTTGCCCTTGGGCACCACCGGATAGAAGAATCCGATCACGTAGATGCCCTCGGCGAGCACCTTCTCGGCGAAGTCCTGGCTCAGCTTCGCGTCGCCCAGCATGATGGGCACGATCGGGTGCACACCGGGGACGATGTCGAAGCCCGCGGCCGTCATCTGCTCGCGGAAGTACTTGGTGTTCTCCTCGACCCGGTCGCGCAGCTCGGTGCTGCCGGTGAGGATCTCCAGGGTCTTCAGGGAGGCGGCGACGATGGCCGGCGCCACGGTGTTGCTGAACAGGTAGGGCCGACTCCGCTGGCGCAGCAGGTCGACGATCTCCTTGCGGCCGGTGGTGAATCCGCCCGATCCGCCGCCCATGGCCTTGCCCAGGGTGCTCGTGATCACGTCCACGCGGCCGACGGCGCCGCAGTGCTCCACGCTGCCGCGGCCGGTGGGGCCGAAGAAGCCCGAGGCGTGGCAGTCGTCCACCATCACCATGGCGCCGTACTCGTCGGCGAGGTCGCAGACACGATCGATCTGAGCCACGATGCCGTCCATGGAGAACACGCCGTCGGTGGCGATCATGATCCGCTTCGCGCCGGCGGCCTTGGCCTCGTCCAGCTTGGCCCTGAGGTCGGCCATGTCGTTGTTGGCGTAGCGGAAGCGCTTGGCCTTGCACAGACGGATGCCGTCGATGATCGACGCGTGGTTCAGCGAGTCGCTGATGACGGCGTCCTCTTCGCCCAGCAGCACCTCGAAGAGGCCGCCGTTGGCGTCGAAGCAGGCCGCGTAGAGAATCGTGTCCTCCGTGCCGTAGAACTCGGCCAGCTTGCCCTCGAGCTCCTTGTGGATGTCCTGGGTGCCGCAGATGAAGCGCACCGAGGAGAGGCCGAAACCGTGGCTGTCCATGCCGTCCTTGGCAGCCTGGATGATCTCCGGGTGGTTGGACAGGCCGAGGTAGTTGTTCGCACAAAAATTGAGGACCTCGGCGCCGGTGTTCAGCTTGATGTCGGCCTTCTGGTCGCTGACGATGACCCGCTCGCGCTTGTAGAGGCCGGCGGCCTCGATCTCGCCCAACGTGGTCCGCAGCTCTTCGCGCACTTTCTCGAACATGGAATCCCCTCCCGCCTGTTCTCCCAAGGCATGGTTCGGGTTCTACGGTTTCGGATCTAGATCAGACCCTGCTCGTGCTTGATCTTGAGCGCCTTCAGCATGTCCGCCGTCATGGCGTCCAGGTCGAAGGCGGGCTTCCAGCCCCACTCATCGCGGGCCGGGGTGTCGTCGATGGAGTTCGGCCAGCTGTCGGCGATCTCCTGCCGGAAATCCGGCGCGTAGGTGCAGGTGAACTCCGGCATCAACTTGCGGATGCTGTCGGCGAGTTCGGCCACCGAAAAGCTCATGGCGGCGATGTTGAAGTCGTTCCAGTGCTTCAGCGACTCGAAGGGCGCCTCCATGAGGTCGATCGTGGCCTTGATGGCGTCGGGCATGTACATCATCGGCAGCACGGTGTCCTCGCGCACGAAGCACTCGTAACTGCCCTTCTTCACGGCGTCGTAGTAGATCGCCACGGCGTAGTCGGTGGTGCCGCCGCCGGGCAGGGTCTCGTGACTGACGATGCCGGGGTAGCGCACGCCGCGGCAGTCGAGGCCGAAGCGCTTCACGTAGTAGTCCGCCAGCAGCTCGCCGGCCACCTTGGTGACGCCGTACATGGTGCTGGGCTTGAGCACGCACTCGTTGGGGGTCATGTCCAGCGGCGCGCCGGCGCCCCACACGGCGATGGAGCTGGGCACGAAGATTCGCGTCATCTCCCGCTCGACGCCGATGTCGAGCACGTTCTTCAGGCCGTTCATGTTGACGTCCCAGCAGAGCCAGGGCTTCTCCTCGCCCACGGCCGAGAGGATGGCCGCCATGTGGTAGACGGTGTCGATCTCGTACTTGTCGATTACGGCGTCGACGCTGTCTTTCCGGGCAACATCGATGTACTCGAAGGGTCCGGACTCCAGCAGCTCCTTGCTCGGAGCCGTCTTGCGGCCCGTGGCCAGGACGTTGTCGGCGCCGTGCTTCTCGCGCAGCGCCAGGGTGAGCTCGGAACCGATCTGACCCACCGCGCCGGTGACCAGAATCCTCTTCATCGCTTTGTCGGCCATGATCATGCCTCTGCCTGGAATGGGTTAGGGAGAATCGGCCCAATGCGACTCCGCCGCCTCCGGGAGCCGATCCGGCCAGAAGTTAGCCCATCGAGTCGGCGGTTTCAAGAATGCCGGACGCGGGAAAGACGCCCGATCTCATTTTCAGGTCGCCCCGAAAAACGCCGGAAAAACGGCGCGAGAAACCCCCGCCGATTCCGGCGGGGGTCCACTATCAACCGGTGATTTCTTGCTTCACTCGAGCGCCTCTGAGCCGAGCTGCTCAATCCGGGGTTGCGATCTCCTTCCCGAGGCGAAGTGAAGCGAGATGAAGCATGAAATCACTTTATCAGCACCATCTTCTCCGTGGCGGTGAAATCACCGGCCACCAGCTTGTAGAAGTACACGCCGCTGGCGACGCGATTACCTCTGTCGTCCTTGCCGGCCCAGACCACCTCGTGGTGGTCGGCCGCCATGGGTCCGTCCACCAGCGTTCTCACGGCCCGTCCGCTCAGATCGTACACGGTCAGGTGCACGCGCTCGGCGCTGGACAGGGAGAAGCGGATCGTGGTCTTGGGGTTGAAGGGGTTCGGGAAGTTCTTCGCCAGTGCGGTCTTCGCCGGCACGGTGCCCGCGTTGTCCGGCGCCGTGTTCGGCAGCAGACCCAGCAGGTGAGACAGCACGTCGCCCACCATGGCTCTGGCGTAGTCGAGATCGAAGCCGTTATCCAGACCGAAGCCCGCGTCCCGGACTCGGATGTAGCTGAACGGGTTGAACATCACGTGGTTGTTGTGACCACCCGAACTGGTGGTCTCACCGTTGCCGTCCGGGTCGCGGTTCAGGATGCCCGCCACGGCCGTGGTGCCGCCGTCGTCGTCCCACCCGTGACTCTCGGTGGCCAGGACGCCGTTCGGCTCCACCACCGAGAAGTTGTCGAGGCTCGGACAGCCGCCATGCACCCAGAAGTACGGAGTCAGCCCGCCCACCTCGAGGGCGGCATGAGTCGCGTTCACCTTGGGCACGAGCACGCCGGTGTAGTCGTCGTAGTAGAGCGACGGCGAGAGCAGATTCGCTCCCAGCACCGTGGTGAGGAAACCGGAACCGACCCCGAGATCGTTGGCGATCAGATCGCCCATCATCCACATGTAGGCGTCGTGCGAAGAGTTCGACAGGAAGTCGGTGAGCAGCTCGTCGTCGCGGGTCTTGTCGGCGTTCAGGGCGGTGGTGACCGTCCCGCTGGGCACACCGGCGCTGTCCCAGACGACCAGCTGGTACTGGCTCAGATCGCTGAGCTCCGCCCGGCCGGACAGTCCGTTGGAAAGGCCGGAACTGGGCGCCTGGGTGAGATAGGTGTCGTATCCCGTGTACCCGTTGTAGCGGAACGCCTCGTCCCACCAGAAGTAGGTGCCGTTGCCGTCGTCGCAGAACAGCATGCCGGCGCCGCTGGTGGGCAGACAGCGCACGACATATCTGCCCCGCAGCTCGGGCTGGGACGACATCGCCCAGATCGGCCGCGTGGACTCTTCGCCGCTCATGGCCTCGGCGTGATAGAAGAACTCGATCACGTCGCCCGGCTCGAAGTAGTCGTCGTTGAAGTCGAACGCATAGCGCCCGTTCGTGATGCCGCTCGACGTGGCGGCGGAGTCGGCCACCATCGTTCCCCAGGTCTCGCCGCCGAAGCTGGCGGTGCCGTCCCAGGGCGAGTAGATGCCGTCGCTGCCGTCGGGATCGGCCATCGCCGCCTCGACGATACCGGCGTGAGGACCGTCGGTGACCCGGAACCAGATCCTGAGGTCGGGCCTGAGTTCACCGGCCGCCCCGTTGAGATGGGTCTTGATGCCGCCGAGCAGGTCCATGTTGAGCTCGATCATGGTCGAGTCGCCGATCACGACGGTGGTGCCCTGGATCGGACCCACGTCGTTGCAGCTGTCGATGCGCACCTTGCCCGTGGACGGCTCGGGGAAGTTGTCCTGGAAGCGGTCGAAGACGCTGATGTCCCAGGCCACCGCCGAGGCGTTGATGAGCTTCACGCGAACGTTGTCGAAGTAGGGAGCCGGCGTGTGGCTCGTGCCGTCGCCGTTCGTGTTGCACCAGAACGGACACATGTCGACCACGTTCAGGCCCACGCCGATGCCGGTCACCACTCCGCCCATGGCCGACTCGGCCACGTATTGAGTGACGTTCCACGTCGTGGCGAACCACTGCTTGTCGTCGCCGTAGTAGACCGTGTTGTCGTTCTTGTAGACCCCCAGGCACTCGGACCCCTCGGTCTGCGCGGCCACGCCCCAGCTCTGGTAGATCAGGGCGTTCTCGGGCAGATCGTAGTAGATCCAGTAATCCAGCCAGACCTGCGTGTCGGGACCGACCACGACCGGCTGACCGACGGCATCCCCCACGGAGTGGGCGCGGTCGAGCACCGGACTGCGGACGTCGGCGTCGACGTAGGGCGGGCCGTAGGGCAGCACCGGGATCGGGTAGATCGGATTGGTGGTGTTCAGGTCGAAGAACGCCCACGCGCAGGTGATGTTGGTCACGCAGATGTCTTCCGAGAACAGGTTCTGGTAGAGCGACGAGTAGTCGCCCGCTCCCGCCGGCGCGGTGAAGGTGATCTCGGGCGGCACGATGCCGCTCTCGAAATCCTCCTGCATCACCACGACGTTGTCCCGGAGAATCTCGATGTTGTCCACCCACACGGCGCCCATGTCGGAGACGAAGAGTCCGTCCTCGTCCGCCCAGGCGCCATCGGTGGAGAATCGCATGGTGAGGTCGCCGAAGACCCCGCCCGGGAAATCGCTCGCGAGCACGGTCACCTCGAGATCCTGGTAGATCCCCTCGGCGTTGACCGTGTTGCGGTAGATCTCCTCCAGGTTGCCGTCCACGTCGATGAACACCTGGAAGAAGTCCCAGACGTCGCCCTCGAAGTCGGCGTTGTAGGCGAAGTTCAGGTTGAGGCTGTCGGCGAAGTCGGCGCTGGCGATGACCGTGTACTGGTCCCAGTTGTTGCCGTAGCCGTTGGGATTCGCCCAGCCGCACACGTCCAGCCGACCGCACCAGAGCGCATAGTCGTTGCTCGTGTCACCCGCCGTCCAGGGCTGGCCGGCCTGCGACATGTCGGTGACATGACCGTCGGCCAAAGCCGCGTCGGCGAGATGCCACCAGAATCCCTCCTGGGCGGTCTTGTCGTAGCCGTACCAGCCCGCCTCGGCGCATCCGCCTTCGAAGTCGAAGGTGAAGCCCCGGGAGTCCGTGCCCGGCGATCCGTAGGAGCCGTCTCCCGAGGACGCGAACAGGAACAACGTATCCTCGCGGGCACTGGTCCCGATGGGTTGCTCCTGGAGCCTCGCCACTTCCGAGCCGAGTCTCCTGTAGATCCGTTCCTCGGTCTCCGACGGACGGGCCAGAGCGGACCCTGCCGTCAGGAGCGCGATGATGGCGAAGAGCATCGCCATCGAGTAGATAGAACGCTTCATGTCACCCTCCAAGTGAGCATAGGGTTACCTTGCTTAGCTTCATGCTATGGGGCGACCATCGTCGACAGCAGGGGGAAGGTCGACGACGGGAGAGACGGCCCTCGAAGAGGGCGGCCGAGATGGGAACCGGGTTCGATGTCGCGCGGTGGCCGGCGCTGGGAATGTCTGGGTGCCGACGGAAGTCCTTCGCGTTCCCGGAACTTCGGGAACAATAAAGAGCCTTGACCCCGGACGCAAAAAATATGTGGAGAGCGAACTACATAAAACACAACAAGCTGCCGTGAAAATGTAAATCGGTGTAAAACCCGTAAAGGGCTCCGCAAACTCTCCCGGACGCTTCGCACGGACGTGAAGGCTCCGCGAACTTCCCCGCACGCTTCGCACGGACGTGAGGCGCTTAGCGGGGAAGTTCGCTCCGCCGGGAATCATAAAAAACCCCCGCCGATGTCGGCGGGGGTTCGAGCTTTGCGCTAGCGGAGGTGAGGGTCACTCGGGCGCCTCGGAGCGAGTCTTCGAGCGAGGCGAAGCCCGATGGCCCTCACCGGAGCTATTTCAGGAGCAGCATCTTCCTCATCTGGCTGTCGGCCGCGCCGCTCAGCTTGTAGAAGTAGACGCCCGAGGACATGGTGCGGCCCGCGTCGTCGCGGCCGTCCCAGGTCACCCGGTGCTCGCCGGCCGTGTGGTCGCCCTCGGCCAGCACGCGCACCAGACGTCCCTCGACGTCGAAGACGTTCAGCGACACCTCGCCCGCGGCCTGCAGGGCGAAGGTGATCTCGGTCTTCGGGTTGAAGGGGTTGGGCATGTTCTGCTCGAGACGCAGGGCCATGGGAGTCGAGCCCACCGAGGTCAGGTCGGGCAGCAGCCAGTTCATGGCCGCCTCCATGAGCGCGGCGCGATCCACGGCGTTGTTGATCGCCTCGAAGCCGAAGCCCAGGTAGACCACGCGGTAGGTGCCCGTGTCCGCCGCGACGGCGCCGTTCTGGCTGCCGTTGTAGCTGAAGATCACGTGGGCGGTGCCGTCGTAGGGATTGATGGCGTCCGGGTAGTCCTGGTTGTTGGCCCCGTCGCCGCCGCTGATCGTGATGCTCATGCCGTCGGTGATCGGATCGGCGGGCACACCGTCGAGCGTGTAGTCGTTGGTGTCGTCCAGCACGTAGTGGGCCTTCAGGGTGTTGCGGTACCAGGTGATCGCCGCGCCGCCCTGGTCGTTGTGGTCCCAGCCCACGTCCTGGCCGCTGATGAAGAGCGCGCCGCCGCCGTTCGTGAAGGCGGTGAGCGCCGCGCGGTCGCTGTCGTCCAGGGTCGGAAAACTGAAGCCGACGTTCCAGACCACGGCGTCGAAGTTGGCGAGGATGTCGCCGGTCACGGCCGCGGAACCGCGGTCCCAGATGGCGAAGCTGCGGCCCATGCCGGCCATGGCCGGGGCGTAGTAGTCGGTCTCGAAGCTGTCCGCGCCGTCGTCGTCGACGAGCAGCACCTCGGTGTCGGCCGTGATCACGTCGTAGCTGAGCTGGCGATCGCCGGTACGCGTGCCGTTCTGGCTGTGGATGTTCAGCAGCACGCCGCCGCCGCCCGAGCTGCCGGTGACGATGGCGACGTTGAAGGTCGCCCGCTCGCCGGGATTCAGGGCCACGGTGAAGCTCGGCAGGTTGTCCACGCCGTCGGTGATGTAGGCGCTCCAGTCGCCGGGCAGGCCCGCGGTATCGAGCGTCAGCTCGAAGGTATCGGTGAGGTTGCCCGTGTTGAACACGGCGAACTCGCCGAACTCGTGGGTGCCGGAGTCGATCGCCACGCGATCGCCGAGGCTGTAGTAGCGGAAGGCGTAGTCGCTCGCGGGCAGCGTGTTGGCGGCCTGCATGACTTCCTTCGTGCTCTCGTCCTGCACGATGACGATGATGCGCTGATCCGCCGGGTCCCAGCCGGCGCCGACCGTGTAGGACTGGACCACGTTCTGGACCTGTCCCGCGGTGCTGATGGTCAACGCCGTCTCGACGATCATGTCGCGCAGGATATCCTGGTAGTTCGTGGAGCCGTAGAGAAGATTGTTCTCCACCACGAAGGCGCGCACCATGAAGGTGCCGGCCATGTCGTCCTCGAGCGTGACGTCGAAGTCGACGTTGCCCGTCACCAGGTCGAAGCTGTTGAAGCCGATCGACACGGGTGTCGCGTCGGCGAGGCGGGCTCTGACGACGGCATCGTAGGGCGCGCCGTCGATGACGTCCGTGCCCGCGCCCACCATGTGCTGGGTGCCCAGCCACACGAGGGTGGGGAATCCGCCGATGCCGTAGTAGCTGTTACGGGTGTCGGAGTCGGGACAGGAGATGCCGCCGCTCGTGGCCATGTACTTGATGTGATCGAATTCGGAGCTGTCGTAGGAGCCTGACATCACGGCCAGACCTGCGTATGCACGCGGACAGTATCCTCACCAGGTGGCGGCGCCCAGCTCGGCGAAGACCGTGCGGGGCACCAGAGCAAAGGCCTGGGCGCTGATGAGCAGAAGCAGCGCGGTGGCCAGGAGCACGTGGATGCGCTTCATGGATCCCTCCCATGGGGAAACAAAGATGAAGGCCCGCCGAGCGGGCCCGTTCATGAACCTGGCCAGTATATCATAGAAAGACGGGCGAAGTCTCGCCCTCAGCCCCGGTTCCGGCACTCCTCGCAGGGACAGACCCCCCGCAGGAACTCGAAGCTGAAGATCCCGGTGGAGTGGCCATCGCTGAAGGCCGGCTGGATCGCGTAATGCCCTACCAGTTCTAGCTTTACGGGGTGTACGCCCTCGGGGACGGTCTCGGGGTCCAGCAGCGGCGCGCCGGTGACCTCGTCCACGCAGACGGCGCAGCGGCAGTTCAGGCGCAGGTAGCGGGCCGGAAAAACACTCTCGTGGCCGTCCTCCCAGCGAATCTTCACGTCGTGCTCGCCGTGGCGGGCGATCTCGGTGGGTGTGGTTCTCGCGTCCATGCTAGAAGCTCATCTTGATCGACTTGCCCAGCTCGCCGCTGTGGCTGCGGATACTGATCTGCGCCGCGAGCTGCTCGGCGACGGCCCGGAAGGCCTTGCCGTAGTCGCCCTCGGCGTCGGCCGCCGCGCTCGGCTCGCCGGCGTCGCAGGACTCGCGGATCGCGGTGGCCAGGGGCAGCTCGCCCAGGAACGCCATGCCCAGCTCCTCGGCGGCCTGCTTCGCGCCGCCGTTGCCGAAGATGTTGTCCCTCTCGCCGCAGTGCTTGCACACGTAGTAGCTCATGTTCTCGACGACGCCGAGCACCGGCGTCTTGAGCATCTCGAAGAGGGTGATCGCCTTCTGCGCCACCTTGAGCGCGACGTCCTGGGGCGTCGACACCACCACCGCGCCCGTGAGCGCGAGCTTCTGGCACAGACTGAGCTGCACGTCGCCGGTGCCGGGCGGCAGGTCGATGATCATGTAGTCGAGCTCGCCCCAGTTCACGTTGCTCATGAACTCGTCGAGCGCCTTGGCCAGCATCGGACCGCGCCACACCACCGCCTGCTTCTCCTCGATGAAGAAGCCCATGCTGATCACCTTCACGCCGTGCCGCTCCACGGGCTCGATCCGCCCGCCCTCGACCTTCGGCGGCTCGGTAATGCCCATGATGTTGGGGATGCTCGGCCCGTAGATGTCGGCGTCCATGAGCCCGACCTTCGCGCCCTGCGCCGCGAGCGCGATCGCCAGGTTGGCGCTCACCGTGCTCTTGCCCACGCCGCCCTTGCCGCTGGCCACCGGCACGATGTGCTTCACGCCGGGCAGCAGCTGCTGCTGCGGCGCGCCGGCGCCCGCGCCCGGCTGCGGCTGGGCCTGGTGGCCGCGCACCTGGGCGGTCATGGTCACGTAGACGGACTCCACGCCGGGCAGCGCGCTCACGGCGTCCTCGGCCTGCTGCTTCAGCAGGTCCTTCACGGGGCAGGCCGGCGTGGTGAGTTCGACGACGAAGCGAACCTTGCCGTCCTCGATCACGAGATTCTTCACAAAGCCCAGACTGACGATGTCCTTGCGGAGGTCCGGATCCATCACGCCGCTGAGGGCTTGGAGAACCGCCTGTTCGGTGACCTGGCTCATGGCCTGCTCCTTGGGAGGTGGTGAGGGCACGATCGTCGACGACCGTGTCGCGAGATGAAAGTGGGCAGTGAATATCGTTTCGTCAAGACGCTCCGAAATCCTAGTGGGACCGGAAGAGCCGGGCATGCCGCCAGCCCCCCTTGCCCCCCATCTCCGCGCGCAGCGTCAGGCTGTCCGGGGGGAGGCAACGGGAGGCGTCGCAGGGCTGGAAGTGAAGGGCGAACTCCACCGGTCCCTCGTCGGCCGTGGCCCTCAGGCGCGCCTTCAGCCAGCGATCCCCCGAGTAGACCCGCGTCGCATCGGCGGCGTAGGGAACCCGGACCTCGTCGCCGGGCGGGTACCGCAGGTCCAGCAACTCGAACACCGATCCGGTGGCCAACTCCAGCCGTGTCGGCACGAGGTCGGCGCTTCCGGGTTCGTGAGCGTTCACGTGCCAGGCGGAGTCCACGCCCAGGCGGACGAGCGCCTCCAGCTCCTCCCCCTTCACCGCGGTGTTCGACGACAGGTAGAGCTCGGCGGCCACGGGGCCGCGACGCGCGAAGGCATCCGCCGCGCCGTCGGCGCCCTCGACGGGCGGCATCCCCTCCTCGCCGGTTTCCTCGAGATGAAGGGCCAGGGCCGCGATCAGGCTGGCGCAACCCCGCGGCGCGCGCTCGATGGCGGGCTGGAAGGCCGACAGGAGTTCAAGGGCGCGATCGCCATAGTGCTCGTTCGCATGGGGCGCGCCGGCCGCGGCGAGGCGCAGCAGCACCGCGGCCGCGACGCCGTTGCCCGAGGGCAGGGCGCCGTCGAATGGGTCCTTGCCGCGGTGCAGCAGCGCCTCGTGGTCGTGAGCCGTGAAGAAGAAGCCCGCGCCGTCTTCGTCCCAGTAGCGCTTGAGGAGCACGTCCATCAGCGTCCGGGCGCGCTCCAGGTGCGCCACGTCGCCGGTGGCGGCGTGGAGTTCGAGGAGGCCGAGGGCCAGGAAGGCGTGGTCGTCGAGGTAGGCGGCCAGGGCGGCCCGGCCCTCGCGGAAGCTGCGCAGCAGGCGGCCGTCCCGGCGGCAGCGCGCCAGCAGGAAGTCGGCGGCCTCGGCCGCGGCGTCGATCCAGGCGGGCTCGTCCAGCAGCGCCCCCGCCCGGGCGAGGCCCGCGATCATGAGGCCGTTCCAGGCGGTGAGCACCTTGTCGTCCTTCTCGGGCCAGACGCGGCTTCGATCGCGCGCCTCGCGAAGGCGCTCGCGCTGCCCGGCGAGGGCCGCGCGGTCCACGCCCGTGCGGAGCGCCCGCGGCAGGTAGAGAATGCTGGTTCCCGGCCGATGGCCGGTCGCCTCCTCGTGGTAGTTGCCTCCGGGCTCGAGGCCGTAGACGTCGCCGAAACGCGCGGCCTCCGCCTCGCCGAGCACGGCGGCGAGCTGCTCGGACGTCCACAGGTAGAAGCGCCCCTCCTCGCCCTCGCTGTCGGCGTCGAGGGCGGAGTGGAACCCGCCCGCCGGGTCGCGCATGTCGCGCAGCGCCCAGCCCGCGATGCCGCGGGCCACGTCGGCGAGATCGTCGCGGCCCGTGATCGACGCCGCCTCGGCATAGATCGGCAACAACTGCGCGTTGTCGTAGAGCATCTTCTCGAAGTGGGGCAGAAACCAGCGCGCGTCGGTGGAGTAGCGGTGGAAGCCGCCGCCCAGGTGGTCGTGGATGCCGCCTTCGGCCATCGCCTCGAGCGTGCGTAGCACCATGGCCAGCGCGTCCTCCGAACCGCCCCGCCGGTGCTCGGCGAGCAGCAGCGCCAGGGTCTGGTGAGGAGGGAACTTGGGCGCGCCGCCGAAGCCGCCGAGCTCGGCATCGTACTGGGCGGCGACCTGCTCCAGAGCGCCCTCCACCAGCGCGCGATCCAGGGAGCCGGCCGCGGCGGGCAGCGTGCCCTGCTGCGCGATCGCCTCGGCGATCTTGTCGGCCTGGGCCTGCACGTCGGCCGGCCGCTCGTCCCAGACCTCGCGCAGCTTCGTGAGCAGGGTCTTGAAGCCGGGGCGGCCGTCGCGGTCGTCGCGCGGATAGTAGGTGCCGGCGAACCAGGGCTTGCCCTCGGGCGTGAGCCACACCGAGTTGGGCCAGCCGCCGCGGCCGGCGAAGAGCTGAGTCGCGGTCATGTAGATGGCGTCGATGTCGGGGCGCTCCTCGCGGTCCACCTTGATGCACACGTAGTGCTCGTTCAGGATCGCCGCTACCTCGTCGTGCTCGAAGGACTCGTGCTCCATCACGTGGCACCAGTGGCAGGTGGAGTAGCCCACCGACAGGAAGACCGGCTTGCCCTCCGCTTTCGCGAGGGCGAGCGCCTCCGCTCCCCAGGGCCGCCAGTCCACGGGATTGCGGGCGTGCTGGCGCAGGTAGGGACTGGTCTCGAACACGAGACGGTTGAACTCGCGGCCGCCGTCGGGCGGCAGGGCGGCGATGTCGGCGGCTGCGGGCAGTGGCTGTCTCACGCGAAGCTCCTCGGTCCGGGCCTCCCGCGGGAGCCCGGCGAAGTGGAGGACGATCAGGAGGAGGGCCCATGGCGATGCCACGGCGAAGCGTCGGGGCCGGTTCATGGAGACAATCACGCACTCCGAATGGAATTGCGCAAGTCGTTTATTATCAGTCGTTTCCGCCCTCGATATCCGAAACTCCGCGGCCGGGCCCCTCCTTCAGGCTCCGGCGGGCCCAGGGCAGGAGACTCGCGAGAAGCACCAGGACGCCTGCCGCGAGAAGGACCAGCTTCCAGGGCACCTCGCCGGTCTCGATCCCCTTCAGCAGGGCATCGGCGCCCGACACGTAGAACAGGTGACCGGGCAGCATGCAGAGCCAGGACCAGAAGAAGTAGGTGCGGAAACGCAGGGCCGTGAGGCCGAGGGCGAAGTTGAGGAGGCTGTAGGGAAAGATCGGGAACAGTCGCGTGAGCGCCACCGTCACCGCGCCGCGCTCGGCCGACCAGGTCTCCACGAGGGCGAACACCTTCCGGTGCTCGAGCCGCCGCCTCACGAACTCGCGCGCCAGGCTGCGCGCCATCACGAAGGCCAGCGTCGCGCCCAGCATGGTGCCGCCGCTGGCGATCAGCAGCCCCTTCCAGGTGCCGAAGAGCGCGCCGGCCGCGATGGTGAAGGGCAGCCCCGGCAGCGCGGACACCCCCACCAGCGCGAACAGCAGCATGAACACGCCCGCGCCGAGGATGCCGTGGCTCTCGATCCAGCCCTTCGTCTCGCCGAGGCCGACGCCGAGGTCGAGCCAGCGGGCGAGCAGGAAGAACAGCATCACCAGCAGCGGGAGCAGCAGCGCTCGCCCCCAGGTGGCGCGGGATCTCGATGTCTGCGGGCCGGTCTTCAGTGCTCTCTCCTCGTCGTCGGAGCGGGCCGCCACCCGCAAGCCGGCGCTACCCTAGGACAAGATCATCCGTTCGACAAGTCCCACTCGTCGTGAAGCCGAAAGGTGATTGTTGCTCTCTCCGGAGGAAGGACGCACAATGCGCTCCGTCCATATGGAGAAGGAGTCGACATGCTGGCCTTCCTCGCCGACAGCTGCTGCAGCCCCAACCTGCTCCCCGCGGAAACCAGTCTCGACGCCTGGCTCCTGCTCGGCACCGGTCTCACCATCAGCCTCGGCCACTGCGTCGGCATGTGCGGGCCGATCGTGGCCGCCTTCGCGGTGGCCCAGGGGGCCGAAGACGAACGTCCGCTGAAGCTGCTCGGCGGTTTCCTCACCTACCATCTCGGCAGGCTGTTCTCCTACGGCGTCATCGGCGCGGCCTTCGGCCTGCTCGGCAGCGCGACTCGCCTGGCCGGGCAGGGCAAGCTGATCCAGGGCGGGCTCTCGGTGGGCGTCGGCCTGCTGATGGCCCTGCTGGGGCTGGGGCTCGCCGGCTGGCTGCCGACGCTGCGCTGGGTGGAGAGCGAACGCCTCGCGGCCTTCGTCGGCGGGAAGATGCGCGGGCTCCTCGCGCGGCGCGATACCGGATCGCGGCTGCTGCTGGGCGTGGGCAACGGCTTCCTGCCCTGCGGCCCCGTCTACGCCGTCGCCCTCGGCGGCATGGCCGCCGGCAGCGCCTGGCGGGGCGCACTGGCGATGCTGCTCTTCGGCGCCGGCACCCTGCCCGTGCTCCTGGCCCTCGGTCTCGGCGCGGGACGGCTCAGCCCCCGCCTCCAGGGGCGCTTCGCGAGCGTCGCCGCGATCCTGGTGCTGCTCATCGGACTGCAGCTCCTCCTGCGCGGCGCGGCGGCCTTCGGTTGGATCGGCCACCTGCGATTTGGAGAGTTCGTGATCTTCTAGGTCCGATATATCTCGGAGTAAAACGAGCGAGAACTCCAGTATTCATGACAGAAATGCGGGATACTTGGCCTGAACGCCGTATTTCACGTATTCACATCCTTTTCCCCTATTGATCCCCATTCCCTGTCCGGTTATCCTGCCCCTCGATTCCCGTCACCCCAACCGCTCTCACCGGACCTGTCGCCGAGCACGCGCCGACGGTAAGCGCCACGGAAGTCGTACATGTCTTCATCCGCCAAGGACTGGAAGCAAGCGCGCGAGAAAGCCGAGCCCGGGCTCGGCGGCCCCGCGGTTTGCTCCCTGCCCGGTGGCACGGAACCGGCTCCGGCGATGGTGGAGGCCTGGGAGGCCGCCCTGCGGGACGGGCGATGCCTCCACTGCGACGGTGAGCTCGGCAAGGGCTGGCGCGAGGAGGACGGCCCCTTCTGCTGCCGCGGCTGCAGGAGCGTCCACGAACTGATCCACGGACAGGGCCTCACCCGCTACTACGACCTGCGCCAGGGCCCCCAGGCCCCCGCGCCCTCCCTGCGCCCCGAGAGCTTCACCTGGCTCGACCGCATCATCGACGACACGCCCGAGGAGCAGGAGGTCCTGCACCTGAACCTGGAGATCCAGGGCGTGCACTGCGCCGCCTGCGTGTGGCTACTCGAGGAGCTCTTCGACCGGGAAGAGGCCGGCATCGAACTGCGCATCAACCCCTCCCTCGGCAAGGTGGACCTGAGCTGGGACCGCGGCCGCGGCGACCTGCGCGGCTACCTGGCCGAGGTGGAGCGATTCGGCTACCGTCTCGGCCCCGCCCAGGAGGGCGCGGCCCCGCGCTCGCGCGGCCTGCTGTTCCGCCTGGCCTTCAGCGTCGCCATGGCGCTGAACGTGATGATGTTCTCCATCAGCTACTACTTCGGCCTCGCCCCCGAGGACGGCGCCCTCTTCGAGTTCTTCGGCCATCTCAATCTCGCGCTCGCCACCGCCTCGCTCCTCGTGGGCGGGCCCGTCTTCTTCCGCGGCGCGATGGCCGGACTGCGACGACGCGTGGCCCACCTGGACCTGCCGATCTCGCTCGGCATGATCCTCGCCTATGCCGGATCCCTCTACGCCTACCTGAGTACCGGACCGCGGGCCGCCTACTTCGACAGCCTCACCGCGTTCATCGCGCTCATGCTCCTGGGCCGCTGGGCGCAGGAGCGGATCATCGAGCGCAACCGCAACGCGCTGCTCAGCAGTTCCGGCGCCGAGCAGCTCACGGTGAAGCGCCAGGCCGAAGGCCGCCTCGAGGCCGTGGCGGCCACCGAGGTGCGCGCGGGCGACGAGCTGTGGATCGCGCCCGGCGACCTGCTGCCCGCCGAGGGGATCCTCCTGCGGCGACCGGCCGAGGCCTCGCTCGACTGGATCACCGGCGAATCCGATCAGATCGCCTACGAGGCCGGCGACCGGATTCCCGCCGGCGCCTTCAACGCGGGGAGCCACGGCTTCGGCGTGGCCGCCGCCGAGGATTTCGCCGACTCCCGCCTCGGCGACCTGCTGCGCAGCGGGAATGGCGAGGAGGCCTTCCGGCCCATCTGGTGGCATCGCGTCAGCAGCGTCTACGTGCTGGCCGTGCTGCTGCTCTCGACCGCGGCCTTCCTGCTGTGGATCGGCCGCGATGCGCGCACCGCCCTCGAGGTGACGATCTCCGTGCTCGTCATCACCTGCCCCTGCGCCCTGGGTCTGGCCACGCCGCTGGCCGAGGAACTCGTCCACTTCGCATTGCGCCAGCGGGGCGTGTTCCTGCGCAAGGCCACCTTCCTCGAGAAGGCCCTGCGGGTGCGCAAGGTGCTGCTGGACAAGACCGGCACGCTCACCCTCGGCCATCTCACCCTCGAACCCGCCTCCCGCCGCGACCTCTGGGGGCTGTCGGCCGAGAACAAGCAGGTGCTCTGGAACCTCTGCGCGCGCAGCAACCACCCCGTGAGCCGCAGCCTCGCCGAGGCGCTGGGCGCGGGGCGCGACCTGCCGGAGTCCGAGGAGCTCCTGCTCGACCCCGATGGCGACACGCTCGAGGAGCTGGCGGGCCGGGGATTGCGCTGGCGGCGGGGCGGCGCGGACTACCGCCTGGGCCGGCCCGATTTCACCGGCGGCGGCGAGACGAACGCCAGGGAAACCCGCTTCACGAAGGACGGCGAGACGATCGCCGCCTTCCGCTTCCGCGAGGCCTACAAGCCCGACGCCGCGGAGGAGCTGGCCGACCTCCACGAGCGCGGTTACGAGCTGCACCTGCTCAGCGGCGACCACCCCGACAAGGTGTCCCTGGCCCGCGAGGCCCTCGGCATCCCGGCCGAGCGAGCCCTGGGCGGCCTCGACCCCGAGGCCAAGGCCGCGCGCGTGCGTCAGCTGGACGACGGCGACACGCTCATGGTGGGCGACGGCATCAACGACAGCCCCAGCTTCGAGGCCGCGCTCTGCGCCGCCACGCCGGCCGTCGACCGCCCCGTGCTCCCCGGCAAGGCCGACTTCTACTTTCTCGGCGACGGCGTCGCGGCGATCCGCCGCGCGCTGTCCGCCGCCTCGCGCCTGCGCCGCGTGGTGCGGGACAATCTCACCTTCGCGGTCACCTACAACCTGGTGGCCGTGGGGCTCTGCTTCGCCGGCTTCGTCACCCCCGTGGTGGCGGCCGTCCTGATGCCGCTCAGCTCCGTCGCCGTGGTCGGCCTGACCGCGTGGCGGCTCTCGGGGAGGAGGCTCGCGTGGATATCGTGATCGGCCTCGTCGTCGTGAGTCTCGCCCTGGTGGCGCTGGGTCTCATCTTCTTCTTCGCGCGTCTGCGCGCGGGCGACTTCGACCACGGGGAGCGGCTCTCGCTGCTGCCCCTGCGCGAAGACGACCTCGCCGCGGGCGCCGATGGTTCTCGTTCGATCTCGTCAAGCAGTATCCATTCAAAGGAGGGAGCAAGCTCCAATGGCAGCCGATAATGCCAGGACCCAGACGGTCGTCTATGACGACGGCGTAGTCCGGGCCTTTTCCATCGCGACCATCGTATGGGGCGTGGTGGCTTTTCTCCTCGGGGTGATCGTCGCTACCCAGCTTTCGTTCTGGCAGGCGAACTTCGGCACCTCGTGGCTCTCGTTCGGTCGACTCCGGCCCCTGCACACGAACGCGGCGATCTTCGCGTTCGTGGGCAACATGATGTTCGCCGGTATCTATTACTCCACGCAGCGTCTGCTCAAGACGCGCATGGCGAGCGATAAGCTGAGCTGGATCAACTTCTGGGGCTGGCAGGCGATCATCGTCAGCGCGGCCCTGACCCTGCCTCTGGGCCTGACCCAGGGCAAGGAGTACGCCGAGTTGATCTGGCCCATCGACATCGCCATCGCCGTCGTGTGGGTGGTGTTCGCGATCAACTTCTTCTGGACCCTGGGCAAGCGCAACGAGAAGAATCTCTACGTCGCCCTGTGGTTCTACATAGGAACGATCGTGACGATCGCGGTGCTGCACATCGTGAACAGCCTGCATCTGCCGACGAGCTTCACCCACAGCTATCCGCTGTTCGCGGGAGTGCAGGACGCGCTGGTGCAGTGGTGGTACGGCCACAACGCCGTGGCCTTCTTCCTCACCACCCCGATGCTCGGCATCATGTACTACTTCATTCCCAAGAGCGTGGATCGGCCGGTGTACTCCTACCGGCTCTCGGTGGTGCACTTCTGGTCCCTGGTGTTCCTGTACATCTGGGCCGGCCCCCACCACCTGCTCTACACCGCGCTGCCGGACTGGGCCCAGACCCTGGGCATGGTCTTCAGCGTGATGCTCTGGGCTCCCTCCTGGGGCGGCATGCTCAACGGTCTGCTGACCCTGCGCGGCGCCTGGGACAAGCTGCGCACCGATCCCGTGGTGAAGTTCTTCGTGGTGGCCGTGACCTTCTACGGCATGTCCACCTTCGAGGGGCCGCTGCTCTCGATCAAGAGCGTCAGCGCCCTCGGTCACTACACGGACTGGATCATCGGTCATGCACACGGGGGTGCCCTCGGCTGGAACGCGTTCCTGACCTTCGGCATGCTCTACTGGCTGGTGCCGCGGCTGTGGAAGACCGAGCTGCACTCCAAGCGGCTCGCCGAGAGCCACTTCTGGATCTCCACGGCCGGCCTGCTGCTCTACGTGGTCGCCATGTGGATCAGCGGCATCTCCCAGGGTCTGTTCTGGCGCGCGCTGGACGCCGACGGCTTCCTCAAGTTCCCCGACTTCGTCGAGGGACTGCTGGCCAGCCGCTTCATGTACCAGATGCGTCTCGTGGGCGGTCTGCTCTTCCTGGTCGGTTCGATCCTGATGGTGATCAACCTGGTCGCCACCATCCGCAAGGGCTCGCCGGCCACCTACGAGGTGACCGTGGCGGCTCGCGACAGGAGCGGTCCTTCCACGCTGAAGCTGCTGTTCGGCAGCCCGGTGATCTACTCGGCGATCGTGATCGTCCTGACGATTCTCCTCGGGCTCGCCGGCAAGATCGGCAGCGCCGTCGTGCTGGCCCTGCTGCTCGTGGCGATCGTGGCCGGAGTGATGTCGATCAGCGCCAAGAAGCGCGCCGGAGCGACGTGGCACAAGCTGGCGGAGGGCAACTCCCTGGCGTTCACGATCCTCGTCGTGCTGGCCGTGCTGGTGGGCGGCATCGTGGAGATTATCCCCACGGTGGCGACGACGCTCAAGATCCCGCTCACGGCGGCTGCCGACGATCCCTATCTCCAGCACCCCTACAGTGCGCTGGAGCTCGAGGGTCGCGACATCTACGTGCGCGAGGGCTGCTACGTCTGCCACAGCCAGATGATCAGGCCGTTCCGGCATGAGACCCTGCGCTACGGCGACTACTCCCGCATGGAGGAGTTCATCTACGATCGACCCTTCCAGTGGGGCTCGAAGCGCACCGGACCGGATCTGCACCGCATCGGCGGCAAGTATCCGAACCTGTGGCACTACATCCACATGTTGGACCCGCGCGAGACCTCGCCCGGCTCCAACATGCCGGAGTACTCCTGGCTGCTGAACGGCACCGTCGACTACGGCCGCACCGGCGCGAAGATGTCGACGCTGGCCAAGCTGGGCGTGCCCTACACCGACGCGCAGATCAACGGCGCGGCGACCGACGCCATGGGGCAGGCGGCGCTCATCACCGCCGACCTCCAGGCGCAGGGCGTGACGGTGGCGAACGAGTCGGAGCTGACCGCTCTGATCGGTTACCTGCAACGCCTCGGCCGCGGCCCCCAGTACAAGGGGGGCAACTAGCATGTATCAGGAGTTTTTCGCGGGAAGCAACCTGCTGATCTGGCCGCTCGTCGGCCTCGTCATCTTCGTCGTCAGCTTCGTTGCCGTCCTGCTCTACGTTTTCGTCGGTCTCCGTGACCGGAATACCGTGGACCGCCTGGCGGGCCTCCCCCTCGACGGCGGCAACGAGATCGCCATGGGCGAGGCCTCCCCCGCAGAAGGGAAGGTGAGCTGACATGAGTGACCAGGTGAACAAGAAGGAATACCGTGCCGACCAGGTAATGGATCACGACTTCGACGGCATCCAGGAGTACGACAACAGGCTGCCGAACTGGTGGCTCTGGATCCTCTGGGGTACCGTGATCTTCTCGGTGGGCTACTGGCTGTTCTTCCATACCTTCGGTGTCGGCGACCTGCCCCCCGCGCTCTACGAGGCGGAGATGCAGGCCGCGGCCGAGTCCCAGGTGGTCGAGAGCGGCACGCTCGATGACGCCGCGCTCATCGCCATGAGCGGCATGTCCGATCGACTCGCGGAGGGCCTCGAGGTCTACACGACCCACTGCGTGGCCTGCCACCTGCCGACGGGCGCGGGCATCGTGGGACCCAACCTCACCGACGCCTACTGGATCCACGGCGGTTCGCCGATGGCCATCCACAAGGTCGTGACGGAGGGCGTGGTCGAGAAGGGCATGGTGGCCTGGGGGCAGCAGCTCGCTCCCAGGAAGATCGAGTCCGTCGTGGCCTATCTGCTCACGCTGAAGGACACCAACGTGGCCGGCAAGGCTCCCGAGGGAGAGCTCGTGGAGTAGCCCGGTCAACGGGGTTTATTTCGATGCGGCCGCGGGGCGTTTCGTCTATCTTGATCCGGTCAAGAAGACGCGCCCCGCGGCCGTTTCCACTCTGATCGGAATCATCGCTATCTGGAGGCGAGGATGACGGACACGCCGGAACAGAACAAGAACCCGCGTCGACGTCCGGATCTGGACACCGTCTACACCATCAACGAGGACGGTTCGCGCAACTTCCTGCACCCCGCGGACGTCAAGGGCCGCTGGCAGAACATCAAGAACGCCACCTGGACGTTCCTGGTCGCGGTCTACGTGCTCATGCCCTGGATCCTGATCGACGGCAAGCCGATGGTTCACATCGACCTGCCCAACCGTTCGGCGCACCTGTTCGGCGCCACCTTCACCAATCAGGACTTCTATCTGGCCTTCTTCCTCGTGTCGGGCGTCGGCTTCACGCTGTTCGTGCTCACCTCGCTGTTCGGGCGGATCTGGTGCGGCTTCGCCTGTCCTCAGACCGTCTTCATGGAGGGCGTGGTCCGTCGCATCGAGCGCTGGATCGAAGGGCCGCGCAATGTGCGCATCCGTAGAAACCTCGGGCCCTGGAGCGGCGACAAGGCCTGGCGGAAGCTGATCAAGCACGCGCTGTTCCTGGCGATCTCCTACCTGATCGCCCATGTGTTCCTCTCCTACTTCATCCCCGTGCGCGAGCTGCTCGTGGTGGTGCGGTCCAATCCGGAGCCGCACAGCGCCGCCTTCTTCTGGTCGATGTTCTGGACCGGCGTCATGTACTTCAACTACGCCTGGTTCCGCGAGCAGACCTGCCTGATCGTCTGCCCCTACGGCCGCCTCCAGTCGGCGCTCATCGACGACGACACCGTGATCATCGGCTACGACGAAAACCGCGGCGAGCCCCGCGCCAAGGGCGTCGACGAGGGCGGCGACTGCATCGACTGCTTCCGCTGCGTCGAGGTGTGTCCCACCGGCATCGACATCCGCAACGGGCTGCAGATGGAGTGCGTCGGTTGCAGCAACTGCATCGACGCCTGCGACGACATCATGCGGCGCATCGACAAGAAGCCGGGGCTGGTGCGCTACGATTCCAAGAGCGGCTTCGAAGTCGGTAAGCGTCGGCTGATCAGGCCGCGGGTGTTCATCTATCTCGCGCTGGGCCTCATCGGCCTGACGCTGTTCACCCTGAAGGCCGGACAGCGCGATCCCTTCCATGCGAACGCCCTGCGGTCGAAGGGCCTACCCTTCGTCCTCGAGGAGACGACGATCCGGAACCTCTACTCGCTTCACGTGCAGAACAAGACCGCCGTGAAGGCCACCTACCGGATCGCGCCTCACCCCGAGAGCGTGGCGGCGCATCCGGAGCTCGAGTTCATCATCGCCCAGAAGGAGCTCACGCTCGAATCCCTGGCCGACGGCGAAGCGCCGATCTTCGCCACCCTGCCGCGAGACGTCTACTCGGGCAGTTTCGATTTTCAATTTCTGGTGACGGACATCGCCACCAACAGCGAGCGCGCCGTGACGGTGCGCTTCCGGGGGCCCTGATGAAGGACTGGCTGAGAGACCGACCCTGGATCTGGATCGTGCTGCTGCTGAGCGTGCTCGTCGCCGGCAGCATCGCGACGCTCGTCATCGCCGAAAAGAACAAGCCGACGATCGTTAAAGAGGGGTAGCTCTTCACCTCGGCGGAGCGAATGCTCCCGAAAAGCGCCTCACGTCTGCGTGCGAAGCGTTCGGGAACATTCGCGGAGCCTTCACGTCCGTGCGAAACGTCCGGAAGAGCGCACGGAGCCTTCGGCTCAGAGACGCTCGACCGAAGCCCTCCCTCGCTCGCGGGTGTCGAATGGACCCCGGCGCATTTCGCGCCGGGGCCACATGTTCTGTGATCCTTCCAGCATTACGGTAGCTGGGACAGGTGGGTCTCCTCGGTCAGGGGCTCGGACGTCGGCTCCGAGTCCGGCTGCTCTGTGATCTCGACGTCCGGCTCCCGCGTCCAGGGGAATCGGCCCGCGGCGAGCTCGTCGGCCGTGTGCGCCGTGAGAGTCGCGAGATCGATCTCCGAGTCCAGCGCGCCCGCCACCGCCTCCACCCTCGTCAGGCTCAGGCGCGCGCGCTCGTGTTCCTCGTCGAGATCGAGGGCGCAGCGATAGGCCTCGGCGGCCTGGGCCGGATGGCCGCAGCGCTCCAGGGCCACGCCGAGGTTGTTGCGGAAGACGGCGTTGTCGTCGTCCAGATCGGAGGCCAGGGCGAACGCGGCGAGCGCATCGTCCTCGCGGCCGCCCTCGACGTAGATCAGACCGAGATTGTTCAGGGACCAGGCATCGACGGGGTCGGCGGCCAGCGCCGCGGCGTAGGCGTCCACGGCCTGGTCGATGCGGCCGAGGTTGTGAAGCGCCCGGCCGATCAGTCGCTGGCCCTCGGCCTCGACGAGCTCGCCCTCGTCGGCGACGGCAAGCAGGTCGAGGGCCTCCTGGTGACGCTCACCGGCCATCAACACGCGAGCCAGGTTGCGGCGCGCCTTGACGAAGCTCGAATCCAGGTCGAGACCTCGGCTCAGCGACGCTTCGGCGGCCTCCAGGTTTCCCAGCTTCCATTCGCTGAGTCCCAGCATGTAGTGACCCCAGGGATTGTCCGGGTGCTCCTCGCAGTACCTTGCGAAACGGGAAGCCGCCTGGATGTACTCGGCGGCATGAAAGCGCGCCTCGGCCTCGTCGAAACGGGCCGGGAGCGGCTCCGGTTCGCGCTCGGGAGAGAGGGCGGGCGCGTCGGCGGCGACGAGCTCCTCCTGCTCGGTCGGGGCGATCGGGCTCGGAGGACTCGACGGGGAGGCCTGAACGACGGCCTCGGGCAGCACCCGATCGGGGCTCCGATGAACCCTGGGCCCGGTATCTTCCGATTGCAGCCCATGGGCGAGCAGGACGACGAAGGCGAGCAGGAATACGCCGCCGAGGATCCAGTTCATGGGCCAGTGCTTGGACTTACGGTTCTCTTTCTTCATGGCCAATCTCCTTCCGGGGAGGGGTGACGGTTCTCTCCCGGGTCATGGCAAGTCCCCGGCCACGAGTTGGCGACGAGCGCGACCCTTGCAACCCCTGCATTCGCAATGATATAGGAAATCCAGGGAAAGGGCGCGCATCCGAATGCGGGTTCTGGGGAACACGGCTCCGTGTCCGGGCGGACACATGGACCGAGGAACTCCGCTGTTCCGTTACTCCAATTGTATCAAGGGATCCGCCCGATCTGCCGATGCCTTACTGATGTCGTGACCACGTCGCGCGTGACGGGCCGCACCGGCGGAAAGCGTCGCGGCGAGTTCGGATACTCCATTCGCCGGAGAGACATGAGCAAGCATCAGGACCCCCTCGATTTCGACTGGCGCGAAAGCCTGCTGTTCAGGATTCCGTTGATCTTCGGTGTCCTGCTCATCGCCCTGGCCGTGGCCCTGGGCGGCGTGCTGGGCACGGTCGGCAAGCAGCTCCTGGAGGAGCAGGCCTTCGACAAAGTCCGTCTCTCTGGCAACAACGTGGTGAGCGAGGTGGAACGGTACCTGGCGAAGACCCACTCGCTCACGGCGGCCCTGGCGAATCTGGGCGAGGAGCTGCCCGCGGACATCGACCTGCACATGTCGGTGCTTCCGAGCCTCCTCGACGAGGAGGGCAGCGAGACGACCATCGCGGGTGGCGGCCTCTGGCCCGCTCCCTTCGCCTTCGACGACGAGGTCGAACGCCGCAGCTTCTTCTGGGGCCGCAACGCCGAGGGCGTGCTCGACTACTTCGACGACTACAACGATCCCGACGGCGCCGGCTACCATCACGAGGAATGGTACGTGCCCGCCTCCCACCTCGCGGACGGGCAGGCCTACTGGTCGCGCTCCTACATGGACCCCTACTCCTACCAGCCCATGGTCACCTGCACCGTGCCGATGTACGTGGACGGCCGGCTCGCCGGCGTCACCACGGTGGACCTCAAGCTCGACGGACTCCACAAGCTCCTGAGCGACGCGGCGGAGAAGTTCGGCGGCTACGCGTTCCTGGTGGATCGCGAAGGCCGCTTCATCACCTTCCCCGAGATGGATCGCGTGAAGAGGGAGTTCACCGACGATGCGGGTAACACGATCGTGGAGTGCCTCCATCTCGACGAACTCGGCGCCACCGAGGCCGCCTTCGCGCCCTACGCGAGGGAGATCGCCAGGGCCCAGGACGAACTCATCGCCCACAGCCGCGCGCACGGACACTTCGACGAGAACCTGGCCCGCCGGCTCGACGAGGAGAGCTATCAGATCGACGCAAGCCAGGCGGAGCTGCTGGCCGCGATCCTCGGATATCCCGACCGCGACCCTCTCTGCGCGGTCAATCAGCAGGAACGGCAGCTCGTCCGGTTCACCGTGGAGGACGACCCCGTTCTCGGCGAGACCGCCTCGGCTTCCATCTTCCAGGTGCCGGAGACGCACTGGAAGATCGTGGCCGTCATGCCCGAGAGCGCGGCCCTGGCCTCCGCCGACTTCATCCTGTGGATGATCTTCCTCTCCACGGTCGGCCTGATGGTGCTGTCGATCGTGGCGGCCTTCATCGCCCTGCGGCGCATGCTGATCCGTCCGCTGGCCGACATGACCCGGCAGATCCGCGGCACGCTGGAAGACGACGACGAGGGCCGGCAACAGATCGTCTTCACCGACCGCGGCGAACTGGGCACGCTCGCCTACTGGTTCAACCGTCGCAGCCGCCAGCTCGGCGAGCTGCTGCGCCGTCGGGCCGAAGACCAGGAAGCCCTGCTCGGCGCCACCCGCACCGCGGAGAACGCCACCCAGGCCAAGAGCGAGTTCCTCGCGGCCATGAGCCACGAGATCCGCACGCCGATGAACGCGATCATCGGCATGACCGGTCTCCTGCTGGACACCAGGATGAGCGTCGAACAGCGCGACTACGCCGAGACCGTTCGGGGCTCCGCGTCCGCGCTGCTGTCGCTGATCAACGACATCCTCGACTTCTCGAAGATCGAGGCGGGCAAGCTGGATCTCGAGTCGATCCCCCTTCGCCCGGCCGAGGTGCTCCACGACGTCAGGGATCTGCTCACCTTCCGCGCCGAGGAGAAGGCCGTCAATCTGGAGGTGGGGAGCGGTGAAGGTTGCCGGGACCACTTCCGCGGCGACCCCGGCCGCCTGCGTCAGATTCTGCTCAACCTCGTGAGCAACGCCGTCAAGTTCACGCAGGCGGGCAGGGTCACCATCCGCTGCGACATCACCCGCGACGACGGCGACCGCTGCGAGCTGACCTTCGAGGTGAAGGACACGGGCATCGGCATTCCCATGGAGAGGCAGGAACAGCTCTTCACCGCCTTCATCCAGGGCGACAGCTCCACGACGCGACGCTTCGGCGGCACCGGCCTCGGCCTGGCGATCTCGCGTCAGCTCGTCCACCTGATGGATGGCGAGATCAACTTCGAGAGCAAGGAGGGGATCGGCAGCCGGTTCTGGTTCAAGATCTCCCTGGACCGCGCCGAGGACGTGTCCGTGGAGGACACGCATGCCGACATCGACACGGACCTCGACTCGCCCTCCGAACCGATCCATGCCCGCGTGCTGCTGGTGGAGGACAATCCGGTCAACCAGAAGGTGGCCAACCTCATGCTGGAGCGGATCGGCTGCAGCGTCGACAGCGTGGCCAACGGACTGGAGGCGATCGAGGCCTTCACGCGGCTGCCCTACGACCTCGTGCTGATGGACTGCCAGATGCCCGAGATGGACGGCTACGAGGCCACGCGCATGATCCGCACCATGGAGAATTCCGGCCGCCGCACTCCGGTGATCGCCCTGACGGCCAACGCCATGAAGGGCGACCGCGACCGCTGCCTCGCTTCCGGCATGGACGACTACCTGTCGAAGCCCGTCGATCGCAAGCAGCTGGAACAGACGATCCGCCGCTGGGCGCCCGCGCTGCAGCAGACCTGATCAGTCGAGTCCGCCCTCGCGCTCGATTCCCAGCCTACGCATCAGCTTGATGAGACTGGAATGGTCCGCGAGCCCCAGGCTGCGCGCCGTGCGCGTCACCTGGCCGCCGTTGCGGGACAGGGCCTCCATGACGATCCGCCGCTCCGCCGCCTGCCGCTGCGCCTTGAAGCTGCCGGGCTCCCGCTCCGTCGCAAGCGCGGGATCGCACCACAGATCCGCCGGCAGATGATTCGCGCCCAGGGGCGCGCCCTGCGCGGCGATGAGCATCTGCTCCAGCACGTTCCGGAGCTCCCTGACGTTGTTCTGCCGCCAGTCGTGAGCCGTCAGCGCGCTCAGCGCCGCCGGTTCCACCCTAGGCACCCGGATGCCGAACTCGCGACAGATTCGCGCGAGCAGCTTCTCGGCGATGGTCGGCAAGTCCTCGAGCCGCTCCCTGAGCGGAGGCACGACGATCGCGTGCACCTTCAGGCGATAGAGCAGGTCCCGCCGAAAACGGCCCGCCTCGACGTCCGCCGGCAGATCGCGGTGCGTGGCGGCCAGCACGCGGACATCCACCGTCAGGGGCTTGCTCGAACCCAGGCGAAGGATCTGCTTCTCCTCCAGCACGCGCAGCAGCTTGGCCTGCGCCGGCGCGGGCAGCTCGCCGATCTCGTCCAGGAACAGCGTGCCGCCGTGAGCCTCCTCGAAGGCGCCCTTGCGGGGGCGGTCGGCGCCGGTGAAGGCACCCTTCACGTGGCCGAAGAGTTCGTCCTCCAGGGTCTGGTCCGGGAAGGCCGCGCAGTTCACCGCCAGGTAGGAACCCTTGCGGCCGCTCTGCCGATGGAGATCCCGGGCCACCAGCTCCTTGCCCGTGCCGCTCTCCCCCGTGATCAGCACCGTGCTGGGAATCGGCGCCAGCCGCGAGATCGACTCCTTCAGCGCCCGCATGGGCGGGCTCTCCCCCGCCATGTCGCCGTCTTCCCCGGATCGCGCGCGGCTCCGGCGCAACTCCCCGCCCAGCCGCTCGCTCTCGAGGGCGCGATCGATCTCCAGGAGCAGGCGCTCGATCGGGTCGCGCTTCTCCACGAACCCGCGGGCTCCGAGCTGCATGGCCCGCACGGCGCGCTGGATGTCTCCCGTGCCGGTGTACACGATCACCGGCACGTCGCTCTCCTCGTGCTGGAGGGTGCGCAGCACCTCGAAGCCGTCCACCCGCGGCATCTCGAGATCCAGCACCACGCAGTGGACGGGCTCGGCGCGCAGGATCTGCAGGGCCTCGTCTCCGGCCTCCGCCGTGAGCGTGTCGTAGCCTCCGAGACGCTTCAGGTCGTAGGCGTACTGCTCCCGCATCGCCGCCACGTCGTCCACGATCAGGATTCGCTTCATCCTCGCTCCTCGCACTGTGGGTCGTCCGCGGCCGGGTGCTCGCCCGACGGAGACGGTAGGCTCACCGTGAAGGCGCTGCCCTCGTCCGGCTCGCTCTCCACCGAGAGCTTGCCGCCGAGGTCCGCGACCAGTCGTCTGACGATGGACAGGCCCAGCCCGCTCCCATCCGCCTTGCTCGTGTAGAAGTCGTCGAAGATCCGCGCCCGCGCCTCGGCGGGGATGCCGCAGCCGTCATCCGCCACCGTGATCGTGAGCCGCTCCTCGCCGTGCTCGTCGCGGCCCAGCCGCCCGCTCACGGTGACCGTTCCGCCGGCGCCGCCCAGGCTTTCCCGCGCGTTGCGCAGCAGGTTCTCCAGGATCCGGCGCAGGCTGCCGCGGTCGGCGTGGACCGGCGGCAGGCCCGCGGCCAGGTCGAGACGGTAGCGCGCCTTGCCGTCGGTCAGACCCGGCGGCAGAAGCTCCCCGAGCAGGGCGGCCAGGGCCACCGGTTCCGGGCTGCGCCGAGGAGAAAGGCGGGCGTAGTGCCCGGCCAGATCCTCGAGGTACTCCAGCCCCGAGTCGAGGGTGGACTCCCGCTCCAGGTAGAGCTCGGGAAGGCGCTCCGGCTCCTGGCGCGCGACCTGGGAGAAGTGGGCGACGACGTGCCGGATCGGCGTGAAGCCGTTGCGGACGTCGTGGGTCACCTGCCTGGCGAGATCTCCCAGCGTGGCGCGGCGCTCGGCCTCCCGCAGCAGATCCGCGCTCTCGCGAAGGCGCCCCGAAAGACGGCTCAACGTGCGCGACAGCGCGCCCACCTCGCCCGCGCCCTCCTCGCGAAACTCGACCGCGAGGTTGTCCAGATCCAGCCGCCCGGTCTGCTCCGCCAGCTCCCGCAGGGGACGGCTGAGCCGCGACGAAACCCAGTACACCAGGATCAGGCTGCCCGCCAGGGTCGCCGCCAGGGTGAGCAGAAGCCAGAGGTCGAAACCCTCGAGCAGGGCTTCCAGGGATTCCCGTGGATGCACGATGCGCAGTTCCGCACTGCCGAGAGCGCCGTCGGCGCGGAGATGGGGCAGGGCGGGTCCGTCGACCCGTGTGCCGTCCCGCCCGGCCTCGGGCAGGAGCGGCCCCTCGGGGGCGATCAGGTCCAGACCCAGCAGGCTCGCGCCCGCGAGCTCGTCGAGGAAGGCGCGGTTCACCTCGAGGCCGCCCATCAGGCGATAGAGGCGGCCGTCCAGATGCAGGGAGTCCACTCGCGCCAGGACGAGAAAGTCGCCGCCGGGCCGGCGGGCGGTAACCAGGGCGCTGCCCTCAGGCAAGCGCGAGAGCGCGGCGGCCCGGCGCGGTTCGTGGCGATCGGCGGTCGCGCGGAAGTGTCCGGAGCTGAGGATCCTGCCCGTCTCGTCCAGGATCTGGAGGTACTGCCAGCCCATCAGGCGCATCCGGCTCTCGGCGTAGTCGATGCGACGGCGGTCGCTCGCGTCGGGATTCGCGATCAGGCGACGCAGCTCGAGGTCTTCGCGCAGATCCGCGGCCAGCGCGGTCAGGCCCTCCGAGAGACGCGCGGCGCGCAGGTCGAGGGAGCGCTCCAGCACCAGCCGCAGCGCCTCGGCGCCCTCGGCGTGCTGCTGACGAAGACGGCGCGTGGTCTCGCCGCGTCCGCCCAGGGCCAGCAGCGCCACGGGCAGCAGCACGAGGAGGCCGGTGGCCGCGAGAATGCGCGTGCGCAGGGTCATGGCCGCGACCTCGACGGGAGGCGGCCGAGCCGGTCGAGGCGCAGCACGCCGTCGCCGCCGAGCTCCAGCCCGCCGACGCTCTCGTGAACCGCCAGACCCGTCCGGGTGCGGGCGAGCGGAAGGTAGCGCCCGTCCACCGCCGCGGGGCTCGCGCCGCCCGACCAGAGGGCGAGGAGCAACGGGTCGGTGCGTCGGCCCGCGAGCGCGGCGGCCAGGTAGCGGTCGAGCTCGACGGCGTTCAGCGGGCGCACGAGGAGTCGCGGGAAGCCGTCGTTCCCGGAGTCCCACCGATCGGGCAGGGTGGCCAGGGCGGCGATGCGGCTCGCCAGCTCTCCCGCGACGGCATTCGCGACGTCGTAGCGGATGACGGCGGAGCCGCGCCACGCGCCGTAGCCCGCCCAGGCGCCGGTATCCACGTCGGCCAAGGGCTCGGCGGCGCTGTGCCGCAGGTAGCCGTTCCGCAGATCCTGCTCCAGCGCGGGGCGCCAGCGCGACGCTCCCAGGCTCTGGCCTGGAGGCAGGAGCAGGCCGAAGCGCAGCTCCGCCGGCATCTCGACGAGGCGGAGATCGGATCTGCGCAGCAGGTAGTTCTCGAGCAGCGGGTCGGAGAGCAGCAGGGCGTCGGCGCCCGACGACCCCAGCACCGGCATCGCGTCGACGGCCTTCAGGCCGAACTCGAGGCGCCGCCAGCGCGCGGGGCGCGGGTGGCCGGCATGGGGCAGGCAGACCACGCCGACCGAGACCGCCTGGATGAAGCTCTCGGGACGGCAGGGGCCCGTGCCGAGCCGCCAGCGGAAGCGACGTCCGCCCGCGCTCACCGCGAAGCAGGCCGCGGCGAGCTGCTCGGGGAGGTCGGGACGCGGTTCGTCGAACTCGATGACGAGCAGGTTCGCCTCGGGAAAGCGAAGTCGCGCCGCGGGGCGCGCGAGATCGATGGGCAGCGCCAGTCCGCGGCGACCGGCCTGTTTCCGGGTCCACTGCCAGGCGGCGGCCACGTCGGCGGCCTCCATCGGGCGTCCGTTCCAGAAGCGGGCGGGGTGGCGCAGCGTGAAGGTCCAGACCCGGCCCTCGGAATCGGATTTCCAGGAGTCGGCCAGGGCCGGGCGGGCGCGACCGTCGGGTCCCAGCTCGGTGAGGGTCTCGTAGAACTGGGCGAAAACCAGGGCCTCCCCGGCGTTGCGGGGAAAGGGGAAGGAGTCGGCATCCGGCTGGGTGGGGAGCAGGATCCGGATCTCGCTGTCCGCGGCGCCGCGGTCGGCGTCCAGCGCGACGCGGGCGGGATTGCCGCCGCTCCCCGCACAGGCGGACAGGAGCGCCGGCAGGGTCAGCAGGGCGGCCATTCGGGCGAAAGGGCGGCGGGTGGCGGGGATCATTCTGCTCCTCGCGGCGAAGATAGCCCAGGGTGGGCGAGCTTCCAAGGACGAAGGGAACCCACCTCGAATCCCTTTGGCCCTTGGGGGTTCCGAACGATCCTGCTAGCCTGCCGCAAAGTCAGGAGGAGATCATGAGCCGAGACCGACACGCCATGTCCCGCGAGGATTCCCTCGCCCTGCTCGAGCGCGCCAAGGTGGTGCACGTGGCCACGGCCGCCGACGCCCCCCTGCTCCGTCCCCTCCACGCCGTGCTCCTGGACGGCGCGCTCGCCTGGCACTGCTCCCTGCGCGGCGAGAAGGACGTGATGATCGGCCGCCCCGCCCAGGTTGCGGCTCACGAGATGGTGGCGGAGATTCCCAGCCACTTCCGCGACCCCGAGAACGCCTGCCCGGCAACAAGCTACTACGAGAGCATCCTGGCCGAAGGAGTGCCCGAGGTCGTCGAGGATCCCGCCCTCAAGGCGAAGGTGCTCCAGGCGATCATGGAGAAGTACCAGCCCGATGGAGGTCATCGGCCGATCCGCGGCGACGACGCCTTCTACGCAAGGGCCCTGATGGGGGTGCGGGTGCTGCGGATGCCCGTGGAGCGCATCGTCGGCAAGTCGAAGCTCGGGCAGAACCGGAGCGGGGAGGAGCTGCGGGAGATCCTCGTCCGGCTCTGGCGGCGAGGCGGGCGCGCCGACCTGGCCGCGATCGATCGACTCCGGCAAGCCAACCCCGACGCGCCGCGCCCCGACTTCCTCGCCGCGCCCCCGGGATTCCTGCCGCTCTGCGATCCTGGAACCGCGCGGCTCCCCGAGGCCCTGGACCTGCTCGAGGACCGCTACTGGACCACGGGCGAGGAGCGCGGGACCCAGGCCGCCGCGCACCAGCAGGGCGGCTGGGCGGCGATGACGGACGCGGCCGACGGCCGCCTCGCCGCCACCGGCCGAATCCTCGGCGACGGACTGCGCGCGGCGTGGATCCTCGACCTGGTCGTCCGGGAAGATCTCCAGGGGCGCGGAATCGGCTCCGCCCTGCTCGCCCTTCTGCTCGACCACCCCCTCGCGCGGGAGGCCGCCCGGGTCGGCCTGCGCACCCGGGACGCCCAGCCGTTCTACCGCCGCTTCGGCTTCGTCGAGGGTTCGGATTCGGAGGAGATGGTCCGCATTCGAAACCACTCCTGAGCCGAAATCCAGGTTCCCCGAAATTTCTCGAGCTTCCCTGTGATGCAACCCCCCCCGAGTGTGTTTCAATCCGCGGATTCAACTCACAAGTGCAACTCATCTAGCTAGACAGGAAAGGCCAACG
>CAYNQX010000036.1:0-11884 GCA_964399495.1 uncultured bacterium
GTTGGCTTTTCTCGTCCAGGACGAGGTGCTGCACTTGTGAGTTGAATCTAGCGAACTCAACTCTGGCGCCGTATTGACAGAATGCCCTGGACAAACGGAGTACCGCATGGTGGACAAGAATCTTGAAGATGCCTTCCTTCAAGCAGCTGAAATTGCAAAAAAACTTCCGAAGAACCTCCAGGAGGCCGGATTCAATAGGGCGCTTGAGCAGTTGCTCGGGAAGACCGATAGTAAGCCCCCCGGTGGCGGTGGCGCGCGCGGCAGATCCGGTAAACAGAAACAAAAAACTAGCGATGAAGCGGAACGGCCTGACTTCGATCAGTTGCTGGATTCGATTGATCGAACAGCTTACCCAGATGTGAATGCTACAACGAGGGTGGCTGATCGAGCTCTAATGGTGCTGCAGCTTGCACACCAGGACCATGGGGTTGACGGCCTGACAGCCAGCGAAATCACAACCATCCTATCTAGGAAATTTCGGCTGCCTGCGAAGGTCAATTCCGTATCGAAAGCACTAGAACGGGAGGTGGGCACGGTTGATGTGAGGGCAGGCACAGGTGCAGCACGAGTGTTCCATATCATGGCGCCCGGGGAGGCCTACCTGAAAGAACTTCGGTCTGGTGAGCAGATAAGTCAGCCAAGGCGCCAAAAGGCAAAGAGCAACACAGCGAAAGGGTCATCCCCGAAGTCTGGCTCCAAGAAAAAGGCGACGTCGAAGAAGAAGACGGTAAAGAAAAAGAGCGGTAAGAAGGCAGCTGGCCGACTAGGCCCGAAGGCGGCGATTAACAGCCTGATCGAATCAGATTTCTTCCAATCAGCTCGCGGTATCGCGGAGATTCAGGAGGAGTTACGGCATCGACGGGGCCACTCCTTCTCAGTTCAAGAGCTTTCGCCAGCGTTGGTACGTTCGGTTCGCGACGGGAGCCTAGCGAGACAGCGGAATGACTCAGGTCAATATGAGTACACCCAAGCCTAACATCACGCTAGACGTTGCGCTCGCGGGGATGTCGAAAGGCTTCCGTGACCGACTGATTAAGGCATACAACGGCCTAAAGGCGGCCTATCTGGACGGCAATTTCGACGCCTGCGGCCTTCGCGCAGGCAGATTCTGCGAGGTGCTGCTGCGGTGGGCTCAGCACGATCTGATCGGATCCCATACACCCTTCGGCACGAAAATCAATAACTTCAAGGATGAATGTGACAAGCTTGAGAGGACACCTCGGGCGGCAGGTCACGAGAGCGTACGGATCTTGGTGCCACGCGCACTAAGCTTCTTGTACACACTAAGAAACAAGCGGGGAATAGGCCACGAGGGGGGCGACGTTGATGCCAACGAGATCGACGCAGCCACAGCGGTTAGAATAGCGGACTGGTGCGTTTGCGAGTTGATCAGGCTTTACTACACAGTGTCGCTTGAAGAGGCGCAAGGCATCTGCGACGCAATTGCAGAGCGCCAGTTACCGCAGGTCTGGGATGTGTTCGGGAAACGGCGAGTGCTGGATCCGAAACAGAGCTATTCAAACCAGACGCTGCTCTTGTTGTATGCGAGTCCTGAATCCGCCATTCCGATGGAGGACTTGGTTTCGTGGACCGAGCACTCGAATGCAGCTGTCTACCGTCGAGATGTACTTAGTAGGCTCCACCGCAGCAGGCTCGTGGAGTACGACCGGGAAGTTGAAATGGTCACAATCTCGCCGAGTGGGATTGCCAAGGTTGAAACGGAGTTGCTCAGCCGAAGATGATTGCGAAGCCCCTGGCTAGCCACAACGATGTCCTACGTACTGAAATCCGTAGTTGACCCCACGGACTGGGAGTCCTGGCACACCATCCGCGAGCAAGTCCTCTGGGAGGCCCGTGGCGAATTCGGCACCTACGACCGCAGCCACCCCACCCTCGCCTCGCCGAATCACTACCCGTTCCTACTCCTCCACGACAGCGACACCATCGGCGCTATCGCCATCGAGATCCTTGGCAATGAGGCCTGGCTACGCCGTGTGGCGATCCGCGAAGACGCCCAAAACAACGGTCACGGCCGCACGATGATGCATCGAGCGCTGGACTTCGCCAGAGGCAAGGGCTGCACGCGCGCAAGCTCGAACGTCCATATCGACGCGGTCGGCTTCTACCGCAAACTGGGCTTCGATATTGTGCAGGATATTCCCGACCACGGCCCCCGAATGAGCATTGCGCTGTAGTCACCGCAACCCATCACCACCGCAGGCAACACTTCTTGAACTTCTTCCCGCTCCCACAAGGACAGGGCGAATTCCGCCCGAACTTCCGCCCAACAACGGCCCCTTCCCGCTGAAGCGCCTCCACACGACTCCGCATATCCTGCCGGAACACCTTCTGCATCATCGCGAACAGCTCCGGATGCTTGCGCTCCATGATGCCCGGCCGCTCGAAGAAGTACTCCGTGGCCACGGAGAAGAACTCGGCTTCGTTGGTGAGGGCGTAGCGGTTGATGTCGGAGTTGCCCTCCTCGATCTCCCGCATCTTGCGGCGGATCAGGTCGACCCAGGGGCCGACGGCCTCGCGGGTCAGGCCCACGGCGGGGATGCCGTCGATCGCGCCGTCGGACTTGTCCACCAGGTGGGCGAACTCGTGCAGGCCCACGTTGCGCTTGTCGCCGGCGTTCTTGAAGCCCTGGTGGAGGTCGGGCTTGGCCAGAATCATGACGCGGTTCATGACGCCGGTGCCCACCATGCCGAGCGTGCTGCGTCCGTCGCCGCCCTCGAACTGAAAATCACGATTGAAGCGGGCCGGGTACACCAGCACCTCGTCGATCTGGTCCCACTCCCAGTCGCTGAAGCCGAAGATGGGAATGATCGCGCTGGCGCCCACCAGTACAAGAGTCTTGGTGTCGATGTCGGTGCGGATGCCGGTGACGCGCTTCTCGCCCAGGAACACCATCAGCTCGCGCCGAAAGCGCACCTGCTCCCCAGGCAGCAGGGCGCGGAAAAAGGCCACGTCCCGCTGCAGCACCACCTCCCAGTCGGCCGGGAAGGGGCGGGCCAGGATCGCGCGCCGGCGCCGGACCTTGCGCAGCATGAAGCTCCGAACCAGCCAGGCGGCGCCGACGCAGATCGCCACCATTACCCATATCGACGAGATGGCGTCTCGGGCGACAAAGACAAGCGCCAGGCCGGCGAGAAGCACGATTCCCGCGAGGATGTTCGCCGACAGAACGCTGCGGCGCTCGAAGGCGGTGTTCAGGGCGGGGGGCGCGTCGGCTGCGTTGGTGCTCAAGTCGGAGCTCCTCGAGTTCGCCCGTCGGGCATGTGTGCTAGGGTGGAACCCACCCCAGCCCGTGCCCGGAGGCTCCATGACGAAGCAGGATCCGCTCGACGCCGCCCCGTTCGACTACCGTGAAACCAAGGACGGCCGCGTGCGCATCGCCCATCACGGCAAGGTGGTCGCCACCCTCGCCGGACCCGCGGCGCGCAAGTTTCTGTCGCGGGTCGCAGTGGCCGATTTTCGCGATGCGCAGCGCCTGATGGCCCGGGTCACCGGTCAGTACAAGTTCGGCAACGAGCGCGGATAGTGCCTCGCTAGTACCGGCTCTTGATCTCGCTCCAGCTCCGCTCCTCCGTGGCCGTAGCGTCGCAACCCACGATGAACGCCCCGAAGTTGCCGCACTGGGCGTCGCCCGCGGCCGGCGAGTCGCTCTGCAGGTAGTAGTTGCCGCTGCCCTCGACGCCGCAGTACTGGGGGTCGATGTTCAGATCGTTGGGACCTGGATCGCAACCCACGCAGTCATCAATCGTGGTGCCCCATGACAGATTGCAGTCATTCGTCAGCGGTGCACCGGCGAAGTTTTCGATGCCGAGTTCGCAGTGGAAGAAGATGCAGTTCTCCACCGTCGTACTCGTGGCGTTCATGGCGGTGATGACGGCGCAATCACAGTAGGCGAAGGTGCACTGCTGAACGATGACCTCACCTGCATTAGCGTTAGTGACGGCACCCAAGAGACCACAGTTGTCGAACAGGCAAAGAACCACCGTTGTCTTACTGTTCAGGTTTAAAATACCGCCGCTGGGTAGATCGACGAATGCACAATCCCGCACCATCCAATCTCCCGCGAAGGTGTTGAAGACTAGCCCCTGAGGCCACCCGCTGGGACTGTCCCAGCCGTTTCGGAATCCAATGTCGGCGATGAGTCCAGAGTTGACGGTGTCGGGAGTCATCACCCGCAATCCGCTGGAGACCCCTCCGCAGTCAATGATCGATTTTGTCGCACCCTCGCCGATGAAGCTGAGGTTCATGGCCGGCCCGTTCGCCTCCACATTTTCCGCGTAAACACCCTCGCGAATTAGAATCGTGTCGCCACTTGCAGCTGCATTCACGGCCGACTGGATCGTCAGGTACCCTCCATTGCCGGCCTGATCGACCTCGAGGGTGGCGGCTCCCGCGCCTACCGCGAACGGCATGAGGGTGGACAAGAAGAGTATCGTCGTCGCGTTCCGCATCACCATATCCGCGCCTTTGGCTTGCGATAATCGTTATCACAACCGCGTCTGACGGTCGTTCCTTGTCCCATCTCATCATATCTCATTGAGGCCCGTCAACTTCGTTCGAGCGGTGAAACCTTGGCCTCCCAGGGCATGCCTCTTGCAGCCCCGCCCTTCGCACCGCACAGCGAAGGGACACGCAACGTGAAACGGATCGTACTGCTCGCCATCATCACCATGATTCTCGCCGGCCCCACCCACGCCGACACCGGCGACTCCCACAACCTCCAGCTCATGGCGCGCTGGCCCGACGGGCCCTGCTACGGCGTGGTGTGGGAGAACGACATCGCCTACCTGGGCAACGGCGGTTCGGTGGTGGTGGCCGACGTGAGCGATCCCGCGAATCCCGTGGAGCTGGGCAAGGTGCTGGTGCCCGGGCCCGTGCTGGGCCTCGACAAGGCGGGCGACTATCTGTACGTGGCGGCCTGGACCGACGGCCTGCGCATCATCGACGTTTCCGATCCCGCCTCCCCCTGGGAGACGGGCCACCTGCCCACGGCGCAGTACTGCTACGACGTGGCCGTGTCCGGCGGCGTCGTCTACACCGCCGAATACCACAACGGCCTGCGCGCCGTGGACGTGTCCAACCCGGCGAGTCCCGTGGTGCTGGGCGCCTTCGACACGGGCAACCGCGCCCACGGCATCGACGTGGCGGGAGACTACGCCTACGTGGCCGACTGGTCCGCCGGCCTGCGCATCATCGACGTGAGCGATCCGTCCACACCCTTCGAGGCGGGCTTTTTCGACACGGGTCACGACTGCTTCCACGTGGACGTCGTCGACACCCTCGCCTACGTGGCCGACCAGGCCCAGGGCCTGCGCATCCTCAGCGTGGCCGATCCCGCCGCGCCCTTTGAAGTGGGCTTCTACGACACGCCCAGCTACGCCTGGGAGGTGGCGGTGCAGGACACGCTGGCCTACGTGGCCGACCACACCGCCGGCCTCCACGTGATCGACGTGAGCGACCCCGCGACGCCGCTGCTCCAGGGCACGGTGAACACGCCGGGCATCTCCGCGGGCGTTTGCCTCGGCGGCGGCCTGGTGTGGGTGGCCGACTACGGCAGCGGCCTGCGGGCGGTGGACGCCAGCGTGCCCACCGCGCCCGTCGAACTGGGCGACTTCCCCACCGGCGACTACGCCTACGGCGTCACGGTGGAGGGCAACTACGCCTACGTGGCCTCCAACCGCTTCGGCCTGGTGGTGCTGGACGTGAGCGATCCCCAGTACGCGCTGCCCGTGGGCAACCTCGACACGAGCGGCTACACCTACGGCGTGGCCGCCGACGGCGACTTCGTGTACCTGGCCGACTGGTCGGGCGGCATGAAGGTGGTGAACGTGAGCGACCGCGCGACACCCAACGAGGTGGGGAGCGTCGGCACCGGCGGCAGCGCGCGCAGCGTGGCCGCGGCGAACGGCCTGGCCTACGTGGCCGCGTCGACGGGCGGCCTGCGCATCATCGACGTGAGCGATCCGGCCTCGCCGACGGAGCTGAGCGCGAACCTCACCACGGGCTACGCCTACGACGTGGCCGTGGCCGACAGCCTCGTCTTCCTGGCCGACGGCAACGCCGGCCTGCGCATCTTCAACGCGATCGATCCGGCCCTGCCGGTGGAGCTGGCCGCCCTCGCGCTGGCCGGCCCCGCCTGGGGCGTCGACGTGCAGGGCGGCTTCGCCTACGTGGCCGCCAACAGCCACGGGCTGCGGGTGATCGACGTGAGCGACCCCGCCAACCCCGTCGAGACCGGCTTCTACGATACCTCCGACGCGGCGCGCAAGGTGGACGTCGTGGGCCCCTACGCTTACGTGGCCGACTACAACAACGGCATCCAGGTGATGGACGTGTCCGACCCCTACAACGTCTACCGCGTGGCCTACTTCGACACGGGCGGCAGAGCCCAGGACGTGGTGGTGTCCGGCGACCAGGTCTACGTGGCCGACGACCGCAACGGTCTGGTGGTGCTGGGCAACGAGGCGATTCCCGTGCTGCTGTCGCTGTTCCGGGCCGAGCGCCTGGGCGCCGACGTGCACCTGGTCTGGGAGCTCGGCTGGCAGGAGGACGGCGGCTCGCTGCGCCTCTATCGTCAGACGCCGGATCTGCCCTGGCTGCGCATCGAGGAGCTGCCGCTGGACGGCTTCACGACCCACTTCGAATACCGCGACAGCGGCGCGCCGTCCACCATGCTCGGCTATCGCCTCACGGAGCGGACCCCCTCGGGCGAGGAGTTCATCCTGCGCAGCATCGATATTGCCCCCACCGATCCGGTGGCCGGCCGTTTCGCCTGCTACCCGAACCCCTTCAATCCCGAGACGACGCTGTACTTCGAGCTCGCCGATCCGGGTCCCGTGCGCCTGACGGTGCACGACATCCGCGGGCGTCGCCTCACGACGTTGCGGGAGGGCGCCATGGACGCCGGCCCCCACGAGGTCGCGTGGAACGGCCGCGACGAGAGCGGCCGCGAACTGGCCTCGGGCGTGTACTTCGCGCGGCTGCACACGAGCGCGGGGAGTCGGGACTGGAAGCTGGTGCTGGCGAAATAAGGGCGCTCCGGTGAGGATCATCGGGCTTCGCCTCGCCTCGAAGACTCGGCTCCGAGGCGCCCGAGTGATCCCCACCTCCGCTTGCGGGGTCCGACGTAGAAAGAAAGATACCCGCCGTGTCGCGTGACACGGCGGGCTTTCTCCATGGGTGAATCGAGGTGTCGCGCCGGGGGCGCTAGATGCGCTCGGCGCCGATCTGCCCCAGAATGGCCGCCACCAGCTTGTGGCGGTCGACCGGCTTGGTGCAGTGGTCGTCGCAGCCGGCGTCCAGGCAGGCCTGGCGGTCCATCTCCATGGCGTGGGCGGTCAGGGCGATGATCGGACCGGCGTAGCCCTGGGCGCGCAGCTCGCGCGTGGCCTCGAGACCGTCCATGCCCGGCATCTGGATATCCATGAGCACGGCGTCGTACATCTCGCCGCGGCCCGCGGCGGCCAGGGCGGCGTCCACGGCCTCGCGGCCGTTCTCCACGATGCCCACCCACGCGCCGAGCTTCTCCAGAATACGGCGGATCAGGCGCTGGTTGGTGCGGTTGTCCTCCGCCAGCAGGATCCGCAGGTTCAGCCGCTCCGGACCCAGGGGCAGCTCCTCGGGAATGTTGAGGAAGGCGAGCCCCTCCTCGGCGCTGACGAGCTTTAGGTCGTCCATGAGGCCGGTGCCCACCAGCACTCGGAAGCGGCTGCCCTTGCCCTCCCAGCTCTCCACGGTAATCGTGCCGCCGAGCATCTCGGCCAGGCGCTTGCTGATGGAGAGGCCCAGCCCGGTGCCGCCGTGCTTGCGGCCGGCGCTGGCGTCCGCCTGGGTGAAGGGCTCGAAGAGCTCCCCGATCTGCTCCTGGTTCATGCCCGCGCCGGTGTCGCGGATCTCGAACTCGAGGATCGGCAGGCTGACGTCGTCGTTGTGGAAGCGCACCAGTATGCGCACGCCGCCCCGCTCGGTGAACTTGATGGCGTTGCTGATCAGGTTCAACAGGATCTGACGCAGACGCACCGGGTCCGTGCGCAGCACGGCCGGCATGGGGCCGTCGTACTCGACGGTGAGGGAGAGGCCCTTCTCGTGGGCGCGCACGCGCACCAGCTCCTGGATGTGGTGCAGCAGCTGGAACACGGAGATGCGCTGGTAATTCAGGTCCAGCTTGCCGGACTCGATGGTGGACAGGTCGAGGATGTCGTTGATCACCTGGAGCAGGTAGTTGCCGTGCTCGCGGATCACCTCGAGGGACTCGCGGTTCTCCTTGTCCTCCACGCGCTCGTTCAGGATGTCCGTGTAGCCGAGAATCGCGGTCATCGGCGTGCGGATCTCGTGGCTCATGTTGGCCAGGAACTCGGTCTTGGCCCGCGTGGCGGCCTGGGCCTTCTCGGTGACCTCCTGGAGGCTCTGGTTGGCGTCCTCCAGGGCGAGGGAGTACTCCCTCAGCTGCTCCTCGGCCTCTCGGCGCTCGGTGATGTCGAAGAGCATGCCGTTCCAGGTCCGGTGTCCGCCCTCCTCGCTGGAGGCGCGGGCATGGACCTCGAGCCAGCGATAGATGCCGCCCTCCACCCGCGCGCGGAACGTGTGGTTCATCGGCCGGCGCGAGTTCGCGGCGAACTCGCCCTCCTGGATGAGTTCGTCGATGTCGTCCGGGTGGACAAGCGCGAACAGGTGTTCGATGTCGCTCTTGATCCGTTCGACCAGCGTGGGGCCGAAGATGATTTCGGCGCCGGGCCCCAGGTAGATCAGCTTGCGGTGTTTCGTGGCGGTGTTCTGGTCGTAGGCGTAGACGACGCCGGGCAGGTTTTCCGCCAGACCGCGGAAGCGCGCCTCGCTCAGGTCCTGGGCCTCGGTGGCGCTCATCCGCTCGAGTTCGGCGCCGGCGCGCGAGGCGAGGATGTTCAGGATCGGTCGCGATCTGTCCAGTTCCGGCATCGGCTTCGCGTCCACCACGCCGAGGTGGCCGAGCACCTGTCCCTCGCTGCCGGTCACCCGGATCCCGAGGTAGCTTTCGGCCTTGCCGTCCAGATAGGGCGTACCCTTCGGGTAGCGCGCGCCGAGCTTCTCGGCGCAGAACAGCTCGCCTTCCTCGAGGACCGCCTGGCAGGGGCCGTCGGCCGATTCGTAACGGAAGTTCTCGACCCAGTCATCGTCGACCCAGCAGGAGTGGGTGCGGAGTTCGTCGTCATCGCCTTCGGGCAGCTCCGCGAAGAATGCGCAGGAGACATCGAGAGCCCGGGCGAGACTGCGGGTCAGCTGTTCGAAGAACGCCGATCCCGTGAGTCCCGCCGTGCTCTGATCGATCGATAGCAGGGCCTCGTGGGTGAGTCCGTGCGAGTCGTTGATCTCCAGCGGCATATCGCTCCGATCCTTCGGATTGATGGAAACACGCGGATGACCCAGACAGGAGCTGTGGGACGCTCCCGCGGTTTCCCTGACTCTCCTTTTATCGGGTTCAATTCTCTCGATCTTGAGAAAAAAGGAGCACTTAGGGGATGAATGCGCCATCCGGAGATCGTGGAGGAAAGGACGGCCGAAGGATCCTGAATCCCGTGGACAGGCCGAAACCCTTCTGCTAACTTGCCCTCGGATTCACAACCCGTTTGTACCTATGAAATTACTTAACCGAACGCTTCTGGTGATTCTGGCGATCGGTGTAGCGGCGGCAAGTGGCTGCGTCTATTGGCGTCTTCTCCAATTCAAGCGTCAGCTCGAACATTTTCCCGAGCACTTCGCATTCCACGACGATAGCCCCTACACCCTGATCAGCCTGCATCCCGTCCTCTCCGACGAGGACGTGGACGATATCATGGAGCTCGAACCCAGCCACAGCGGCCGGGACGCCGACGGACCCTGGCGGGCCTACGCGTTCGCCAAGGATCCGCCCGACGGTAGTCCGGATCTTGTCTACCGATTCGGCTTCGACGGCGAGATGCTGTGGCGGATCGAATTCCCCGAGCAGTTCACCCGCCTCTATCCGGGGCCGGTGCTCAGGGAGCTTCTGGCGTCGCTCGGCACGGCCGACCTCGACCGCGGCCAGCGCGCGGCCCACGGCCGCATGATGCGCGAGCAGATCGTCACTCACCTTCCGAATCGGGCCGTCGTGCGCAGAGTGCTGGGCGCGCCCGTGATGCGGGAGATGGACGAGGGTGTCGACGTCTGGAGCTACCACTATCGCCCGGTCACCAGCACCAAGGGCCGACGCGAGCGCAAGCGCCACGCCTACGGACGCTTCCACTTCGGGTCCGACGGCGAGCTTGTGACCGTGGAAGCCGGAATCGGCAGGCACAGCGCACGGTTCGATATCGAGGACGCGCTCGCGTCCGATTCCGAGAAGGAGTGAATATGAAAGCGGCGATCCTTATCGATGGCGCCTATCTGGAAATGCTCATGATCAAGGAACACGACCGGGCGCAGGTGGACTACCACAAGCTCGCCCTCGGCCTCATCAAGCGCGTGTCGCGGCACGCGGGGCAGCACATCGACCTGCTGCGCACCTACTACTACCACGCGCTGCCCTGGTCGCCGCCCGACCCGGACGAGGACGAGCGCGAGCGCGTCGCCAAGAAGCGCGGCTTCTTCCACCGCCTCGAATTCCTTCCGCGCTTCTCGGTGAAGCTGGGACGCACCCAGCGGGTGCTCAACGACGACGGCAGCACCACCTATCAACAGAAGGGCGTGGACGTGATGCTGGCCGCGGACATGGTCTACCTGGCCTCCCGCGGTCTCATCGACCACATCATCCTGCTGGCGCCTGACGCCGACTACGTGCCCGCCGTGCGGCTCGTGAAGGAGCTGGGCACCGTGGTGCACCTGGTGCACGGCGGCAACCTGGCGGCCAGCACCGAGATGCGCAAGGAGTGCGACGAGCGGATCGAGCTGGACCCGGAGTTCGTGCGCCAGTCGCGTCGCAGCGGCGGCAGCCAGCGACCGAATCAGGATCAGCAACCCAAGGAAGCCAAGGAACCCCGCGACCGCGGCGAGGGCGTGGCCGACTACTTCAACCGATAGGAAGGGACGACGATGAACGAGACCGTGAAGAAGCTCTGGCCCGAGCTGGAGTGGATCGCCGACGAGGAGCTGAGGGAGAAAACCGCCAAGGTCTGGGAGTTCGCGCTCGAGCAGAGCCCGCTCACGGCGGAGGATCTCGAGACGATCCCCTTCACCCTGCTCACCAAGAAGGCCGTGAGCTTCATGGCCCACAAGCGCAGCGTCGTGCACGTGTGCCGGGAGAGCGCGCGCATCATGCGCGAGTTCTACGGCGACACGGTGCCGATCGACGACGACATCCTGATCAGCGGATCGATACTCATCGACGTGGGCAAGCTGCTCGAGTACGAGCGCGACGCCGACGGCAAGATCGTGCAGAGCAATTACGGCTCGCTGCTGCGTCACCCCTTCAGCGGCGTGGGCCTGGCGATGCGCTTCGACCTGCCGCCGGAGGTGTGCCACATGATCGCCATGCACGCCAAGGAGGGCGACACCGGTCAGCGCACCACCGAGGGGCTGCTCGCGCATCACGCGGACTTCATGACGTTCGAGCCTTTCAAGGGGCTCAAGTAAGTTTCATCTCGCTTCACTTCGGCTCGAGGACTCGCCTCAGAGGCGCTCGACTGAAACCTACTTGAGCCTGCACGATGGAGGTGCTTCGTGAGGGCCCAGGTGCTTCGTGAAGCGGGGACGCCGCTTCAACTCGAGGAGCGTGCTCTCTCGCCCCCGGGGGCGGGGGAGATTCGGGTGGTGGTGAGTGTATGCGGGGTCTGTCACACGGACCTCCACACGGTTCAGGGCGACCTCGACCTGCCGCGTTTACCGATCGTGCCCGGCCACCAGGTGGTCGGGCGCGTTGTCGAACGGGGCGAGGGCG
>CAYNQX010000036.1:11984-36988 GCA_964399495.1 uncultured bacterium
CCGATCGTGCCCGGCCACCAGGTGGTCGGGCGCGTTGTCGAACGGGGCGAGGGCGTGAGCGCGCCGGCCGTCGGCGCGCGGGTGGGGATTCCCTGGCTGGCCGCGACCTGCGGCGAGTGCGAGGCCTGCCGCGAGGGGCGGGAGAACCTCTGTCCCGACGCGCGCTTCACCGGCCTGCATCTCGACGGCGGCTACGCCGAGTCGATCACCGTGCCCGCGAACGCGGCCTACCCGCTGCCCGACACCCTCGACGACGCCCACGCCGCGCCCTTGCTGTGCGCGGGGATCATCGGCTACCGCGCGCTGAAGCTGAGCGCCGTCCCCCCGGGGGGACGACTCGGACTCGTGGGCTTCGGGGCGTCGGCGCATCTCACTATCCAGGTGGCGACACATCGGGAAATGAGGGTGGCCGTGTTCAGCCGCGGCGAGGAGCACCGGCGGCATGCCCTCGAACTGGGCGCCGAGTGGGCGGGCGGGCTCGACGGGACGCCGCCCTTCCCCCTGGACGGCCTCGTCAACTACACGCCGTCGGGATCGACGGTGGCCGCCGCCCTCGACAAACTGCGACCCGGCGGGGTGCAGGCGCTGGCCGGCATCCACATGAGCGACCTGCCCGCCATGCCCTACGCGAAGCTCCACGGGGAACGCGTGCTGCGCAGCGTGGCCAACTTCACCGCCGCCGACGCGCGCGAGCTGCTGGCGCTCGCCGCCGAGATTCCCCTGCGCAGCGACGTCGAGCTGTTCCCGCTGGCAGATGCCGGCCGGGCGTTGGACCGCCTGGCGGAGGGGAGCTTGCGGGGAGCCGCCGTGCTGCGCGTGGCGCAAGAGGGAACGACAAGGAGCGACGGGGAATCATAAAGCATTGAAATAATGCCAGTTACGACACCCAAGGGCTTGCCCGACCCACCGGCGGCTGCTATACTTGCTCTCAGGGACTCGTGTTTGGCAATGGGGTTGGAAGCAACGGGAGGCCACTCCCGTTCATCAGGCCAAGAGACAGCAAAAGGTAGCGAATGAACCCCGGCTTCTTTGGAAGCCGGGGTTGTTTGCTGTCGGGTCAGGCCGGCGGGTCGGTCTTCCCGATTGCGAGCCGGTCCAGCTCCTGCGTGCGGTAGTGCAGGGACATGATGCCCACGGAGAGGAACTCGTCCTTCAGCGCCACGTGGCCGGGCACCTGCAGGTTCACCGGCGCGAAGTTCCAGATGCCGGTGATGCCGGCCTCCACCATGAGATCGGCCACCTGCTGCGCGGCCTCGGGGGGAGCGGTGATGACGCCCAACCTCACGCCGGCCGTCCTCACCAGCGCGGGCATCTGCTCCAGATCCTGCACGGCGATGCCCCGGAAGCTGAGGCCGATCAGCTTGGGGTTGATGTCGAAGAGGCCGGCCAGCCGGAAACTGTCCTCCTCGAAGCGCGGATAGGCGGCGATCGCCTGGCCCAGGTTGCCCACGCCGGCGATCACGTAGTCCACCGGCTCGCTCAGCGCGAGGATCTCCCGCAGCCGCTTCACCAGATGACAGACGTCGTAGGGCTGTCCCGGGCGGCTGAAGCCGCCGAAGTGGTGAAAGTCGCGGCGGAGCTGGGAGGGCTTGATCTTGAGCTGGGCGGCGAGCTCGCGGCTGCTCACGCGGTCGACGCCCTGTCCCCGCATCGCCATGAGGCGATAGAGGTACACGGGCAGGCGCTGCAGGGTGGCGCTCGGGATCATCTCTCCGTTGCGTGTCATGGGCTCGTGATGTCTCCCGGGCTGCGGCTGTTGAGGACCGGTGAATCCTGAAACAAGAAAGGCCGGGAGGCGCGTCTGTCAATGGGCGCAATTGACAGGGCCGGCCCATGCGCTATCTTCGGGGGGCGACTGGATCGCGAAAGGAGCGACGTGACCGAAGAGGGCATGAACTGCAGCCTCACCGATTTCGCCTCGGCGGGCGGCTGAAGCGCCAAGATGGGTCCGGAGGACCTGCGCGAGATCATCGAGAACTTCCAGGCCGAGGGCGCCGACGATCTGATCGTGGGCATCGAGACCTCGGACGACGCCGGCGTGTACCGCCTGACGGACGAGCTCGCCCTCATCCAGACGGTGGACTTCATCACGCCGCTGGTCGAGGACCCCTTCGTCTTCGGTCGCATCGCCGCGGTCAACAGCCTCAGCGACGTCTACGCCATGGGCGGCAAGCCCGTGACGGCGCTGAACCTGTGCTGCTTCCCGCCGAAGGACCTGCCCAGGGCCCACCTGGCCCGCATCCTCGAGGGCGGCCACGACGCGATCCGCGAGGCGGGCGCCGTGCTGGCCGGCGGTCACACGATCAAGGATCAGGAGCTCAAGTACGGCCTGTCGGTTACCGGCACCGTGCGGCCGAGCCGGGTGCTCACCAACGCGGGCGGTCGCGCGGGCGACCGGCTCATCCTCACCAAGCCCCTGGGCACGGCGACGATCTTCGCCGGCCACGGTCGCGGTGTCCTGACGGACGACGACGTCGCCCCGGCCATCACCGGCATGTCCACCCTGAACCGGGTCGCCGCCGAGACGCTCGCGCCCTTCACCGCCGACGGCGCCAGCGACCGCGCGGGCGCGGCCACGGCCGGCGTGCACGCGCTCACCGACGTGACCGGCTTCGGTCTCGCCGGCCATGCGCTGGAGATGGCTAGCGGCAGCGAGCTCACGGTGGAGCTGGAGGCGGCCGCTTTGCCCACGTATCCTCACGCCACCGACATGATCGCGAAGGACCTGCTCTGCGGCGGTAGCCGCGGCAACCGTAGCGCCATCGCAGCTCATGCCGACTTCGACGCGGCCGACGAAACCGCGATCTGGCTCGCCTGCGACGCGCAGACCAGCGGCGGGCTCCTGATCGCCGTGGCCGAGGCCGAGGCACAGGCGCTGCTCGACTCCCTGCTCGCGGCGGGTGTCGTCGACGCGGCCTTCGTCGGCGCCCTCACGGGCAGCACACCCGGAAGGGTGGTGCTGCGCTAGTGATCGACCTGACGATCCTGCCGATTCTGTCCCGCGTCGGGATCCTGGCCCTGGCCGCCTTCACCTTCAACATGCCCTGCGGCGCGTGGCGCGTGCGCGTGCCCAAGCGCAGCGTACAGTGGTTCCTGGCGATCCACGCGCCGATTCCCTTCGCCTTCCTGCTCAGGAGGACACTGGATCTCGAGCTCTGGTTCGTAGCGGTGACGCTGCTCTTCGCGGTGGCGGGGCAGCTTGTCGGCGGTAAGTTCTGGGCGCCGCGCACTCCGGACGACGCGGCCTAGCTCAGTCGAGCTCGCTCTCGTAGGCCGGGTCGTTCTCCACGGGCTTGCCGCCGAGACCGACTCCTTCGGGTTCCTCCCACACGCCGTAGCGCTCCAGAAGCGCCTGCATGCGGTCGACCGCCTGCTCCTCGGGAATGCCGGCTTCCACGCGATCGCGGCCCACGTACAGGTCCACGCGGCCGGGGGCGGCGCCGACGTAGCCGAAGTCCGCGTCGGCCATCTCGCCGGGTCCGTTCACGATGCAGCCCATGATGCCGATCTTCACTCCCTCGAGGTGGCCGAAGCGCTCGCGAATGAGGCGGGTGGTCTCCAGCAGATCGAAGTGGGTGCGCCCGCAGGAGGGGCAGCTGATGAAGTCGGCGCGGCTCATGCGCAGGCGGGTGGTCTGCAGCAGGCTGAAACCCAGGGACACGCCGCGCAGGGCCTCCTCGCCGCTGGAGGCCTCCACGAGCAGGCGGCGCGCGCGCCCTTCGAGCAGCGGCACGCCCGCGTTCACGGCCAGTTCGAGGTAGGTGCGCTCCTTGGCGGCCGCCTCGAGGCGGGGCTCGCCCAGCCGCGCCGAGGTGCCGTGGTGCACGGTTACCGTGCCGGCGTGGGGCAGGTCTTCCGTGCGCACGTGGTCGGGCGACAGGGGATTCCAGGGCAGCTCGAGCAGCTCCTGCAGCGCGGGCTTCCAGTGCATCGGCACGAGGGTCACCGAGTAGTGCATCGCGCGGGCCTCGGGATCGAGGGCGGTGAGGGCCTCGTCGCGGGGCAGGGCGCAGGTTTCCGGGTCGCAGTGCTGGGCCTCGATATGCAGCGCGAAGGTGTCGGCGTCCCAGGGCTCGGCCAGGCCGCGGCGGTCGGAGTAGCGGTCGGCGAGCGCCCTGGCGGCGGGCAGCTCGTCCGCGGCGTCCTCGGTCAGCGACACGCGCACGGTGTCGCCGATACCCATCTCGAGCAGCGAACCCATGCCGATGTAGCTCTTGAGGCGGCCGTCCTCGCCCTCACCCGCCTCGGTGACGCCGAGGTGGATCGGGTAGACGTCGCCCTCGCCCGCCTCCGAGCGACGGAGCTGACGCATCGCGAGCAGGCGGTAGGCCTCCACCATCACGCCCACGTGGCTGGCCTTCATCGAAATGATCAGGTCGCGGTAGTCGGCGGCTTCGGCGATGCGCACGTATTCCAGCGCGGCCTCCACCATGCCCGACGGCGTGTCGCCGTGGCGCGAGAGCACGCGGCCCGAGAGTGAGCCGTGGTTGCTGCCGATTCTCATGATGCGGCCGAGGCGCTTGCACTTCTCGATTAGAGGAGTGAATCGCTCCGCGATTCTCTCCAGTTCGACGCTGTATTCGTCGTCGCTGTAAGGCTCTACTCGAGGCTCGCGCTTGTCGGCGAAGTTGCCGGGGTTGATGCGCACCTTCTCGACGAAGTCGGCGGCGCGCAGGGCGGCGTCGGGGCTGAAGTGGATGTCGGCGGCCAGGGGCACGGCAATGCCCGCCGCCTCCAGCTTCGCGCGCAGGGGTTCGAGCGTCTCGGCGATCTTCACGCTCTGCACGGTGAGCCGTACGAGCTCGGCGCCGGCCTCGGCCAGGCCGCAGATTTCACCATAGACACGGTCGGTGTCCTCGGTGGCGGCCACGGTCATGGTTTGCACCACGATCGGGTGACGGCCGCCGAACACGTGTTCGCTGCCGGGCAGGGGAACTTCGCGGGCGAGTAGGATGCGTGGAATCATGGGGTCACGATACGGTGGAGCCGCGAGACTCACAAGCATGAATCCGATTCGTCGGTGACTTCCGGTGGCCGAAGCTGTCCAATATGGGTAGAGTTTCCGAGTTCACCCCAGTGGGAGGTAGACGATGGTGCGCCCGATTCTGTCCCTGATCCTGGTGCTGATCGCCCTGCCCGCGGCCGCGAATCCCGGCCTCGGCATCATCGTCGGCGAGCCGACCGGCTTCAGCTTTAAACTGTGGACCGACTCCGGCTTCGCGCTCGACGGGGCCGCGGCCTGGTCGTTCACGGGCAACGGCGCGCTGCACCTGCATGGCGACCTGCTTCGCCACCGCTACGACCTCGTCGAGGTGGACGGCGACGGCCTGCCCCTGTACTACGGCATCGGCGCACGCATCAGGCTGGTGGACGGCGACGATCTCGTGGGCCTGCGAATTCCCCTCGGCGTCGACTACGTGTTCGATGATGGTCGCTTCGATGTGTTCTTCGAGCTGGTGCCCACCATGAACGTCATGCCGAACACCGACTTCTCGCTGAACGCGGGGCTGGGCTGCCGCTACTGGTTCGGGAACGAGCGGCGCTGAAGCCTGTCCGATCCTTCGGCCGGGTGTCCGTCCGGTCGTCGGGCGCGTGCGCCGCGACGGCCTCCTCGGTTTTTCATCTCGTTGACTTCGCGCGTGTTGAGTGGTCCAAGGTCTTGGCCCGCCTCCTGCGATAGCCGGATCGTCACCCCAGAGGCGAATGTGATGGGGACGCGTGGGAGGGTCGGCCTGTTGGCCGGCCCTCTTTGATATGGACGGGAGTCGTCCTCCATGACCCCGCCCGCCCCCCATTGACTTGCGGGTGCCCCTTCCCTAGTTTCGTCCCCATGTCCGGACGCGAAATCTTCCTGCGCGACACGATCCACGGCATCATCACCCTCGACACGAGGGACGCCGGGGACCGTCTGATCTGGGATCTGGTGCAGGCGCCGGAGTTCCAGCGGCTTCGTCGTATCCGGCAGCTCGGCCTCACCAACCTGGTCTACCAGGGCGCCGAGCACACGCGCTTCGCCCACAGCATCGGCGTGATGCATCTGACCGGCCTGATCCTCGACCAGCTCGAGAAGACCGCCGAGATCACCGCCGAGGAGCGCCTGGCCACCCGCGTGACGGCGCTGCTGCACGACATCGGCCACGGGCCCTTCAGCCACGTGTCGGAGATGGTGCTGGGGGTGAGCCACGAGGAGTGGACGCGGCGGGTCATCATGGATCCGTCCACCCGGGTGAACCGCCTGCTCACGGGCTACGACCCCGCCCTGCCCGAGCGGGTGATGGCGATCTTCTCCCACAAGTACGAGAAGCGCTTCCTCAGCGGCGTCATCGCCGGCCAGGTGGACGCCGACCGCCTCGACTACCTGCTGCGCGACAGCACCATGACCGGCGTGAAGTACGGCGTCTTCGACCTGGAGCGGCTGATCCTGGGCCTCGAGGTGCATCGCGACGACAAGCTCGACACCGTGCTCGTCGGCGTGAAGGGCTTCCATCCCACCGAGGCCTACCTGCTCGCGCGCTACCACATGTACCGCCAGGTCTATTTTCACAAGACGGTCTGGAGCGCCGAGGCCATGCTGATGGCGCTGATCCGCCGCGCCCGCGAGCTCGCCCGCCGCGGCAAGCTCGACCATGCCCCGCCCGAACATCCGTTCATCCGCATCCTGCAGGGCGAGGAGATGGAGCTGGGCGACTACCTGAATCTCGACGACGCCGAGATGACGGTGCTCATGAAGATCTGGATCACCGAGAGCGACCCGATCCTGTCGGACCTCTGCCGCCGCCTCCTGGAGCGCGATCTCTACAAGGTGCGCATCTTCTACGAGCCGGCCGACCGCGCGGAGCTCATCGAACTGCGCAACATCGCCCACGGCCGGATGCGCGAGAAGTACGGCCAACAGGTGGACCACCGATTCCTCTTCGAGGACGCCACCGACATCTTCTACCAGCAGTACGATCCGAGCCGTCTCGGCTCGAGCGGCATCCTGATCCGGCAGCGCGACGGCTCAATAATGGAGATCGACGACGCGAGCCCCTCGATCCGCGCGCTGAAGAAGACCTACCCCATGCACATGTGGTGCTTCCCGGCCGAGGACGCAAAATGCCTCAAAGCCCTCACGATCGAGGACTCCGAGGCATGCGATGATGAGGAAGCCGCCGGAGGGGACGATGCGTCCGCGCAGCCGGGCGCCGCGCTCTGGCCCGAGGCGGACGGCGCGCCCCGGGCCGAGTAGGTCCTACTTGCCCTTGCCGTTTCCATTCAGGAAGCGGTCGTAGTTCATCTTGTCGTTCACGAGCAGCGCCACGCCGATCAGCAGCACGATCGCGCCACCCGCGCCGAAGACGGCCCGCATGATTTCCGGATCCTCTTCGCCCGAGACGCCCAGCGCCCAGGCCATGGCGAAGCCGAAGATCAGCACACCGATGCCGATGGCCACCATCACCATGCCGCTGCGGTAGGGCAGGCGCTTGCGCGGTTCGTCGTCGAGCGCCAGGTTCTCGATGGGCAGGTTGTTCTCGATCGCCTTCTCGATGATGCGAGCCTTGTTCCGCTTCTGGAAATACTCGGTGACGATCGCCGTGATGGGAATGCCGAATACCATCACGATGGCGATGATGGGAATGAACATCTCGGCGTTGGCGAGGAAGCTGAATCCGAACAGGGTCTGCATGATGCCCTCCGCGATATGCATGGTAGTGAGTCTCCTGGTTCGTCCTGGTCGCCCCCATGGACCCGCCCAGGTCGAAAAGGGTTTCGCTTAATTTACCCAGGGGCGAAACTCTTTCCCCATGGGCCGTTCCAACTCAATGCGGACGATCGGCCGGGGGGAGCGCGTTCGGTGAACGACAATCGATCTCACGAACGCGAGCGTCCCGAGCGCTACCTGCCCCTCGACCGGCGACGGGCGACGCTGTTCCTGAACGACTGGGAGCCGACGGTCCGCGCCTGGCTCAGACGCCTAAGGGCCGAGGAGGAACCGGTGCTCTACCACGTCTTCGATCGCGCGATGGGTGCTCTGCCCCGCTTTCGAGGCGAGAGCCGGCTCTCGACCTGGCTCTACCGCATCACTTACCGGGAGGCGTTGCGTCACCTGGAAAAGGGGAAGCGGTTGGCGAGTCGGGAGGCGCCCATCGAGGCGGCGGCCACCGTGGCGGCCGACGAGAGCTTCGACCCCGGGCGGCTTCTTGAGCGTCGGGAGAGCGCGGAGACCGTGGCGAAGGCCCTGCAGTTGCTCGACCCGCGCGACCGGGAGTTGATCGCTCTGCGCTACCTGGAGGACTTGAAGCTCCAGGAGCTAGCCGATAGACTCGAGTTGCCCCTGGGCACGGTGAAGGTGAGAATCCACCGCGCCCTGGCCAAGTTGAAACGGGAGCTGGATCATGAGTCCTGATGGCAAGAGCCTGCGCGAGTTGCTGGCGGATCCCAACCTCTATTCGGATGCCGGTGATACACGCGCCGCGGTCGGCGATACCTGGCGGCAGACGCTACTGATGCAGCGGCCCGCGCGGATCCGTCCCCGGGTGATCTCCCGCGCGCGTGAACTGCGTCGGCTGGTGCTGCTGATCGGGCTGCCGATGGCCGTGGCCGTCGCCGTGGCCGCCTTCGCCTATCTCGCGCCGCAGCCCACGATCGAGGCGCCCGAATGGCTCCGGTTCTCGACCCACTGGAGCCGCGGCGCCCCCGCGCTCATGGACCGGCTCTCCTCGCTGCCCGGCGGTCCCTACTTCTGGCTGCTGCCCCTGGGACTGAGCGCCCTCCTCACCCTCTTCGGCAGGGGGCGCATTCACAGGCTTCTGCCCCTGGACTGGTAGACGTGGCGCGCAATGAACCCCGTTCCACCCGCATCGCCCCCGGACTGCTGCGGAAGCCCGTCGCGACCATGCCCGCGGTGTCCGGCGCCCCGGAGGGGTTGCCGCTCACGCTGACCCGCGAGGGACCGCCGGAGTCCTGGCCCATCGGCCTGCTGGCGCCCGGAGGGCGAACTCCCTGGGGCTGCCTCTTCTTCATGCTGTTGGCCGTGGTGATCCTGATCTGGTTGGCCTCGAGCCGCGTGGCCACCCTGGTGGGGCTGGTCGGGCTGATCCTGTTCTGGGCGAGCTTCAACCATCCCCGCCGGAGCAGTGGCGACGCGGTGCGGCGCACGCTGCGGCTGGTGGGCGCGGGCAGCGGCAAGCGGGCCTGGCAGGCCCTGGCTCCGGCCCTCAAGCACACCCCCGACGACGACGGCCTCCACTACCTGGCGGCGATGGTCTCCATGCTCACCGGCCGCTCGAGCCGGGCGCTCGAGCATCTGGAGCAGGCGCGCCCCCGCATGAAGGAGTACGCCGAATATCATCATCTCCTCGCGCGCTGCCGCCGCGACCTCGACGAACCCGACGCCGCCGGCGAGGCCTACCGTCGGGCGCTGGAGTTTCCCGCCTATCCGTCGCGCAGCATCCTCCAGCGGGAGGCCGCCGCCCATTTCGAGGCCCAGGGGGACGGCGTCGCCCTGCGGGCGCTGCAAGCCGAGATGGAGCAAGAGCTTGGCGTCGACGCCCCCGCCGTCCGCCAGGCCTTCCACGGGAGCCTGGGGCGGATCGAGGGCGAGGACGGGGACTGAGCCACCCTGTAAAAAGGGTAAAACCCCATGATCTCATGCAACCGTTCGGAACTCGGAAGGGTCTACCACGTAGAGCAAACACCCCCGAGGAGATGGGCATGGAATCCGGAATCATGATGACCTTCCTGCGAACGATGATGATGCTGATCGCCTCACTGGCTACGATCCTCTTCTGGCTTGTGCGGCACGCAGCCTAGGCGAAAGACGAAACTCCTTTAGGTAGCTTGAGACGAGCGACGCTACGGGGCGGATATCCCATCCGCCCCGTTTTTCTTTTCCCCCGGGCGTCCCGGAGTGCTATGCCCTAGCCATGATCCACGAAGCCCCCACCCCCGCACCCTCCGATGAACGCGCCGCCACGGCCCATCTGCCGCTGAGGCTCGAGCTCACGCCCGGCGACCTGCTGGAGCGGCTGGGAGGCGGGCATCTGTTTCTGCTCGAGAGCGCGGGCGCGCGCGGCGGGCCGGCCGGTCGCTGGTCGATTCTTGGCAGTCATCCGGCAGCGCGCTTCGTGAGCTCCGGCGGGGAGAATCGCTTCCACTGGCATAGCCGGGGCGCCGACCATGTCTGGCGCGAGGAGCCGCTCGACGCGCTGCGGCAAGTGCTCGCCGCCTTTCCGCCCGTGCCGGCCGATCCCGAGCTGCCTTTCACCGGCGGCGCCGTGGGCCTCTTCGCCTACGAGCTCGGCCGCCGGCTGCTGCCCCTGCGCACCGCCTCGACGGACGACCTCGAACTCCCCGAGATCTCCCTGTTCTTCTACGAGCACGCGATCCTGTTCGACCACCAGCGCGACGAGATCCACGCCGTGGCCTACGCGCGCGGCGACACCGAAGCCGCGGCCCGGCGCGAGGCCGAGGCCCGCGCCACGCTGCTCGCAGAGTCCGTGGCGGCACTGCCGGCAATCGATGTCCCCCCGCCGGCGCCGGAACCGAATCCACCGGTGGGCCTGCCCCTGCAGGCTACACTGTCCGCCGACGAATACCGCGCCGCCGTGTCCCGCTGCCGGGAGGAGATACTCTCGGGCAACGCCTACGAGCTCTGCCTCACGGGCCGTTTCGAGCTGCCCTTCGCCGGCGATCCCGTGCGGCTCTACCGCAGGTTGCGTCGCGAGAACCCCGCGCCCTACGCGAGCTTCTTCCGTCACCCCGAGGGCCTGCTGCTCGGCACCAGCCCCGAACGCTTCCTGCGCCTGTCGCCGGACGGTCGCGTGGAGGCGCGCCCCATCAAGGGCACCCGCCCCCGGGGGCGCGACGTCGACGAGGACGCGGCCCTGCGCGACGATCTTGCCGGCAGCGAGAAGGACCGCGCCGAGAACGTGATGATCGTGGACCTGCTCCGCAACGACCTCCACCGCGTCTGCACGCCGGGCACGGTGAAGGTGAGCGAGCTCTGCGCCATCGAGGAGCATGCCGAGGTGTTCCAGATGGTCTCCACGATCGAAGGCGAACTGCGCCGGGGCAACGACCGCTGCGATCTTCTCGCCGCGAGCTTCCCCGGCGGCTCCATGACCGGCGCGCCGAAGATCGCCGCCATGGAGATTCTCGCCTCGATGGAGCCCGCCGTGCGCGGCTGGTATTCCGGCTGCCAGGGCTATCTGGGATTCGACGGGGGCATGGACCTGTCGATCGTGATCCGTGGAATCCAGCTGATGAAGGGCCGCGCGCTGATCGGCGCGGGCGGGGCGGTGGTGTACGACAGCGATCCGGAGAACGAGTGGCGGGAGGCGCTGCACAAGGCGGCGGCGCCGCTAAGGGCGCTGGCCCTGGAGTCGGGCGGGGAGCTGCCGGGCTGGGTGGGCGCAAAAAAATAGGGGGCCAAGGGCCCCCACGGATCCGCCAGTGCTAATCGTAATTTCGCTCCACTGGTAAGCGGTTGCGCTGGTAGGATCCTGAAACCGGGAACCGACGGAGCGTCCACAGGCGCTCAGCGCGGGTTTTGATATCCCGAAAGTCGCCGGACGACCCGGTAGCAGAGGTATTATAGCAACGATCAAGCCGCCGAACATAGGGCAGATTCAAGATCTTAAAGTATCGGTTCAGAGGCTCCGATCGACGACACGCGGAGAGGCGCATCAGATGACAACGAGGAATCACGGCCCGCGTTGGGGAGCTCTCACGCTCCTGCTCGCCCTCCTGATCTCCGCCCCCTCGCGGGCCGAATCGCCGCGCACCTGGTTCCTTGGCCCCACGGCCAAACCCGCCCCCACGCAACCGGACGCCGCGTTTCTCGCGCAATTCGCGAGCGCTCCGGTCATCCATGCCGCCTGGGGGGAAAGGGAGGCGATTCAGCTTCTGGTGCTCGCACCGGGATCCGGGTTGCGAAATCTCACGGTGGAGTGCGGTGAGTTCACCCATCCTTCGGGAGACCTCTGGGAAGCTGGCACCGTCACGGCGGATTTCGTGGGCTACGTGACCACGCGGAAGCCCTACTACGGTACGCTGCACGTGGGCGAGTGGCCCGATCCCATCCTCCCGGACCGGTCGATCGACCTTGCCGCCGACCGCGCCCAGCCGATCTGGGTCGAGGTGGCCGTTCCCCTCGACGCCGAGGCCGGTCGCTACACCGGCAGCCTTCACCTGAGCGCCGAGGGCTGGGGCACGGAGCTGGCCCTGGAGGTGGAGGTGTGGGGCTTCGATCTGCCGGTCACGCCGACCCTGGCGAGTTCCTTCCTGGTGTTCCCCCGCTACATCTACGAGTTCCACGGCCTGGAGAAGGGCAGCGCCGCGGGCGACGCCATGGTGCAGCGTTACCACGAGAGCATGCTCGAGCACCGCATCATGCCGACCCACGTGGCGATGAACCTGAAGAGCACGCGCCCCGCGCTGCGCATCAGCAACCAGGGCGACCTGCGCCGGACCGACTTCGAGGCCTTCGACGCGCAGATCGAATGGGCCATGGCCCGCGGGCAGAGCGTCTTCGGCCTCGAGGGGCCGCGCAAGGTGAACGACTACAGCGAGGCCTGGTACCGCGCGGTCGGCGATCACCTGGCCGAGAGGGGTTGGCTCGACCGCTTCTACACCTACATGTTCGACGAGACCTACGAGGGCGTCGCCGAGGCCACCGCCATGGTGCATCGAGGGGCTCCCGGCCTCAAGAACCTCATCACGCGCCTGCCGACCGAAGGCTACCCGGACGTGGACTGGTGGTGCCCCCGCCTGGGCGATGCGGAGATGCACGGCATCTTGCGCCCCTCGTCGCCCACCCACGACAAACGCCGCGACCACGAGATCTGGGTCTACACGGCCGGCAACGCGGGCAGCGACGTTCCCGGCCTGCACCTGGACCTGCCCGGCATCGAGGCGCGCATGTCGCCTCTGGCCGTGTGGAGGGGCGGCTACGCGGGCTTTCTCTTCTGGTGCGTGAATTACTGGACGGTGAATCCCTGGGTCGATCCGATGGTCTACCCCCGCCAGAACGGCAACGGCAGCCTCTTCTATCCCGGGCCCGATGGCCCGCTGCCCTCGATCCGCCTCAAGATGCTGCGCGACGGATTCGACGACGTGGACTACGCCGTCCTGCTCCGCGGCCTGGAGACCAAGCTGGCGCAGCGGATCCTCAATGTACTGCCCGTCGACGGGCCTCTCGACTGGGAACGTGATCCCGGAGCGCTCCTCGCCTGGCGGCTGGCGGCCGGCTACACGCTGGCGGGGAACGAGTCTCTCGCCGTGAGCTGGGTTCAGAAGCTCGAGGCGCTGCGGAAGGTGAGCGGCGAGTTCTCGCTGCTCAAGGAGGGCAATCCCGGCAAGGGCTGGCACGGTGGCCGCAAGGGTCGCGATGCCCGTACCCGCACCGGCGAGAGAACCTACCAGTTTACCCTCGACGCCAAGAAGAGCAAGCTCTGGCGCATCGCCAGTCCCGGCGACTGGCGCCCCTACCGGGAGCTGCGCCTCGAGGTGAAGCTGGTCGAGGGAGATCCCGTACGCTTGAACCTCAAGCTGGGCAGCGGCGTCCTCAAGCGGAAGTCCTGGACCTGGGAGATCCACTGCGCGCCGGGCGTCACGCGTACCGTTCGCATTCCCATTCCCCACGGAGTCATCGATACCTCCGCCCTGAAAGAGGTCGCCCTCTTTGTCTGGGAGCCGGACTCGCCTCGCCGCTTCGAAATCCGCGGCGCGTGGCTCAAGTAGATGGCCGGGGAGAGCGGCATGCGCACCTTCTTCGTGCTCTGGGCGGGCCAAGCACTCTCGCTCCTGGGCTCCGGCCTCACGGGCTTCGCCCTCGGCGTGTGGGTGTTCCAGCGCACCGGCTCGGCGACGCAGTTCGCCATGATCGCCCTGGCCGCCACGTTGCCGGCCGTGCTCGTCTCGCCCTTCGCAGGGGTCATGGTGGATCGCTGGGACCGCCGCAAGGTGATGATCGTGAGCGACTCCTTCGCGGCGGCGGGCACGGCCGTGCTGGCCCTGCTCTACTGGAACGACGCCCTCGCGCTCTGGCACATCCTCGTGGCTTCCGCGCTCGGCGCGAGCATGGGCGCCTTCCAGGGTCCCGCCTACCAGGCCTCCGTGACGCAGCTCGTGCCCAAGGAGCAGTACGGTCGCGCGAGCGGCATGGCCCAGATGGCGCGCGCCGCCGCGAACGTGCTGTCCCCCTTCCTGGCGGGCCTGCTGCTCGTGACCCTCGGCGTGACGGGCATCCTGATCATCGACCTGGGCACCTTCCTGGTGGCGGTGACGACCCTGCTGCTGGTGCGCATTCCGAAACCCGCCGAGAGCAAGGAGGGCCGCGCGGCGAAGGGCAGCGTGTGGACCGAGGCCTGGCAGGGCTGGTCCTATATCCGCGTGCGCGAAGGTCTGTTCGCCATGCTCCTCCTGTTCGCGGCCCTGAACTTCATGTTGAGCGCGGTCAACGCCCTCACCGCGCCGATGCTGCTCTCCTTCACGACGCCCGACAAGCTCGGAGGGATTCTCTCCCTCGGCGGCGTCGGCATGCTGGTGGGCAGCGTGGCGATGAGCATCTGGGGCGGGCCGCGCCGCAAGATCCATGGCGTGCTGGGATTCCTGATATTGCTCGGCTTCGGCGTGGCCATGGTGGGGCTGCGCCCCTCGGCGGTAATGGTCACCGCCGGCTTCTTCCTGGCGATGGCCTGCGCGCCCGTGATCAACGGATCGAGCCAGGCCATCTGGCAGCGCAAGGTGCCCGCGGATATCCAGGGCCGGGTCTTCGCGACGCGCGGCATGGTGTCCATGGCGGCCATGCCCCTGGCCTACCTGATCAGCGGACCGGCCGCCGACCTGCTCTTCAACCCGCTGCTCATGGAAGACGGAAAGCTGGCCGCCAGCATCGGGCGGATCGTCGGCACCGGCGAGGGCAGGGGGATCGGCCTGATGTTCGTCATCGCCGGCCTCGGCGCCGCGCTCGCCTCGGCGGCGGCCTACCTGAATCCCCGCATCCGCCGGGTGGAGGAGGAGCTGCCGGACGCGGAGCCCGAGGAGGAGCCGGAGGTCGAAGCCCCGGCCGCAGCCCAGGGGGCCGAGGCCTGATGGATCGCCGCCACGCCTTCCTCCTGCCTCTGCTGGCCGCCGCTGTGCTGCTGATCCCGCTGGAGAGCTATCTTCTCGGCGGCGTGTCCTGGCTGGTCGCGCTCGTGCTGCTGCTGCGCGTGCCCGAGCGGGAGTTCCGCCTGCGCATGGGGCTGCTGCTGGCCTGTGTGGCGCTGCTGGGCGTCGCGCCGATCCACACGGATCGCAGCGACGGCCACTTCCTTAGTCTCGGTCTCTTCTTCGTGGCGGTCGTGCTGGGGCCGGCGCTCGTCATGGGGCGATTCGATCGTGGCGTGATTCGCTATCGCTTCTGGCCGCGCCGTTTCCGGGCCCTGGACCTGATCTACACGCTCATCTCCATCCCGCTGGCCTGGGCGGTTCTCCATCTCTACTTCTTCGTGGTGAATCCCGAGCTGCCCACGCACTGGCCGATGCCACAGCCTCGCACGAGCGAGAGCGTTTGGCGGCTGTTCGTGGGAATCAACGCGGTGGGGATCTGGGACGAGCTCTTCTTCGTGAACACGGTCTACGCGCTGCTGCGATCCTGCTTCTCGTTCCGCGTGGCCAATCTCGTGCAGGCGGTGGTGTACAGCAGCGTGCTCACGGACATGGCCTTCACGGGCATCGGGCCGATCGTGGTGTTCCTGTTCGCGCTCACGCAGGGCACCATGTTCGAAAAGAGCGAGAACCTGCTCTACGTGCTGATCGTGCACCTGATCGTGGACGCCATTCTCGTGGCCGCGATTCTCGGCTACCACTATCCGGGCTACACGCCGGGCTGGCTCTGATGAAGGTGTTGCTGCTGCACGGCATGTTCTGCACACCCTGGCACATGGGACGTCTCACGGAAGCGCTCGTCCTGCAGGGCTTCGATGCTCACGCGCTCACCCTGCCGCGTCCTCGCGACGGGTCCGGGGAAGGGTTGCGTGATCACGTGGAGTTCGTGAAGTCGGCGGCCGTCGAAGCGGGCGGGGCGGGTTCGGTGGCCCTGGTGGGACACTCGATGGGCGGCCTGATCTGCCTGCTGGCCGCCGCGGAGCTCGCGGATCGTCCCTGGATGCGGAAGCTCGCCCTCCTCGGCAGCGCGCCCCCCGCGGGCGTGAACGGCTTCAACCTGGCCAACCTCTTTGCCTTTCTCCCCGCCGTCCTGGGGCCGGGCGCCCGCCACCTCATGAAGCGAAAGCGCTACGAGCCGCTGTTCATGAGCCGCCAGGACGAAGCGCTGCGCGCGGCGGCCTACGGGGAGCTGGTGTCCGAGCCCAGGAGCTTGATCCGATCCATCACCCTCGGTGTCGCCGCTCGCAGGCCGCGCTTCGCCGCCGCGCCCCGCTTCCAGAGCCTGGTGCTGGCCGGCGCCGGCGACCGCGCCACGCCGCCCTCGGTGCAGCGAGCGATCGCGAAGCTGCTTCCCGGAGCTCGCTACGAGTGTCTGGAGGAGTCCGATCACTACGGGTTCGTCGAGGGGAGAGGGAGCCGCGAAGCCCTGCGGGCGCTTGCGACCTTCCTGTCGAACCGGGGCTAGCCGGCCACCGGCTTCCGCGACCAGCGTCCCAGCGCTTCCCGCAGGACATCGAAGCGGATCGGCTTGGTCAGGAAGTCGTCCATGCCGGCCGAGAGGCAAATGTCGCGGTCGCTGGCCATGGCGTTGGCGGTGAGGGCGACGATCGGCAAGGTCACACCCCTTTCGCGCAGGGCCTGCGTGGCCTCGAGGCCGGACATCTCGGGCATCTGCACGTCCATCAACACCAGGTCGACCGTGTTCTCGGTCGCCTGCTTCACGGCCTCGCTTCCGTTGGAGGCCACGAGTACCTTGCAGCCCAGGCGCTCGAGCATGGTGGTGACGACCCGCTGGTTCACGCGGTTGTCCTCGGCCAGGAGCACCTTGAGGTCGAGGAGCTCGCCGGCCTCGTTGACGTCACTCTCCTCCTCCTCGGGCGGACTGGCCACGGGAAGGTTCAGGGTGAACAGGAAGCGCGAGCCGGCATCGGGCTGGCTCACGACCTCGATGTCGCCACCCATCTTCCGGACCAGCTTACTGCTGATGCTGAGGCCAAGTCCCGTTCCGCCGAAGCGGCGCGTGGTGCTTTCGTCGGCCTGCCCGAACTCCTGGAAGATCGTCGTGAGCTTTTCCCGCGGAATGCCGATGCCGGTGTCGGTGACCGAGATGGTCAGGGCCACGCGCCCCCGCTCTTCCCGCCCGCCGATCTCCAGGCCGACCCATCCCTCCTCGGTGAACTTGAGGGCGTTGCCGAGCAGGTTGCCCACCACCTGTCGGAGTCGCACGGGGTCGCCGCGCAACCAGGCGGGTGTTTCCGGGTCAATGCCGAAGCGCAGCAGGATGCCGCGGGCCTGGGCCTTGGCGCGGAACAGATCGACCAGGTCCCCCAGCTCGCGATGGAGATCGAAGGGGATCTCCTCGAGGGTGAGCTGATCGGCCTCGATCTTGGAGAGATCCAGAATGTCGTTGATGATCCGCAGCAGCGCCTGGGCCGAGCTCTGAATAACCTCGCCCTGTTCGCGCTGCTCGTCCGAGAGATCGCCCTGCATCAGCAGGTCGAGCATGCCGATGACGCCGCTCATGGGCGTGCGGATCTCGTGGCTCATGTTGGCCAGGAAGCTGCTCTTGGCCAGGCTGGCGGCCTCGGCGGTTTCCTTGGCCTCCTCGAGCGCGTGGCGAACCCGCGTGCGATCGCTGACATCGCCCAGAAGGATCGCGATGTGGCCGTCGCTGGCGCTGAAGGCCGTGACCTCGAGGACCTTGTCGATTTCCTTCGCCTCCAGGTCGAAGCGGCGGGGTTCGCCGGTCACCACGATGCTGGCGATGCGGGCGATCGACTCCTCGGCGATGCTGGGCAGCGTATCGCGGAGGCTGTTGCCGAGCAGGTCGATGCTCGACTTCCCGACGAGTTTCTCGAAGGCGGGATTCAGCTTGCGGATGATGAAGTCCGAACGGAGGCGGCTGCCATCGACGTCCGGTTCCAAAAGGAGGAAGCCGCTGGCCAGTTCGTTGAAGAGCGTCTGGTACTCCCGGTCCTTGTCGTCGATCCGCCGCTCGGCCTCGTCCTGACGGTCCAGGTGGCTCCGGCGAACCCGGGTGAAGAGGAGAAGGCTGAGGGCGCCCATCATCAACAGCAGCGTGATGGTGTGGCCCAGGGCTCGCTGCTCGTCGATCGTCCGCATCGAATTGAGCAGGATCAGTTCACGGCCGTTCAGGTCGAGGGAGTGTCGGCTGAGCAGGTGGGGTTCGCCGTTCCAGGGCACCGTGCCGCCGTCGGGGACGTGCTCTTTCAGGAGAGGCGAGCCGGCTCCGTTGTCCCCTCCTCCTCGCTGGGGTTCGAAGACGCGGAAGAGCTGTCTCGGGTCGGAGGCCATGAGCACGCCGCCCTCCCGATTCAGGAAGAGGGCGTTCGAACCGGCGAGAAGGCGCTCTTCGATGTCGTCGAGGGAGTACTTCATCACGGCGACGCCGATCACCTCGCCTTCGCCACTGCGGATCGGATGACTCGCGTAGTAGCCTCGCTTGCGGGAGGTGACGCCGAGGGCGAAGTAGTCGCTGGGGCTGCCCGCGATCGCGTCCTGGAAGTAGGGGCGGAACTCGTATCGCTTGCCGACGAAACTGACGGTGGTGTTGCGGTTGGTGGCGGCGCGGGTGTAGCCGTTGCGGTCCATCAGATAGCAGACCTGCGCCTCGAACTGCTCGCGCCGGAGGTCGAGGACCGAATACTCCTCGTCGCCCGGCTGGGCCCCGTCGTCGTCGATGAAGGCGACGAGCGTGGGATCCTGCGCCAGATTGCGCGCCCCCACGCTGGCGATGGCCAGAGTGGAGTTCAGGTGCGAGGTGATGCTGGTGAGCTCTCTGTGGTTGTCCTCGAGGATGCCGAGGCGCACCTGGGTCGCCCAGAAGCGGGTCGCGCCGACGCCGCTCAGACCGACCCCCGCAAGTACGAAGACGATCAAAGCGATGAAGAGCTTTGGATTGCGAAACAGACGACCCATGTACCCACACCGTCTCAAAGGGAACGGCATGTTCCCCTGACTTTGAGTCGGCAGACGGAGGTCCGTTCTTGATCGGATAATCGCATGAATCCGGGGCGATTCACTCGTATCGGAAGAGCTTCGCCGTCAGAAAAAGCAGACCGATTGCGAGCAGGCTCATGCCGAGCACGTGGGGCAGGACGACCGCGGGACCGGATCCGAAGTTCACCAGCTTGTGGAGGGCGTCCATGGCCCAGCCGGTGGGAAGGAAGAGGGCCAGCTTCTGCATGAAGGGCGGGGTGACCTCGATCGGCCACCAGCAACCGCCCAGGGCGCCCAGGAGGTTGGCGGCCACGACGCCGATGGCCGCGGCCTGCCCCTCGGTGCGCGCCAGGCTGCCCAGCAGAAGGCCGAGACCCGCGATCATCGCGCCGTAGGCGAGCATCAGGATCAGCACCATGGGCAGATCGGCGCCCCAGTCCATGCCGAAGATCAGGCTGCCGGCGATCATCGCGAAGCCGATCTGCACCATGCCCAGCACCAGCTTGCCGAGCCACTTGCCCAGCACCACGCCCAGGCGCGAGATCGGCGCGTAGGCCAGGCGCCTCAAGAGCCCCTGCCGCCGCTCGATCACCAGGAACACGGCGCCGCTCGTGCCCATGATCAGGATCGTGAACATCACCATGATGCCCGGCACCGACTGGGAGAAGCCGCTGGGCGGCACGATCCGTTCGCCGGCGCTGCTGATGTCGATGCTCAGGGCCCGCGGGGTCGCGCTCAGCGCGGCCATGGCCGCGGAGTCGGCCTCGCCGCTCACGAGCAGATCCGCGAGCAGGCCGTAGACCGCCCGCGAGAGCTTGAGCTCGCGGAAGTTGCCGTAGAGACCCTCGCTGTCGTCGCCGTAGACCAGTTCGACCGGACGGCCGGCGAGCAGGGAGTCGGTGAAGGCGTCGGGCAGACGCAGGCGTCGGTGGGATCCTTCGAACGCCGGCAGGCTGTCGTGGCGGGTCACCACGAAATCCTGCTCGGTCAGCCGCAGCTCGAGCTGATCGACGAGGAAGCCCGGCGCCTCGCCCGGCCACAGAGCCAGGCTGCCCTTGCCGATGAGACCGCCGCCGCCCCCGCCCGTGACCGTGCCGATGAACCAGAAGAACACGATCGGCATGACGAACACCCAGATCAGGGTCTCCCTGGCCTTGAACAGGAACTTCAGATCCATGCGGGCGACGTAGAGCACCTGGCGCAGCATCCCCTACCTCCCGGCGAAGCGGGCGCGCAAGCGCCAGGCGTTGAAGAGGGTGAGCAGGACGATGGCCGCCAGCAAGGCACCGAGGCCGCCGAGGAGGGCTTCCGCGCCCTCCCTTCCCAGCAGGATCGCTTTCAGGTGCTGCAGGGCCCAGCCGTTGGGGGTCTTCGCTCCCAGCGCGGCCATCCAGCCGGGCATCGCCTCGAAGGGGAAGAAACTCCCCCCGAGCATCATCAGGGGGAAGATCAGCGCCAGGCTCACGACATTGGCCGCGCGCTGGGTGGGAAAGAGCAGCTGGAGGGCGGTGAAGCCCGCCGCCAGCGCGCCGCCGCTCAGGGCGATCCAGAGCAGGGCGACCGGGAGCTGCCCGAGGGGGAGGTCGAGATAGGCGCTGCCCGCCGCCAGCGAGAGCGCGCCCACGGCGAGGAACAGGATCATGGCGGCCACGAGCTTGCCCAGCAGGAAGGGCGGCGCGCCGCCGGGGGTCACGAGGACGCGTTTCAAGGTGCCCTCGCGCTCCTCCTCCCAGATCTCGCCCGCCAAGCCGGAGGCCATGAACAGCAGGGCCATGAACAGGACGCTGGGCAGGAAGAGGAAGGCCGTGGAGGGGCTCTCCTCCTCGGCCTCGAGCGCCTCGGGCGGCGGCGGTTCGTCCACGACCTCGAGCAGCAGCGGGTCGAAGGACTCGCCGAGGCGCTCGAAGAGCTTGCTCATCTTCACGCTGAAGGCGGCGATCTCGGCGTCGGAGGGCATCGAGTCCATGGCGGCGAAGCGCCGCAGGTCCTCGCCGATGAGGCGGTGCAGGTAGAAGTGGCCGTCCACCAGCACCTGCAGTCCCTCTTCCACCATCATGGGCAGGATCCGCTGGGCGGGATTGGTCGCCAGCGGCAGGGCGAGGGGCTCCTCGAGGAGGATGGCGTCCGAGAAGCCGGCGGGAATGGTGAGGAGCGCGGTGGCCTCGCCGTCGTCGATGCGGCGGCGGCCGTCCTCGGCCGTCACCACCTCGCCCTTCACGAAGCCCCGGGTGTTCTCCTCGTCGAAGGCGCGCAACAGCAGGCCGCTGACGAAGGTGCTGTCCTCGTCCACCACGAGCACGTGGGCCACGGGCTGCGGGCCCTCGCCGCCGCCCCCTCCGAAAAGCAGCGTGAACAGGAAGCCGATCATGAGAGGGATCCCCAGCCAGATGAGGAACTCCAGGGGCTGGCGGCGGTGACGCGCGAGATCCATGCGGACGTGATTCCAGAGCAGCCGCGCCATCACTCCCTCAGCTCCCGGCCGGTGAGCTTGATGAAGAGGCTCTCCAGGCTGGGTCGGGTGAGGGTGGTCTCGCGCACCTCGGCCCCCGCCTCGGCCAGGGCCGCGAACAGGGCGGGCAGCTTCTGGGAGGCCTGGGCGAGTTCGAGGGTGATGCTGTCCTCGTCGGCCTTCACCTCGCCGGCGCCGGCCAGGGGCGAGAGAGCCGCCGCGGCCAGGGTGGGTTCGAAGCTTCCGCTGAGGCGGAGGATGTCGCGCTCGCCGGTGAGTCCGCGCAGCTCCTCGAGGGTGCCCATGGCGATGATGCGCCCGTGATCCATGATGGCAAGGCGGTCGCAGAGCTTCTCCGCCTCCTCCATGTAGTGGGTCGTGTAGAGCACGCAGACGCCCGCGTCGGCCTGCGCGCGCACGAGGTCGAGCAGGCGCACGCGGCTCTGGGGATCGACGCCCACGGTGGGCTCGTCGAGCAGCAGCACCTTCGGCTCGTGCACCACGCCGCAGGCGAAGTTGAGGCGGCGCTTCATGCCGCCGCTGAAGTTCTTCACGGGTTCCTTGGCGCGATCGGCCAGTTCGACGAGGTCGAGAACCGCCGCCACCCGCTCGCGAAGCGCGGCGCCGCGCAGGCCGTAGGCGCCGCCCCAGTAGTTCAGGTTCTCACGCGCGGAGAGATCTTCGTAGAGGGCGAGTTCCTGGGGCACGACACCCAGGAGGGCCCGCGCCCTGGGGCCCTCGCGCTGTACGTCATGGCCCATCACGGAGACCTGGCCGCCCCCGGGGGCGAGCAGGCCGGAGATGCAGCCGATGGTGGTGGACTTGCCGGCGCCGTTGGGGCCGAGCAGGCCGAAGATGGCGCCGGTATCGGCGGTGAAACCGATGCCGTCGACGGCGACGAGCTCGCCGAACTGCTTGCGGAGTCCTTCGACCTGTATCAAGAGACGCCTCCGGGCGGGGGTACGGTGTCTGGACGTGAGAGGATAGCGAACCGTTTAAGAGGGTGAAAGAAAAAGGCGCAGCCCCCTTTCGGGAGCCGCGCCTCCGATCGCTCCGGTTCCGGCAGACCTACTTGAGGAGTGTCATCTTCTGGGTCGCCGAGTTCCCGTCGCTCTCGATGCGGGCAAAGTAGATTCCGCTGGTCACGGTCTCGCCGCGGTTCGTCCTGCCGTCCCAGGTGGCCGTGTGGCGGCCGGCCGACAGGGCGCCGTTCACCAGGGTCGTCAGCTCACGACCGCCGACAGAGTAGATGGTCAGCTTCACGTGCGCGTCGTGGGGCAGGTCGAAGAGGATATCCGTCTTCGGGTTGAAGGGATTGGGCTGGTTGCCGACGATTCCGAAGCGGCCGGGGGTCTGGCCGTCGCCCACGGGGGTGTTCGGGCAGTCGCAGCCCATCATCTCGAGGATGCTGCTCATGTCGAGCTGGTTCACCACGCCGTCGCGGTTGAAGTCGGCGCAGGGGTCCTGCTGGGGCATGGAGACCTCTTCGAAGATCATCAGGTCCTGGTCGTCCACCTTGCCGTCGCCGTTCAGGTCCACGGTCTTCAGGTTCAGCCGGACGAAGAAGAAGCAGTCGCCCACGCGGACTTCCCACATGAGCTCGCAGCACACGCTGATGCACTCGGGGATCGTCAACTCGAAGGGCATGCAGCCGTTCGCGTCGGACGAGGGCGCGGCGGGAGTCAGGACGATCTCGTCCAGGTTGTCCGTGCAGGACTGATGGATGAGGGTGATCTGCACGTCCTCGTCGTTGAACAGGATCGGCGCGCCGTCGCAGTCGGCGAGGCAGGCCGTGAAGATGTCGGTGAGGGATTGCCCGGGGCAGGTGGTCAGGTCGAGGGCGTAGGCGTTGGTGGGCGCGTCCCAGTGGCCGAACAGGCCGTCCACGTTCACGTTGCAGCAGTCCAGCGGCTCGTCGCCGGCCACGCTGAGGATCAGGTTCACCTCGTGGGTGTCGCCCTCCTGCATGTCGCAGAAGAACCAGCGCATGGCGCCCGCGATCTCATCCGGGCCGTAGATGCCGTGGTTGTTCAGCAGCGTGTTGTTCTCGACGTCGATGTGCAGGCCGGTCGCCGGCTTGCCGGGCGCGCCGCCGCGGTAGTGACCGAGGCCGTAGCCGCTGGGCGCCTGCAGGGCGTGGAAGCCGATGTACTCGGTGCCCAGGGTGCCCTGGTTGCCGCCGAAGGTGCTCCACTGGGTGATGTCGTGGATGTAGCAGTCCTGGCCGGGCCAGACCGTGTCGTCCCAGTTGTAGAAGGTGTTGTCGTAGTTCTCGACCACGCCGCCCTCGAAGTCCTCGCTCGGGTGGCCATGAAGGAAGCGGAAGTAGTTCACGTTGCGGATCATGCTCGGCGTTACGGCGATGATCTCGTAGTCCTCCTTGAGCACCCAGAGCTCGCTCAGGATGGAGCTGTTCGTGCCGAGGCCGAGGCCCATGGGAGTCTGGGCCCGCACCATGCGGTGGCTGATCTTTAACATCAGGTCGCCGTTGCTGATCTCGGAGTAGCCCGAGTCCATGTAGGTGTCGGCGTTGCTGTCCCAGACGGCCAGGGGCGTCACGACGAAGAAGCTGCTGCCCGTGTTCCAGTTCGGATAGATCCACTCGGGATCGAGCCAGCTGAACACCGGCACCCAGGCGCCGTTCGCGGGATCATAGCGCTCGTAGGAGACGGCCCCGCCCCACTCGCCGCTCAGCATCTCGTGGGGATAGCCGCGGAAGTAGCCGAGGTAGTCGGAGTAGCCGTAGTCGGTCAGCGCGATCTCCCACCGGGGGTTGGTGAGCATCTGCGCGGGGCTGCGGCCGCCGTCGTCCATGCGGTTGACGAGTTCGGCCGCCGCGCCGCCTACGGAGCCGGCGAGGATGGCGATGAAGGTGAATGCCAGGGCCAGGTGCTTGGGGGTTCGATTACGAGGTTTCATGGTCGGGTCCTTTGCAGTGGGCGATGAGGGGTGTTTCGATCTGCACCGGCTATTACAGGGAACATGCCGGAAATGCGTGCAATGCATATCTCGCTGAGTTTGTGTCGGTTATGACTGTATCCGTTTTCTGGGGGCAGGCCTGGACGCCCAATCTGTCTCCGGAATGTGGAGGTCGGTATTCGAGATCCGCAGAGAACGGCAGCCGGAGAGCGTCGAGGAGCGCGGGCGGCATCGTCCTCCTCGGGTGGAGCCCCGAGCGACCCCGCCAGCGGAGCGAATCCAAAGAAATGTGAAATAATTACCTTTCGGACCAATCGGTCTAATATTAATAATCTGTTCGAATAGAACGATTTAACTTGCATCCAGGATATCAGGCCTTGTTGGTCTGTAACTATGAATATTTGCTTACCTTGACTTCCTTTCGTCATTCCGCATAGACTCTCGCGAAATTCAGACTTACAGGTGACAAGACACAGATATCGTGTTTAAGGTTAACGCGACTCACCTTCCTTGCGAGTGATCATCAATTGAATTAGTGGACCAC